>NZ_BAABJQ010000001.1:0-590857 GCF_039543385.1 Rugosimonospora acidiphila
AGTACCAGGTCATCCACCACACCCAGTTGCTCGCCGACCTGGTCGGCAGCTGAAAGCTCACCCCCGTACAGCCGCTGGACGGCGGGCTGACCTACCACGACCCGTGCTACCTCGGCCGGCACAACCGGGTGTTCACCCCGCCGCGGGAGGTGCTGGGCGCCGCCGCCGTCCCGGCCCGGCAGGCGGCGGGTAGGCCCGGACCCGTCCCGCGCCCCGGCTGCGCGCGGTCCGGGGCGCCGCTGGCCAGCGATGCCGGCGGCGACTGCCCGGCCGGCCCCGCGGGCCATGCCGAGGGCGCCGGTCCCACCGGCGCGGCCGAGTCAGCCGGGCCGAGCGGCCCCACCGGTCCTAGCGGCCCTGGCTGCGCCCCAGGTCCCGCCGGTTCGAACGGCCCCGCAGGTCCCACGGGTTCCGCCGGACCGAGCGGCCCCACGGGTTCCGCCGGCCCGGCGGGCCCGAGTGGCCCCGCCGGCACGATCGCCGGCCCGGCCGGTGCGGCGGAGGGCGGTGGCGCGGCGGGTCCCGGCGGTTCGGCGGGCGCCATCGGTTCGGCCGCTCCGGCCGGCACCGCCGGCGCGACCGCCCCCGGCGGTCCGGCCAAGGGAGCGGGCGATGCCGCGACAGCCGGAGCGGCCGGTGGTTTCGGCCGCGCGGGCGTGGCCGGCGAGGGGGACGCCCGCGGCGTGGTGGGCATCGGGATCGGCGGCGGCAGCGGGAACCACGGCGGCTCGGTGGCGAGAAGTCGCGCCGGCGCCGGTGGCGGCGATTGCCGCGAAGCCACGGCCGGGTGGGCCGCGGGTACTGGGGTGGATGCCGCCGCTATGGCGACCGGGGGCGGCACCAGCCGCGTACCGGCGCCATCGGCGCCTGCCGTGCCGGTCAATGCTCCGGCACCGAGCAGGGCGCCGGCGATGACAGGCAACAGACGTGATGGATCGGGGTTGAGCATGGACACCGTCTCCCGAGAGAAATCGGGGTACGGGTCACGTTAGGGGTGAACCACAGGTGCCTTTGATCGTATGACCGCCGGACGGATTATGAGAGGAATTTACGTTACGGGCGCCCGTACGGGGCGCTGACTCATCCGGTACCTGTTCGGCCCGGCGCCGGACGCCGCCCGTTGCAGGCCCTCGATCTGCACGAAGATGGTGCGCCGGTCCACGGCGTCGCCGGTGCCGTCCAGCTCGTATCCGTCGAGCCAGCACCACCCGTCGTAGGTGGCCCAGTCGTGCACTCGGATCACCCGGAAGAGCATGGGCGAGATGAACTGCACACTTGCCGCGCGCGTCACGCGCAGCACGTCGCCGGAACGGGGCAACATATAGACTCCTGTCCGGTACCCAAGAGTGCCGGTGGACCCGCCACCGGGAAATGCCAGAAACCCCCGTCGAAGTGGCGCGGGCCGGAACGACCACGGGATCTTTCCGGTAAGCCCGGTCATCCGCGCCATATCGACAGCCTGCACCTGATCGAATGATCAATGCAAGTTGCACGGCGTGCCTTTCGCTTCTACGGTGGTGGCAGTAACGCGGTTCGATCTCTGACGAGCCGGTTCGGGGAAGCCTGCTCCTCGCCGAGTCGTCCGTGTGCCACCCACCCACCCCTTTCCTCATGGGCTCGGCGGCCTCCAGGGCCTGGTTCCGCCGCTGCCGCTTCAAGGCCGCCGCGGCGGGAGGTGAACCGTGACTGTCCGACCTAGTCCGACCGTCCGCCGCCGCCGGCTCGGCCTCGAGCTGCGCCGGCTCCGGGAGACGGCCGGGCTGACGATCGAAGTGGTCGCCGACCGGCTGGAGTGCTCCTCCTCCAAGATCTCCCGGATCGAGACCGGCCACACCGGAGTGACTCCCCGGGATGTCCGGGACATGCTGGAGGTCTACGGCATCGACGGGGTGACCGCCGAGGACCTCGTGCAGGTGGCCCGGGACGCCCGGCAGAAGGGCTGGTGGCACCTTTACGGGACCGTGTTGACCGGTGCGTACGTGGGTCTGGAGGCGGCAGCCTCGTCGATCCACTCGTACGAGGTCCAGGTGATCCCCGGTTTGCTACAGACGCAGAACTACGCCCGAGTCATGATCAGGACTGGCCGGCCGGAGATGAGTGACAGCGACGTCGACCGACGCGTGCATGTCCGAATGGCCCGTCAGTCGTTGTTGGTACAGGATGATCCGCTCGATCTTTGGGTGGTGTTGGACGAGACGATGTTCCACCGTTTGGTGGGGGGGTCCACGGTGATGCGCGAACAGTTCGATCACGTGGTGGACTCTGCCGCTCAGCCAAACGTGACGGTTCAGGTGTTGCCATTCTCGTCCGGCGCTCACGTGGCGATGGAAGGATCATTCACCATCCTCGGTTACGACGAACAGGCCGATCCCGACGTCGTCTTCGCCGAGAATGCGGCTGGGGGCCTCTTCCTGGAGAAGGACGAGGAACTCCAGCGGTACCAGTACATATTCGATCATCTGCGGGCGAGCGCGATGCCTCCCGACGAGTCGATCGCGTACATCGCCGCACGGGCAAAGGAGCTGTAATGCAGATCGAAACCAAGGGGCTCCGGGTCGACCTGAGCCGGGCCGTTTGGCGTAAGAGCTCGGCCAGCGGGCCAAACTGCGACAACTGCGTCGAAGTTGCCTTCGTGGACGAGGCGATCGCGGTGCGCGACTCGAAGAACCCGACCGGGCCGGCACTGATCTTCACTCAGGACGAGTGGGACGCGTTTGTCGGCGGTGCCAAGGACGGCGAATTCGACCTCTAACGTTCTGCCCTGGGGCGGCCCGGGCCGGCCGGGCGCCCCACGTCACACCCCCTCTGAACTCCGCGTATTCGTCTGAGACCGTCGCCGCTGGCACCCAGCCTCGTTGAACCGGGCGGTACGGCGATTGCCGGGCCACCTCGCCGCAGGAGGCGTCATGGCGGTGCAAAAACGCAGACAGAGGCAGGCGATAGGGATGCAGAACGGCCCTGAAAACTTGGACAACGGTGTGGCCACCAGCGAGGATCGCTTCGCCGGCCAGTTGAACTACCGCGGCACCGCCCGGCGTTCCGGTGGGCTGGCCACCGTGGCCGGCGCCGCCGAGCTACCCGGTGGCGGCGAGGCCGCATCGCTCGGCTCGGTGATGGACACCCCGCTGCCGACCCAGCCGACGATGTCGCTCAACGAGCTGGACAAGCTCGCCGAGCCAGTGTTCCCGCCGAGCGGCTGGATGGACATGCCGTCCGGTGCGTTGGCCGATCATCCGCTGCTGCGCGGGCTGCTGATGGAGCTGCCGCCCAAGGGCGTCATGCCCAGCGCCGCGTGGCTCGACCGCTGGTTCGAGGCCACCCGCTCCATCCTTGAGCTGCTGTACGTGCAGAACGACGGGTCGGTCGGGCGTCGCTGAGTCCGGTCGCCTGCCGGCGGGCTCGCCTCATCTGAGATTGTGGGCGGGTGACTCAATCTCCGGCCATCCCCAAGATCGAACTGCATGTCCACCTTGAGGGATCCATCCGGCCCGCCACACTGCTGGAGATCGCCCGCCGCAACGGTGAGACGTTGCCGGCCGATTCCGTGGCCGGCCTGGAGAAGCTCTACGAGTTCACCGACTTCAAGCACTTCATCGACGTCTGGATCCTGACCACCAACTGCCTGCGCACGGCCGACGATTTCCGTCGCGTGGTGGTGGATTACGCCGCCGAGGCCGCCGGCTTCGGCGCGGTGTACCTGGAGGGGATCTTCTCGCCCGCCGAGCGCGTCGAGCGCGGGCTGGACTGGGACGAGATCTTCACCGGGTACTGCGAGGGTGCCGTCGAGGCGTACGAGCGCAGCGGGGTCGTGGTGCGGTTCACCCCGGACCTGTACCGGGGGCTCCCCCCGGAGCTCGCGGAACAGGCCGCCCGGGTCAGCGTCCGGTACGCCGACCGTGGGGTGGTCGGCTTCGGACTCGGTGGACTGGAGACGAGGCCGGCCGAGCCGTACCGCCGGGCGTTCGAGATCGCCCGGGACGGCGGCCTGGCCCCGGTGCCGCACGCCGGCGAGGCGGCCGGCCCGGACTCGATCCGGGAGATGCTCACGTTGAACCCGGCCCGGCTGCGGCACGGCATCCGGGCGGTGGAGGACGCGGACCTGCTGAAGGAGATTGTCGAGCGCGGCATAGTGCTGGACGTCTGCCCGACGTCCAACCTGCGCACCGGGGTGGTCCGCGCGATCGAGGAGCACCCGCTGCCGGCGCTGCACGAAGCCGGCGCGTTGTGCACCATCAACACCGATGACCCGGCGATGTTCGGCACGGACCTCGGGCGCGAGTACGAGCTCGCCGAGCGGCTGGGTCTGAGCCCCGCCGAGGCGTACGCCGCGGGCGTAGCCGGGGCGCTGTGCGACGAACAGACCAAAGACCGGTTGGCCGGCCTGGGATGAGCAGGCCGGCCAACCGGTCGAAGTAAGACTGGTAAGGAAGGTGACCGGGGCGGTCAGACCGGGAAGGTGGACAGCCGCTCGGTCGAGGCCGGCGGCGGCGTCGCCTTCCACAGGTGAAGCTTCTGCGCGAACAGCCGGGCCAGGTACGCCGGGTTGAGGATCAGGTATCGCTTCCACAGCCGGCCGGGCTCCAGGCCCAGCCGCCACAGCCACTCGAGGCCCCGCTTCTGCATCCACGGCGGCGGCTTGCGCAGGCCCCCGGCGTGGTAGTCGAAGGCGGCGCCGACCGCGAGCTGCGCCATCGGCAGCAGCGGGCGCATCGCGTACGCGAAGACCTCCTGGCGCGGGCAACCGAGCCCGACCAGCACGATCCGTGCGCCCGACTGGATGATCCGGTCGGCGATCTCCTTGTCCTCGCCCGGCTGGGCCGTGCGGAACTTGGACGGTTCGCGACCGGCGACCTTCAGTGCCGGAAACATCTCGTACAGCTTCGGCACCAGCCGGTCGAGCGTCTCGTCCGTGGAGCCGTAGAGGTAGACCGGCAGTCCCTCGTTGGCGGCCCGCTCCAGCACCCGCAGGGTCAGCAGCGGCCCGTAGACGCGGTCGGTAAGGCCCGCGCCGTACAGCGAGTTCAGCGCCCAGCGCACCGGCTGCCCGTCCGGCGTGACCATGTCGAAGCCGTTGAGCCGCGCGTTGTGGTCCTTGTCCTGCACGCCCGTCATCACGCCGTGCACGGCCAGCGCCGTCAGGGCGAACGGTCGGCCCTCCCGGGCCGCGGCCAGCACCGCGTCGGCCGCCTCGTCGTACGTCGTCGCGTCCACGAGGACGCCGAGCACGCTCTGCTTCACTGCGCCGGGACCCACTTGTCGGCGTTGGCCTCGTAGATCTCGGTCAGGATCATCGGTACGTCGTAGACCTGCTTCCAGTCCGGGTAGTCCCGCTGGAAGGCGGCGTTGGAGCCGATCCACCACTGGTGGTCACCGACCCGGTTGGCCTCGTGGTACTCGGTGATCATTTCCTTGCCGGTGATGCGCTCGGCGATCGCGAACGCCTCCAGGTGCGAGGTGTTCGAGTGCCGCCCGCCGCCCAGGTTGTACACGGCGGCGCTGCGCGGGTTGCGGAAGAACGCCTCGAAGGCGGAGATCACGTCGTGGCTGTGGATGGCGTCGCGCACCATCTTGCCCTTGTACCCGAAGATCTTGTACGTCCGGCGCTCCATGTTGCACCGCATCACGTACCCGAGGAAGCCGTGCAGCTCGGTGGCGGAGTGGGCCGGGCCGGTCAGCGTGCCGCCCCGGAAGCAGGCGGTCTTCATGCCGAAGTAGCGGCCGTACTCCTGAACCATGACGTCGGCGGCGACCTTGGACGCGCCGAACACGGAGTGCAGGCACGCGTCGATCGACATGTCCTCGCGGATGCCCTGCTCGTAGGTGTGCCCCGGCTCGAGCTCCCAGCGGGTGTCCAGCTCCACGTAGGGCAGGTAGTTCGGGCGGTCGCCGTACACCTTGTTGGTGGAGCAGTGGATCAGCGGCGCCTCGATGCAGTGCTCGCGGACGTTCTGCAGCACGTTGAGCGTGCCGCCCGCGTTCACGTCGAAGTCGGTGAACGGGTCGCGCACCGCCCAGTCGTGCGAGGGCTGCGCGGCGGTGTGGATGACGACGGCGATGTCGCCGGCGTACCGCTTGAAGATCTTGGCCAGCCCGTCCCGGTCCCGGATGTCCACGTCGTGGTGGGTGTAGGCATCACCGAGCTCGCTGGTGAGCCGCAGCACATTCCAGGCGGTCGAGGCCTCGGCACCGAAGAATTTGGCCCGCATGTCGTTGTCGATACCGACCACGTCCAGGCCGAGACCGGCGAAATGACGGACCGCCTCGGACCCGATCAGACCAGCGGAACCGGTCACCAGCGCGACGCTCACTGTGGAAAGCACCCCTTGGCTTGTCGACTACGGCGAACTTGTGGAGCATACGCTCCGTCATCCCGACACGGTGAGTAACCGGCGCCCGGGTCAGCAGCCCCCGACGACACCCCGGGACGGGAGACGGCCGGCTCTCTCGAGCCGGCCGCCACATGGTGGGGAAGGAGGGAGTTGAACCCTCACGCCCTTTCGGGCACACGGACCTGAACCGTGCGCGTCTGCCATTCCGCCACTCCCCCGGTGCTCAGCGCTCAAGAAGGGGAAAATCTGAACCCCCTTCAGGGCTGCGCGGCAGCGCGGGGCAAACTGTAGCACGACTCAAACCGATCGGTGCGCGTGCGCGCGTGCGGCATCCGGATACCATCAGACCTCGGAACCCGAGGAGGAGCCGGTGAGTGTGCTGCAACGCTTCGAGAAGCGTCTAGAGGGCCTAGTAGAAGGGGCCTTTGCGAAGGTCTTCAAGGGTGTCGTCCACCCGGTCGAGATCCTTAACGCCATGCAGCGGGAGGCGGAGGCGCACAAGGCTATCCTGGCCGGCGGGCGCACTCTGGTCCCGAACCGCTACGTCATTGATCTGTCGCCGTATGATCACAGCCGGTTGGCGCCGTACGCGGCGGCGCTCGCCCAGGAGCTGGCCCAGTCTCAGGCCGAGTTCATTGGCGAGCAGGGCTGGACGGTCTACGGTGACGTGATCGTTGAAATCGAACGGGGCGACGGGCTGGATACCGGCATGTTCCGGGTCACCGCCGAGGTCTACACCGGCGGGGACGTGCCGCCGATGCAGTCCTACGAGCAGCCGCCCCCGCCCCAGTACCCGCCGTACGAGCAGTCGCCCTACGACCAGCCGTACCAGCAGCAGGGGCGGCCGGTCAGCGGCCCGCCAGGGGCGCGGACCGTGCGGCTGGTCGCCAACGACGGCCGGACCTACCCGCTGTCCATCGGCTCGACCGTGATCGGCCGGGGGGACCAGGCCAATCTGCGGCTGCCGGACGTCGGGATCTCGCGCCGGCACGCCCGGCTCGACTACGACGGGGCCCAGGTGGTGCTGACCGATCTTGGCTCCACCAACGGCACCATGGTCAACGGTCAGCGGGTCTCGGCCGTCGCGCTGAATCCCGGCGACATGGTCCAGCTCGGTACGACCACGTTGACGTTCCGCGTGGACGGCTAGACCTTGCCGCAGGAACTTGTCCTCACGGTTGCCCGGATCGGCTTCCTGATCTTGTTGTGGATCTTCGTATTCACCGTGGTCGGAGTGGTTCGGCGGGACCTGTTCGCGGGTTCTCGGTCAAGGCTCGTCGCGGCACCCAGGGGGGTTGGGGTCACGGCGGTCGGGGGGCGGCCGGCAAAGGTCAAGCGTGGGCGGGCGGTGCACCAGTTGGTGGTCACCGCCGGCGCGCTCGCTGGAACGCGTATCACCCTCGGTGAGCAGCCGATAACCATCGGTCGAGCCGAGGATTCCACACTCGTCATCACGGATGACTACGCCTCGGCCCGACATGCTCGACTTGTACCCCGGGCGGGACAGTGGCTCCTTGAGGACCTAGGTTCGACGAACGGGACCTACCTCGACCGTGAGAAGGTTACCGGACCCACCCCCGTACCCCTCGGCGTGCCGATCCGGATCGGCCGCACTGCCCTCGAGTTGCGACCATGACCCTCACCCTGCGTTACGCGGCCCGCAGTGACCGCGGCCTGATTCGAGACGGTAATCAAGATTCCGTCTACGCCGGGCCGCGGCTGCTTGCCGTAGCCGACGGCATGGGCGGCATGGCCGCCGGTGACGTCGCCAGCAACATCACCATCGCCGCCATGGCGCCGCTGGATGAAGACGTTCCCGGCGATGCCCTGGTCGACGCCCTTCGATCGGCCGTGGACACGGCCAACCAACAGTTACGCGACGCGGTCGACGCGAACCCGGCCCTGGAGGGCATGGGGACCACACTGACCGCGATGCTCTTCTCCGGCAGCAAGTTCGGCATGGTGCACGTCGGCGACTCCCGGGCGTACTTGCTGCGTGACGGCGAGTTCGTCCAGGTCACCAAGGACGACACCTATGTCCAGATGCTGGTGGACGAGGGCCGGATCAGCGCTGAGGAGGCGAGCAGTCACCCACAGCGGTCGCTGCTGACCCGTGCGCTGGACGGCCGGGACATCGATCCCGAGTACTCGGTCCGGCAGGCGGTGCCGGGCGACCGGTACCTGCTGTGCAGCGACGGACTGACCGCCGTGGTCAGTGGCGAGACGATCGCCCAGAGCATGCGGGAGTACACCGATCCGGGCCAGTGCGTCGAGCGGCTGGTTCAGCTGGCGCTGCGCGGCGGCGGACCGGACAACGTCACGGTGATCATCGCGGACGTCACAGACGGCGACATTGTCGAGCAGCGACCGCTGGTCGGCGGCGCCGCCGCCCGGGACCGGGGCATGGTGCCCAGCGTGGAGGGGTCCACGCCGGCCTCCCGCGCGTCGGCGTTGCAGGCGCCCAGGGCGGCCGCTCCAGAGCAGCCGGCCCCCGAGGAGGAGCCGCGGCCGAAGCGGCACCCGCTGCGCACCTCGGCGTTGCTCGCCGTGGTGCTGGTGGTGCTCGGCGGGCTGCTGTGGGGCGGCTGGACCTGGAGTCAGGCGCAGTACTACGTCGGCGCCACGCCGGACGGGATGGTGGCCGTCTTCCAGGGCGTACCGGGCCAGATCGCCGGGGTACACCTGTCCAAGGTGCACCACTCCAGTGCCACCAAGATCGGTGACCTGACCAGGGTGGCCCAGGACAAGGTCAAGCAGGGCATCCCGGCCAACAACGAGCAGGACGCTCAGCGCAAGCTGAACGACCTGATCGATCCGGCCAACGGCAACGTGGTGCCCGACTGCCCGTCGCCGTCGGTATCGCCGGTGGCGCCCACGAGCGCCCCGCCGAGCCCGACCGGTAGCCCGGACCCGTCCTCGTCCCAGTCCCTGTCCCCGTCCCCGTCCGGCAGCCCCTCCTCCGGTGCGCCGGTGTCGGACCCCAGCTCCACGAAGGTGACCACCCGGACGACGATCCAGGGCTCCGTGTCCCCCTCCCCGGATCCCGTCACCATCCCGAGCAGCAGCGGCTGCTGACGGCAGGAGACCACCCAGATCGTGACTGCGCCGACTGCGCCCGCAACGCCGAGCACCCCCAGTGCGCCGGCCGACCCGCGCGTATCAACCCGACGTAACACCGAGCTGGCACTGATCCTCGTCGCGATGGTGATCGTGCTGGCGTACTCGGCGGCGGTCGAGTACGCCCTGGTCGGCCGGGTCACCGCCCGGTTCTGGGTGATTCCCGCGCTGTTGACCCTGCTGTTCGTCGGGGCCCACATCGCGGTGCGGAACCTGACGCCGTACGCCGATCCGTCGATCTTGCCGTGCGTGGCGCTGCTCGACGGGCTGGGCGTGGCCTTCCTACGGCGGCTGGACCTGGGCGGCCTCGACGCGGCCCAGCGCGCCGGCTACGGGGTCCTGGCCGGGCTGGGCTTCCGGCAACTGCTGTGGACGCTCGTTTCGATAGTGGTCGCGACCATAGCGTTGATCATCGTGCGTGATCACCGGATTCTGTCCAGGTACGCGTACACCCTCGGGCTCATCGGCCTCGTACTGATGATGATCCCGGCGGTGCTGCCCGCCTCGCTGTCGAGCATCAACGGCGCGAAACTGTGGATCAAGTTCGGCGGCTTCTTCCAGATCCAGCCGGGCGAGTTCGCGAAGCTGCTGCTGCTGTCCTTCTTCGCGTACTACCTGGTGAGCAAGCGCGAGGTGCTGTCGCTGGCCAGCCGAAGATTCCTGGGCATCGACTTCCCGCGCGGCCGCGACATGGGCCCGGTGATCGTGGTCTGGGTGCTCAGCCTCATGGTCCTGGTCTTCGAGAAGGACCTGGGTACCGCGCTGCTGTACTTCGGCATGTTCGTGGTCACGCTCTATATCGCCACCGAGCGGGTCAGCTGGTTGATCATCGGTCTGGTGCTGTTCATCGGCGGGGCGTTCCTGGCCAACGTGCTGGGCGCGACGATCGGCGGTCCGTTCGCCAACTTCCACGAGCGGGTCGAGATCTGGCTCAATCCGTTCGCGGATCCCAACGTCACGGGGTATCAGCTGGTCCAGTCATTACTCGGGTTGGGTACCGGCGGCCTGTTCGGCGCCGGCCCGGGTGCCGGGCAGCCGGAGAACGTGCCGTTCGTGAACAACGACTTCATCTTCGCCGGCATCGGGGAGGAGATCGGCCTGTTCGGGCTCACCGGCCTGCTGTTGATCTACCTGCTCATCACGGTACGGGGGCTGCGCGCGGCCATCGCGGTGCGCGACTCGTTCGGCAAGCTCATGGCCGGCGGCCTGGCGTTCACCCTGGGCCTACAGGTCTTCGTGATCGTCGGTGGGGTCACCAAGCTGATCCCGCTGACCGGTCAGACCACCCCGTTCCTCTCCGCCGGTGGGTCCTCCCTGATGGCGAACTGGCTGCTCATCGGCCTGCTGCTGCGCATCTCGGACGCCTCCCGGCGCCCGGCGACCTCGGGCGCCTCGCCGTCCGGCCAGCCGGAGCGGCTGGCGGGGTTGGCGACGGAGGTAATCCGGTGAGCGTGTGGAAGCGGAGTAGGTCATGAACGCCCCCCTGCGCCGGGTCGGCGTCGTCGTCCTCGTCCTGTTCGGGCTGCTGTTCCTGAACCTGAACTGGGTGCAGGTGTACAAGGCGAACGCGTACCGGACCGACCCGCACAACGCGCGCACCCAGCTCACCGAGTACCAGCGCAAGCGCGGCGAGATCGCGCTGGCCGGCGGGCAGACCATCGTCGCGCAGAGCGTGGCCACCAACGACGAGCTGAAATATCAGCGCAACTATCCGCTGGGCGCGGAGTACGCGCCGTTCGTCGGGTACAAGCCGGTCAGCGGTCTGGCTACCGGGGTCGAGCAGGCGGAGAACGACTTCCTGTCCGGCAACGCGCCGGAACTGTTCGCCGACCGGGTCAAGGAGATCTTCGGCAACAAGACCAGCGGCGGCAACATCCTGCTGACCATCAACAAGGCGGTGCAGGACGAGGCCTACAACGACATCCTGCACAACCGCAGCGGGGTGAAGAACGCCGCGGCCGTGGTGATCGACCCGTCCAGCGGGGCGGTGCTCGGCCTGGCCTCCACCCCGAGCTACGACCCGAACCCGCTGGCCAGCCACAACTCGGACACCGCCCAGGACGCGTACGACCAGCTCAACGCCGACGAGGACAAGCCGCTGCTGGACAAGGCCACCCAGGAGACGTTCTCGCCCGGCTCGACCATGAAGGTGATCGACTCGGCGGCCGCGCTGTCCAGCGGGCAGTACACGCCGCAGACGGTGATCCCGGCCGGCTCGTCGTACACCCCGATCCCGGGCGGCTCGTTCACCATGCACAACGCCGAGGCCTCGACCTGCCCGAACGCGACCATCTCGCTGATCCAGGCGCTGACCGTGTCGTGCAACACCGCGTTCGCGCAGCTCGGCGTGCACCTCGGTTCCCAGCAGATCAAGTCGATGGCACAGGCGTTCGGGTTCGAGGACGACAGCCTGAGCCTCGGCCGGGACGGGCACGAGGCCGGCCTCGGCGTGGCGGCCAGCCACACCGGGGATATGACCGACCCGAACGGGCAGGACGACCCGAACTTCGTCGCCCAGTCCAGCATCGGCCAGCTCAACGTCCAGATGACTCCGCTGGAGGGCGCGCTGATCGCGGCCACCGTCGCGAACGATGGACACCAGATGCGTCCATACTTGATCGACAAGGCCCAGGCGCCGGACCTGAGTTCGGCGTACACCGCATCTCCCAAGGTGCTGCGGACTCCGGTCAATACCCAGGTGGCCGGCGACCTTCAGCAGATGATGGAGAGTGTGGTCGCAGGCGGCACCGGCAAGAAGGCCCAAATCCCGGGCTTCCAGGTCGGCGGCAAGACCGGAACGGCCCAGAACAGCACGGACGACGGGGATCACGGCTGGTTCATCGGCTTCGCGATGAAGGACAACCAGCCGATCGCGGCCGTCTGCGTCTTTCTGGAGCACGCCGGCGACAGCGGTAGCGGAGAGGCCGCCCGGATCGCCGGTGACCTGATGAAGACCGTGATTGCGCAGAAGGGGATCAAATGAGCCCGGCGGAACCCGCGTCATGGTGAACGTGGGCACCATGCTCGGTGGGCGGTACCGGCTCGACGACCGGATCGCCGGTGGCGGCATGGGCGAGGTCTGGCGCGGTACCGACGACGTACTCGGCCGTACCGTGGCGGTGAAGATCTTGCTGCCCGCCCTGCTCGAGGACCCCGACTTCGTCGAGCGGTTCCGGGGCGAGGCGCGCACCATGGCCACCATCAACCATCCGGGCGTCGTCGACGTCTACGACTACGGATCCGACCCGGTGGTCGGCGCCTACCTGGTCATGGAGTACGTGGAGGGCGACGCGCTGTCGCGTACCCTCGGGCGGGTCGGCCGGCTGACCCCGGGGCGCACCATGGCCCTGATGGCTCAGGCCGCCGACGCGCTACAGGCGGCTCACGACAAGGGCATCGTGCACCGCGACGTGAAGCCCGGCAACCTGCTGGTCAGGCCGGACGGCACGCTGGTGCTCACCGACTTCGGGATCGCCCGGTCGGAAATGGTCGGGCAGCTGACCGCGGTCGGCTCGGTGCTGGGCACCGCCTCGTACATCTCGCCGGAGCAGGCCACGGGCGCGGTGGCCACGCCGCTGTCCGACGTGTACGCGCTCGGCGTGGTGGCTTATCAGTGCCTGGCCGGGCGGCGTCCGTTCGAGGGCGACAACCCGCTCGAACTCGCGATGAAGCACGTCCGCACCCAGCCGCCGCCGCTGCCTCCCGACATCCCGCCGGCCGTGCGCTCGATCGTCGAGCGGGCGATGGCCAAGGATCCGTCGGCCCGGTACCCGAGCGCCGCCGCGCTGGGGCAGGTCGCCCGGCGCGCGGCGGCCGGCTTGGCCGGGGGCGGCCCCGGAGTGGGGCCGACCGGAGCGCCGGTCTCCGTGCCGCCGGTCGCCTCGCAGGCCTCTCCGGGCCCGCTGGGTTCGCCGACCGGGCCGACGGTACGGGCGCCGGGCGGGCCGGTGCCGGCCAGCCGGGTATCCGGTGGCCCGAACGCGACCACCCGGGTGCAGGGCGCTCCGCCCATGGGCGCCCGGATGGCGGGCAACCAGCCCGGGGCCACCCACACCATGCCCGGGTACCCGGGCGCCGGGCCGCGTACCCGGCCGATGGGGCAGCCGGGTCAGGCCGGCCCGGCCGGGTACTCCCGGGGAAGCGCCATGCCGCCGACCCAGGCGCCGCGCCGCGCCGACCCGGGCTACCCGCCGGTGGCACCCACCTCCGCCGGTTCGGGCGGCCGGGCTCCGGCGCCGAAGAAGAGCAGTCGTGCCGTGCTCAACGGCGTGCTGATCGCACTGGTCGCTCTCCTGCTGATCGGCGCGGGTGTGCTCGCCTTCGTGCTCGCCAACCACAACGGCGACGACAAGAACCCGGGGACGCCCCTGGCCAACTCGCCGAGCGTGGCCCCCACCAGCATGGCGCCGGCGCCTCCGGTACCTACCGACACTCCGACGGATCCGGCCACCCAGGGCTCCGACGACAACCAGCCCATAGACATAAACTGCGACGAGCTGACCGGCCAGCAGTACCAGGACGTGCGGGATCAACTGACCGACCAGGGTTTCCGGGTGCTCAAGGTCAACGAGTCCGGCGGCGACGCCGGAGAGGTGACACGTGTCACACCTTGTGAGGCTCGGCCCAACGACACCATCACGCTGACCGTCTCGACCGGCAAGGGCGACGACGACGGTGGCCACGGCGGCAACGGGGGTACCGGAGCGCCCACACCGACCACCGGCCCCACCGATCAGGGTGGCCAGGACTGCGGGAAGGGCCGATCGAACGACGACTGCAGCCCCGGCCCGGATCAATCCCAGTGAACGCCATCGGGTAGGAATGGCAAGGGACGATGAGCATCGATGACTAAAGGACGAATGACGAGATGAGTGCGGGCCGGCTGCTCGGGGGCAGGTACCAGGTCGCCGACTTGCTCGGCTATGGCGGCATGGCCGAGGTACACCGTGGCCGCGACCTCCGGTTGGGCCGCGATGTGGCGATCAAGATGCTGCGTACCGACCTGGCCAGGGACCGCACCTTCCAGGAGAGGTTCCGTCGCGAGGCACAGAACGCGGCCTCGCTCAACCACCCGGCGATCGTCGCTGTCTACGACACGGGCGAGGAGCGCGCACCGACCGGCGAGACCATCCCGTTCATCGTCATGGAGTTCGTCAACGGCCGCACGCTCAAGGAGGTGCTGACCGCCGAGGGGCGGCTGATGCCGCGCCGCGCCCTGGAGATCACCGCCGACATCTGCGCGGCGTTGGAGTTCAGCCACCGGCACTCGATCATCCACCGGGACATCAAGCCGGGCAACGTCATGCTCACCCAGACCGGACAGGTCAAGGTGATGGACTTCGGCATCGCCCGCGCCCTGGCCAGCGGCGCCACCACGATGACGCAGACCAGCGCGGTGATCGGTACGGCCCAGTACCTGTCCCCGGAGCAGGCCCGCGGTGAGGCGGTGGACGCCCGGTCCGACGTGTACGCCACCGGATGC
Organism: Rugosimonospora acidiphila; assembly: GCF_039543385.1. NCBI lineage: Bacteria > Bacillati > Actinomycetota > Actinomycetes > Micromonosporales > Micromonosporaceae > Rugosimonospora > Rugosimonospora acidiphila. Next base: position 14,929 of record NZ_BAABJQ010000001.1, read on the forward strand.
GTGCTGTACGAGCTGCTCACCGGGCATCCGCCGTTCGTCGGCGACAACCCCGTGTCGGTGGCCTACCAGCACGTGCGAGAGGACCCGCTGCCGCCCAGCGACTCCAACCGGGATGTGCCGCCGGACGTCGACGCGGTGGTCCTCAAGGCGCTGGCGAAGAACCGGCTGAACCGGTACCAGAGTGCCGGAGAGATGCGCGCCGACCTGCTGCGGGCGGCGGCCGGACGGCCGGTGCTGGCCACCCCGGTGATGCGCGAGGACGACCGGACCATGCCGGTGCCCGTGCAGCAGCCCCGACTGGTGGGCAACCGCAACACCGGCACGATGGCCCGGGTCGGCAACCCGCAGCGCCGGCGTGCCTCGAACTGGCTGATCGCGAGCCTGGTGATCCTCGGCGTACTCGCGGTCGGCGCCCTGGGGACCGGCCTTTACCTGGCCAATCGTCCTCAGAAGTCCGAGGTCCCGAACCTGGTCAACCGGACCTCGGCCGAGGCGCAGAGCCTGCTCGCCCAGAGCAAGCTGCGGGGCAACGCGCAGCTGGTCTTCGACGCCACCTGCACCAAGGACACGGTGATCGAACAGACGCAACCACCGCGCCGGCAGGTCGTGCAGAACACCACGATCAACTACCAGGTGTGCGCCGGCCCGAAGAAGGTCACGGTCCCGTCGCTGTCCGGGGGCAATCAGGACTCGGCCACGGCATTGCTCAACACGGTCCAGCTCAAGGCCAAGTTCGTCCAGGTGAAGAGCCTGGTGGCCGACAAGGGCGAGGTGGTCGACCAGGACCCGAAGTCGGGCCAGACGGTCGCCGAGGGCACCACGGTCACCGTGAGCATCGGCATGGGCAACCAGGAGAAGGTGCCGTCTCTGTCCGGCCTGTCCAGTGACCAGGCCCAGCAGAAGCTCGACGACCTGGGCTTCGACAACGTGCACGTGTCGTCGCAGTTCACCTCGGACCCGAACGACGTCGGGATGGTGACCAGCCAGTCTCCCTCGCCGGACACGACCGTGAACCTGGACGACTCGATCACGATCTTCGTCGGCAAGTTGGCCGAGACGGACTCGCCGACGCCGACCTCGCCGCCCAGCTCGCCGCCGCCGTCACCGTCGGTGGCGCCCTCGACGTAGCCCGCCCTGAGCCGGGCCCAGCGGCCTGGCGGCCGGAGCCGGGCGGCCTATTGAGTGGCAGGGCCTGGCCGCCGGCCCCGGTGCCGCTGGCCGTGCCGCCTCAGGCGGCGAATGCCGCCAGCCGCCGCTGTTCGACCTGCTCGACCAGCTCCGGGGCCCGGTCCAGCGCCTCCCGGTACCCGCAGGTCGCCAGCCAGTTGGCGAGCAGCAGGTGGCCGCCCTGGGTCAGCACCGACTCAGGATGGAACTGGACACCCTCGATCGGCAGCGTGCGGTGCCGCATCGCCATCACCACGCCCGACTCGGTGCGCCCGGTGACCTCGATCTCATCCGGCAGCGTGGACTCCAGCACGGCCAGCGAGTGGTACCGGGTCGCCGTGAACGGGTTGGGCAGGCCGGCCAGTACGCCGCTGCCCCGGTGGTGCACCTCGGAGGTCTTGCCGTGCAGCAGCTCCGGCGCCCGCTCGACGGTGGCGCCGTAGGCCGCCCCGAACGCCTGGTGGCCGAGGCAGACCCCGAGCATGGGCACCCGGCCGGCGAACTCGGCCACCAGCGGCACGCAGATGCCCGCGCGCTGCGGGGTGCCGGGCCCCGGCGACAGGAGTACGCCGTCCGGGTCGAGCCGGCCCACCTCAGTCAGGTCGATCTCGTCGTTGCGCCGTACCTCGCAGTCGACGCCCAGCTGTCCCAGGTACTGGACGAGGTTGTAGACGAACGAGTCGTAGTTGTCCACGACGAGGATGCGCATGCGAGTCACCTTGGGGGAGAGGGCGTGACCGGGGCCACATCGTCCCGGTTCGTGGTGCTGTGCCCGTTGGTCACCTGTCCGTCGTTGTACGGCAGGTAGGGATCGACCGCGGGGAAGGCCACGTACCAGAGTAAGGCAGCCGCCGCGGCGATGAGCAGCACCGAGCTCGCGAGCTTGCCGGGCCACCCGAACGGCAGCCTGTGCCAGATCCAGCCGTACACGTCAACTCTCCAGCTGCGACGGGCGCTTGTCGTGCGGGTCGGTCTCCACCAGGGTCCCGTGCACTACCAGTCGCTGATAGTTGTCCCACTTCGGATTGCAGGTGGTGAGCGTGATGTCCGCCTGCTTGGCCGGAACGCCGGGCTCGTTCGGGGTCGGTGCGATGACCTCGACCGAGTGCGGGGTCACGATGTGGTTCTCGAAGATCTTGTAGACGTACCAGCTGGTCTGGGTCTCCATCACCACGTAGTCGCCCGGCTGCACCTGGTCGAGGTCCCAGAACATCCCGCGCTCCCGGTGCCCGGCCGCGGCGAAGTTGCCGACCTGGCCGGGCATCGCGGTGCCCGGGTAGTGGCCCGGCGCGCCCGAGAGGTCGTCGAGCGAGACGCCCTCGACCATCACCCAGTCCAGGTCGAGCTTGGGGATGTAGAGCCGGCCGATGGCCTCACCGTCTGCCGGCTCCGGCTCCGGGGCGGCAGCCGTGGGCACGGGTGCCGGCGCGGCACCGGCCGGCTTGCCCGGTCCGGACCAGGACTGGGACAGGTTCCGGTCCAGGTCGCGCTGATGATCCTTGATCTCCCCGACCCGACCGTAGAGCTGGTACCCGACGAAAAGCAGCACCACCAGGCCAAAGGTGATCAGCACTTCCCCGCCGGCCCGGGCGACCGCCCGCACCGTCCGGGCGATCCGGCCAGGCCCGGGGTCACCGAACTCCGCGGGGCCGGGCTGTGCGGGCAACGGCGGCCTGGGTATCACGCCCGAACCACCGAGCGGCGGGTCCTCCACCTCGGACATCGCCGTCATGGCGTCCATCGGGTCGATCTCGATGGTGGCATCGCTGTCCGGTACGCGATGTTTGGGCGTGTGCGCCATAGTTTCACCCTGTCACGTGGGCGAACCGCAAATCTGTCGAACCGTCATATGCGGGCATGATCACGTCGGGTCGCGTGCCGACGTTGTAGTCCAGGCCGAAGGCGGTCGCCGCCTCCTTGAAGATGCGTACGCCGCTGGACGCGTCCAGTGCCGTCTGCAGCCGGTTGGGGTCGCCGATCGCGGTGATGACGAACGGTGGCGAGTAGACCCGGCCGTTGAGCAGCAGGGTGTTGCCGACACAGCGGACCGCGCTGGTGGAGATGACCCGGACGTTCATGATGGTCATGGCCTCGGCGCCGCCCGACCACAGGGCGTTCACCACCGCCTGCACGTCCTGCTGGTGCACCACGACGTCGTCCGGCTGGACGCCGCTCGGCAGCGTGCCGTCCGGGCGCTTCGGCGCGTCGTTGAGCTCGACGGTCACGGCCGGTCCGTGCACCTTTGTCAGCCCGGCGCCGGCCATTTCCGAGTCGCCGCGCGCCTGTAGGGCGTTGGTGTCCGCATCGGAGCCGGCGACCGCCTTGGCCTTGTCGGCGTTGTCGGTGCGCAGGGTGGACTCCTGCTTGTCCAGCTGCTCGATCTGCCGGTTCCGGTCGGCGATCAGGCTGGACAGCTGGGGGGTCCGGTCGTCACGCAGGGCGGTACCGGCGGCCGTGTGCGCGCTCGTGGTGAGCAGGTATCCGGTGAGCAGGGCGACGACCGGCACCAGCGCGGACCATGCGGTGGGCCGGCGACGGTACGGCAGCAGGGCCCGGCCACCCCTCCGGAGCGCCTTGCCCCAGGATGAGGTGCCCGATGTGTACTCCTCCACGACCCTCCCTCAGCTCGCCCCTCACCTGTTAACGCATGGGTGCGCTGGCGACTACGCTTGCCTTGGACATTATTCTGGCCGTGCTCGGGTGTTCACATAGCGGGCAGACGCGGTAATGTTCAGCGACGTTCCCTCCAGGAGAGCCCAGTGCCCAAGTCCCGAGTTCGACAGAAAAAGGTCTACACGCCGCCGGCGGACATCGCACCTCGCGTGTCTGCGATCTCCAAGCGGCCTAGTCCGACCTGGCTGCCGGTCAGCGCGGTGGCCTTGATCTTCGTTGGCATCGCCTGGCTGGTGACCTTCTACCTGTCCACTGGTGTCTACCCCGTGCTGGCCTGGGGGTATTGGAACCTCGCGATCGGTTTCGGCGCGATGGTCGCGGCCCTGGCCCTGCTCGCCCGCTGGCGTTGACCCGACCGACCGGTGCGCGTGTCCGGCCGTGATTCGGCCGGGGGCGCGCACGGTCGGGTACGGGCTTTTTGAGACGCGGTCGGTCCGGGCGTAGGGTTTCCGGGCCGCCGCTGTCTGAGCTGGCCGCCGTTGCGGTCCCGGCACGGTGCTCGTGTCGAAGTGTTCATGGCGAAATGGTCGCAGCGGAATGGTCGTGACTGGTCGCGTCCGAATGGCTCGGCGGTACAACTGTGAGGTTTTCCCCAGGCTTATCCACAGGCTGTGGGTAAGCCTGCGCACACCGACCGCGCTTGGATCGACCGTGTACGCACTGACTGCGGCGGATCTCACGTTACCAGGCGGTAACTAACCGACTAGGCTGCGGCACCAGTGAGAGAACCGAGCGTCTGAGGGAGCCGTAACGGATGGGACCGGTCCAGATTGTGGCGGCCACGCTCGCCATCGTCGTCACCGTCGGCGCCATCGCACTGGTGGTCCGCGCCGTGCGCGGCATTCTTCGGGTCGTGCGGCTCGGCCAGCCCGACCCCGAGCGGTTCGACCGCAAGGGGGCCCGGCTCGCCACCACCGTGAAGGAGACGCTCGGCCACACCCGGATGCTGCGCTGGACGGTGGTCGGCGTCTCGCACTGGTTCGTGATGGTGGGCTTCGGTGCCCTGCTGTTCACCCTGATCGAGGCGTACGGGGAGACGTTCAGTCCGGCGTTCGAGATTCCGGTGCTCGGATACTGGGCCGCGTACGGCCTGATCATGGAGTTGATCGCGGCGCTGACCGGCGTCGGCATCGCCACCCTGATCGTGATCCGGCTGCTGCACCTGCCCACCCGCAGCTCCCGCTCCCGGTTCGCCGGCTCGACGTTCTGGCAGGCCTACTACGTCGAGTACACGATCGTCGGGATCGTGGTGTGCATCTTCCTGATCCGCGGCTTCAAGGCGGCCCGCGGGCAGCTGCCCTACCCGGTCTGGGCCGCGCCGATCTCGCACGGCCTCGGCGACATCCTGCCGGCCAGCGCGAACGCCATCACGATCACCGCTATCGCGAAGATCATAATCAGCATGGGCTGGTTTGTGGTGATCGCCTTCAACCTGAACATGGGCATCGCCTGGCACCGGTTCGCCGCCTTCTTCAACATCTTCTTCAAGCGCACGGCGTCCGCCGCGCCGGCGCTCGGCGGCCTGCGGCCGATGATGAGCAAGGGCAAGCCGCTGGACTTTGAGGAGGCGGACCCCGACCGCGACCAGTTCGGCGTGGCCGCCGTGGAGCAGTTCACCTGGAAGGGCCTGCTCGACTTCACCACCTGCACCGAGTGCGGCCGGTGCCAGTCGCAGTGCCCGGCCTGGAACACCGGCAAGCCGCTGTCGCCGAAGCTGCTGGTGCTCTCCCTGCGCGATCACGCCTACGCCAAGGCGCCGTACCTGCTGGCCGGCGGGGCCGACGCGGCCGGCGAGGGTGAGCCGGCCGGTTCGCCGGACGGCGGGGCCGGCGTCGATCACTCCAAGCTCAACGTCCTGGCGCTGGCCGAGGCCCAGCGACCGCTGATCGGTGGCCCGGACGAGCAGGGCATCGTCGACCCCGACGTGCTGTGGTCCTGCACCACCTGCGGCGCCTGTGTGGAGCAGTGCCCGGTGGACATCGAGCACGTGGACCACATCGTGGACATGCGGCGCTACCAGGTGCTGATCGAATCCAACTTCCCCAGCGAGGCCGGCGTCATGCTGCGCAACCTGGAGTCCAAGGGCAACCCGTGGGGCGCACCGCCGGCCACCCGGGAGGACTGGACCAAGGGCCTGGACTTCGAGATCCCGAGGGTGGGGGACGGCACCGACTTCGAGTACCTGTTCTGGGTCGGCTGCGCAGGCGCCTTCGAGGACCGGGCCAAGAAGACCACCCGGGCGGTGGCGACCCTGCTGCACGAGGCCGGAGTCCCCTTCGCCATCCTCGGCAACGGCGAGACCTGCACGGGCGACCCGGCCCGGCGCATCGGCAACGAGTTCCTGTTCCAGATGCTGGCCGCGCAGAACGTGGAGACGCTGAACGAGGCCGGGGTCACCAAGATCGTCGCTAGCTGCCCGCACTGCTTCAACACCCTGGCCAACGAGTACGGCCAGCTCGGCGGCCAGTACCAGGTCATCCACCACACCCAGTTGCTCGCCGACCTGGTCGGCAGCGGAAAGCTCACCCCCGTACAGCCGCTGGACGGCGGGCTGACCTACCACGACCCGTGCTACCTCGGCCGGCACAACCGGGTGTTCACCCCGCCGCGGGAGGTGCTGGGCGCCGCCGCCAGCGGGGGCATCACCGAGATGCCCCGCAACTCCGAACGCTCGTTCTGCTGCGGCGCCGGCGGCGCCAGGATGTGGATGGAGGAGCGGATCGGCAAGCGGATCAACATCGACCGCGTCGAGGAGGCGGTGTCCACCGGCGCGAAGACGGTGGCGGTCGGCTGCCCGTTCTGCATGACCATGCTCTCGGACGGGGTGAACGCGGTCGCCGCGGGCCAGGCCGAGGTGGTGGACGTGGCGACGGTACTGCTGCGTTCGGTCAAGCCGGAGCCCACGTCCAGGCCCGAGCCGGAGCCCGCCGCCGGCTGATCGCCGGAGTTTTCGGGGGCGTTCACCGGTGCGCCGCTGCCGGGCAACGCCCGCCCTCGGTCATCCGGCACAATGGATGCCGAGGTGAATTGACCATTTCCGCGTTATTGACAGTGCTCCCCCTCCTGGCATTTGTGCTGCTCACCGCCGCGAACGCGTTCTTCGTCGCGGCAGAGTTCTCGCTGGTCACGGTCGACCGGGGCGCGATCGAGCTGGGCGCCCAGGCCGGCGACCGGGCCGCCCGGACGGTCCAGGACGCGCTGCGCGAGCTGTCCTTCCAACTGTCCGGCGCGCAGCTGGGCATCACGCTGGCCGCACTGCTGACCGGGTACCTCGCCGAGCCCGCGCTGTCCCGGCTGCTGCGGCCGCTGTTCGGCGATCACCACACGCTCACCTACTTCGTGGCGCTGGCCATCGCCACGCTGTTCTCGATGCTGTTCGGGGAGCTGGTACCCAAGAACGCGGCGTTGGCCCGGCCCACCCCGCTGGCCCGCGCCACCGCCGGGCCTCAGGTGACCTTCTCCCGGATCCTGCGCTGGTTCATCGGGGCGCTGAACGGAGCGGCCAACTTCATCGTCCGACGGTTCGGGGTGCAGCCCCAGCAGGAGCTGGCCACCGCCCGTTCGCCCGAGGAACTGGGCCTGCTCGCGGCCATCTCCGCCCGGGCCGGCGCGCTGCCCGAGGACACCGCCCTGCTGCTGCAGCGCACCATCCGGTTCGGCGAGAAGCGCGCCGCCGAGGCGATGACGCCCCGGGTCGACGTGATCTCGCTGCCAGCCGCCACCAGCATCGCGGATCTGCTCACCACCGCCCGGGACACCGGGCACAGCCGGTTCCCGGTGTACGAGTCGACGGTCGACTTGATCACCGGGGTGGTAACCGTGATCGACGCTCTCGCCGTACCGCCCGCCAGCCGGCTCACCACGTCCGTGGCGGCCATCGCCCGCGAGCCGGTCTACGTGCCGGAGAGCCTGGACCTGGACGGGGTTTTGGAGATCCTGCAGGCCGCCAACGCCGACCTGGCCATCGTGGTCGACGAGTACGGCGGCACCGACGGCGTGGTCACCGTGGAGGACCTGGCCGAGGAGCTGGTCGGCGAGATCGCCGACGAGTACGACGTCACCCCGGCGGCCTTCGAGATCACCGCTCCGACCGGCGACCGCAGCGTGCTGGTCGAGGGCGTGCTGCGCGAGGACGAGCTGGCCGAGGCGACCGGCTTCCGGCTGCCCGAGGGGCCGTACGAGACGCTGGCCGGGTTCATCATGGCCCGGCTCGGGCACATCCCGACCGACGGCGAGACGTTCACCGAGCAGGGGTACGAGTTCACCGTCGTCGAGGTCGACCGGCACCGGATCGAGCAGGTCCGGGTCACCCGGCCGGAGCCGACCGATGACTAGCTTCATCATCATCATCCTGTTGCTGGGCAACGCGTACTTCGTGGCGGCCGAGTTCTCGCTGATCGCGTCCAGGCGTACCGTCATCGAGCCGCTGGCCGCGACGTCGCAGATGGCGCGGTCGGCGCTGCGCGCCATGGAGCAGATACCGGTGATGATCGCCGGATCGCAGCTCGGCGTGACGGTCTGCTCGCTGGGCCTGGGCGCGATCGCCGAACCCGCCCTGTCCGGCCTGGTCGGCCGGGGCCTGACCGCGACGCACCTGCCCACCGTGGCGGCGCACCCGCTCGGCTTCGTCCTCGGCCTGATCGCGGTGGTGTTCCTGCACACCGTGCTGGGCGAGATGGTGCCGAAGAACCTGACCCTGGTGGGCCCGGAGCGGGCGGTGCTCTGGCTCGGGCCGCCGATGCTGTGGTTCTGCGTCGCCACCCGGCCGTTGCTGGTCGCGATGAGGTGGGCGGCCCGCATGGTGCTCAAGATCTGGCGGGTCGAGGCGACCGACGCCGTGAAGACCGTGTACACCGCCGAGGAGTTGGCCGGGCTGGTCGCCGAGTCGAGGACGGAAGGACTGCTCGACCCGGAGGAGGAGCGGCGGATCACCGGCGCGCTGGCGCTGCACCGCCGTACCGCCCGGGACGCGCTGCGGCCGTGGGGCACCGTCACCACCGTCGCCGAGGACGTGTCGCCGGCCTCGCTGGAGGTGCTGGCCACCCGTACCGGGCTGTCCCGGTTCCCGGTGGTGGATCGGGAGACCCGGCGGGTACGGGGCTTCGTACATGTCAAGGACGTGCTCGGCGTCGTCGGTCAGGCGCGCCGGGCACCCATCGCGCAGACGCTGATCCGGCCGCTGCCCGCGCTGCCACCCGACCGTTCGCTCGCCGAGGCACTGCTGGCCATGCGCCGCGAGCGGCGGCACATCGTGCTCATCACCGACGGGCGTACGCCGCTGGGGCTGCTCACCCTCGACGATGTCCTGCGCGCGGTGGTGGGCGCCGCGGATGGCGGTTCCAACAATCCGGCGGTACGCAGCGTAGCCAACTAAACGCGCATCGAATTACCTTTGGACCCGACTTGATTGCCCATCCGGACCTTCCCTAACCTATGTGATCGTCCCGCTCCGTCCCCCCGGGAGCGAAGGAGTTCACTCTTCGTGAGAAATCACCTCACTGTCCACCTGCCCTCGCGGCGTGTCGCCGTTGTCGTGGTAGCCGCGGTGTTCGCGCTCATCGCGGCACTGCTACCCGGCACGCAGGCACACGCCACCCCATCGATCTCCGACATCGAAGCGCAGATCGACCAGAAGTGGAACCAGCTCGAGCCGCTCGTCGAGCAGTACGACAAGGTGCACGAGCAGCTTCAACAGAACCTGAGCAAGCAGAGCACGCTGAACAAGGAGCTGGCGCCGCTGCAGACCAAGGTCTCGCTGGCACAGACCCGGGTCGGCGCGATGTCCGCTGAGCTGTACATGAACGGCCCCGGCTCCAACCTCAACGCCCTGCTGGAAAGCGGCGACCCGACCACTCTGGTCGACGAGATGATGAGCCTCAACCAGGTGGCCAAGGCCCAGCAGAAGACCGTCGACGCGGTGCAGCAGCAGGTCGCCAAGTACACCGCCCAGAAGAAGTCCCTGGACAGCCTGGTCGCCCAGCAGAAGAAGCAGGACGCGAGCCTGGCCACCCAGAAGACCACGATCAACGCGCAGATCAGCCAGCTGCAGAAGCTGCGTACCCAGGCGTACGGCTCGGCCGGTACCACCGGCGGCAACCTCAAGCCGGTCCCCTGCCCGTACACCTACACCAGCGGCTCGGGCGCGACGGCCGCGAAGAAGGCCTGCTCGCTCATCAGTCACCCGTACGGCTGGGGCGACGCGGGGCCGACCTACTACGACTGCTCGGGCCTGACCATGGTCGCCTGGGAGGCCGCCGGCGTGTCCCTGCCGCACAACGCGGCGGAACAGTACGCGGCCACGAGGCGGGTCAGCTCCAGCCAACTGCAGATCGGCGACCTGGTGTTCTACGGCTCCGACCTGCACCACGTCGCGCTGTACATCGGCAACGGCTGGGTGGTGCACGCGCCGAGGGAGGGCGAGGACGTCATGGAGACGAAGATGACGGTCATCGGCACTCCATACGCCTACGGCCGACCCTGATCCTCCCGGTTCCTCCGGAGTTTGAAACCGGCGGTGTCCACTATGGACACCGCCGGTTTCGATTTCCGCAAACGTTCTAACGAGTTTTCTACTCGTCGGATATGGTCGTTACCGCGCGTCGACAAAGTAAATTCGGCGCGTAGTAATGCTCGTGTTTGCTTGCGCGGCACGGTGTCGTGTCCCTACCGTTATGAGTCGCCGCTCGGAAGTCGGTCGCCCGTGAGGGGAGACCCCGGACGGCACCGCCGAATCGACAATACGAACCGGGGACCCACCAGCACCATGGGGTGAATCCGCGCAGCGCGCGGTAGGGCGCTTCCCAGCCCGAATCCGTCAGCTAACCCGGTAGGCGGTGAAGGCCAAATGCCTTCGCAGGGAAGAAAGGGTCGTCCACCGTGGCAGGGTTTGCCGCCCGACCGCCTCGTACCCGTCTGATTCACACCTTCCGCCTGGTCCGCGCCGCGCGTCTCGTCGGCCTCGTCGCCGCCGTCTCCGGCCTCGTGCTCGCCGTCGGCGCCACCACGGCCTCCGCTGCCCCGCAAACTCCGGGGCAGCTCGAGGCGCAGATCGACCAGAAGTGGAACCAGCTCGAACCGCTGCTGGAGCAGTGGGACGGTGTCCACCAGAATCTGGTCAACAACCAGGCCAAGGTCGCCGGTCTACAGAAGAAGATCAAGCCGCTGCAACAGCAGGTAGACCTGGCGATGACTCGGATCAGCGCGTTGTCCGCCAAGTACTACGAGTACGGCCCTAGCTCGAACCTCAACGCGCTCTTGGAGAGCGGAGACCCGACCACTCTGGTCGACCAGCTCGGCATGCTCGACGCGGTGTCCCGCTCGCAGACCCAGAGCATCTCCGACGTCGTGAAGCTGCGCCAGCAGTACCAGAAGCAGGAAGCGCCCATCGACGCGATGGTCGCGCAGCTCTCCAGGCAGCAGCAGCAGCTGACCACGCAGCGCACGCAACTGCAGAGCCAGCTCAACCAGTTGCAGCAGATGCGGCTGGCCGCATACGGCAGCGGCGCCGGCACCGGCGAGTACCGCCCGGTCGCCTGCCCACAGGTGTACACCGGCGACGCCGGCAGCAAGGCGGCCCAGTTCGCCTGCGACCAGATCGGCAAGTCGTACGTCTGGGACGCCGACGGCCCCGACTCCTACGACTGCTCCGGGCTGACCCTGGCGTCCTGGCGCTCGGTGGGCGTGACCATCCCGCACAACGCGTACCAGCAGAAGCAGACCACGACACCGGTCAGCAAGGCCAACCTCAAGCCGGGCGACCTGGTCTTCTACTACTCGGACGTGCACCACGTCGTCATCTACGTGGGCAATGGCTGGGTGGTCAGCGCGCCGACCTTCGGCAAACCGGTGCAGATGCAGAAGATCAACACTTCTGTCGTCAACGGCTACGGCCGACCTACCACCTGACGGACGACGGCGCCGCGGGTGGCTGACTAGCCCGCGGCATCACCGCTCCTGAATGCCCGAGGCCTGGCCGGACCTCCTCCTCCCCGGTCAGTGTCCGGAGCGGCCTCGGATCCCCTCATCGCTCGCGCTCTGATAGCCCGTCGCCCACGCTCTGATCGCTCACCTGCGGCGCCCCGCCCGCGCAGTGCCTTCCCCCGGCGTACCTCTTCCCCCCGCCGAGCCTGCCGGAGCGGGGCGCCGCGCTTTCGGTTCCTATCCGAACATATGTTCGATAGAATGTGGAGATGGCAACCTGGTCGGAATTCGCGGCAGCCGAGCCCGACCTCGCGGCGGCGATCCGTGAGCTCGTCCACCAGTACGGGTCCGGCCTGGGGTACCTGGCGACGGTGCGGCCGGACGGTGGCCCGCGGATACACCCCGTGGCGCCGGTCATCATGGATGACGGGCTGTACTGCTTCGTCATCGACTCGCCGAAGAGGCGCGACCTCGACCGTGACGGGCGCTACGCGCTGCACGCGTTCCCGCCGGAGGACAACGACGACGAGGCGTACCTGTCGGGCCGCGCCCGGCCGGTCACGGACCGGGCCAGGGTGGAGCGGCTGGCCGAGGCGTACCGGGCGGAGCGCCGGATCGACTGGCGGCTCTACGAATTCTCGGTGGACGTGGCGATGGTGGCCCGGCGGCCGGAGGGCGGCGGTCCATCGGCCCGGCGGACGGAGATCTGGCGGGACGAGCGGTCCGGACACACGATGGGCGACCCGGCTCTGCACGCGGGGCCGGCGATCAGGTAGAGTAGATCCGCTCGCGGGTGTAGTTCAATGGCAGAACATCAGCTTCCCAAGCTGACAGTGAGGGTTCGATTCCCTTCACCCGCTCCAAACCGAAGGCCCTGGTCAGGACGTGAGCCCCAGCCAGGGTCTTCGATATTCTTGATCCTTTGGTCATGCTACGTGCCATTAGCGTGCCATTGGGCGCAGATCAGAGCTTGGCCACGAGGTCCTCCATAGCCTCGACGCAGTTGAGGCGGTACTCCTCGTGCACCGTCACGCGGTGGCCCATGACGTCGAGCTTGCCGGCCTGTAGCTCGTACAGCGGGCAACCTCGTGCGAACGCCACGACCCCGGTTGTCTGGAAGTCCCGGATGTCCACCAGGCCGCTGTCGACATCGTTGAAGTTGAAAATCTCGGGGTTGCTCGCCAGCAACTTGCCAACGTCCACGGTGATGGAGCGAAGTACGGCAGCATACGCGGATGCCGGACCCATGTACTGCGTGAGGCGGTTCTTCGCGATCATGTGTACCTTCGGCAGATCCCGGCCGGCCTCGGTTAGGCGTGTGGCGAACGCGTAGGTGGCGTAGATGTCCGACGGCAGCTTGAGCCCGTACACCAACGAGAAAGCGTTCTGGATCGCGCGGCGGGACGAGTCGTCCGCCATGACTGGCAGTACAAGGCGATCGACAGCCGAGAGGGCGATTTGGGTGTAGATCGAAAAGCTCGGGTTGCAGTCGATGAACATGGTGTCGTACTGCTCGTGCAGCGGCTGGATAAGGTCGGACAACCAATCGACCACCGCTACCCAGGCGTTCGTACCCGGGATCTGGTTATTAGCCAGGGTAGAGATGGCGTTGGCCTGGAGTTCCAACAGCGGGTCGCCGCAGATCAGATCGACGTTGGCCGGTACGGCGGGGTTGTAGTCGTGGGGCTTCGTGATGAAGTCCGCGGCCGACAGGGAGGCGGGCGGAGAGTACGGAGAGGGCAGCCGGGTCTGGAAGTAGCCGCCGACGGTTGCTCGCGGCATCGTTCCCTGCCGCTCCAGCAGTTTGCCGCTTCCGTCGTTGGCCAACCCGCCTAGAAAAAGTTCGGACAGGTTGGCCTGTGGGCAGACGTCAATCGCGAGTATCCGCTCATTTGGATGATGTCTTGCATAGAAGCAGATCGATTGAAAGCACAGGCTGGTCTTGCCCGTGCCGCCCTTGTTGTTCCAGAACGCGTAAACCGTCACTGTGGTTCTCCTCGGTCCTTGGAGGACTCCAGTATGTCACATTCGGACATCGACACGTCAAGTGTGGACTCGGAGACGTCCATTTCGGACTCGCGAGGTTCAGCTTGGCTCGCAGCCGGTGGCTGTCTTGGATGGGTTCGATCGCGTTCCAGTGCTCCTTCCAGGGCATCTGCGATGGCGCGGTCAGCCTCGGTGGTGGCGTGCTGGTAGATCAGCGCCGCCTGGGCCGAGTCGTGGCCCATGCGTGCCATCAGGTCGCGGGTGCTCGCGCCGGTCTGCGCGGCCAGCGTGTTGCCGGTGTGCCGGAGGTCGTGGAAATGCAGCCCCGGTACGCCGACGGCCGCGACCGCCTCTGGCCAGTGCACCAGCTTGTTGAAGTTGCCGCGCCAGATCTGCGCGCCGGTCGGGCCGGTGAACACGAACGCGTCCGGATCGTCGTCAACGTGCGCCGCCAGGTGTTCGCGCACTGCCGAGACGATGGCCGGGGGAAGGCTCACCGTGCGTCGGCCGGCCCGCGACTTCGGCGGCCCGAGGACCAGGCCCACGCCCCGCTGCTCGGTCACCGCCTGGCGGACGCGGACGGTTCCCGCGCCCAGGTCGATGTCCTGCCGTTGCAGTGCGGCCACCTCGCCCCAACGCAGGCACCCGAAGGTGGTGAGCAGCACCAGCGCCCGGTACGGAGCCGGTACGGCGTCCGCCAGCTTGAAGACCTGAGCGACCTTGAGGACCGGCCGCTCCGACGCCTTCTCCTGGTCGGCACCCGGGATCCGGCACGGATTCTTGGGCAGGATCTCGTCTTCCTTGACCGCGGTCATCAGGATCGCCCGCAGCAGCCGGTACGCCTTCGCGCTCATGCTCTGCGAGACGCCGTTGCCGAGCAGTTTTGCCCGCCATTCGCGGATGAGCGGAGTCGTCAGCTGGCCCAGCTCGACCGGACCGAGGTACGGCGTGACGTACCGGCCGAGCAGCCAGGTGTACAGGTGCACGGTCCGCGGGCGAAGGTTCGGCCGCTGGTCGATCCACTGCTTCGCGTAGTCGCCGAGCTTGATTTTCGCCCGGTCCGGGTCGGTCCACTCCCGTCGGGCGATCTGCGCCTCGGTCAGCGTGAGGTACCGGTCGGCGTCGCCCTTGCGCGCGAACGTCTCGGGAGCGGTACGGATGCGTCCGTCCGGCCCGGGGTACCGCACCTGGTACCGGCCCGACGGCAGCTTGCGCACGCTGCCGAATCGGCGATGCCCGTCCTTGTTCGCCATCAGGCGGCCCTCCCCAGGCCGCGCCACACGTCAGCGGCGGTAATCGGCTCGACGCGCCCCGCGTCGATGTGCGCTGCCAGGTCGGATGCCTTGAGGCGCACGCTCCGGCCGAGCTTGTGGAACGGGATGCGCCGCTCGGCGACCAGCCGGCGCACGTACCGTTCGCTCATCTTGATTCGAGCCGCTGCCTGTTCGATGGTCAGCACCTCGTCCACCTCCGTCAGTCCTCCCCGTCAGTCCTGGTGTGGTCGCTGATTGCCGAGACATCTGCGCTTCCTTGCGCGGCCCGGTCCTTGGCCGCGAGTAGCTGGCTGCGCCACCGGGCGCGCTCCGAGATGGCATGCAGCAGCCGGTACCCGAGCGGCGGCACGTCGGGATCGTCCGGCCGGGCCAACTCCCACGCGTACCGGGACGATGACTCGCCCGTGTCGCCGGTCTGCTCGACCGCGGCCAGGTCGACGGTGACGCCGAGCAGTGCGCGTACCCATGCCCGTGCGTCCGCCTTGTGGTCGGCCAGGGTCTTCCCCGACCAGTCGCGGGAGATGAGCACGCGCCGGCCGCCGATGCCGAGCGTTTCGCGCTGGTGCACCTTGCCCTTGCACCGGCCGGGCTTCAGCTTGGCGTGCGCCTTCTTCGGCTGGACGCCGTAGAGCAGCCAGTTGGCGCACCTGTCCGAGCACGGCGTGATCTGGAGTTGGTGCCAAAGCCGGTCGAGATGCGCCCGCTGCCGCTCCGTCTCGGCCTTGTGGCAGTCGCTGGTCTGCTTGGTGATGTACTTCGTGATGTAGCGGATCGTTCGCTCAGCGTCGCGGGTGCCGGGCATGACGCCCTGCGCGTCGACCTGAGCGCCGAACCGAACAGCGTGCACCGGCTCGGCGTCCGGGTCCTGGTCGATGGCGTCCAGCGCCTCGGACCAGCTGGTCAGCGGCTCCCGGGTGTCCGGGTCGACCCAGGCCGCGGCATGCTCGTCCCAGACCGGCGGACGGTTCGCGGTGTACCGCTGGACGTCGACGCTCGGCCACCAGACCTGGTGATAAGTGGCCGCCGCGACCGTGCGCAGCACCTCACGGGGCACGGTGCCCCGGATGGCGAAGTGTGCGTGCGGAGCGAGTCGACGCTGAGGCTCGACGCATCCGGCGTACTGGACGCTCCAGCCCTCACACCGGCGCAGGTTCTGCCAGAACCGGTCGA
The DNA here is from genome assembly GCF_039543385.1 of Rugosimonospora acidiphila. Lineage (NCBI taxonomy): Bacteria > Bacillati > Actinomycetota > Actinomycetes > Micromonosporales > Micromonosporaceae > Rugosimonospora > Rugosimonospora acidiphila. The sequence goes on from NZ_BAABJQ010000001.1 coordinate 31,119, forward strand.
GCAGCCGCGGGAAGTGCACCGCATCCCAGGCCGCCCGCCGGTAGTCGTATCGGTCGGGGTGCGCAGGGGTGCCGTCGCCGAGCACCGGCCCGTACGAGTCCAGCGTCAGGGTCAGCCACATCGACGGTTGGTAGGCGGTGCCGTCCGGGGCGGTGTAGACCCGGCCGATCGTGCGCGGGTCGACCTTGCGCCGGGGCAGTTCGGGCGCGTCCTGCCGCCGCCTGGTCGACCGGATCCGCCGCTTGCCGTCCGCGTCCTGGTCCGGCTCCTCGCCGTCGACGGGGCGAGGAGGGACGACCCGGCCGCGGAGCCCTTCGGCCGCGATCGCCTCCTCAACCTCTCGGATCGCCTCGTCCAGGTCGGCCACCTGGTCCCACTCCGAGGACCGGCACGCGTCCGCACGCTCGAACTCGAAGTGCGCCCGCATGACGATCAGCGCCTTCTGCTCCTCGGTCGCCGGCTCCGGACCGGGCAACGGCTCGTCGCCGCGGTGCCAGCCCTCCCGGATCTGCGCCTGCCGCAGCTTGCGATTCCGCCGGGCGCACGGCGCGCACTTGTCCTCCCGGGTAGCGCCGCAGGGTAGGTCGATGACTTCGGTACGGCCGGTGTCCAGGTCGGTCCGGCGCATCGAGATGGGCTTTACACACACGCCGTATTCGGTGGCGATGTCCTTGAGCACGTCGACCGAGCGAGGCAGCGCCATCCGGGCCGCCCGGGAGCCCGGCCGGGGAGTGTCCTCGGCCGGGCCGATACCGGGCAGGGTCTCCACCGTCACCGGTCCACCTCGAACAGTGGCGCCTGCACTCCGACGCCGGGCGCGTCGACCGGGACCACGGTGACCGTGCCGACGAAACCTGCCCAGCGCTTCGAGGCCGCTAGGCAGTTCAGGCACACCGACTCCGAGCGGTACCAGAAGGTGTCAGGGTCTCCGGCGGACACCACGAAGCCCGCCGCGTCGGCGCACCGGGCGCAGCCGACCCGCCTCACCGCGCCACCCCCGAGCCGATCGCGTATCCGTTCAGGCGAACCGGTGCGGGAATGTCCACGGTGGACGGAGCCTCATCTTTTTCGGAGGGTTCCTGATCCGGCACGACCGCCGGGGCCGGCGAGGCGACCGTGGCGACCGGGGCGGGCTCGCGCAGCTGGCTGGCGATCTCGACCAGGCAGATCGAGGCCACCACGATGAGCCCGTCAACGGAGAACGGCATCAGGTACGGCGACGCGCCGGTCTCGCCGTAGCGGGCGACCACGCCGACCATGTGCCAGTACGACACCCAGGCCGCGATCCCCGAGATACCGCCGGCCGCGACCAGGCGCACCGCCGACAGCCACCGACTACCGACCGGTACCCGGGAAATCAGCTCGACGGTGACCAGCAGGGCGAGCGGTGGCCAGGCCGCGATGGTCTGGCTCACCGGGTTCGGCCGCGCGTGCAGGATGTTGGCCGCCACCGAGGCCGCGACGCCCAGAACCAGGGTGCCGCGGACCGCCCAACGGACCCGGACCAGCCGCGCCGACTTCATCCGGTCATCTCCCTGACCGCGGCGTTCAGCCGGTCCAGCAGCTGGCGGATCTGCTCTGCCTGCCGCGACTCGTCCCGGCTGCTCAGCCGGATCCGGAGCCGAACCTCGACCACCGGCGTGCGCTCGGTCGGCCGCTGCGAGAGCGAGACCACGGTGGTCGGCCGGCCGTCGGCCGCCGGGAAGCACACGGCCGCGGACCGGTGCCGACCGTCGAGCCGCGAGACGGTGCAGCGGTAGTTCCGGGCGCACCAGCCCGGATGAACCAGTTCGTTGGTCATGCCGCCCACCCGCCGGTGAACTCGTCATCCTGGGCGCGCAGGTCGGCGTACGCCTCGCCGGCCTGAGCGAGCAGGAGGTCGGCGTACGGGTCGGTTGGGAGGCGGTAGTACGGGTCTTCCATGTCGATCGGTACCTGCGAGGTCGACGCAGCGTGACGACGGTTGGGCTGAGGGGTGCGGGTAGCCACAACAACTCCAAGGGAGGGAGATCAGCGAGAGGAGGGGGTGATGTGCACGCGGATCCAGTCCGGCGGATCGCCGAGGGAGGCGACGGCCTCGGACAGGCAGCGCCAGGTGGCCCAGGCTTCGGCGGGGGTCAGGTACATCCGCCGCCGGCCGCCACCGACCGCGAGGTAGAGGTCCGCGCCCTCGGTGACCCGTACCGAGATGGCCACTGAACCGCGCTGGACGTCGGGCGCGCGGAGCCGAAAGAACCGCCGGGCCGGCTCGTCGTCGGTCATGGCTGGTCGCCATCCGTCAGCTGCCGCGGGCCGAGCGCATCCAACAGGCCCGAGGGCAGCAGCGGACCATCCTTGAGCGAGGTCGACCGCGCCGGCCGCTGCCGGGGCACCACCGAACCGCCGGTCGACGTGGGCACCGTGACGCGCGCCGGGAACGGCCCGACCACCGGCGCCGGGTACAGCGCCGCCATCTCACGGATCAGCGCATCCTCGACGTAGGAGAAGCGCAGCCGGGCCGGCTCCGGATGGCCTTCCAGTCGGACGAAGCCGACGCCGGCAAGCGGTACCGGGATCTGGTCGGCCAGCGCTCCCCGGTCGCGGGCGCCGTCGCCCAGCACCAGGTCAGCGTGGTTCGGCTCGTTGAGCCGCAGCGCGATGCGGGTCGGGAACAGGTCCCGCAGGCCCACCGTCTCCTTGCGCGGATCCTGCGTCGCCGCCACGACCAGCACGCCCAGCCCGGCACCCTGCGACAGCAGCAGTCCGAGCGATTGCGCGATCCGCGACCGCAGCTCGCCGTCTTGCAGGTACGCGGTGAGCGCCGCGATCTCGTCGATCACGATGACGATCAGCGGCTCGTCCAGCGTCGGGGTGTGCACCCGGACCAGGCCGCGCAGCGCCGCCTGCCGCTTGCGCATCACGCTCACGGCCTGGTCGAACAGGTCGGCCATGGCGGTGAAGTCGTCGTACTCGTACCGGGCGAACATCGGCTGACCCATGGCCAGCTCCATGCCCCCCTTCGGGTCGACCACCCACAGCCGGACCAGGCCCGAGGCGACGCCGCCGGCCAACGCCCGGATCAGCGACCAGATCACCGAGCCCTTACCGGCCCGTGTCGCCCCCGCGACCAGGACGTGAGTCGCCAGCAGCCGCAGCGCGTACCGCTCCGCATCCTCGCGAAGCCCGACCACCAGCGCCGTGAAGTCCGGCACCGGCGGCACCTCGAACGGCTCGACCTTCTCGGTCAGCGGGTCGCGACGGAAGAACACCAGCGTGACCAACCGGGGCCGGTCGCGGTACCGAACCCGGTCGACCAGCCGCAGCGCGCCGGCCAGCCGGCCGAGCCGAACCGGGGCCACCTCGCGCCGAGTCGAGAACACCCGGCACTGGCGGGTGCCGAACGAGTACGCCAGGTTCACGGCCGCCTTGTGGAACAGCTCAGGATTCTGCCCGCGCAGCATCCGTACCGTGACCTCGTCGGTCGCCTCGCGGCAGCGCACCCCGACCAGCCGCGGCAGCAACACCATCCCGTCGAACGTCTTGTGCAGCCCGGACAGGGACAGCGACTCCGCCCACTGCCGGCGGTACACCCAGAAGCCCCGCCACCGGCCGAGCACCGGAAGCAGCAGGAAGCGCCGGCATGACGGCATCGCCCGCCAGGCCCACAGCCCGACGGCCCCCGCCACCGCGAGCGCGACCAGGACCAGCGGCAGCCAGCCGAAGCGCAGGTAGGCGTAGAGCAGCAGAAGCACCGCGGTCACGCCGGGGATGGCCCGGCGATGGTGTACGACGAACCGCGCCAGCCGGAAGGCCGCGACCGGGATGACGATGGCCATGACGATCCACCACGGCACGCGGACCGACAGCCGCTTGAAGTTGACCCAGGGGCGGGTCGCCATCACGACCACCCCCGGTGCGTGCGATCCCGTGCCGTGACGCGGGCAGCACTCAGTAGCCTGGGCACAACAGCCCTCCATCTCGAAGCAGGTGGATCAGGGGTTGAGCCGAGGGGCGGGCGGTATCTCTTGCCGGAGGAAGCGCCCGCCCCACGGGCACATCAGGTCAGGCAGGGGCCTTCGTCGCCGTGCCGGCCGAGTTGCTGCCGGCCGGGGCGCGCATTGCGATCGCGCGCAGCGAGTAGGCCATCCGGTTGTTGTTGGTGACGTACGGCGTGACGGTCATGCCGTCGAACTCGACGGCCTCGAACGGCGCCCCGGTCGGGGGTACGGGCTGGTAGTCGCCGATGATCTTCACGGTCGTCTCGCGCGACCGCTTCCCCAGCTCGGGGTCCAGGTCCATGACCCGGACCTGCCAGACACGCTGGCCGGTCAGCTTGTCCTTGGCCGGGGTACGCCGGCCGGTCTTCTCGTCGTAGTCCTCGACCTCGCCGATCGAGTCCGGCACCAGCACGCAGCCGCCGGGGAACACGTCGTTGCCGTCGACCGAGAACCTGGTCCCGCCCTTCAGAGCCACCGCTCTACCTCCAGAGAGTGAGTGTCATGCATATGCACGATGATAGCTATGTGACTATGCACGGTGCAAGCATCGATGAATATTTCTTCGGATCGACGGTCAGTTAGGCATCGGTATTGGCACTATGCTGCGCCGATGCGGTTGATCGTTCTCGGACCTCCGGGGTCCGACCGGGGGACCATCGCCGACCTCATCGGTGAGCAGCTAGGTGTACCCGTGCTGCGCGTGTCCGACGTGTTCCAGGCAGCGGCCCGCGCCAATACCCCCGCCGCTGTCCAGGCGATGCGCCACATGAACGCGGGCGAGCTGGTGCCGGAAGACGTATCGCTCTCGATGATCCGGGACCGTCTGTCCCGGCCCGACGTCGCGGACGGGTTCGTCCTCGACGGTTGGGCGCAGGCGGTACCGCTCGATGGTCTGCTTTCCGATCTGGGTGCACCGCTCGACCGCGTGATCGACCTTGTCTTGTCGGATGCCGAGGTTCTACGCCGCCTCACCGGTCGCCGGCTCTGCCGCGCCTGCGGCAAGCTGTGGCACGTCGAGTTCGCTGCTCCAACGCGCCCAGACACCTGCGACAACTGCGGTGGCGAGCTGTCCCAGCGGGAGGACGACAGCCCGGAGCGTGTCACCGCAGGGATGGGCTCCTACCGACCGTTCGTGGCGCCCGCGCTCGACCACTTTCGGCCACTGGGAAAGCTGATTTCCATCGACGCGACCCTCCCACAGGCGGAGATCGTCGCGGTGTCAATCGCATGACCTCGAACAGCACGTGACCGACAGAGGTCTCGACGCGGCGCGTTGCCCCGTCGGAGTCAGGCTTGGCCGGAGGCCGGGCGCGGACGATTGAATAGAGGTGCCGCAAACAGCGCCAACGACGCCGCGATGACGATCGGTGCCAGCACCAATGGCGCGCGCAGGCCGTATCCGTCGGCGACGAGGCCACCCAGGACCGAGCCGACCGGTGCAGCGCCGTTGCCCAGCAGCCGGAACGCGGAGACGACCCGGCCGAGGAGATAATCCGGGACAATCTGCTGACGTGCCGATACGGCGGCGACCGTGACCAGCGTGGTACTCGTGCCCAGAACGAGGAGAGCCGCGCCCACGATCCAGACCGACGACGTTGCCGCGACCGCAAGCCAGCCGAGCGCCTGGACCAGCAGTGCCGCCACAACAGCGCCCTTCGTCGTCAGCCGGCGTACCAGAGCAGGGGCGAGCCAGCCGGTGACGGCTGAGCCGAGCGCACCGACGCTGACCAGCAGCGCAAAGCCGAAATTGGAGACGTGGAGGGTGTGCTTAGCGAACAGGACGATCGTGGCGTACGCCAGGTTGTAGGCGAGGTTGAACGCGCCCAGGCACAGGGCCAGCGCGACCAGCTCGCGACGGCGGAACAGGTACTGGAAGCCTTCCCGTACCGCGGCTCCCAGGCTCTGCCCGTCCTGCCTCTCCGGCGGTGGGGGCGCCGGCACGCGGCCAAGCAGCGCGGCAGAACCGGCGAACGACACCGCGTCCAGGGCGAAGGGCAGCCACGGGGCGACGCCGAAGGTTGCGCCACCGAGTGGCGGTCCGGCGACGGTCTGACTCACGGTCTCGCCGGCGAAGAGGCGGCCGTTGGCCCGGGTCAGCGCATCCTGAGACCGGCCGACCACATGCGGTACCAGCGCTTGAGCCGCAGCATCGTGGAACGACTTGCCGGCGACGACCAGGAACGAGGCCCCGGCTAGCGCGGCGATGGTGGCGTGGCCCGACGCGACCAACACGGCGATGACGGTCAGCCCGACAGCGCGGACCAGGTCGGCGATGACCATCACGAGGCGACGCGGGAACCGGTCGACGATCGCGCCGGACCAGAAGCCCACCAGGAGCCATGGTGCGGCCGTCGCGGCGCTCACGACGGCCACACCGATAGGGCTGTTGGTCAGCAGCGCGGCCAGCAGAGGCGCGGCAACCAGGTACGCGCCGTCGCCGACGCTGGACACGATCGAGGCGGACCAGAGATATCCGAAGGCGCTACGGGCACGGCTCACAGGCTGGTCGACCTCTGGCCGCACCGTAGCCACCCCCGAATACCTCCTGAGATTGCCGGAGCCGTGCCACAGCCCGACCGGCCCCCGGTCACCCCTCGAATTCGCCGGCCCGTACGCCTGCGACGAAGGCTGACCACTCGTCCCGCGATACGACGATCACTGGGCTGTTCTCGGTCTTGCTGTCGCGAATGCCGACCGCAGTCGGCAGGATCGCGACCTCCACGCATCCGCCGTCGCCCGAGTTGTTGCTCTTGAACCACCGGGCCTGGCTGAAATCGGGAGTTTGCTCCACAGGAACCTCCCCGAAGGCTAGTTGCGGTCGCTCACGTAAGAGTCGGCGACCGAATCGATAAACGCAAGTGAATCACTTGGAGCTATGGCCGAGGAAGACAGCCGCTCGAACCGACGGTTCAGCAGGCCGACCCCTTCCGCATCCGTGATCCGTACGTCCTGAACCTCGGTCTCGACTAGCGCCTCACCGTGCGCCGCGGGACCGGTGAACTCGAAGATCATGCAGGGGTGCTGGAGGTACATCACCTGCTCCTGGTCCAGGCGCAGGATCCGTAACTCCACGTTGGGCCGCTTGGCCAGCTCCGAGACCAGGGCGAGTTGTTCGGCCATCAGCGGCGGGGGACCGGGCCGCCAGCGGAGCGCGGTCTCCAGCAGGAGAATTCGGTACGACGGTGCGTTCGGAGCGGTCAGCGTGGCCCGGCGGGCGAGCCGCAGCTCTACACCCCGGTCCACGCTGGTGGAGCCGGCCATTTCCAGAACCCGTCGCGCGTACGCCTCGGTCTGGAGGTAGCCGGGGATCAGGATCGGCTGATAGTGGCTGATCGCTGAGGCAGCCCGCTCCAGGGCCACGAAGTCCTGCTGCCGGCGGGTCAGTCCGGCGCCGGTCGAGTTGCGCCAGGCCCCGGGCTCGCCGGCTGCCTCCCCCGCGAGGGTCAGGAGTCGCTCCTGCTCTGCCGCGGGTACGCGAAGCTCACGGAGTACCGCGTGAACGTCGTTGACGCTGGGTAGAGTCCGGGCCTGTTCGATCCGGCTGACCTTGGACTGGGACCAACCCAGTGCGGAGGCCAGGTCCTGCCCGCTGCGGTACGCGTCCTCACGGAGTTGGCGCAGCTCAGAGCCCAGCTGGCGCCGGGCCGCGATCTGATCGGGGTTCGGCTCCATCGCGAACCTCCCGCGTCGCGCTCCGTGATTATGCACGACACTATGCCTCCACTCATCCGACTTCAAGTTCTGAGCCCGACACGGTGGCCGATGGGTTAGGCCGCAGCTTTGAGGCTCAGCTCGTGGATCGCGTGGCCGAGTTCGTCGGCCGTATCAACAGGAAGGATGAGGCTTCCAGCATCGTCGATGACGCTGATCATCGGCCCATCGCCGTCCGCCGCCATGAGCATCAGCACCATGTCCCCCATCCGCTCAGGAGCGCTCGCATGAGACAGCCCTTGCTCGACCGTGCAGTACGGCGGCCCGGCGCACCAGCTTGGGTGTCCGCCGCGAGCGATGGACTCCGATCGACAGGGGGCGGAGGTCAGGTTGCCCCGCCGCGCGGCAGTGGCCGGGGCGGTAGTACCGATCGCCGATGCGGGAACCCTCCCGCCGAATACGCCGTCTCCAGCCGCTCCAGCTTCGAGAGCGCTGGTCACCGCGACGTAGCCCTGAGTGGCCCAGAGGCTGAGGACCGTGCTGGCCGTGAGGTAGGCGAGGCAGATTTCCGCCACGCCAGCGGGGCGGCGGCTGCGACAGTCGGGATGTATGCAGTTGCCGTCGCTGTCCGGCTCATGGCTGCGGTGAACTTCTAGGGCGGCATCGAGCAGGACGCCCATTGGGTCTGGACTCTGGTCATCCATGGCACGCTCCCCAATCTCGTGGCTTGACATGGCTTCGTGACTATGCACGATGTGACCATCGTGCAGCATCGTACGATGCCTGGCAACTCCCAGGATCATCATCAACTTCTATTGGGAGCACTGAATGCGTATGAGGGAAGATTCCGAGGTGCCGCGGTTCACCCCTCCGACGCCGAACTCACGGCGCCTCGGGCGCCGTCTGCGCCGCCTACGCGAGGAGCGCGGCCTAACCCAGGAAGAGGCGGCCCGCCTGCTGGCCTGCTCGCAGGGTCGCATCGGCCGCATCGAGTCGGGCGACATCAAGCCCCGGCCGCGGGACGTGCTTGAAATCCTGGTCGCGTACGGCGTGCCGCATGAGCAGGAGCCTGGTCGTGGGCTGCTGGAGATGGCCCGCCAGCTGCGGGAACCGGGTTGGTGGCAGGGTCTGAGTACCTTGCCGAACCGTTACATCACCTACATGGCATACGAGGCCGAAGCCGCGGAGCTGCGCCACTTCGAGCCGATGGCGATCCCGAGCCTGATGCAGACCCGCGCCTACGCCGAGGAGATAAACCGAGTTGGCCGGGAGACCGAGTCGGAGTTAATTGCTCATCGAGTAGAGGCCACTGCGCTACGCCAGGAGGTACTAACGACGCGCCGGCCAGCGCTGCGGATGCACGCGATCGTCACGGAGGTTGCGCTGATGCTGAGAGTCGGTGGAACCGACGTCATGGTTGAGCAACTAGAGCTCGTGGCCAGGCTGGCTGCCCGGCCGAACATCACGGTTCAGGTGTTACGCCTCGCAGCTGGTGCGCATTTGGCGGTACGCGGGGGTTTTGCGATCCTGTCGTTCGATCAGAGAGATCCGTCGTTGGGCTATATCGAGACGGTGGCGGGCGAGCTATTCCTTGAGTCAGCCGACGAGGTTCGGCGTTTGAACGGCGCGTACGAAGGCCTACAAGCCTTGGCTTTGTCTCCCTCAGAATCTGTCAAATTTGTACAGACAAAAGTTCTGGAGCTTAGTGGCAGGCATACGCCAATACGCTAGCTAGAATTGCCGGCGAGTTCCTGGGAAAGGCATATGACTCGTCATTTCGATCTGAATGGATCAAGTACCTTCAACCTTCCTCGCTTCGACCCCAGCTGCCCATGCCTCGTAGAGATTCAATCGGCTGGGTTGTCCAAATTTGTGCAACAACCAGGCTGGGTCGAAGACGCGAGCGTTCTCCGCTAGCCGCTTTTCGACTGAGGATATGAATCGAAAAAATCGCTCATCCAGGTACTCTTCCAAATGATCGAATTCGACTATTTCGAATAAAAAAGTGCCGGTGAGCTTTTCCTCGCGAAGGCCTCGTTCAAAGGGTGCCCAACGAACCTGGTTGACGGAGGCGTCCGTAATGCCTTGGGTGACGGTGTAGATCGGTCCGTTCGTAACCACGACGGAGGAATAGAAGCAGAAGCACGGCGTGACGAGTTCCTCGGGGACACCCTCCTTGACGAAATCATGGGTCATCTGCGCCCGAGTCCCTTTGGCGAGAGGGTAAATTATACTGTCGTATACGCCATTATTATCAGCCCGCCACTTTCCGCCGGCGAGATTGAGTCGTACTAGCTGGGTACCCAGGAAGCCTGCGTCGCCTGGGCCGCCCTCCAGGTTGTGAAAGTTCAATTGGTGTGGCGTGCTTGTCCCGTCCTTAAACCCCAGGGTGAGCGGATCAAATTCTGCAAGATACGTGTTAGCCATGCTCAGATGCCGAATATTTGACACCGTATCGCCGATAACGACGAAAGGATTTTTGGTGTTCTTGCATTCCACAATTATGCTGGCCGTCACGAGCGGGGCCGACATTTGGAAATCGCCGACGTATTCGCCATAGTGGGCGAGGACGTCGAGCTCGCGAGTCTTGCCTGTATCCGAATCTGTGTACGGAACGCCTACATCAACATCCTCGAATGCTTTTCGGCTTGCGAAGACTTGTGCGACACGCTGCTCGAAGAGAAATCCGGTCTGATCAAGAGCTGATATCAGCTCCTCGCTACTTGGTTGAGGATATTCTTTTCCTTCATTCATTCCTGTCTGCTCCTTTGAAGCCGATCGACGGCCCCAGCTGGTGAGGATCGACGACACCACCATTGAAATTCAAAAGGAAAGCGGGTGCCTGGAGTTCGGAATCCTTTTGTTTGCAAACTGCCCAATCGCAGGGCACCAACGGCGGTAGCGGCACCTACGTCCCGTGCGTTTCTCGGTGGTAGGCCAGATACTCTCGGCCAATAAGATGTTGACGAGCGATTCGGAGCCGTCCGAGGATTTCACCCGTTGCCGTTGCGTAGATGGTGTAATCATCAGCTATGTAGAACGCGCCGGCGTCGAAGAGTACATGATGATTCGGGCAGAGAGCGAGAAGATTGGTGGCGACGTCCGGTCCGTCATGTGGTCGGCCAAGGGGCCGGATGTGTGCGGCCTCGACGTATGGGCCGGCATCGGTCGTGAGCCGAATGTCGCAGACCTGACAGCAGTAGTCGTGTAGTTGCTTGACTCCGAGGGCGACCGCGGTGCTGCGGACAATTCGCTGAACGAGTGACGGTATGCGAGTGGCTGGGCCGGCCAGAGATAGGTATGCGGGTAATGCGTCGACGCGTTCCAGCGCCGCGAGTCGGAATCGCCAGATTCGGAACTTGTCTTTGCCGATTTCGTGCCAATGATCAACGACGTGAAAGAGACCGTCGTAGCGGAACCCAGCCACGGGCGACCAAGTCGGATCTCCGCCTGAGCCGCGGACTACCCGCACCGGATAGCCCTCCAACTGGCTACGGGCGAGGCCGGCGTTCCCTAAGGTGAGAACCTGATCGGCGATCTGGCGTCTGGTCGCCGGATCGTTGCCGCCCTGTCCCGTGTAGACGATCTCGGTGCCGTAGTCCTCGTCGTCGACGTACCCGCCTGAGACTACGATCGATTCAGTTCCGTCCTGGCCACCACAAATGCCTCCCTGGTTCGAACGGTGCACTTTGGACATTGCCAGTTCTGTTCTGTTGACGAAGGCCGACCCAACCGGGTATCCCGGGATCTCGCCGTAAGTGCGCCCAGCCATGACAAGCACCTTAGGTCATACCCTCGGCGTTTGCCGAAGTCGTTTTTCGTGTCGAGGCGCGCTCATGGAAAAATTCTGTAGGAGATCAAGACTTGCCGCTTAAACGGCGCGAACCGTCGTGCTCGGGGCACCGATGAGCGGCGGTCTCTTCGGGGCCTGCCGATAGAAGGGGTTACTCCTTCTCCCGCAGTGCTCCGGTTCGGATGGCAGTCTGTAACACGTCGGGCAGTGACCCGTTAGCCTGGTTGACATGGATCTCGACGTGGTTGCTGGCCCGCGAGATCGCCAGGTAGAGCTGAGACAGCAGATGCCTTGTCTGAGGCCACTTTGCATAGCGCCGCATGCGCGGTAGACCAGTGACGATCACGGTGTCGAACTGCAGCCCCGCTACGTACTCGGCCGGGGCGAGAACGATCGTGCGCTTTTCATACTGCAGGCTGGCGAGATCGTCTCGGCTCCCCAGCACGTTCACCCGTCCCATTTCCGAGTCGAGCGCCATCTCCTCATAAAGTTCGAGGGCGTCCTTGTCAACGAGAACGACGGCCACCCGGCCTCCATCGGGCCTGTTGGTCCACGCGCGGGCCGCACGAAGCGCGTTCCGCGCCTCCTCGTGCGCGTCGGCATGCCGATACACCGTCGGTGTCTCCGACGACGGGGCGTCGGCGTGCACCTGCTCCAGGTCGAGTTCCCAGTCGTCGCCGAGATCGAGCTGCGGCCAGCTCTTGTTGATGTGCCGCAACAGGGCTAGAACCTGATGGCCGAATCGGTGCACGCGCGTCAGGGAGTGCTGCTCGACCTCCCCCATGACCGTGCCGACGCGCCCAGAGTCGTCGCGGGTGATGGAACGGCCGGCGACGCCGGCGTAGACGACCTCTGCCGACTGACGGGGGTCGAGCGCCATGAACATTTTCGGATAGGTTTTGGAGTCCTTCGTCAGATGGTGGAGCGCCCGCCGTTCCTGCTCGTTGAACAGATGCAGCTCGTCGACGAAGATAAGATCGTATCCTTCGGCCAGTCGCTGGTACTGCCAGCTGCTCTTCTCCAGATCTTTAACGAAGTCGTTGATGATTTGGTCTGAGCTGATCAGGTTGTCGGCGCGCAGGCTGTCAACATAGTAGCCATAAACCGCGAGGATGAAATCTTTCTCGGCGTCCGTCTCCAGTGACATCATCCAGGATGCGCGCTCGAGATCTCGATATTCCTGGATCGCGTCGCTCGCGCCGGGCACGATGCCCTCCGGGCCGAGAACGCAGGCGAACTCGTTAAGCACCTCCCACGCGAACAGCCGGAAGTCGCCGCCGCTCGGGTCGCTCTCGACGGTGTCTGCGAACTCCGGCCGCACCCGGCTGCGATAGGCTGGCCAGTCCGTCAGGATCGACTGGCTCAGCAGTTGCGTGACGCGAACCAACTGCTCTCGCTTGCCCTCATGGCTGTCCTCGCCGAGCGGCTCGAGCCCCGCCGGCAGCGTGCTGTTGAATAACATACTTCCGGCGCTGAACAAGGGGAATACATCAATGTCGCGGACCGCGTTGCGCTCGTCCATGGTGCGCAGGAGCTGGTCGATTTGGGTTTCCATCGCCCAACTGTGTGTCAGGAACAAGACCCGGAGAGCCTTTCCTTGGGCGCGTGCGTTAGTGACCTCACGGATAGCCTTAAGGAGAAGGCAGAGCGTCTTTCCCGTCCCGGCAGGACCGCGCAGCTTAACCGGCGGCGTGCGCTCGAGAAAACGTCGTTGGTCGTCGCTCAGGTACGGCAGCCATTCCGTGTATGTGCGGCCGCGGGACGTGGCGTCGAACGTGGCACTGAGCGCAACCATCGGCGGCACCAGGCCGGTGACGCGAGGCGCCCCGGTGAATCTCGTGCGGGCCTCGTGCAGAGCCTCATCCCAGAAGAGGACCGCTTCGTCGTATCGAGAATAGTCGGGTTGGTAGTCCTGCAGCGCGACGATGTGATTCGGTGGGGAGAATTGCCAGAACAGCACGTCCGCCGAGCCATTCGGTCTGTTTTCGGCCGTCCACCGACTCATCCGGTCCGTCTTGGTGCGGCGGCTGCCGAAAAATGAGAACAGATTCTTGTGATGGAAGGCGTGCCAGTCGCGGGGAAGTGACACCGGGGGGGCGGCGGCGACGATCGCGGAGCGGTGGACCCGCTCGAGAACCGACTTCTTCAGCCAGCGGCTATTGGCGATGCCGAACGGTTCCTGATCCAGGATCACGATGCGCCGAGTGGCCCGCTCGTCTGACTCGTGGATGAAGTAGACGGTGTCGCCGAACTCGATGCGCTCCACCTGCCACTGTGAGCATTGGTCGCCGGGCATGCCGGCGAACCAGGATGCCTCGGCCGCCACTAGGCAGGCTTGCAGGGACGCGATGCTGAAGACGTAATCGGTCGTCAAGTTGTCTCCAATGCCGGCTCGGGCGCGAGACGAGAGTCAAAGATGCAGTCTCGTGCCGCTTCGTACTCTTCCGGGAGCCCGATCGACGTGAAGACGTCTGCCATCTGCTGCGTCAAACGGTAGACGTACGGTGCGCGCAATCGGGAGGCGCGATTGGCGACAACGCTGCGCCCATCCTTGTAGTAGTACGAGGTTGAGATTTGGTGCAGGTGCGTTTCGCGGATCAGCCGGAGATACGCGATGTATCCTCCGGTGTGTTCCTGACTTAGTGCACTGATGAAAAAGACGTCACCAGGTAGATTTTTCAAACGAGCGCGGATTTCGCTCAATAGTACTTCCCCTGCCGATTTCTTCTTTGCGGATGTGTAGATAGTTGCCAGCATCGCGAACTGTTCCGCATATGCTGAGGACGTACGCACGCGGTCACAGACGGAAACCTCCTCAATCATTGCGGCCAGAGCGTCCGAGTCTTTCTGCGTGACGCTCCCCAAATGACTTTGAAGGTCCTTCAGGCCGCCGGCCACGGTGGCGAGCACTTCGATGGCGGCCCCGGAAAGGCCCGGCCTGATGTCCAGATCCCGTTCGAGCCGGCCGATCAACTCTGATATCTGACGGAGGTTTCGTTTCCTGCGGTCGTCGGCGATTTTAGGCATGACCCGCCATGCGAGATAGTCCCGTAGTGGAAAAATCGGCACGTACGACAGGATGCCTGCATGTTTGTCATTGGCGATATCACAGTCCGCGGTGACAATAACTCCCGCTTTCTTCCATATATCGTCGCCGGTCGGGCTGTCGCGGAATATGAATATGTCGCCTTGGCGAATCGATGCACCGTCGGCGACAGGAGTGCATTCCATGAACACTTCGCCCATCGCGCCATCATTGTGCGCGAACGCTACGGTGTCAATGTGGATCACGTATTCGGGCAATCGAGGCCCATCGTCACGATTCCGGATTCACCATGCTCTAACTGCTCCACATGATCTCTGGTCGGCTAGTTGATCAGCCGCCGCCACCGGATCAGGACGCAAGGGGGACGAAGGTCTGTTTCATGACGCAGCACGGCCGGCCTAGACGTATCGCTTCAGGGTCCTGAGTTCCGGGCTGGCGGGTGCGATGCCCATCGTGCACAGGCTCTACGCGCAAAAAGCCAAGCCCTAACCAGCGTGCCCGGCTCGTCTCGGCTCACTCTCATGTCGCCCTTTCGGCCGTCAGCCCCGACGATCCTATTGCCTGCACTGCCGATTCGTTCTCTTTAGGATCAAGCGCGCCGCTCCGCGGCGCGAGCGCGGCACACGGCCGCAGCTGTAAGCCGCCCCGCTCGCCTTCGGCGGCGGGGCGGTACGCCGCGGCCGGCCGCACCCCGCGCTGGGAGCGTACTGACTACCGGAGCCATAACTTGCCCCGGCGCGGCTGCTCGACCCATCCACCGCGAACACCCACTCGCGCCGCGACCGGCTCAATCCGGCCAGCTAGAGCGTGCGCGGGCAGGAGCTGAGTGACCAGCCGCGCGATCGCATCCCGCGTCTCCGCCAGGTCCTTCGCCAAGTTGCGCTCACGATCGCCTAGCCGTCGCAGCTCTGCGAAACGCCGGTCCGCCGAATCCTCAGGGTGAGCCACGATCCGCACGGTAGCCCTCCGGCATTCTGTGTGTCGCGGCGAATGCGAGCAGGAGCTTCCGGTCTAAACCTTGCCTCCGGCGGGGGGCTCGGGCTCCGGAACAGTTGGGGGCCGTTGTCAGCCCGCCCGCCGTCGGGGTCCGGGTAGGGAGCCTGACCGCCCCGCCCGCCATCGACCCGGGCAAGCCGAGCAGACCGTCGCCGGGGCCGCCAGCGTTGGTCGGTACGGTCGCGGTCCGCGCGTCGTGGCGGCCCCGGCGCCGGCCCGCTCCCCAAGGGGCGGGTCGACGGCAGACGGAACGGTCAGGCAGGGGCGGTGCGCGCTGGCGAGCGCGACGACCAGGACCAGGTCCCGCCGTGCCATTAGCGTGCCATTAACCGAGGACAGCCCAGGCCACTCCCGGCCGCCCGAGCCGACTCTGACCAGGTACTCAGGCCCACGACCGGGCCCACTTGTGCAATTCCCAAGCTGACAGTGAGGGTTCGATTCCCTTCACCCGCTCCAAGTCGAAGGCCCTGGCCAGGACGCGATTCCCAGCCGGGGCCTTCGATATTATTGATCCTCTGATCACGCCGCGTGCCATTAGCGCCAGTCGGAGGTGAGCGACCTGATGGTGGAGCTGACGCGAGATGAGGCGGTTGTCCTCGTGGGGCGGATCATAAGTCTCGACTACGCGGACGACGTTGAATTGAACAGCTGGCTGGACCAGCTGGAACGCGACCTCGTCTACCCCGGGGTCTCTGAACTGATCTTCACGATTGACCCACAGCTGACAGCTGCCGAAGTTGTCGACCGAGCCTTGGCCTATCAGCCAATCAAGTGCGCCGCTACGCGGGCGCGTCCGCGATGGCAAGCTGCCCCGGCGCTGACGGCGCCGGGGCGGTAAGCCACGCGACGGCCTCAATCCGCGCCCGATCCGAGTCAGGACAACAGGTCGACCGCCGGCATCCTTCGCCGCAACTCGGCCAAGGAGTGAGCCACGCAGTAGTCAAGGCTCGGGCCGTCGAAGCGAATGGCGCCCTCACCGAGCGCCCGACCGCTGATCACGACTGTCCATGGCAGGTGCTCACGCTCGCCGTCGACCTTCACGATCGCGATAAGGCCGAGGTCACCGAGGTGAGCAAGCAGGTCGGGTAGATGAGGCGGTAAGCCAGATGACGGCCGCGATCCGCGCCGGATTACGCCAGGTCGAGCAGGACCAGGCCCTCGTATTGGGCGAAGTCGACGAAGTCTTTGGTGTTGAACGTTGCCAGCGGAAGCCGGTTGACCAGGCAGCAGGCCGCGATCCATGTGTCGTTGGCCGGACGGTGCCGCCCTCGGGAAGCGGCTCGTGCCCTCAACGCTCCCCACGTCTGCGCTACCGCCTCATCGGCTGGCATTACCACCACGTCTCGCCGCCATCGCTGAAGGTCAGCGAGCTTCCGTGGCCCCCAACTGCGGGCGATGGTCCAGTGTGTCAGCTCGCCGAGGGTGACGAACGAGATCAACCAGTGATGCCCGGCGAGTTTGGCCTGAAGGCGGTCGGACTGGCGTCCCGCAGGATAGTGGAGGCGACGTCCGTGTCCAGGACGATGAGGCTCACTACACGTCCGCTCGGCGGGCCGCGTAGATCTCGGCGAGGAACTCGTCCAGTTCCTCGTCGGTCTCAAACAGGTCCGGCCGAGCCATGGCCGCCACGGAGTCGATCGGTTGGGCGCCCTGCCGGCGTACCAATTCCTCAGCCGGTACATGCTCAGCGTTGGGTAGTTCTGGCATCGGTTCCCGATTGCTGGTCGTCATTGCTCCCACCTCCTCCGTCACGTTCGCTCCTATCATCTCACCTCGCCTCGCCCGGAGCAGCCCGCCGGAGGCCGGGCCTGCCACCTTTCCGCGTGCCCCCTACGTGCCCGTAGCCGCGGGGAACCACGGGGAACGGCGGGAAGCCGGGACCACCCCGACCAGGACCGGAGTGTCGTGGCCTTGATCGAGACGGCCACCGACGCGAGTTCCCAAGCCGACAGTGAGGGTTCGATTCCCCTCACCCACTCCACCACGGAACGCCTGGTCACGGCAGATGCCGCAGCCAGGCTTCCGTCGTGCTTGCTGACTCGATATCGCTGGTGCCGTGCCATTAACCTCCGCACGCAGGTACTCGACAGCTCTCCGCGTTGCCTCTTTGTCCTGACTGGATGCGCGAATCGGTACGTCAGGGCGTCAGGATGATGCGCCCGCCGACGCCCCCCGCTTCCAGGAGTTCGTGCGCCTCGCGGGCCTGGTCGAGAGGGAAAGCCCTCGCGACGCGGAGGGTGAGCGCACCATCGTCGACGAGCTTCGATAGCTCGGCGAGCCGGTTCCCGTCGGCGAAGACTTCCTGTACCACGACGCGGGTGCCACGGATGGGTGGCGGGGCGAAGGGGGCGACGAGCGCGACGAAGGTGCCGGCACCGCGAAGGGCCTGATGGGCGGTGATGCCGAGGATCGCGGCGTCGATCACGGCGTCCACGCCGCCGGGAACGATCCGGCGTACGGCGGCACCGAGTTCGTCGGACGAGGTGACGACCTCCGCGCCCAGGGCGCGTACGCGGTTGGCGTCGTGTGGGCGGGCTAGCGCGAGCGTACGCAGTCCCCGGGTCGCCGCGAGTTGGACAGCGAATCCGCCGACGCCGCCGGAGGCGCCGGTGACCAGAAGCGTCTGCCCCGGTGCCAGCCCAGCAAGGTCGAGGGCGCGATCCGCCGTTAATCCGTTCAATGGCAGCGTGGCCGCGGCGGTGAGCGGTACCGATGTGGGGGCGGGGGCAACGGCGGATTCGTCCAGCACCACGTATTCCGCTTGCGCGCCACCAGCGAACAGCAGGTCGCGCAACCCGATCACCGCGTCGCCGGGCTGGAAGCGAACGGTGCCCGATCCGATGGCGTCGACGTGCCCGGCAACGTCCCAGCCAAGTCCGTACTGCGGCATCGGTGGCATGAGACCGGCGGCGGTGAGGCGACCGGCTCTGGCGGACAGGTCGATGGGGTTGAGCGCGGAGGCCGCGACCTTGATCCGTACCTGGTGGGGGCCGGGTTCGGGGAGCGGCAGGTCCGCGATTTCGAGTACGTTCGGATCGCCAGGTTCGCGGACGATGATCGACTTCATAGGATCAACGCTAGGTAGCGATCGCTGGACGGAGAAGACGGCACTCAGAAGTGCCCAGGGCACCCGGAGGAACCGCCATGGCAACCATCAGCGCTGCGGAGAAGCGGGAGATCAGCAGGCGCGAATACAACGCCAACCTAGCTGAATGCCCCGGTCACGAGGTGCTCGCGACACTGAGCGATAAATGGGTCACGCTTGTCATCAGTGCCCTGGCCGATGGGCCGCTGCGACACAGCGAGGTCGCGCGCATCGTCGCCGGCGCGAGCCAGAAGATGCTCACCCAGACGCTTCGCAAGTTGGAACGTGATGGCCTGGTCGAGCGCAGCGTCACCGCCGCGGTCCCGCCACGGGTGGACTATGAGCTCACGCGCCTTGGTCACGGGTTGCTTCCGCTTCAGCAGGCCATCAAGACCTGGGCGGAGAGCCACATCGAGGCCGTCCACGGCGCTCGGGCACGGTACGACTCCGCTGAGTAGCTCGACATCAGCCAATGTCCGGCCCGTGCCTGAAACTGCTAGAGATCAGTGCCGCGGGCGACTCGCCGAGGCTGACGTACGAGGTGGTTCGATTGATCAGGTGGCGGTACTTCATCAATAGTGACAAACCCGAGCTGGCTGACGAAGGCAAGGCCGGGTTGACCCGGCTGCCGGAAGGCGCGCCGGTGGCCCTGGCCGAGGCGCTGATTCGGGGCGGGTGGCAATCCGACGACCGGATGTGGCGCGCGAAGTACCTGGGCTCGGACTACGAGTTCACCGAGATCACCGAGGAACGCGCCTACGAGCTGATCCGCAGCTGGGTGGCGTCCGGCTGGCTGGAAAGGATGCCGGACGACGCGTCCACGATCACCCCCGAACTCGCCGAACGCCTGACCGCGATGGACCGGAAAGCCGCGGCCGCGTGGCGGGACGTACCGAAGCCGCCTGGAGCCGAGGACATCGATCTGCCTGGAGCCGAGAACATCTCGGGATGACGGCGCAGGCGCAGCGGCGTCCAGTGCGACGCGGACGACGATGAGTTGGACGGTTGGCTGCTTGCGGTTCGCGTACCCAACTCGGGGTTCAGGTCCACGACCCGGACCTGCCAGACGCGCTGGCCGGTCAGCTTGTCCTTGGCCTTCGCCGGGCCAGGGGTGGCGACCGAGGGGCATCGCCAGATCGTGCCGGCCCCGGTCGACCACGGCGACCAGGCAGGAGCGACGGCGATTCTCGGGCTTACGGAGGGCTGACCGTGAGGGTTCGATTTCCCTCATCCGTGCCACAAGGAGAGCCTGGTCAGAGCGGTTGCACTGGCCAGGCTTCCTTTGCTTTGGGCAATGTCAGCTGGTCTTCTCGGCGAAAGCGGCGCTCAGTGCGGCGCTGCGGGTGATGAAGGCGACGCCGATTAGGGCGAGGGCGGACAGGCCCTGCATCACGGCGTACCAGGCCGGGCAGAGGCCGGGGATCAGGTCGACGCCGATGATCGCGATCGGCGTGATGGTGGACAGGGTGCGCACGCGATCGAAGGCCCGAATCGACCCTCGCGAGGCGTGGACGGCCATCCGATGGATCACTGGGGCGACCGCGAGCAGGATGGCGCCCCGGATCCACATGAACGAGGTTGTTTCGTGGCCCGTGAACGCCATCGCGGTCACTGTTGCGAGGACGATGGCGCTGACGACGCCGAAGAGCGTCACGCATTTCTTCATTGTGTTGAAGGCATCCTGGTTGCGGGAGTCGGTCAGGTGCGCCGTCGCGGTCGTGGTGTTCGTCATGGTGTTCTACCTCCGTGTCGTTGTGGTATTCACGCTAGGGAGGGCCGGGTCGTCGCAGTATGGGTCTGGCCGTACGGGTGGGTGGGGCCAGACCCACGGTTCGGACCAGCGCTTTCGGTGTTCGACCCGGGGTCGAGCGACAGCGCGGAGCATGTCGCCCTGGGCTCCCGGCGGATGCGCCGACGGCGGGTTCGGCACGTTGCGCTGCCTGCGCTAGCTGGTCGCCTCGCCAGGTGCCCTGACCTCGATGCCGGCGCCAGACGCGCCGCTCGCCATTGGTGGGCGGGTGGCCTTGACGAGAAGGACGATGTCGACGCCACGCGCAGCCGACCGAGGATTGTGGCGCGTGGGGCCAACCCTGCCAGTGGCGGCCCCAGGTTACCCATCACCATGATCAGAAGAGCGCCGAGGGAGTGGAGGTTCTCGTTGACGTCGGCGGGGAAGCGACCCGGCAGGACGTACCCTGCGGCCGCGATCAGGAGCAGCCCCTGGGCGAAGCGTACGACGAGCCCGTGGCCGAGCGTCCGCGACGGCCAATCCGGGGTAGGGCTGGCTATACCGAGGGAACTCCGTCCACAGTGTCCGACACGTGGTTCGATCCCGCCGCCATGTCGGGAACTCGAACGTGCTGTGTGAGGAAGAAGGCTGCGCGGTCCAGGGCCTCGTCGGCTTCTTCGAGAACGCCGGCGAAGGCCTGGAACACGTGGGGTACGTCGGCGGTGATGTCGAGGATCACGTCCACTCCAACTGCGCGGGCGCGGGCGGCCATCCGGGTGGAGTCGTCCAGAAGTATTTCGTTCGTGCCTGCCTGGAGAAGCATCGGCGGGAGGCCGGTCAGGTCGGCCAGGATGGCAGGGCTGAGCATCGGCTGGTGCGGGTCCGCTCCGGCGAGGTACATGGCTCCGGTATGTCCCAGGCCCTCGCGGGTGAAGAACGGGTCGATGCCTGCCTTGGTGTCCATGCTCGCGCCCGTCCGGGTGGCGTCGAACCCTGGGGAGAACGCCACGATCGCGGCGGGCATCGGGAGGCCGGCGTCGCGGGCGGCGAGGCAGGTGGTGACGGTGAGGCCGCCGCCGGCTGAGTCCCCGGCCAACGCGATGGCCGAGGGATCCTCGCCGCCCTCGATGAGGGCGCGGTAGGCGCTCAGGGCGTCTTCGATCGCGGCGGGGAATGGGTGCTCGGGGGCGAGTCGGTAGTCCACCGAGAACGCCTTGAATCCGGTCTTGGCCACGAGGTTCGCCGTCAGCGACAGTGCGGTCTCGGGTGAGCCGAACACGAAGCTGCCACCGTGGAAGTACAGGATGGTCCCTGCGCGTGGGCCGTTGTCCGGATCGACGCGCAGTGCGAGTCGATCGCCGAGCGTCGTTTCCGTGGTACGGATGCCGCTTGGCACGATCATCTGGGCCATCATCGCCTTGAATCCGGCTCGGATCGCCTCGACCGACTGAGGGCTCTCGGGCCGGGGCTGCCGCAGCATCGCGTCGATCCGGGCTCGCTGTTCCTTGCTCATCGCCTGCTCCTGCTCGCAACTATCTTCCAGGGAATTATATGCCGTGGAATGTAGCGTACACTATATGCCGTGGCATCTAAAGCGAGCGGTGAGAGGGTCGACCTCCCGGGCTTTTTCAGTGACCTCGTTCGGTGTGAGACGCGTCTGTACAACGCCCTCAACGACCGTCTTCGTGAGCGGCACGGGATCGTCACGTCGCAGTTCGAGTTCCTGCGCTACCTCCGGGACCACCCCGGGGCCCGGGTGGCAGACCTGGCCGCGGAGTTCGCCGCCGGCATCGGGGCCATCAGCAAGGGCGCCGATCGCCTGGAGAGGCAGGGATTGGTTGTCCGCCAGCCGAATCCGTTGGATCGCCGCTCATCGCTGCTCACCCTGACCGACGACGGCCTGCGATTGGTCAACGCGGCAGATGGGACCTTCACCGAGCGGTTGACCGAGCTGATCGCGGAGGTGCTCAAGGCGCACCCGATAACGGGCACCGCGCAGCTCCTCTCGGAGCTGCGTTCCGTTCTGGAACGCGACCAGATCGGCACGCCCACGGGCTGACGCCGACGGTCGGGGCGTCAGGATGACGCGCCCGCCGACGCCCCCATCTCCAGGAGTTCGGTCGCCTCACGCGCTCGGGCGGACAGCGCGCCATCACCGCCTCGATCTCGCCACGGGTGGACTATGAGCTGCCGGAACGCGGGCAGCGGTGGTCGGGTGGTGTCAGCCGTACCGGAGTTGGTGGAATGCCTGCCATTCGTCTGGTTCGTCGTCCGCCTGAGCCAACAGCTCAGCGACCGCCGCGGGGTCATCGGAGCCGTTCACGATCACCGGTACCGCGCCGGTGTCCGGATAGATCAACAACTGCCCGCAGCCGGCGGCCAGGGCGATCACGACAGTCAACTCCTTGTCGTAGTCGGCCTTGATGAGGAAGTACCCGGGCTCGTCCCAGCTCTCGTCCGTCAACGAGGATTCGGCAGGCGCCTCCAGCCTGAGCCAGTAGCCGCCGCTGGCGCCACTGCCCGGGGGACACAGGAACGCGTACGGGTCGCTGACCTCGACCTCGCTGTCCGGGACCGCGCGGAGCACCGCGAGGACCTCGGCGGGCGTGGGCAGCCGGTTGCCCTCGTTGACGGCCGGGCGCGGATAACCCCGTTCGTCCAACCATTCGGCGTAGTCCTGGGTGTAGGCCATCACGAAGTCGTGGTTCGACACCGGCCAACCATAGAGTCCATGATCGTCGCTCGTCGCGGCAGATCCGGCCGCGAATCCGGGTGGTTACCGGGCGCCGAGCTGATCGTTGACCGCCGATGTGTCGTCGGTGTCGGTGATCAGGCCGATGCGGACGTTCGAGGTTCCGCGCGGACGTAGGCTCAGGGCATGCCGGGCCGGATCGTGTTGTACGGGGCGACGGGCTACACCGGAGGGCTTGTCGCGCGGTCGATGGTGGCGAGCGGGGTGCGCCCGATCCTTGCCGGCCGTGACCGGAACCGGCTGGCCGCACTGGCCGCTCAGCTCTCGCTGCCGGGCGACGGGACGGCGCTGGAGACGGCCGTCGCGGACGCGGAACCAGGGCCACTGCGCGACCTGGTCGGGCCGGGTGACGTGCTGGTATCGACCGCCGGGCCGTTCGTGAGCGTGGGCCGGGCCGTTGTGCGGGCGGCGGCGGACGTCGGCGCGGTGTACCTGGACTCCACCGGCGAACCACCGTTCATCCGTCAGGTGTTCGAGGAGTTCGGGCCGCGCGCGGAGGGGACCGGAGCGGCGCTGCTGACCGCCTTCGGCTACGACTACGTGCCGGGCAACCTTGCCGGGGCTCTCGCGCTGCGGGCCGCCGGGCCCGCCGCGACCGCGGTTCGGGTCGGCTACTTCATCAGCAGGAACATCCGGGGTGCCAGCAGCGCGGGGACCCGCGCGTCGGTGGTCGGCCTGCTGCTGGAGCCCGGGTACGCGTTGCGCGGCGGGCGCGTCGTGACAGAGCGGACCGCGGCGCACGTGACGTCGTTCGAGGTGGACGGCGATACGAGGCAGGGCTTCTCGATCGGCTCCTCGGAGCATTTCGCGCTTCCGCGGCTGCGGCCGGCGACATCGGGGTCCGGCTGGGTCGCCGCTCCGGGGGCTGGCCTGGTCGCCACTCCGGCGTCCGGCCGCGAGCGCGACGGCATGCCCGAGCCGCTCACCGACGTGGGCGTCTATCTCGGCTGGTTCGGCCGCGCCACCAGGCTCGTGCAGTACGGTTTCGCGCTCGCCGGGTCGGTGGAGCGCGTTCCGGGGCTGCGCCAGGCCCTGAACTCACAGGTCCGCCGGCTGCAGCGGGGCAGGGGCGAGCCAAGTACGGCGGCGAGGATCCGGTCGGATGTGGTAGCCGTGGCCAGCGACGCGAGCGGCGGGCCACTGGCCACGGTGCGCCTGAGCGGGGCGGATCCCTACTCGTTCACCGGACGGATCCTCGCCTGGGCGGCCTGCGAGGCTGCCACGCGGGGCGTGCGGTCCGCGGGGGCTCTCGGCCCGGTCGAGGCCTTCGGACTGGACCTACTGGAGGGCGCGTGCGCCGACGCGGGATTTCGCCGCGCGCCCGACTGAGGGCATTTACGAGGTCGTTTCCGATTGTGGACTGGCGCCGATGGCCGCGCCGATCTCCGGCGGCAGCGGGTACGGGCGGAGCGCCGGGAGCAGCGCGGTCGCCTCGTCGTCGGCGCCGCGACGCACGCGGTCCGCGATCGTCCGGGCGGTTCCGGTCACGTCGGTGAGCCCGACCGTCCACTCGTCGACGTACCGGTCGACGGCCTCACCAGACAGCCCGAGCTGCAGTGACCGGTACGGCAACGGCTCCAGGCGCAGCGATCGTTCGGGATCCCACTGCACCCGCACCCGGCTGACGGCCAGCCGTCGCGTCCAGGCGTCACGGTCGGGATACAGGCTCCGGTCGAAGTGGCTCAGGCACGCGTTGGCCAGCGCCCACTCGAACCCGGTGCGCAGCAGCTCGACGGCGAGTACGACCTCCTGGCCGGGCTTGGACGCCCAGCCGCAGCGGTACATCATCCACAGGAACGACGGCTTGACCCAGGTCATCCGTTCGCGCTTGAACGGCGGCACGAAGCGCCCCGCCGCCAGCGCCGGTCGCGTGATCTCCGGCGGGTACGCCTGGTACACCGTGATCGTTTCGGCGGTGTAGGAGGCGCGTATCTGGTGAGCGGGAATGACCACGATGTGATCATGACGGAACCGGTCGACCTCGTGCGATCGAATTCCGCGCGGGGTGTCGTGGACGCGGGTGCGCAATTTGGACAACGACGATCGTCGATAAGAATTGATGTTACTGACCGCGTGTAATGAATTGCCGAGCGTAATGGTTCATGCTTGTGTGCCTATAGACGGACGGTAAACGATTCGCCACGGATTTCGGTACGCCCGGAGCTGAACGGCCTAAACATAGCGCCAGAATTCAGACACATTTTCGGGAAAGCTTGACGAGCCCCGGTGTCGGCTCGATACCGTTCCCGACGGTACATATTGTCGATGAAGGGTGCTGATTTTGCCCGGCAGACACGCCGCCAGCGCGCGCCGCTCGACGCCGTTCCGCAAATTCGTGCCGTTGCTGTCGGCCGTCGCCCTGGCCGGAGTGCTGATCGGCGCCGCGGCCGCCGCCATGGATCTGGGGCCGGCGTCCGACAGTCACACCACCCTGTCCGATGACGCCGCCGGTGCCGCGGTGGGCGCCGCCGAGGTGCGCATTACCCCGATTCCCACGCGCAGCACCGACGACCGCGCGTCGCGCAGCGGCCTGCGGGCGCTGCCGAGCCCGTCCGCGACGTCCGTGGCCCCGTCCCCCTCCCCGTCTCGGTCGCCGTCGCCGAGCCCGACGCACCCGAGCCCCAAGCCGAGCACGAAGAAGCCGACCCCGACCCAGACGTCCGGCGGCGGCACGGTGGCCAGCTCGGGTACGTGCGGTGTCTCGTATTACGGCGACGGCAGCCGCACCGCCAACGGTGAGGCCTTCGACCCGAACGGGTTGACCGCGGCGAGCAAGACGCTGGCGTTCAACACCAAGGTTCGGGTGACCAACCCGGCGAACGGAAAGTCCGTGGTCGTGCGCATCAACGACCGTGGGCCCTACGTGTCCGGTCGCTGCCTGGACCTCACCACCGCGGCGTTCGCCGCGATCGCCAGCCTGGGTACGGGCGTCCTGCCCGCCGCCAAGTGGGAGGTGCTGAGCTAACCGCTCCGGCGGCTGCGAGCCGACCGCGTGACGTGACGTGACGTGACGTGACGTGACGTGACGTGACCCACGCTGACGGTCGGGCGGCGCCGGTGCCACCCGCAGAAGAACCACCGCCGGTCGCCGCGCGTGCGCGCACGGCAAGGCGCGGATCGGGTCGCCGGCGAGTGGGTATCAGACTCGTGGTCAGGGTCGCTCGCCGTTCGCGTGGAGATGCGCGTAGACGGTTTGGTAACGGCGCGAAATCCGTCATGCTGTCGGCGTACCCATGAAACTCAGGATGAGCCGTGAAGTCCGCGTCGGTCTCGGCGCGGCCGTCGTGCTGCTCGCGGTCATCAGCGCGGTCGAGCTGGCCGACGGGCCGCAGCCGCACTACATCGGGCTGCTCGCCGCGGTGCCGTTCCTTACCGCGCTGTTCGTCCCGTGGCGCGAGGTGCTGATCGTCGGCGCCGCGGCCGCCGCCATCGCCATCGCGTTCGGCTCATTCCCGCATGGCATGAACATGTGGAGCGCGATCAACGTCTGCGGGATCATGGTGGCCACCGGTGTCGCGGCGGTCGCCGGGACGGTGCGCGCCCGGCAGGCGGAGCGCCTGGCCGAGCTGGCCAAGCTGGCCAGCGTCGCGCAGACGGCGGTCCTGCGCCCGTTGGGGCCCGAGATCGGACAGCTGGCGGTGGCCGGCCGCTACATCTCCGCGACCGCGGCGGCGGACATCGGCGGCGACCTGTACGAGGCGGTCGACACGCCGTACGGCGTCCGCATGCTCATCGGCGACGTCCGGGGCAAGGGCCTTGACGCGGTGCGGCTGGCCAGCATCGTGCTCGGCTCGTACCGGCACGTCGCCTACGAGCGGGCCGACCTGCGCGCGATCGTCGCCGACCTGGACCGTGCCGTGGCGCGCTCGGTGGGCGACGAGGACTTCGTCACCGCCGCGCTGGTCGAGGAGCGGGGCGGTACGTTGACGATCGTCAACTGCGGACACCCCGCACCGCTGCTGTTGCGCCGCGGCGAGGTGATTCCGCTGGAGCCGCCGGCCAGCGCGCCGCCCCTGGGCTTCACGCCGGTGGTGCGGCCCCGGGTGGAGCGCCTCGAACCCGGCGACCGGCTCCTGCTCTACACCGATGGATTGGCCGAGGCGCGCCGGGACGGGGAGTTCTTCCCCACCGCGGCGCGGGCCTGGCGGCTGTTGGGTCACGGTACGGTCGGCGACGGCCTGGCCTCGCTGGAGAGCGCCTTGACCGAATGGGTCGACGGCCGCCTCGACGACGACATCGCGCTGGTGCTGATGGAGTACGCGGGTGCGCGTCCGGCCACCGCCAATGTCGCCGTACCCAGCTGGGAGCTGGGCGCCGAGGCGTAGTCGCGGCGTTGCCGCAGGTCAGGCGGTGCGACGGGTCGGTAGTAGGCGCAACATTCCCCCGGCGCGGTGCCGGCCGCTGTAACGCTTCTGCTGTTTGAATGGGAGCAGGTTGGTCAATATGTTGATGAACATCTAATTTCTCCGTAAATCCCCGTTCAATGTCATAGCGCCCAACGACGGGCGCATATGTGGGTGACGCCCTCCTCTCACACTTCTTTGATCATTTGCCCGTTAATATCCGGTTTGCCGTATTACGGTGGAGTCTCGGACTGTCGGGTTAAACGCCGGTGGCTACCGCCTTGCCGGGTCTTACCGGCGGGTAATAAACTGAGGTTACTGGTTAGTAACCTCGCCGAACCGGGGGACTGCGCACCGATGAGCCACTACAAGAGCAACCTGCGAGACCTCTACTTCAACCTGTTCGAGGTCTTCGGCGCCGACCAGCTGCTCGGCAGCGAGGCGTACCCAGATCTCGACGTCGACACCGCCCGGAGCATCCTCGTCGAGGCCGAGCGGATGGCCAGGGAGGATCTCGCGGCGAGCTACGCCGAGAGTGACCGCAATCCACCCGTGTTCGACCCGGCGACGCACACCGCCAAGATTCCCGAGCCCTTCCGCAGGTCATACCAGACCTTCATGGACGCCGAGTTCTGGCGGCTGGACCTGCCGGCGGTGCTCGGCGGAACGCCGGCTCCGCGCATCCTCTGGTGGTCGTTCGCCGAGCTGATCCTGGGCGCCAACGCGCCGATCTGGATGTACTCGTCCGGGCCGTCGTTCGCGCAGACCCTGTGGTCGGAGGGCACACCCGAGCAGAAGGAGCTGGCTTCGCTGCTGGTCGAGAAGCGCTGGGCGTCGACCATGGTGCTCACCGAGCCGGACGCCGGCTCGGACGTGGGAGCCGGTCGCACCCGCGCCGTCCCGCAGCCGGACGGCTCCTGGCACATCGAGGGCGTCAAGCGGTTCATCACCAGCGGTGAGCACGACCTGACCGAGAACATCATGCACTACGTACTGGCCCGCCCGGTGGATACGCCGGGGGCGGGCGGCCCGGGCACCAAGGGCCTGTCGCTGTTCATCGTGCCGAAGTTCCACTTCGACTGGAAGACCGGCGAACTGGGCGAGCGCAACGGCGTTTTCGCGACGAACGTCGAGCACAAGATGGGCCTCAAGGTCTCCACCACGTGCGAGGTCACCTTCGGTGAGCACGGCGTACCGGCGAAGGGCTGGCTGCTCGGCGACGTGCACGAGGGCATCCGGCAGATGTTCCTGATCATCGAGTACGCCCGGATGATGGTCGGCACCAAGGCGATAGCGACGCTGTCCACCGGGTACCTCAACGCGCTGGAGTACGCGAAGAACCGGGTGCAGGGCTCCGACCTGGCCAACCAGGGCGACCGCACGGCTACCCGGGTCACCATCACCCACCACCCCGACGTGCGGCGCTCGCTGCTGTTGCAGAAGTCGTACTCCGAGGGACTGCGCGCCCTGGTGGCGTACGCCGCGAGGTGGCAGGACCGGGTCCGGGAGGCCGAGGTGGCCGGTGACGAGGCCGGCGCGAAGCTCGCCGCGCGGGTCAACGACCTGCTGCTGCCGCTGGTGAAGGGCGTCGGCTCGGAGCGGGCCTACGAGCTGCTCGGGCACGAGGCACTGCAGACCTTCGGCGGCTCCGGCTTCCTGCAGGACTACCCGCTGGAGCAGTACGTGCGGGACGCCAAGATTGACACCCTGTACGAGGGCACGACCGCCATTCAGAGCCTGGACCTGGTCTTCCGCAAGATCGTGAAGGATCAGGGCGCCGCTCTCATGGTCGTCGCCGGGGAGATCCAGTCGTTCCTCGAGGCGGAGTCGGGCAACGGCCGGCTCAAGGAGGACCGGCTGGCGCTGGGCCGGGCGCTGTCCGAGGTGCAGCAGATGCTGGGCGCGTTCATGGGCTGGCTGGGCGCGGCGGGCGGCGGCGAGACGGCCGAGCTCTACAAGATCGGGCTCAACTCGCGCCGGTTCCTGCTGGCGGTCGGTGACCTGGTCGTCGGCTGGCTGCTGCAGCGGCAGGCCGAGGTGGCGCTCGGCGCGCTCGCGGGCGAGGTCTCGGAGGCCGACAAGCACTTCTACGAGGGCAAGGTGGCCGCGGCGCACTTCTTCGCGCACGAGATCCTGCCCCGCATCGGTGCCGACCGCCGGATCATCGAGTCCACCACGCTCGACGCCATGGAACTTCCCGAAGAGGCATTCTGACCTCCTGAATGCCCATTGGCGGCCGTTCCCGGACTTCCGGGGCGGCCGCCGTCGTTTCCGCTCATTGCCTCAGGAGTCGCCGACCGGCTTGCGGGTGCGTGATGACCGACTAGCCTGAAACGTAAGCAAGGGAGCGTTTTATGGGCATCGGTGGCGGTGTATTCCTGATTGGCCTAGGCGCTATCTTCACCTGGGCGGTCCACGCGAACATCTCCTGGCTCGACCTGCACGTGGTCGGCTGGGTACTCATGTTCGCCGGGCTCACGGTCATCCTGCTCACCCTGTACTTCTGGAACGACCGGCGCCGGCGCAACCAGTACACGCTGGTGGAACAGGCCAGGTACATCCACGATCCGGATGGCCCCATCACGCCGGAGCCGCCTCCGGACGCGCCGCCGCCCGGCGGCCCCTGATCGACCTGCGGCGCGGGCACCAGCCCGCGCCGCCGCCGGGTCCGGCGCGTGCCGGGCCGCACCCCGCCCACCCGAAACCCGCGACCCGCGACCCGCGACCCTGGGATGCGCGAGGGGCGGATACGCGGCGCGACCGATCAGGCGCGTGCCGTGTGGGTGGCGATCAGCGAGGCGCCGCCGGGCACCAGGGCATCCCACGCGGTCTCCATCGTGTGCACCGCGAGTCCGCTGGTCCGCAGGCCGTCCGAGTCGGACGGCGCGGCGGGATCCAGGGTCATGGAGAGCATCGACATCGTCGGGTTGTGCCCGATCAGCAGCACCGTGCCGACCTCCGCGGGCGTGGTCCGTAGCAGCCCGAGCAGTTCGGTGGTCCCCCCGCCGTACGCCTCGGCCTGGTAGCGCACCTCTGGCGAACCCTCACCGGCCAGCGCGACGGCGACCCCGTGCCAGGTCTGCCTGGTCCGCCTGGCCGGCGAACAGATGACGAGATTGGGCAGGTAGCCGCGGGACACCAACCACGCGCCCGCCGCACCGGCGTCGGCGTGCCCGCGTTCGGTCAGCGATCGTTCCAGGTCGGCCGCCCGATTGGGCGCCTCGGCCTTGGCGTGCCGCAGAATCACCAGGGTCCGGCTCGTTGTCATGCCCCTTAGCGTGCCTGATTAGCGATCCGGACAGTCGGGTACTCCACCGGACAGCCCCGCATTTGTGACTCGATTGGGAGGACATCGTGGGCATCGGTGGCAGCATTTTTCTTCTCGCAGTGGGCGCGATCCTCGCGTTCGCGGTAAAGGCCAGCCTGGGGTTTGTCAGCATCCAGGTGGTGGGCTGGGTGCTCATGGGCGCCGGCCTGGTCTGCCTGATCCTCACCCTGTGGTACTGGAACAGCCGGCGTCGCACGGTGGTCACGTCCCGTGAGGTGCCGCTGCCCGAGCAGCGGCAGCGCGTGGTCGAGGAGCGCCGGCGTACCGAGGTGCAGGACCCGGACATCTTCCGCTAGGCCAGCCCGCGTAGGGCGGGCCGCCAGGGCCCGCCCTACCTGGGGGCGAACATCGCGGATCCGGCCAGCCTAGGCGTGGGCGAACAGCGCGAGGTAGATCGCGATGTGTTGGCAGGCCGCCGCGATGAGCGTGCAGGCGTGGAAGACCTCGTGGTGGCCGAAGGTCCGCGGCCACGGGTTGGGCCGGCGCAGCGCGTAGCAGACGGCCCCCGCGGTGTACGCGGCGCCGCCTGCCATCAGCAGGGTGAACGCCGCGACTCCGCCGCGGTGCAGCAGGTCCGGTAGCACCGCGACGGCGACCCAGCCGAGCGCGATGTACAGCGGTGCGGACAGCCAGCGGTGCGCGTTCGGCGAGATGAGCTTCATGGCCACGCCGAGCAGCGCCCCGCCCCAGACCACGGCAAGGATCACGATCTCCTTGGTGCCGGTCAGCAGCAGCACCGAGAAGGGCGTGTACGTGCCGGCGATGAAGATGAAAATCATCGAGTGGTCGAGCCGCCGCATGATCGTGAAGCCGCGCGGTGACCAGACCCGGCGGTGGTAGAGGGCGCTGGTGCCGAACAGTCCGCACAGCGTGACGCTGTACACGGCGCACGCGATCGCCGGCGCGGCCCCGGGGCGCGTGGTCGCCGTGCTGGCCAGCGTGATCAGTATCGCGCCGCAGCCGGCGGCCACGAAGAACGCGTAGGTGTGCAGCCACCCGCGCATGCGGGGCTTGCCGATGTCGCGGGGGCGCAGCCGGGTGGCGCGGGCCTCGATCGTCATGGCGACAGGCTACGGTATCGTAGGTTACCGGTCGGTAGGGGATGGTCGACCCTGACTACCATTCGGTCGTGCGGATTACCGAGGTCGGCTGGTCGGCGCTGCTGATCGAGTGCGAGTCCCCGGCCGAGGCGCAGGCGTGGCGCAGGCGGCTGTGGCGGGCTCGCGAGAACGGCGACCTGGCGGCCGAGGAGATCGTGCCGGGCGCCCGCACCGTGCTGCTCGACGGAGTACCGGATCCGGCCGGGCTGGCCGCCACCCTGCGCGGCTGGCCACCGCCCGGTCCCGGCGCCGGGGACGAGCGGGCGGTGCGGCGGGTGGAGTTGCCGACCGTGTACGACGGGGAAGACCTCAGGCGGGTCGCCGAGCACTGGGGGGTCAGCCCCCGCGAGGTGGTCGACCTGCACAGTGCCGCGGAGTGGACGGTCGCGTTCTGCGGCTTCGCGCCGGGGTTCGGGTACCTGACCGGGCTGCCCGAGCGGTACGCCGTGCCGCGCCTGGCCACGCCGCGCACCCGGGTACCGGCCGGCAGCGTGGGGCTGGCCGGCCCGTACAGCGGGGTGTATCCGGGCGCGTCGCCGGGCGGCTGGCTGCTCATCGGCCGTACCGACGCGGTGCTCTTCGACGTGGCCGCGGACCCGCCCGCCCTGCTCGAGCCCGGGACCGTGGTGCGGTTCGTGGAGGTGACGCAGCGATGATCGAGGTACTGCGCGCCGGGCCGCTGACCACCGTTCAGGATCTGGGCCGGCCCGGCCTGGCCCACCTCGGCGTGCCGCGCTCCGGTGCCCTGGACCAGCCCGCGCTGCGGCTGGCCAACCGGCTGGTCGGCAACCCGCCGGACGCGGCCGGGCTGGAGGTCACGCTGACCGGCTGCCGGCTGCGCGCCACGGTCGCGACCTGGGTCGCCGCCACCGGCGGGTACGCGACGGTCACGGTGGACGGGCGGCCCGGCCGGTTCGGCGGCGTCCAGCCGGTACCGGCCGGCGCGACGCTCCACATCGGACGCTGTACCCGAGGGCTGCGCACGTACCTCGCCTTGGCCGGCGGCGTCGACGTGCCACCGGTGCTCGGCAGCCGCTCGACGGATGTCCTCTCCGGGCTCGGGCCGGCCGCGCTGCGCGACGGCGACCTGCTGCCACTGGGCGCGCCGAGCGGCCCGCCGCCTCCCTCCACCGTGGACAGCGAGGATCCGTCCACAGTGGATGTGACGTCCACAGAGGAGGTTCCGGCGCCGGTGGAGGTGGCGTCCACAGTGGAGGTGCGGGTGGCGCCCGGGCCAAGGGCCGGGTGGTTCGCCGACCCAGGTCTGGCCGGCGCGACATACACGGTCTCGCCGAAGAGCAACCGGGTGGGCGTGCGGCTGACCGGCCCGGCGCTGACCCGGGTGCGCGACGGCGAGCTGCCCAGCGAGGGCGTGGTGCTCGGAGCCGTGCAGATCCCGGCGGACGGCCAGCCGGTGATCTTCCTGGCCGACCACCCGACCACCGGCGGGTACCCGGTCGTCGCGGTGGTGCACCCCGCCGACCTGCCGCTGCTGGCACAGGCCCGGCCGGGCACTACCGTGGTGTTCCGTGGATCTGAACGCTGACCTCGGCGAGGGCTTCGGAGTCTGGCGCCTGGGCGAGGACGATGCCCTGCTCGACGTGCTGACCAGCGCCAACGTGGCCTGCGGGTTCCACGCCGGCGATCCGTCGACGATGCGCCGGGTCTGCCTGTCCGCGGCCGAGCGCGGCGTCGCGATCGGGGCCCAGGTCGGGTACCGGGACCTGGCCGGCTTCGGCCGTCGCCGGATCGACTACGCCCACGACGAGCTGCGCGACGACCTGCTGTACCAGCTCGGCGCGCTGGACGCGTTCGCCAGGCTCGCCGGCACCCGGGTGCGCTACGTCAAACCGCACGGTGCCCTGTACAACACCGCTGTCGCCGACGAGAACCAGGCCGCCGCCGTGGTGGCCGCGGTGGTCGGGTACGACCGGTCGCTGCCGGTGCTCGGGCTGCCCGGCTCCGCGCTGCTGCGGCTCGCCGCCGAGGCCGGGCTGCGCGCGGTGCCGGAGGGGTTCGTGGACCGCGGGTACCGGCCGGACGGCACCCTGGTGCCCCGCTCGGAGCCGGGCGCCCTGCTCGGCGAGGCCGCCGCCGTCGCGCAGGCGGTACGGCTGGCCGACGACGGCGCGGTCGAGTCGCTGTGCGTACACGGCGACACCCCGGGCGCCGTGGCGCTGGCCCGCGCGGTGCGGGAGGCGCTGGGCGCGGCCGGGGTGTCGCTGGAGCCCTTCAGCCCCGTTGCGTAGCCCTGTCGCGTAGCCCTGTCGCGTGGCCGCCTCGGCGAGCCGGCGTGGCCGGGTCAGCCGGCCGGCTGGTCGTGCTGGAACAGCGCCAGGC
This sequence comes from Rugosimonospora acidiphila, assembly GCF_039543385.1. Lineage (NCBI taxonomy): Bacteria > Bacillati > Actinomycetota > Actinomycetes > Micromonosporales > Micromonosporaceae > Rugosimonospora > Rugosimonospora acidiphila. Next base: position 65,259 of record NZ_BAABJQ010000001.1, read on the forward strand.
TGATCGTGGCCGCTCCGTCCGGCGCGGTCACCACCGGTACCCCCCAGTCCTGGCGGGTCAGGTGGCAGGCGGCGTGCTCCTCGTGCGCGTCGCAGGTCGCGGCCTGCCCCACCACCTGGAGCACCCCGCCCGGCACGTCCGGGGAGAGCACCAGTTCACGGGTCAGGTCGGTGGTCACGCCGGCACCGGCCAGCAGTAGCTCGGGCGGTGACGCGGACACCTCCAGCCGGGTGGACGGGCCGAACGAGTCGTCCAGCTTCTGCCCGGGCGCGGGCGCGAACATGACCTCCAGCCGTACCGTTCCGGGCGCCAGCCGGGTGGCCGGCCGTTCGGTGCGGTACCGCCGGTCCGGCCCCATCCCGCCGGCCGATCCGTCCGCGGCCACCGCGAGGACGCCCGGCGCGAGCCGGGTCAGCCGGTGTGCCGCCGACTCCACGACCACCACGCCGCCGTCCGGGGTCAGCACCACGTCGCTCGGCTCGGCCAGTCCGGTGGCCACGGTGGACACCTGGCCGTCCGCGAAGCGGCGCAGCGCGTTGTTGTACGTGTCGGCCACCAGCACCGATCCGTCCGGCAGCGCGCACACACCCAGCGGGTGCTGGAACAGCGCCTTGGCGGCCGGCCCGTCCACCTGCCCGAAGTCGAACAGCCCCTGGCCGACGGCGGTGTGCAGGGCGCCGTCGGCGACGAACCGCAGCGAGGAGGACTCGCTGTCGACCAGCCACAGCCGCTCGCCCGCCGCGTCGCCGGCCCCGGCCGCGCCGGACTCAACCGACCCGGCCGCGCCGGACTCAGCCGACCCGGCTGAGCCGGACCCAGCCGACCCGGCCGCGCCGGGCAGCGCCGACAGGCCGGACGGCTGGGCCATCCAGGTCTCGGCCAGCGGGCCGTCCCGCAGCGCCTCGACCGTGGTGCCGGCGTAGACCCCGGCCGTACCCTCGATCGGGTCAAACCACCAGAGCTGGTGCACCCCGGCCATGGCGACGATGACCCGGCCGTCGTACCAGGCCAGATCCCACGGCGAGGACAGGTCGACGTCCAGCGCGCCGGTGCCCTCGGGCGCGCTGCGCCACGGCCGGCCGGTACCGGCGACGGTGCTCACCGAACCGTCCGCCAGCCGCACCCCGCGCAGCAGGTGGTTGACGGTGTCGGCGACCACCAGGTCATACCCGACGGCCTCGGCGACCCGCGCCGGCAGCAGGCACAGCCCCTGCGGCTCGGAGAACTGGGCGGTCGCGGCCACACCGTCGGCCCGCCCGCGGGTGCCCGAGCCGATCCGGCGCAGCACCGAGAAGTCCTCGGCCAGCTCGACTATCTGATGCTGGGCCGAGGATGACACCAGGAAGCCGCCGTCCGGCGAGAGCACCGCCTTGCCGGGGAAGCGCAGGTCGGTGTCTGGCGGGGCCGGCGGCACGAACGGGGCGTCTCCCCGGTGCAGCGTGCCGCGGGCCTCGTGGGTCTCGATCAGCGAGTCGATCATCTTGGCCAGCCCGGCCGCGTGCCCCTCGCCGGCCACCGTGGCGACCAGGTACCCCTCGGGATCCACCAGGCACAGCGTCGGCCAGGCGCGCGCCGTGTACTGCTGCCACGTCTCCAGCTCCGGGTCGTCGAGCACCGGGTGGCCCACCCCGTACCGCTCGACGGCGGCGGCCAGCGCCACCGGGTCCTTCTCGTGCTCGAACTTCGGCGAGTGCACCCCGATGGTGACCAGGATGTCGCCGTACTTCTCCTCGAGCGGGCGCAGCTCATCGAGCACGTGCAGGCAGTTGATGCAGCAGAATGTCCAGAAGTCCAGCAGAACGATCTTCCCGCGGAGATCGGACAGGCGCAGCTCACGCCCGCCCGTGTTCAACCAGCCCCGCCCGCGCAGCTCGGGCGCCCGTACTCGGATCATCGTTCAATCGTGCCCGATCATTGGCGCCCAGACCGGGCCGGGGGCCGACTCACCGGCGTGATTCCCATGACGTAACCCGGCAACGGGTGGGACCGGGGGACAGCGCGGACACGGCGTCGCGTGCTCGAATGGCCTCACTGACCGGCCCGCACGGTGCCTCGCGGGTGCCGGTGCGGTCGCCGCCGACCCGGGGGATGCCCGACATGCCGGTACCGACGCCGTCAGCGCGGATCATGGTCGACCTGTCGCCTGGGTGATCGCCAACTGCGCGACCGGGGCATCCTCGCGGGCATCGTCGGCAATGGAACCCGTGGCCGATCGGTGACGTGTTCCAACTGCTGGCCGATGACGAGAGCGGGACCGATCCGCGGTAGGCGCCACGCCGGGCGTCGCGCCTACCGTCGGTCCCTGTTACTTCACGGGCTTGAGGCAGAGCACCTGGTCGGCGGAGCCCTTGCTGTGCAGCACGACGTAGGGCTGGGTCTGGTCGGTGCACTTGTCCGGCGACGCGGCCTTGCTGACGATGCTGTACGCGCCGGCGTCGCCGCAGTCCGCGACGGTGGCCTTGGTGCCGGCCTCCTTCACGCAGCTGCCGATCGCGTAGTCGTTGCCGCCCTTGGACTTGGCCACCACGGCAATGATGATCACCGCAATGATCACCACTACGGCGATGACCGCCCCGATCAGCACAACCTTGCGCCGCGAGCCGCCGTCCCCACCGGGACCCTGCTCGTCAGCGTCGCCGCGCGGCCCGAACCGCTCCGCCTCCGGGTCGGCGTACTGGCCCTGACCGGCCCCGTACTGGCCGCCGCCGTACTGCTGGGTCGGCTGCCCGTACTGCTGGGTGGGGCTCCCGTACCGGTCGGTGGGCTGCCCGTACTGCTGCTGGGCGGGCGCACCGTACTGCTGGGTCGGCTGCCCGTACTGCTGGGTCGGGGCGCCGTAGGTGCCGGACGGGGCGCCATCCCGCGCTCCGGACTGCGCCGAACCGCCGTACTGGGTGGGTGCGGTCCACTGGGTGGTGGGCGCGCCGTACGGATCGTGCCCGGCACCGCGGTCGTCCGGTGCTCCCCGCTCGCCGCGCTCGCCCGGCCCGCCGCCGTACTGCCCGGCACCGCCGGGCTGCGTGGGCTGACCGTACTGGCCGCCGCCGTACTGGCCGCCGCCACCGCCGTACTGGGTCGGCTCGGAGGCCCGGCCGTACACCCCGGCCGGGCCGGCCGATGGCTGGCTCGGCGGCCGGAACGACTCCGTCGGCATCTGGACGTTGGGCCGGTACTGCCCCGGCGCCGCGCCGTACCCGGGCTGGTCACGACCGGACTGGTCACGACCGGACTGGTCACGACCGGGCTGGTCGGCACCGTACTGGTCGGCACCGTACTGACCGGGGGCAGGCTGGCCGCCGCCATACTGGTCCTGTCCGGCCGGCGACCCCCACGGGCCCGCCGGGTTCACCCGTGCGGACGCCGACGGGCGCGGCGGCTGTCCCTCGGTCTGCTCGTCGCCGGGGTACCGCCCATACGGCGGGTTGCCGCCTGCCGGCTCATAGCCGGGCGGGTACGGGCCGTCGGACGTCATCTCATGCCTCCTCGATCAGCACGGTGGGCGCTGGCGGCGCCTACCGCGGTGTCGGCCGCGTCACTCCTGCCGGGGTTACGCGGCGGTCGCACCACCGTACCGCTCGAAGGTGGTGACTTGGACCCTGCCGGTCCGGCCGGAATTATCCGGCCAGACCGGCAAAACGGGTGACTCTGGGTATCTGCAGGTGTGTCAGCCCCACGCGAGCAGGGCGGCCTCGGGATCGGTGAGGAAGGCGCCGACGTCCCGCAGGAACTTCGAGCCCAGCTCACCGTCGATGATCCGGTGGTCGAAGGACAGCCCGAGGGTGGTGACCTGGCGGATCCTGATCTTCTTCTTGTGTACCCACGGCATCTCGCGAACCGCGCCGAACGCGAGGATCGCGGCCTCCCCGGGCGGCAGGATCGGGGTACCGGTGTCCACTCCGAACACGCCCACGTTGGTGATCGTGAACGTCCCGCCCGACATGTCGGCCGGCGTGGTCCGTCCCGCCTTCGCGGTGCCCACCAGTTCGGTCATGGCCTCGGCCAGCCCGCGCAGGGGCAGCTCGCCGGCGTCCTTGATGTTCGGGACGACCAGTCCGCGCTCGGTGGCGGCGGCGATGCCCAGGTTCACGTAGTCCTTGACCACGATGTGGTCGCAGTCCCAGCTGGAGTTGACCATCGGGTACCGCTTGATGGTCAGCAGCACCGCCTTGGCCACCAGCAACAGCGGGGAGACCCGGACGTCCCGCCAGTCGGGCAGCCCCTTGATCCGCTCCAGCGCCCGCATCGACCGCGTCATGTCCACCGTGAGGAACTCGGTGACGTGCGGCGCGGTGAACGCGCTGGACACCATGTTCTCCGCGGTGAGCTTGCGTACTCCCTTCACCGGGATGCGCTGTTCCCGTTCGCCCGCGACGAACGCCCGGCCGGCGGCGACGGCGGAACCCGCGGACTGCTCCGCGACCGCGGCGACCGCGGCCTGGACGTCGTCCCGTGTGATCGACCCCTGCGGCCCGGTGCCCACCAGGGCAGTCAGGTCCACCCCGAGGTCGCGCGCCAGCTTGCGCACCGGCGGCTTGGCCAGCACCCCGTTGGCGCCGCTCCGAACGGGTCCGCCAGTCGCGGGCGCCGGCGGCCCTTGCCGGGGGATCGCCGGTCCGGGCTGGGCGGCAGCGGGTCGCGCGGGCGTCGGTGCCGTGGGTGCGGGCGCCGGGACCGCGGGCGCCGGGACCGCGGGCGCCGGGACCGCGGGCGCCGGGACCGCGGGCGCGGCCGGAGTGGCCGGTGCCGCGGATGTGGCCGGTGCCGACGCGCGCGGGCGCCGCTTGGCGGTCGTGGTCTTCGGGCCGTACCCGACCAGCACCGGGGTGCGGCCACCCGGCGCCGGCCCGCCGATCAGGCCGGGCTCGACGGCCCCCTCGGCCGGCGCCACCTCGACGGCGGCCAGCGACGCGGCCGACGGTGCGGTGGTGCCGGACGCCTCGCCCGGCCCGGAATCGGGCAGCGGGCCGGCGTTCGGATCGGTGTCGATGGCGATGATCGGCGTACCGACGTCGATCGTCTCGCCCTCACCATGGAAGATCGTGATGACCCGCCCGGCCCACTTGGCCGGGATCTCCACCGCGGCCTTGGCCGTCTCCACCTCGACGATCGGCTGGTTGAGCGTGATGTCGTCGCCGACCGTCACCAGCCACTTGAGGATCTCGCCCTCGGTGAGCCCCTCACCGAGGTCGGGCAGGTTGAACTCCTTGACGCGCGACACCCGCCTCACCAACCAAAGCTTCGGTCGACGGCGTCGAGCACCCGGTCCAGGTCCGGCAGGTACTCCTCCTCCACCCGGGCGGCCGGGTAGGGCACATCGAACCCGGTCACCCGCAGCACCGGGGACTCCAGCGAGTAGAAGCAGCGCTCGGTGACCCGGGCCGCGATCTCCGCACCCATGCCCAGGTTGGACGGTGCCTCGTGTACCACGACCAGCCGGCCGGTGCGGCGCACCGAGTCGTAGACCGACCCGAGGTCCAGCGGCGACAGCGAGCGCAGGTCGATCACCTCGAGGCTGCGGCCGTCGTCCTCGGCGGCGGTGGCGGCGTCCAGCGCCGTGCGCACCATCGGGCCGTACGCGACGATCGTGGCGTCGGTACCGGGCCGGATCACGCGGGCCGAGTGCAGCGGGTACGGCTGCCCGTCGGTGTCGACCGGGCCCTTCTCCCAGTACCGGCGCTTCGGCTCCATGAAGATGATCGGGTCATCCGACGCGATGGCCTGCTGGATCATCCAGTACGCGTCGTTGGGGTTCGCGCACGAGACGACCTTGAGTCCGGCCGTGTGCGAGAAGTAGGCCTCGGGCGACTCGGAGTGGTGCTCGACCGCCCCAATGCCGCCGCCGAACGGGATCCGGATCACGATCGGCAGCCGCACCTGGCCCTGCGAGCGGTAGTGGAACTTGGCCACCTGCGACACGATCTGGTCGTATGCCGGGTAGACGAACCCGTCGAACTGGATCTCGCAGACCGGCCGGTACCCGCGCAGCGCGAGCCCGATCGCGGTGCCCACGATGCCCGACTCGGCCAGCGGAGTGTCGATGACCCGGTCCTCACCGAAGTCCTTCTGCAGCCCGTCGGTGATCCGGAAGACGCCGCCGAGCTTGCCGACGTCCTCGCCCATGATGATGACCTTCGGGTCGTCGTCCATGGCGCGACGCAGCCCCGTGTTGAGCGCCTTGCCCATGGACAGAGTCGTGCTCTTCTCGGCGGCAGGGGCGACGGCTGGTGCGGTCATCGGTGGGCCCCCTCTGCGAAGGAAGACAGGTACTCGGTGTGCCGGGCGCGCTCCTCGTCGATCAGGGGCGAGCCGTTGGGGTACACGTTGTCGAACATGCTCAGCGGGTCGGGCTCGGGCATGGACAGCACCCGCTCGCGCAGGTGTACCGCCTCGCGGGCGGCCTGCTCGTCCACCTCGCCGAAGAACGCCTCGTCGGCGATGCCCTGGTTGGTCAGGAACCGGCGTACCCGCAGGATCGGGTCCTTGGCCTGCCACGACTCGACCTCGCTGGCGATCCGGTACCGGGTCGGGTCGTCGGAGGTGGTGTGCGCACCCATCCGGTACGTGTACGCCTCGACCAGCGTCGGGCCCTGCCCGTGCCGGGCGTTGTCCAGGGCCGTGCGGGTGACCGCGTAGGCGGCCAGCACGTCGTTGCCGTCCACCCGCACGCCGGGGAAGCCGAACCCGGCGGCGCGCTGGTAGAGCGGCACCCGGGTCTGCCGCTCCAGCGGCGCGGAGATGGCGTACTGGTTGTTCTGGCAGAAGAACACGATCGGCGCGTGGAACACGCCGGCCCAGATGAAAGCCTCGTTCACGTCGCCCTGGCTGCTCGCGCCGTCGCCGAAGTACGCGATGACGGCCTCGTCGCCACTGTCGCCGTCCAGGCCCGCGCCGTTGCCGCCCGCGGTCGCGCGCTTGGCGGTCGGGGTCGCGCCGCCGATCCGGCCGTCCAGGTTGATGCCCATGGCGTAGCCGACCGCGTGCAGCGTCTGCGCGCCGATGACGATCGTGTACATGTTGAACTTGTGCTTGATCGGGTCCCACGCGCCCTGGTCGACGCCGCGGAACAGGCCGAGCGGCATGATCGGGTCGATGCCGCGGCAGTAGAGCACGCCGTGCTCGCGATAGGTGGGGAAGGCCATGTCCTGCGTCCGCAGCGCGCGCCCGGAGCCGACCTGGGCCGCCTCCTGCCCGAGCAGGCTCGCCCAGAGGCCCAGTTCGCCCTGGCGCTGCAGCGCGGTCGCCTCGGTGTCCAGCTTCCTGACCACCACGAGGTCCCGGTAGAGGCCGCGGTACTCCTCGTCGCTGAAGTCGACCGAATACTCTGGGTGCTCGACCCGTTCCCCTTCGGGGGTGAGTAATTGCACGAACTCCGGTTCGGGCGCCATGTCATCGCGCCCGTCGCGGGCCGGGGGTTGGCCCTTCGCCATCCGTCTCTCCCTGTCCTATCTGCCTCGGCAGCGGGGTGACCGTGCCGTGTCCGATCCACGCCGCCCGGTTGGACGGACGAGGTGGGAGTCGGCTTCGGGACAGCCCACCGCAGGGTATGCGGAGCAGCGACCCCGATGCCGCTCCCCCCAGCATTGCAGACGACGTGAGCACCGACACAGTGGCGAGGCACGGCAGGATTTCCCGTCGAGACCGCTCACCGGCGACGAATCTCCGCACGGGGCGTCAATTGTCCGACTGATACGTCCGAAGCCAGGCGTCGACCGCCTGCTCGTCGGTGAGGTCCACGCCCTCCGCGATCAGCCTGGCCGTCGCGCGGACCGCCGGGCTCTGCCGCTCGCCCGTCGCGCACAGCCGGGCGAACTCCGCCCGGCGCAGGCCCACCTCGTCGAAGGTGGCCTGTAGCGCCACGTCCGGCAGGCCGAGCCGGCGCCCCGCCCACAGCACCCAGGCGCCCAGCGCGTCCGGCAGCGTACCGGTGTCCCGGCTGTCGAGCACCGCCCGGCCGTGTACCCAGTCGAGCATGAACACCTCTACCGCCCGCGGGCTCCAGCGCATCGGATCGCCGCCCCGAGTGTCGGCGAAGTCGATGGCCAAGCCCAGGCAGTAGGTGACCGCCTCGCGCCGCTCGCCGGACGCGCCGGCCAGGCCGGACAGCCGCGCCTCGGGCGAGTCCAGGAACTCCCCGACCAGCCCATCCTTGTCGACCCCCGGCACGGGTCGGTCGGCGGCGACCGGGAGCTGGTCGGGAATCAGCGCGAGCCGGGCGTACGCGAGCGCCCAGTTGGACGAGAGAGATTCGGACTCGGGCAGTTCGGACGTGTTGTCGGTCGCCCGCAGGTACCCGGTGGAGGCGGCCCGTACCGTGGCCGGCTCGACCTCGGCCAGCCAGGTCATCGCCGCCTCGTCCGCGGTCACGCTCTGCCGCAGCTGATCCAGCACCATCGAGGCGGGTGCGGCGATCACCAGGTCCTTGACCAGGCCGAGGTTGTGATCGACCAGGATCACCACGGCGTGATCGGGCCCGCCCACCTCCGGCTCCCGGTACTCGTAGGTGATCAGGTAGCTGGTCTGATCCCCGTACCGGTCGCCGTACGCGTACCCGCCGGTGACCCGTACCGCGCCCAGCGCGCCCAGCCAGGCCGGCCCTTGGTCGTCGGCTGCCTCCTCGCGCTGCTCGGAGGTGCCGGGCGTCAGCGCGTCGAGCACCGAGGCGGCCACCCGGGCGGTGCTGGTGTCCGTGGTGGACAGGTGCTCGCGCAGCGTCCGGCCAAAGAACTCCAGCGCGACGGCCCGGTCTGGCAGGCTGCCGGCGTAGATGGTGCCCAGCAGCGTGGAGAGCAGCAGCTCGGCGTCGAACGCGGTATCCACCTTGTCCAGGTCCCGGGCGGCCCGGAGGACGAGCTCCGGTAGGCCTGGTCCGGGGTCGGCAGCGGCATTGCTGGGCATGTCACGAGCCTATGCCCCAAGGCCATTTACTTCTGAGTCAACCCGACGCCGCGCCCGCGCGCCCCGGCCGCCGCCACGGCGCTGATTGGGCCGGCGCCGCCCGCCGCCCTCGCCCCCGGGGTCGCCGCGCCGCTGGTCAGGTCCGGGCCGGGCGGCGCACGGTGAACAGCAGGGCGAGCGGCACCAGCACGCCCAGCACCAGCGAGACCAGGCTCGCGCCGTAGTCCGCGCCGATCAGTTCGCCCCGGTGCCGGGCGTGGTACGCCAGGTGCAGCGCGTTGAACCCGCCCGCGCCGAGCAGCACCACGACGCTGACCCGCCGGTCGTCGAGGATGGCGGCGACCACCAGCAGCCCGCCCAGGGTCAGGAAGGTGGCGCCCAGGTCGCTGGTGAGGTGCTCGTTGTAGGGCAGGTAGGCGCCGGTCCAACGGTGACCGAGGCCGGGGAACGAGGTGAAGAAGCTGGCCGGGGCGAAGTAGGCCCAGCCACCCCAGGACAGTTCGACGACCCCCAGCGCCGCGGTCCCGCCGCGGCGCACCAGCCCGATCCGGGCTCCGGTCACCGGCCGGCCGCCTCGAGCGCCTCGCGGGCCTCGGCGTACCGGGTCGACATCGCCCGTACGGGCCGGATCACGTACTCGCCGGCGATCTCGGCGACCGCGGACTCGATCGGGCCGCCCGCCTCCCGGCTGGCGCGCCGCGAACCGGCGGCGGCCAGCGGCGCGACCAGCACCGACAGCAGCGCCCCGCCGAGCAGCCCGACCCCGGCCAGCAGGGCGGGCCGGGCCGCGCCGCCAAGGCCGGGAAGGAACAGCCGGCCGATCAGCCAGGCCACCCCGGCGAGGGCCGCCAGCGTCAGCAGCCACTGCAGGGCCGAGACCACCCGCCACCATGCCGGGGTGCGGGACGCGCCCAGGTCGACGTGGTCGATCGCGGCGTCCAGGGCATCGGGCAGGTCCCCGAGCCGGGACCGGGCCGCGGTGCCCAACGCCTGTGTCCACGGCTCGGGCAGGCCGGCGGAGGCGCGGTCGGCCAGCGCGCGCACCGCCACCTCGATCGCGGCGCGCTGGGCACGGGCCGGTACGGCCAGCCCGGACGTCTGCGGGACCCGCTCCGGGTACTGCCAGGCCAGCGGGTCCGGCCGGCGCCGCCAGTACCGGGTCAGCGGCCAGCCCATCACGCGCCGGGCCTGGTACCTGCGCGCCCGCGCGACCGCGTTCGCCACGGCCGGAGCGCCGGCCGCCGAGCACAGCTCCTCGGTGACCGCGCGCACCACGCCGCGCCCGAGCTCGGCCGCCGGTGGCCCGACCGTCGACGACAGGTCGTCCACCAGCTTGAGCAGGTCACCATCCAGCCGGCGCAGCCGCGCCTGCCGGGCAACCATCGCCTTCTCCAGCTCCCGGCGCAGCTCCACCACCCCGGCGGACCCGCCGATAGCGCTGGTCGCCAGCACCGGCACCCCGCCGAGCCCGTCGGCGTCCAGCAGCCGCCGCAGGTCGTTCACGCACCGGCCCACGTCCGGGACGGCCAGCCGGTCGACCTGGTTGAGCACCACGATGGTGATGTCCCGGTGCCGGCCGAACGCGCGCAGGTACTGCTCATGCACCAGCCGGTCGGCGTACTTCTGCGGGTCGGTCACCCAGACCACCAGGTCGACCAGGTCAAGCAGCCGCTCCGCCTCGTCGCGGTGCTCGGCCACCACCGAGTCGAGGTCGGGCAGGTCGAGCAGGACCAGCCCGCGCAGCGTCGCCTCGTCCTGAGCGTCCAGCGCGCTCTCCCGGTCGAACCGCAGCGGGGCCGGTACCTCGAGCCAGTCCAGCAGCGGCCCGGCACCGGCGCCGCCCCACACGCACGCGTGCGGCTGCCCGGTGGTCGGCCGGCGCACCCCGACGTCGGAGAGGGCCAGTCCGCTCAGCGCGTTGAACAGGCTGGACTTGCCGCCGCCGGTGGCGCCGGCCAGTGCGACGACGGTGTGCTCGCGGGAGTGCGCGAGCCGCTGCACCGTGTGATCGGCGAGGCTCCGGGCGGGCGCCAGCCGCCGTTCGTCGAGCACGCCGGCCGCCGAGCGGACGAAGCGGCCCAGCGCCCCGGCGCGGGTCACCAGCGAATCGGCGTCGATGGGGTCCTGGTCGTACCCGTGGCGTGCGCGCGGCAGCGCGACATCGAGGCGCTCGGTCACTGTGCCCCCGCCTCGGCCGGGGCGGGCAGCGCCTGGCGCGGCATGGCCGGCCGCTCGTCCATCGCGGCCGAGGCGACGGCCTCAGCCGCCGCGTACAGCCGCTCCGGCTGATCCGGGCCGATCTCGGCGCCGGCCAGCACGCCGGTGAACCGGCTCGTGCGATCGTCGAACAGCTCCCGTAACCTCCGGTCAAGCTCGGTGCGGCCGCGCTCGGCCAACTCTCTCAGCGTCTCATCGCAGGAGATCGCTCGAAGCAGGGCGGCACCCGCGTCCGGGGTGTCGTCGGGGGCGTCCGGCGCCGGGGGCGCCACCACCGCGATCGTCGCCAGCAGGCCGGCCGTGTTGGCCGGGTGCGCCGCCCCCCGCTGGTCGGCCGCGTGCCGCCGCACCTGGTCGAGCATCCAGCGCTGCCACAGCCGGACCAGCCGCTGCGCCGTCTCGCCGGGGTCGTCGGCCGCCGGTACCCGGCTCAGCAGTTCCGGCTGGTACCGCCAGGCCGCCCGTACCCGCTCCTCGGCCTCCGTCACGGCGGCGGAGATCACCGTCGCCAGGCTGGCAGACAGGGCGCCGCGCAGCCGCCCGGCCGGCCGGGCCCGGCCCGAGAACGCCGCGCCGACCCGGTCCCGGAGCCGGCCGGCACCGCCCGCGGCCGGCACCTGCTGGCCGGTATCCGCGTACTCCTGCCAGCGGTCGAGGGCCTCGCCGCGCAGCACGCTGCCGTCGCCGAGCGCGGCGTCGAGCGTGGACAGCGCGCCGGACCGCGCGATCTGTACGGCGTCGCGCAGCGCGGTGGCCGTGGTGATCTGCTCCTCGGCCGCGTCGACCAGCCCGGAGGTCGCCGGAACCAGCGCGGCCACCGCGCCGCTGATGGTCTGGCGCACCAGCCCGGCGCGCATCGCCGGGTCCGCGGCGAGCCCGGACAGCCAGTCCCGTACCGGCTGGATCACCCACTCGGCGAGCAGCCCCTGCCCGTCCAGCCCGGCCTCGGGCACCACGAACAGCCGGGCGGGGGCCAGCGCCTGGGCGGACAGCATCCCGGACAGCTGCCTGCCGAGGTCGTCCTGGGCGTCCGGCGGCACCCGGTCCAGCGCGACCGCCAGGGCGGTGCCCCGGTCGCGGGCGGTGGCCAGGACCGACCACGGGACGGCGTCGGCGTACCGGGCGGCGGTGGTGACGAACAGCCAGAGGTCGGCCGCGGCGAGCAGCTGCTCGGCCAGCTCCCGGTTGGCCTCCACCACCGAGTCGATGTCGGGCGCGTCGAGCAGGGCCAGCCCGGGGGCCAGCCCGGTGGCGGCGACCATGCGCAACGTGTCCGGCGCTCCGCTCAGGTCGGTGGTGCGAACGAGCCCGGGCAGCAGCCGCCGCTCGTGGAACCAGCGCCCGTCCGAGGGGTGATGCACCAGGACCGGGGACCGGGTGGTCGGGCGCAGCGCGCCGGCCTGGCTGACCGGGGCCCGGACCAGGCTGTTGACCAACGTCGACTTGCCGGCACCGGTGGAGCCGCCGACGACCACGAGTAACGGCGCGTCGAGCCGGCCGAGCCGGGGAAGTAGATAGTCGCGCAGCTGCGCGACCATGGTCCCCCGTGCCTCATCGGCGGCCTCGGCGCACGGCGCGACCAGCGGAAACCGCGCGCCGTGCAGCGCGCTGAGCAGCTCGCCCAGTGCCTCGGTCAACGCGGGAACTCCGGTGGACGAGGACGGGGCGGCCGGGGGCGGTACGGTACGCCGGGTCACACCCAAGAGCCTGCCCGATTCGTACCCGCGACGCCACTGCCTGATGCCGAGTTGCGCCTACCACACTCAACTCCCCTTGACACCTGGGCGGCCCGTGTCACTATTGAGTCCGGCTCGCTCAACTTCGAGTGGCCGGCTGAGTCAACAACGGAGGCAGCGAACATGGCACGTGCGGTCGGCATCGACCTCGGGACGACCAACTCGGTGGTCAGCGTTCTCGAGGGTGGCGAACCCACCGTCATCGCGAACGCCGAAGGGTCGCGGACCACACCGTCGATCGTCGCGTTCGCCCGTAACGGTGAAGTGCTCGTCGGTGAGGTGGCCAAGCGCCAGGCGGTCACCAACCCGGACCGGACGATCCGTTCGGTCAAGCGGGAGATGGGCACGAACTGGTCCATCGACATCGACGGCAAGAAGTACACCCCGCAGGAGATCTCCGCGCGGGTTCTGATGAAGCTCAAGCGTGACGCCGAGGCGTACCTGGGCGAGACGATCGCCGACGCGGTGATCACCGTACCGGCGTACTTCAACGACGCCCAGCGTCAGGCGACCAAGGAGGCCGGTGAGATCGCCGGCTTCAACGTGCTGCGCATCGTCAACGAGCCCACCGCCGCCGCGCTCGCGTACGGCCTGGACAAGGGCTCCAAGGAGCAGACCGTTCTGGTCTTCGACCTGGGTGGCGGCACGTTCGACGTCTCGCTGCTGGAGCTCGGCGAGGGCGTGATCGAGGTCAAGGCGACCGCCGGCAACAACCACCTCGGCGGCGACGACTGGGACGAGCGGATCATCGACCACCTGGTCAAGACCTTCCGCGGCCAGCACGGCATCGACCTCTCGCAGGACAAGATGGCCCTGCAGCGGCTCAAGGAAGCGGCCGAGAAGGCCAAGATCGAGCTGTCCGCCGCCGCCACCACCAGCATCAACCTGCCCTACATCACCGCCGGCAGCGCCGGCCCGCTGCACCTGGACACCCAGCTGTCGCGCGCCGAGTTCCAGCGGATGAGCCAGGACCTGCTGGACGCCTGTAAGGGCCCGTTCGAGCAGGCGATCAAGGACGCCGGCATCAAGGTCTCCGACGTCGACCACGTGATCCTGGTCGGCGGCTCGACCCGCATGCCCGCCGTGTCCGACCTGGTCAAGCAGCTGACCGGTGGCAAGGAGCCGAACAAGGGCGTCAACCCGGACGAGGTTGTCGCGGTCGGCGCCGCCCTGCAGGCCGGTGTGCTGAAGGGTGAGGTCAAGGACGTCCTGCTGCTCGACGTGACCCCGCTGTCGCTGGGCATCGAGACCAAGGGTGGCATCTTCACCAAGCTGATCGAGCGCAACACCACGATCCCGACCAAGCGTTCGGAGATCTTCACGACCGCCGACGACAACCAGCCCTCGGTGCTGATCCAGGTCTTCCAGGGTGAGCGGGACATCGCGGCGTACAACAAGAACCTCGGCACCTTCGAGCTGACCGGCCTCCCGCCGGCGCCGCGCGGCGTGCCGCAGATCGAGGTCACCTTCGACATCGACGCGAACGGCATCGTGCACGTCAACGCGAAGGACCTGGGCACCGGCAAGGAGCAGTCGATGGTCATCACCGGCGGCTCGGCGCTGCCCAAGGATGACATCGAGCGGATGATGCGCGACGCCCAGGATCACGCCGACGACGACAAGCGCCGGCGCGAAGAGGCGGAGACCCGCAACCAGGCCGAGCAGCTCCAGTGGCAGACCGAGAAGTTCCTCGCGGAGAGCGGCGACAAGCTGCCCGCCGACGGTCGCGACGAGATCAACGAGGCGCTCGGCGAGCTGCGCAGCGCCCTCGGCGGCACCGACCTGGAGAAGATCAAGTCGGCGCACGAGAAGCTGGCGCAGGCCTCCCAGAAGGCCGGCTCGCAGCTGTACGCGCAGGCCCAGGCGGCCGGCGCGGAGGGCCAGCCCGGTGCGGCCGGTGCCGGACCCGAGGGCGAGGGCCCGCAGGCCAGCGCCGGCGGTGCTGCCGGTAACGGCGGTAACGGTGGCAACGGTGGCGAGGACGTCGTGGACGCCGAGATTGTCGAGGACGACAAGAAGTGAGTGGCACCGAAAGGGACCCGGCGGGCGCTGATGAGGCGCCCGCCGGCGGCACCGAGGAGCGGCAGCCGCCCCTGGTGATCCGGGATCGGCGGAAGATCCGCAAAGACGATCCGATCGAGCAGAACGCTCCGGCCGACGCGCCGGAGCAGCCCGCTGTCGCGGACTCCGGCCCGGAGGCGCAGATTGAGGAGGAGTCCGTGGTGGTCGGCGAGGTCATCGAGCCGAGCGAGGCGCCGGAGGCGGCGTTCGCCGCCGAGCCGTCGTCCGGACCGCTGGGTGCCGAACTGGCCGCGCTGCGCGCGGAGTTGGACGAACGCGTACGGGACCTGCAACGGGTCACCGCCGAGTACGCCAACTACCGCAAGCGGGTGGACCGGGACCGGGCGCTGGTCGGTGAGCAGGCGACGGGCGGAGTCCTGGTCGCGCTGCTGCCGGTGCTGGACGACCTGGACCGGGCCCGCGAGCACGGCGACCTGGTCGGGCCGTTCGGGTCGGTGGCCGAGCAACTGCTCGGTTCGCTGACCAAGTTCGGGCTGACCGCGTTCGGCGAGAAGGGCGACCCGTTCGACCCGACGGTGCACGAGGCGGTCGCGCACCTGACCTCGGCCGACGTGGCCGAACCGACCTGCGTGGACATCCTTCGCAGGGGCTATCTGCTCGGGGAACGTTTGCTGCGTCCGGCGTTGGTCGCGGTGGCCGATCCCGAGTGACACCAGGAACTCAACAACTGAGCAGGGGAGGTGGCGGCGTCATGGGTGTGGAGCGCGTTGTTTCTCATGGCGCCGGCGAGCGTAGCGAGGCGGCGTCATGAGCTCTAAAGACTGGCTGGAGAAGGACTTCTACGCCATCCTCGGCGTGTCCCAGTCCGCTCCGTCCGATGAGATCAAGAAGGCGTACCGCAAGCTCGCGCGGGAGCTGCATCCGGACCGCAATCCGGGCAACGTCGAGGCGGAGGACCGGTTCAAGGCGGTATCCGAGGCCTACGACGTGCTCTCGGACGACCGCAAGCGCAAAGAGTACGACGAGATGCGCCAGCTGTTCGGCTCCGGCGCGTTCCGCCGGGGCTCACGGGGCGGCGGCGGGCCCGGTGGTGGTCCGTTCACCATGTCGGACATCTTCGGTGACGCGGCCGCCGGTACGGCGACCGGTGACCGCAGGTTCGGCGGCGCGGGCTTCTCCGACCTGTTCAGCTCGATCTTCTCGGGTGGCGGTGCACGCACCGCCACCCGGCGCGGGCCGGCACGGGGACGGGACGTCGAGGCCGAGGTTTCGCTGGACTTCCGGGACGCGGTCAACGGCGCGACGCTGCCGCTGACGCTGCGCGCGCCGGGCGTCTGCGACACCTGTAACGGCAGCGGGGCCAAGCCCGGCACCCAGCCGCGGACCTGCCCGGTCTGCCACGGCGCCGGGGTCACGACCAGCAACCAGGGCTCGTTCAGCTTCGCCGAGCCGTGCCGGGAGTGCCAGGGTGTCGGGACGATCGTGGACGAGAAGTGCCCGGAGTGTCACGGGACGGGCGGGGTCACCAAGACCCGCACCCTCAACGTGCGCATCCCGCCGGGCGTCGCCGACGGTCAGAAGATCCGGCTGGCCGGCCGGGGCGAGCCGGGCGAGCGGGGCGGCCCGCCCGGGAACCTGTTCGTGCTGATCAAGGTCAAGGAAGACCCGCTGTTCGGCAGGTACGGGGACGACCTCACGCTGTCCGTGCCGATCACGTTCCCCGAGGCCGTGAATGGGGTAGACCTGCGGGTACCTACCCTGAACGGCTCGGTGACCGTGCGGGTCCCGGCGGGTACGCCGTCCGGGCGCACCCTGCGGGTGCGTGGCAAGGGCGTACCGCGGCGCGAGGGCACACCCGGTGATCTGCTGGTCACGGTCGACGTGGTGGTACCGAAAGACCTCCCGGAGTCGGCCCGGGAGGCGCTGCAGACCTACGCGGCGTCGGCCCCGGCCGCGCCCCGGGAACACATCGATCGGCAGGTGCGCCATGAGTGATGAGTTCGTGATCTCTATCGAGCACGCCTCCGACGCCAAGGTGCTCATCATTTCGGTGGCGGCCCGGCTGGCCGGCATGCATCCGCAGACGCTGCGCCAGTACGACCGGATGGGTCTGGTCCAGCCGGGTCGGGCCGCCGGTGGGGGTCGGCGCTACAGCGCCCGGGACGTCGTGCTGCTCCGGGAGATCCAGCGGCTCAGCCAGGAGGACGGCGTCAACCTGGCCGGGGTCAAACGGATCATCGAGCTGGAGCAGCTGGTGACCGAGTTCCAGCAGCGGATCATGGACCTGGAGGCGGACCTCGCCGACGCTCAGCGCCGCCTGGCGCAGATCATGGCGTACGGCGGGAGCCGCGACCTGGCCCGTACCCGGGACACGAGCACCGCGCTGGTGGTATGGCGGCCGCGCCGGTCCGGAGCCGATTAGTCATTTCGGACCGGCCTCACCCCCTCCTGACGTACCTTGACCTGGAGTGATCGATCAACTGACGTCGGGACGGGGGGATACGTCATGGGGATGACAGACAAGGCCAAGCAGAAGGTGAAAGAGGCCGTCGACAAGGCCGGTAACAAGGCCGACGACATGAGCGGCAACAAGCACGGCGAAGAGATGGACAAGGGACAGAGCCGGATGAACGAGGGCACCGACTCGATGAACCAGCCGCAGATGGGCCAGCAGAAGCCCAATCAGCAGCAATAGTCCGTCAGGACGACAGGCGGCGAGGGTGGCGAACGAGGCCGCCCTCGCACCAGTCGCGGTAGTCGAACAGTTCGGGCCGGGCCAGCAGCATCCGCACGTTGTGCGCCCAGATCCGCAGCAGGTCGTCGCCGTCGTGCTCGACGTGCTCGACCATCTTGCGCAGCCGGCGCTTGGGGTGCGCCCGGAAGTTCGTGCGGATCGCGTCGGCGGCGTAGATGTACAGGCAATGCACGGCGAACCGGCGGGCGGGGCACTGCCGGTCCATCGCCAGCTCCATCAGGGTGGAGATCAGATGGTCACCGGAGACCAGCAGGTCCCAGTCCGGGGGCATGGTGTGCAGCGGGACGGCGTCGGGCTGATGAGCCCACGCGCGCAACTCCGCCGGGCTTGGATCCACCGGATTGGCGAAGCCTTGAAAGACCGACTGTGCAGCGCCCACCGTTAACACTCCCGCGATACCGAACCCGCTGAGGTGGCGTCACGTTAGCCCGCGAGTCCCCGTGAACGGAAGACTTCAGAATGTAATTCACGACCCGTGAGCAGCGAACTGTGAACTATCGAGCGGTTGCTCCGCTTTATCGGCGGCAGGGCGGAGCCGTTCGCACGGAGTGAGCTGCCGGTTCGTTCGATCATCGGCGGGTCTACTACCAGCGGGTAACATCGTCTACGCGATCTTGTGCCGTGTCAAGTGGCTCAGCGGTCGGCGGTGTGGCCGGGCCGGCCCGTCGTGGGGGCCGGCCCGGCCGAGGCCGGCGGGCTCAGCCCGTGAAGCCGCCGAAGATGCCGGTGAACCAGCTTCTGCCCGTCCGCGATGC
This sequence comes from Rugosimonospora acidiphila, assembly GCF_039543385.1. NCBI lineage: Bacteria > Bacillati > Actinomycetota > Actinomycetes > Micromonosporales > Micromonosporaceae > Rugosimonospora > Rugosimonospora acidiphila. The sequence continues at coordinate 83,639 of NZ_BAABJQ010000001.1, forward strand.
TGAAGATCGGGCCGGTGTCGTTATACGCCCGATCATCGGCGTCACACCGAGCATCCGGTGCAGCGCGGCGGAGGTGAGGTCGGGCCAGATCGCCGCCATCTGGGTGAGCGTCGAGTTGGCCGCCGCGATCACCGCGTCGCCCCACTCGCGCGACGATCCGAAATCCATCGTCATCGGGTTCACGATGCCCACGTTCGTCCCCGCCCATCGCTCGCAGGAGGGGCCCTTCGGCGCCGAGCCGAAAAAAATGTGATCGGGCACACCCCTCCCCGAGCAAAGTTGAGCGGAATAGACTCAAGTCCGGCCGTGTCGTATCCCATGGATCGTTCTGAACAGGGGAGCCGATGAACATTGAGCGTCTGACCACGAAGAGCCGCGAGGTCGTCAGCGGCGCGATAGCGACAGCGACCCAGCGGGGTCACGCCACCGTGGAAGTGTGGCATCTGCTGCTCGCGCTCCTGGACACGGGTGGTTCGACCGCCCCGGCGCTGCTGCGGGCGGTTGGCGCGAACCCCGCGGACATCCGCCGGGCGGCCCTGAGGTCGGTGGAGTCGCAGCCGTCCGCCCGGGGATCGAGCGTGGCGGAGCCGAACATCTCCCGGGAGATGGTCAACGCGGTCAACGCCGCGGAGTCCATCGCCCGGCCGCTGGGGGACGAGTACGTCTCCACCGAGCACCTGCTCGCCGGGCTCGCGCAGGTCGGCGGCGCCGTCGCCAAGCTGCTGCAGGAGTCGGGCGCGACCGAGAAGAGCCTGGTCGCCGCCTTCCCGCAGATCCGTGGCGGTGACCGCCGGGTGACCAGCCCGGACCCGGAGCAGCAGTACCAGGCGCTGGAGAAGTACGGCGTCGACCTGACCGCCAAGGCGCGGGAGGGCAAGATCGATCCGGTGATCGGCCGGGACTCGGAGATCCGCCGGGTGATCCAGGTGCTGTCCCGTCGCACCAAGAACAACCCCGTGCTCATCGGAGAGCCGGGCGTCGGCAAGACCGCGATCGTCGAGGGCCTGGCCCAGCGCATCGTGGCCGGCGACGTCGCGGAGTCCCTGCGCGACAAGCGGCTGATCAGCCTGGACCTGCCCGCCATGGTGGCCGGCGCGCAGTACCGCGGCCAGTTCGAGGAGCGGCTCAAGTCGGTCCTCGAGGAGATCAAGAGCAGTGACGGCCAGGTCGTCACCTTCATCGATGAGCTGCACACTGTCGTCGGCGCCGGCAAGGGCGAGGGCTCGATGGACGCCGGCAACATGCTCAAGCCGATGCTGGCCCGTGGCGAGCTGCGGATGGTCGGCGCGACGACGCTCGACGAGTACCGCGAGCACGTCGAGAAGGACCCGGCGCTGGAGCGGCGGTTCCAGCCGGTACTGGTCGGCGAGCCGTCCATCGAGGACACCATCGGCATCCTGCGCGGCCTCAAGGAGCGCTACGAGGTGCACCACGGCGTGCGTATCACCGACGCGGCCCTGGTCGGCGCGGCCACCCTCTCCGATCGGTACATCGCCGACCGGTTCCTGCCGGACAAGGCGATCGACCTGGTCGACGAGGCGGCCTCTCGGCTGCGCATGGAGATCGACTCACGTCCGGTCGAGGTTGACGAGATCGAGCGGGCCGTGCGCCGCATGGAGATCGAGGAGATGGCGCTGGCCAAGGAGCCCGACCCGGCCTCGGCGCAGCGGCTGGAGCGGCTGCGCCGCGAGCTGGCCGACCGGCGGGAACAGTTGGCGGTGCTGTCCGAGCGGTGGCTCACCGAGAAGGCGCACATCCAGAAGATCTCCGCGGCCAAGGAGCAACTGGAGACGCTGCGCGGCGAGGCCGACCGGGCCGAGCGGGACGCCGACCTGGGTCGGGCCTCGGAGCTGCGGTACGGGCGGATCCCCGCGCTGGAGATCGAGCTGAGCCGTGCCGAGGCGGAGCTGGCCGGCCTGCAGGCCGACGGCGCGATGCTCAAGGAGGAGGTCGGCGTCGACGACATCGCCGCGGTGGTCTCCCTGTGGACGGGCATCCAGGCCGGGCGGCTGATGGAGGGCGAGACCGCCAAGCTGCTGCGGATGGAGGAGTCGCTGGCCTCCCGCGTGGTCGGGCAGGCCGAGGCGGTCACGGCGGTATCCGACGCGGTGCGCCGGGCGCGTGCCGGCATCGCCGACCCGGACCGGCCCACCGGCAGCTTCCTGTTCCTCGGCCCCACCGGGGTCGGCAAGACCGAGCTGGCCAAGGCGCTGGCGGAGTTCCTGTTCGACGACGAGCGGGCGATGGTACGCATCGACATGAGCGAGTACGGCGAAAAGCACTCCGTCGCCCGGCTCGTCGGCGCGCCGCCCGGCTACATCGGGTACGAGGAGGGCGGCCAGCTCACCGAGTCGGTACGACGCCGCCCGTACTCGGTCATCCTGCTCGACGAGGTGGAAAAGGCCCACCCGGACGTGTTCGACGTGCTGCTGCAGGTGCTCGACGACGGCCGGCTCACCGATGGCCAGGGTCGGACCGTGGACTTCCGCAACGCGATCCTGATCCTCACCTCGAACCTGGGCTCGCACGCCATCGCCGACCCGGCGCTGAGCGACGAACAGCGCAGGGAGGCGGTGCTGTCGACGGTGCGCACGCACTTCAAGCCCGAATTCCTGAACCGGCTGGACGACATAGTGGTGTTCGGGGCGCTGTCCGCGACCGAGCTGGAGTCCATCGTGAATATCCAGCTGGACAGCCTGCGCAAGCGGCTGACCGACCGGCGGCTGACCCTGCGGGTCGAGGATCCGGCGAAGGAGTGGCTGGCGCGGGGCGGGTACGACCCGATCTACGGTGCCCGCCCGCTGCGCCGGCTGGTCCAGTCGGCGATCGGTGACCAGCTGGCCCGCGCCCTGCTCAGCGGCAAGGTGCGTGACGGCGACACGGTCCGGGTCGAGCTCAACGAGAGCAAGGACGGGCTGGCGGTGACCGCTGGCTGAACCGCTCGCCGGTAACCTCTGCCCGGTGAGTCATCCCACCCAGCCCCCGACCCCCCGATGGCGACGGCCCTGGACCGTCACCGTCGCCATCGGCGCACTGCTCGGCACGGCCGCGGTACTGCTGGCGCAGGCCGCGGCCGTGCTGTATGACCTGGTCAACTACGGCAAGCTGGTGGACCTGGCCGGCGAGCTCACCCACGCCAGCGCGGCCGACATCGGCACCGAGAAGTCCCAGAGCGACACCAGCGACGCCACCACGCTGCTGGTGGTGCTGATCGGCGTGCTGGTGCTGCTGCTGGCCGCCGCCGGGGTGCGCCGCGCGAGCAACCGGGCCAGGCTGCTGACCCTGCTCACCAGCGGCCTGCTGCTGGTGGGCTGCGGCGCGACGCTCGCGGTCGACAACCTGTTCGCCCCGCCGACCAGCGTGCTGCAGCACGAAGCGATCAGGCTGCAGGACGCCAGCTACCCGGGCTGGGTGAACCTCGCGGAACTCGCCGGCCTGCTCATCTATCCGCTGTTACTCGGCGCCTTCGTGCTGTTGCTGCTCCCCGCGTCGAACCGGTACTTCCGCTCGCCGCAGCCGATCTATCTGGTGCCCGCGGACTGAGCCCGACGGGTACGGGTCGCGGGTGTTGCGCCCGGCCAGTAGCGTGTGCGCAGGTCTCTTTGGGAGGAATGACCGTGTCATTTGCCGCTCCAGTCGCCCCCGGCGCGCAGCGCCGACCGGGCGCCGTGACCGCGGCCGGGTACGCGCTGTACCTGGTTGCCGTGCTCCTTGTGATCAATGCGGTACTGCCGCTCCCGTCGAGCGGCAAGGTGGCCGACGCACTCCGCCAGGCCTACGCCAACTCGACCAACCCCACCCCGGACTCGGTGGCCACCGGGTACCGGGTCGGGATCGTCGCCGCCACGATCGTCACCATCATCCTGGCCGTGGGGGTCGCCATCCTGGCGGCGTTCGACCTGCGCGGCAGCCGGGTGTCCCGGATCATCACCTGGGTCGCCGCCGGCCTCGGCGTGCTGTGCCTGGGCTGTGGCCTCGGCGGTGGGCTGACCGGCGAGATCAGCAGCACCTCCACCACGTCCGGTGGGGTCAGCACCGACACGGTCAATCGCCTGGTCAAGCAGGCTCAGCCCGGCTGGGTGCGTCCCACCTCGACGACGCTGTCGGTGATCGGGCTGCTGGCGCTGATACTCGTGATCATTCTGCTGGCCCTGCCCTCGTCCCACCCGTTCTTCCGCGGGCGCGGGCCGGGAACGCCGGGCGGCGGCGACCCGGCGTATCCGAACCTCGCGTACCCGCCGGTACCGGGGCCGGGCCCCTACCCTCAGCCTCCGATCGCGCCGGACGCGCCACCCGCCCATCCGGGTCACACCCCGCCGGCCGATCAGCCGCCGGCACCGCCAACTCCGTAACAGCCTTCTCCTCGGCGATAGGTCGAGCGCAGGCGAGCAACTCCAGCGCCCCGGGGAGGGGCCCGGTCCGCCGGGCTCACCCCCGGGGCCTTGCCGGCACCTCCTACTCCAAGCGAGGCCGACCGTGCCACCCGCTCGAACCGCGCTCGTCACCGGAGCCACCGCGGGGATCGGCGCGGCGTTCGCCCGTCGGCTCGCCGCCGAGGGTCGGAACCTGACCCTGGTCGCGCGGAACGAATCGCGGCTGGCCGAGTTCGCCGCGGAGCTATCCGGCGCGCACGGGGTCGACGTCGACGTCCTGCCCGCCGACCTGTCGACCATCCCGGGCTGCGCCGCGGTCGAGGAGCGGCTGCGGGACCCGGACGCCACTCTGGACATATTGATCAACAATGCTGGGACCAGCGTCAACGGGTCGTTCCTGCGCACCGCCCTGCTGGACGAAGAGCGGATGCTGGACCTCAACGTGCGCGCGGTGCTCCGGCTGACCCACTCGGCGTTGCCCGGCATGGTCCGGCGCGGAGGAGGCGACATCGTCAACGTCGCGTCCGTGTCGGGCTTCGGGACGGTCATGGCGGGCTCGACCTATCCGGCGAGCAAGTCATGGGTGATCAATTTCAGCGAATCGCTGGCCCTGGCGGTGCGCGGGTCCGGGGTACGGGTGCTCGCGCTGTGCCCCGGCTACACGAGGACCGAGTTCCACGACCGGGCGGGCATCGACATGTCCGGCACACCGGGCTGGATGTGGCTGGCACCCGGTGACGTGGTGGACGGTGCGCTGCGGGACCTGCGCCGGGGGCGATTGGTCAGCGTTCCCGGCTGGCGCTACAAGGCGATGGTGTTCGGTATGCGACACGCCCCGGTCGCCCTGGTGCGACGCCTCGCCCCGGACACCCGTGGCCGCACGCCCCGGCCGGACCCCCCATGAGGTCGGCGACGCCCGGCGAGCCGCAGCCACCCGAGTCTTGGCAGCCGCCCGAGCCTTGGCAGCGGCCCACAGCGCAGCCACCGTTGATGCCGCCCGAGCCGTTGGTGCCGCCCCAGTCGTGGCCCACGCAGGCGCCGCCGAGCGGGTACGCCTACAACTGGGGACAGGGCCATCCGGCACCCGGGTACGCCGGTCCGGTGTTGATCCAGAGGCCGCCGCGACCGGGTGTGGTGAATATCGCAGTGATTCTGACCTATCTCGGTGCGGGCCTGTCATTGGTCGCTACAGTGCTCTCCATAATATCGATAATCATAGATCAAGATTCCATGGTTACGCAGGTCACCGACCAGACCAATCCAAGTTTGAGCGGCGGGCCCGATCCGGCCACGGTGGTCCACGCGACCGTCGGGATCGGGATTGTGATCTCTGTAGTGGAGTAGATACTGCCCGCTGCCGGTGCCGTGGTGACCGCCGCGCTGTCCCATCGGGGCTCTAATGCAAGCCGGATAACGCTGGCCAGCCTGATGGGGTTCTACGTCCTCATTGGCCTGTGTGGCGGCGCATTTGCCCTGGTCAACGTAGGTGCGGCCGGCTTCCCGTCCCCGGGCTTGAGAGCCTCCGTGGCGGTCGTCGAGGTCTTGGCGGCATTACTGGCTGTCACCATAGGTGTGCTGCTTCTGTTGCCGGCGGCCAACCGGTTCTTCTACGCCGGCCCGGGTCGTCGGTTCGTGCCATCGACCTAGCAAGTACTCTCGTCGTATGACAGAGCGCGACGACCTGCGCAAACTCATCGCAGACCTGGCTATCGTCCACGGTCGCGTGGTGTTGTCCTCCGGCCAGGAGGCCAACTACTACGTCGATCTGCGCCGCGTGACGCTTCATCACTCGGCGGCCCCGCTGGTCGGTCGGGTGATGCTCGACCTCACGGCTGACTGGGACTACGACGCAGTCGGCGGTCTGACGCTCGGTGCCGACCCGGTGGCCGGAGCCATGCTCCATGCCGCGGCGGCCCGGGACATTGAACTGGACGCATTCGTTGTCCGTAAATCTGAGAAGACGCACGGTCTACAGAGGCGTATCGAGGGACCTGACGTCGCCGGCCGCAGAGTGCTGGCGGTGGAGGACACCTCAACCACGGGCTCGAGCGTGATGTCTGCTGTGGATGCTTTGAGGGAAGCCGGAGCTGTGGTCGTCGGAGTTGCGGTTATTGTTGATCGTGGCGCGGGGAGCGCCGTTCGGTCCGCTGGGCTGGGTTACAGATCCGCCTATTCGCTGACCGACCTCGGCCTCGCGGTTTGAAAATTTGTCGATTCGGACCTGCGCATATGCAGGCGAATCGATGGTGTAGGTGGAAGGATGGAAGACGTGGGAACTGCGTTGGCCGAAACTGCTTTACCAGCTATCTCGCCGCTTGCCGGCGAACCGATTGAGCGTGCCGATGCGGAGCGCCTGGCGGGAGTGCTCAAGGCACTCGCCGACCCGGCCCGGCTCCGGCTGCTCAGCCTGATTCAGTCGGCTCCTGAGGGCGAGGCGTGCGTGTGTGACCTCACCGCGCCGCTCGGACTTTCTCAGCCGACGGTGAGTCACCACCTCCGGATCCTCACTGAGGCCGGTCTCCTGGAGCGCGAGAAGCGCGGCGTCTGGGCGTACTACCGCCTGGTGCCGTCGGCGATCGCCGCGATCGCCGATCTGCTGACCCCGCCGCGCAAGCGTGCGACCAAGAAGGCTCGCTGAACAACGCTGAACCGGCCGTTGTCGCGCCGGCACGGCCCGGTGACCGGGCCGTGGTCGCGTGAACTACGTCGCAGGAGACCTGCGGGACCAGTTGGTCCAGGTGGGTTCGGCGGTGGTCGGGGCCGGCCTGGTGGTCGGCTCGGGTGGGAACCTGTCGGCGCGCGAACCGGGCGCCGACGATATCTGGGTGACCGCGACGGGGACGTGGCTCGACCGTCTCGACCGGTCCGACTTCTGTCGGGTGAGTATCGCGACGGGTGCGGTGGCCGGCGGCTCTCCGCCGCCGGCCACCGGGTCGCGCAGCGGGGCGGGACAGTTCCCGACCTCGGAGTTGGCGCTGCACCTTGAGACGTACCGCGCGAGGCGGGACGTCAACGCGATAGTGCACCTGCATCCGCAGAACACGCTGCTGCTGGACGCGCTCGACGAGCCGATCCGGCTGATCACCACTGATCACGCCTTCTACCTGCGGCGCGTGGCGCGCACTCCGTACCACCCGCCCGGTACCGCCGAGGTCGCGCGGGTGGCGGCCGACGCCAGCGCGGACGGCACCAACTGCGTAATTCTGGCCCGGCATGGCTGTTCGGTGCTCGCCGACACCGTGGAACTGGCCCACAAACGTGCGCTCTACCTCGAAGAGGCCGCCCTGCTGACGTTCCGTGCGGTCAGCGCGGGCCTGGCTCACCGGCTGCCGGCGACGATGCCGGTGCTCGACCGGGCCTGACCCGACGGGCCGGAGAGTTTTCCCGGGCCCGACCGCTATCTTGTCCAGCGCCGATTCAAGCTCCTCCAGCGCCGATTCAAGCCCGCCCGGTGCGGCCAGGGAGGCCCACCCCGTCGCGGGCCGGCGCCGCTACGGATCCCGCCCCGTTACCGGTTCCGGCCGGCCCCCTGGCGGACGTGCCGGCCGCCCTGGTGGCGGTCCTGGTCGCCGCCCCGGCGCTTCTCCCGCCGGCTGCGGAGGAACTCGATGAACATCGGGATCAGCGAGAGCAGAACGATCAGCACGATGACCGGCAGCAGGTACGTGTCGATCTTCGAGGCCGGGATCAGCTTGAGGATCTGCTTCGCGAGCGAGTAGCCGATCAGCAGCACCCCGTCGGCCCAGATGATGCTGACCACCACGTTCCAGATGAAGAACGTGCGGGCGGGCACCTCCAGCACGCCGGCGATCGGGTTCATGAACGTGCGGACGACCGGGGTGAACCGCGACAAAATGATCGCCTTGGCCGCTCCGAACCGGTTGAAGAACGCCTCCGCCTTGTCGACGTACTCCTGCCTGAACAGGCGGGAATCCGGGCGTTGGAACATCTTCCGTCCGTACCGGGCGCCGAGGAAGTGCCCCAACTGGGCACCGGCGATGGCCACGAGCGGGGTCACGATCAGCAACCAGAACAGCGAGAGCTTGGTGCCGACGAACTGGTCGGCGACGGGCGAGGAGGCGACTCCGGCCAGGAAGATCAGAGAGTCACCGGGGAAGAAGAACCCGATCAGCAGGCCGGTCTCGGCGAAAATGACCGCCCAGATGCCGAACAGGCCGGCGCTCTGGATCAGATCCTTCGGGTTGAGCAGGCTGCCCAGGCTCTCGGCCAGCGCGCGGCTCTTCTCGGCGGTATCCACGGCGATAGAGGTTACCGGTGACCGGTATGAGGACTCCCCCCGATCCAGGAATCTCTCAGCCAATAGCGGCGGCTGCCTCCGGTTCACGTCCCCTGGTGGGCGGTTCGCGCACCCCTGGTGGCCGGTTCGCGGACCGGAGGGCCGGCCGGTCGGCCGACCCCTGGCGTGGGCCCCTCGGGCGGAGGCGGACCGATGAGTTCGGGCGTAGCGTGAGGCGATGCCGCCCCGCGGCGCGTCGCTCTCCGGCGCCGACGCGCACACGGTGCCCACCCGGTACCGGCACAGCCTGCCGGACGGCGGGTGCAGTGCGACCTGTGCCCGCGCGCCTGCCGGCCGCACGAGGGCCCGCGCGGGCTGTGCCTCGTACGCGGACGGGTCGACGGCGGCGTGGTGCTGGCCAGCTATGGGCGTTCCGGCTGCAACCTGTCCTGCCGGTGCCGCAGCTACCGGGTCGAGGCGTACCGGCTGGACGACCCGGGTACCTGCGTCCACTGTGGATACCAACTACCCGGGGTGTACGACGGCCCCGCCGGCGACTGGGGAGCCCGGCGGCTGCCGGTGCTGCTGGACGCCGGGTAGCGGGACGGGCCGGTAGCCAGGATGGATGAGCGCCGCCTCCGGACGCCGGCCGTGGCCGGCCAGTTCTACCCGGCCGCTCCGGCCGTCCTCGCCCGCGGGGTGGACCTGCTCGTCGAGGCGGTACCGGTGCCGGACGGTGAGCCGTTCGCCCCGGCATATGTGGTGCCGCACGCCGGGTACCGCTACTCCGGCCCCACGGCGGCACACGCGTACGCCCGGCTGCGCCCGCACGCCGACGGAATCCGCCGGGTTGTCCTGATCGGCCCGGCGCACCGGGTACCTGTGGTCGGCTGCGTGGTACCGGGCACCGCCGGCTGGCTCACCCCGCTCGGCGAGGTACCGATCGACACCGCGGCGGTTGCCGCGCTGGCCGGGGACGGGTACGCCCGGGTGGACGACCGGCCGCTGGCGCCCGAGCACTCCCTGGAGGTGCAGCTGCCGTTCCTGCAGCGGCTGAGCGCGCTGGCCGGCGTCCCGCCGGTACCGGTCCTGCCGATCGCGGTCGGCGCGTCCACTCCGGACGAGGTGGCCGGAGCGCTGTCCGCCGCCGTGGCCACGACCGGGCCCGGCACGATCATCCTGTGCAGCACCGACCTGTCGCACTACCGGAGCGAGGTGGAGGCGCGGGCGCAGGACTCCGCCACGGTGCGCGCCGTCGAGGAACTGGCCGCCGCGCGCATCGGCCGGTACGACGCCTGCGGCGCGTACGCGCTGCGCGGGCTGCTCGGGTACGCGCTGGGTGTCGGCCTGCGCCCCGCGCTGCTGCACCGCGCCACCTCCGCCGACGCGGGCGGGGACCGCTCGCGAGTGGTCGGCTACGCGTCGTTCGCGCTGCGCCCCTGACGCGACCGCCGGCGCCCTGACGAGATCGCCTCACGGCGGCCAGAGCGGGCCCGCCGGGGTGACCCTCCCCGGTCACGGCGGCCAGCCCGCTCCGCGCGCTCAGCGGTAGTCGTCGTCGAAGCCGACCACCTGGGCCTGCTCGATCGCGTCCCACTCGTTGACCTCGGGGTCGCGCTCCACGTTCAGCGGGCTGTCTTCCCGCTCCCCGGCCGGGTTGGCCGGCATGGACTGTTCGAAAGCGTCCTCCGCGGGCGCCTCAAGATCGCGCCGGTCAGGGTCGAGATTCTCGTCGCGGCCCGGGCCCACGCCCGGCTCGAGGTTCGCGTCTGGGTCGCTGAACTCCGGTTCGGTCATGGCCACCTCCTGGCAACCACGGTACGACCTGGCGGCGTCCGCCGCAGGGCGTCGCGGATAGGGCCCCCACGATGTGATCCACCCAGTGAGGTGCGGGATACTGCCGGTTCAGGCAGTGCGTCGCGGGCCCGGCACTGGAGCCGGACTTTTTCCGGCGGCGCAATCCAGTCACCGCCAGCCAGTGCACGAAGGAGCGTTCCAGATGCCAATCGCTTCCCCCGAGGTTTACGCCGAGATGCTCGACCGTGCCAAGGCAGGCGCGTTCGCCTACCCGGCGATCAACGTCACCTCCTCACAGACCCTGAACGCCGCCATCCGCGGCTTCGCGGACGCACAGAGCGACGGCATCATCCAGGTGTCCACGGGCGGTGCCGAATACCTCTCGGGTCCGACCGTGAAGAACATGGTGACCGGGGCCGTGGCGTTGGCCGCGTACGCGCACGAGGTTGCCAAGAACTACAGCGTCAACATCGCGCTGCACACCGACCACTGCCCGAAGGACAAGCTGGACGGCTACGTACGGCCGCTGATGGCGATCTCCAAGGAGCGGGTGGCCCGGGGCGAGACGCCGCTGTTCCAGTCGCACATGTGGGACGGCTCCGCGGTGCCGCTGGACGAGAACCTGCGCATCGCCGAGGAGCTGCTCGCCGCCGCGGCCGCCGCGCACATCGTGCTGGAGATCGAGGTCGGGGTCGTGGGTGGCGAGGAGGACGGCGTCGCCAACGAGATCAACGAGAAGCTGTACAGCACGGTGGAGGACGGCCTGGCCACCGCCGCCACGCTCGGGCTGGGGGAGAAGGGCCGGTACATCACCGCGCTGACCTTCGGCAACGTGCACGGCGTGTACAAGCCCGGCAACGTCAAGTTGCGTCCGGAGATCCTCAAGCAGATCCAGGACGCGGTTGGCGAGAAGTACGGCGTGACCAAGCCGCTGGACCTGGTGTTCCACGGGGGCTCCGGCTCCCTGCTGGAGGAGATCCGGGAGGCGCTCGACTACGGCGTCGTCAAGATGAACATCGACACCGACACCCAGTACGCGTTCACCCGCCCGGTCGCCGGACACATGTTCGCCAACTACGACGGCGTGCTCAAGGTGGACGGCGAGGTCGGCAACAAGAAGGCGTACGACCCGCGGGTCTGGGGCCGGGCGGCCGAGGAGGGTCTGGCCAAGCGCGTCCTGGTGGCGTGCGAGGACCTGCGCTCGACCGGTACCAGCCTCGGGAAGTGAGCAGGAATCCCGGACAGGAGGAGAGCCCGGCGGCTTGCGCCACCGGGCTCTCCTCGCCGGGTCCTGGGGAGGCTCCGGACCTCCATTTCTACTCCGGTACACCGTGCGGGAGAACCACCGGTTGCGTGAGCAACGACTCAGCCTTTCAGGCGAGCCGTCAGCCAAATGGCGAGGTTGAATGAGCCCCATGCAGAATCTGCTGCCCGAACCGCCGGCCACCCGGCTTCCCGAGGAAACCGAGGCCAGCACCGCGCTGGCCAGCGCCGAGCCCGACGCGGTAAAGAACGTCGCCGCGCGGTTCCCCACCTACAGCGCCGCGTGGGCCGCGCTCGCCAGGGGGTCGATGGGAACCGGTGATCCGGTGACCGCGTACGCCTACGCCCGCACCGGGTATCACCGCGGCCTGGATCAGTTGCGCCGGGCCGGTTGGAAGGGCCACGGTCCGGTGCCCTGGTCGCACGAGCCGAACCGTGGCTTCCTGCGGAGTTTGCACCAGCTCGCACTGGCCGCCGACGCGATCGGCGAGGCGGACGAGGCGGCCCGGTGCGCGCAGTTCCTCCGCGACTGTGACCCCTCGGCGGCCGACGCGCTGACCGGCTGAACCCGATCGAAGCGCCGTACTCCGGGAAGGCACCGCCGAACCGGGGCGCGGCACCCATCCCCAGCGTCTCCCCGGCCGGGCCGCACCAGCGGTCCGGCCGGCTTGGCCTCAACGGGCGCCGGCTGGACTTCATGGGCCCGGGCTCGGCTTCATGGGCCCCGGGCCGGCTCTACAAGCCCTCGGCCACCGCCGAGGCCACCCGCAGCCAGGCCTGCCGCGTCGCTCCCGACATCTGCCCGTACCGCAGTGGCTCGCCGGAGTCGATCAAGCGCTCATACGGCGCGAGCATCACCGCCCGGGTACGGGCGGCGAAGTGCCGCCGGATCGCCGGGAGGTCGATCTCCTTGCGGCTGGGCGGCATCGAGACGACGGTGACGGCCTGTCGCACCAGCCGCTGCCGGCCGGACTGCTCCAGGTGATCGAGCATCCGCGCGGCGGTCTCGGCGGAGTCGTTGCGCGCGGACATCGTGACCACCAGCTGATCGGTGGCGTCGATGGCGGCCTGCCAGTTGGCGGCCCGCACGTTGTTGCCGGTGTCCACCATGATCAATTTGTAGAACCGGCTCACCACCTCCCGGATGTCCGCGAAGGCGCCGGCGGTCAGCATCTCCCCGGCCGTGGCCGACTCGTCGCTGGCCAGCACGTCGAACATGCCCTCGCCCTGGGCCCGTACATACTGCGACAGGTCGCCGACCCGCCCGTGCGGCCCGCTGAAATGATCGAGGTCGCGCAGCAGGTCCCGCACCGTACGGGCGTGGAAGTCCTGCTGGGCGCGCATGCCCAGGGTGCCCTGGGTCTCGTTGTTGTCCCAGGCCAGCACGTACCCGCCGCGCCGTTGTCCGAAGGTCATGGCCAGCAGCAGCACGGCTACGGTCTTGCCCGCGCCGCCCTTCGGATTGACCACGGTGACCTGGCGCAGCCCGCCGAAGTTGCGCCGCACCATCTCGACCTGGTGGAGCAGCTCCCGCTCATGCGCGCCGGGCGGCAGCTTGACCAGCCCGAGCGAGCCGCGGCTGACCGCTCCGCGCAGGCCGCTGCGGGCCACCGGGTCGGCCGGACGTGCGACCCGGCGCCGGGCGAACTCGTCGGCGGTCGGGATGGCCGGATCCCTGCCCGGCGTCAGTTGCGCGGGCAGGAACTGCTGCGGCGCGGGCAGGGACGGCTGCGCGGGCAGGGACGGCTGCGCGGGCAGGGACGGCTGCGCGGGCAGAGACGGCTGCGCGGGCAGAGACGGCTGCGCGGGCACCGGCAGCTGCGGGTACTGGGCCCGGTACGGCGGGGCGCCGGACGCGGGCCGGTGAGCGAGCTGCTGACCCGGCGCCGACGGGGGCGCCTGGGCGGCCGGGTCTCCGGCGGGCGGCACGTGAACCGGGTACGGCGCCTGAGCGTTCAGCGTGGGCGGCGCCGGGGCACGGTTGGCAGCAATCTGTGCCTGGTTGACGGGCGGTGCCTGGTTGACGGGCGGTGCCTGGTTGACGGGCGGTGCCTGGTCGACGGGCGGTGCCTGATCGAGGGGCGGCGCCTGGTTGACCGGCGGCGGTGGCTGGTTGACGGGCGGCGGTGCCTGGGGCGCGGCCGGCTGCGGGCCGGCGGCCGGTCGGAGCGAGTCAGCTGCGGGCGACCAGTGCGGGCCGGTGGGTCGGTGCGGCCCGGCGGCGGGCCATCGCGGATCGGCGGGCCGGTGTGGGTCGGCGGGCCGGTGTGGGTCCTCGGCGGGTGGCACGCCCGAGGCGACGGGGTCCTGACGCTGCGGCGGTTCCGCCCAGGGCGAGACCGGTGTGCCACGCCCGCCGGCCCCGTTCTCCCTGCCGGGGGCCTCGTTGCCCCGGCCGGGAAGGTTGGCGGCGGGCGGCGCGGACGCGGCCGGCCCGGCGGCCGACGGCGGTGCGGGCGCCGTCAGCTGAGCGGGTGGCGGCGACTGAACAGGCGGCGGCACGGTCGGTTGCGGCGCGGGCGACGGCGGCGGTGCGGCCGGCGGCAGTGCGGCCGGCGGCAGTGGGGGCGACGGCGGTGCGGTTGACGGGGGCGGTGGGGGCGGGTCCGCGACCGGTGCCGAGGGGCCGGCCGGCCAGGTTACGGGCGCGGCCGCCGGCCATTCCCGTGCCGGCGGGGCGGCCGGTGTGGCTTGGGCACCGGGCCCGGGAGGCATGGGCTGAGCGGGGTGGCGGGGCTGAGCAGGGTGGTCGGGCTGAGCGGGGTGGCGGGGCTGAGTAAGAAGGCCGGGCTGGGGGTGCGAGCCAGGCTGATCGACAGGCGCGTGCTGCGCGGTGGGTGCCGCGGGCACGGGCTGGGCTGCGCCGGGGAACTGGGCCGGTAGTGCGGGCTCGGCCGAGGTCGGGGGCTGGGTGGGCGAGGCCGGCTCGACCGCCGTCTCGTCCGATCCGGCGCGCTGGCCAGGTACCTCGGGTCCGCCGGGGTGCGGCCGGACCACGAGCTCGTCCGGAGGCCAGAAATCCTCCTGATCGGACATTGCCACCTATGCCCACCTCCCCCGGCGAAATGTTACGGCCGGTATCAGGATCGGTACACTCCCCACGCGCCCCGCTCCGTCCACCAGCTGCGCTTTCGGCCCAGCGTGCCGCCCACGCCGTCGTCAATGAAGTCGATCTCACTGAGCGGAGTCACGGCCACCGCGCGACCGCTGGCCCGCCGGACCTCCACCCGTACCCGTTGCCGACCGAGTCGGGAGCGCGTCACCACCGGTACCGCGACCGCCACGTTGACCTGCCCGTCGGTCGGGTCGGCCCCGGTGGCCATGGGCAGCCCGTCCACCACCGCGTACCCGTCGTCGTTGGCGATCGCGCAGGCAACGATCTGTTCGCCCGGCGACGCGAGCACCGAGTCATCCACCTCGACCCGGGCGGCCCAGCGCTCCTGCCCGCCCAGCAGCGCGCCCTGCAGGGTGACCGAGCCGCCGTCGTTGCGTAGCAGGTCCAGCCGCTGGACCGCGCCGCCGAGCACCGCCTTGGCGACCTCTTCCGGCGTCCCGGGCGTGCCGAACTCGGCGGGGCGGTTGAGCGGGAGGATGCCGATCGGTGGAAGGTCGGGCACGGTACGGCCCGCGGCCAGGTCGGCCGGGCGCCGGCTCGGTGGCGGGGCGTACCGGCGCACCATCCGCCGCACCACCGCCCGGACCTGGCCGTCGGCGGCGGTCGCGACGATCAGCCGGGGGCCGTCGGACGCGGGCCAGGTCAGCCCGTCCGGCCGGGCCGGGCCGTCGAGCCGGGCGATCACCGCGTCGATCTCCTGGTCGGAGCAGGCGGTCGGCGTGGACACCGTGGCGCCCTCGGCCTTCAACACGTCGGCGCACGCCATGACCTGGGCTCGGGGAGCGCCGCCGCCGCAGGCGCACGCGCCGCCGCAGCCCGCACCGTCGGATAGCGACAACAGCACCACGTCGTACACCCGGATTGGCCTCCTGTCCTTGACTCCATGCTGCCCACGTCGACTCGCTTGTTAGCCTGGCACCCCGGGGGTCTCGAGATGCCGAGGCAGCCTGCCCGGTCCGTCCCCTTCAGGCGAGAGGCCAAGATGCCAGCGATCGTGCTGATCGGCGCCCAGTGGGGCGACGAGGGCAAGGGAAAGGTTACCGACCTGCTCGGTGGGCAGGTCGGGTACGTGGTGCGGTACCAGGGCGGTAACAACGCCGGGCACACCGTGATCACGCCTGACGGGCAGAAGTACGCCCTGCACCTGCTGCCTTCCGGGGTGCTGACCCCGGGCTGTACTCCGGTGATCGGCAACGGCGTGGTGATCGACCCGAAGGTCCTGATCGAGGAGATCGACGGGCTGACCGAGCGCGGAGTCTCCTGCGACCTGCTGCTCATCTCCGCCGACGCGCACCTGATCATGCCGCACCACCGGGCGCTGGACCGGGTGGTCGAGCGTTACCTGGGCTCGTCCCGGATCGGCACCACCGGCCGTGGCATCGGCCCGACGTACGCGGACAAGGTCGCCCGTACCGGGATCCGGGTGCAGGACCTGCTCGACCCGGGCATCCTGCAGGCGAAGCTCGAGCTGGTGCTGCGGGAGAAGAACCAGATCCTGGTCAAGGTCTACAACCGCAAGGCCATCGACGTCTCCGCCGTGGTCGAGGAGTATCTCGGCTACGCCGAGCGACTGCGCCCGTACATCGCGGACACCCGCCTGGTGCTGGCCGAGGCGCTGGAGAGCGGGGCGACCGTCCTGCTGGAGGGTGCGCAGGCCACCCTGCTCGATGTGGATCACGGCACCTACCCGTTCGTGACCTCCTCGAACCCGACCGCGGGCGGCGCCTGCGTGGGTTCGGGCATTCCGCCCACCCGGATCTCCCAGGTGATAGGCGTGATCAAGGCGTACACCACCCGGGTCGGGGCCGGCCCGTTCCCCACCGAGCTGTTCGACGAGAACGGCCAGCACCTGCTCAAGGTCGGCGGCGAGTACGGCACCACCACCGGTCGGGAGCGTCGCTGCGGCTGGTTCGACGCGGTGGTCGGCCGGTACTCGGTGCGCATCAATGGGATCACCGACCTGTTCGTGACCAAGCTGGACGTGCTGTCCGGGCTGGACAAGGTGCCGATCTGCGTCGGGTACGAGGTGGACGGGCACCGGGTGGACCAGATGCCCATGACGCAGACCGCGTTCCACCACGCCAAGCCGGTTCTCGAGGAACTGCCCGGCTGGGGCGAGGACATCTCCAAGGCGCGGACGTTCGAGGACCTGCCGGTCAACGCCCAGCGCTACGTGGAGCGCATCGAGGAACTGTGCGGCACCCGAGTCAGCGTCGTCGGGGTCGGACCGGGACGCGAAGAGAACGTGATCCGCCACTCACTCGTCTGAGCGGAGCCGAGCCGGTTTGTGGTGAGGCGAGCACAGACTGCGTGATCGCCCGTCTGAGCGGAGCCGAGCCGGTTTGTGGTGAGGCGAGCACAGACTGCGTGATCGCCCGTCTGAGCGGAGCCGAGCCGGTTTGTGGTGAGGCGAGCACGTCGTGCGTGACACGAGGATGAGCGCGGAGAGTAATTATCTGATTGCTCAACGGAGTCGAGCCGGGTCGGATGCGGCGATTCGAGCGCCGATGGGGGTGGCAACCTCGACGGCGAGCAGCGCCGCGTTGACCTTTCGGTAACATCTGGACCCGTGCTCGTACTTCTGATCGGATCCGGTGGCCGTGAGCACGCGCTCGCCACCGCGCTGGCTGCCGATCCGGCCGTCACCGCACTGCACTGTGCCCCTGGCAACCCGGGCATCGGCCAGCTCGCCCACCTGCACCCGGTCGACCTCGCCGACCGCGACGCGATCGCGGGGCTGGCCGTCGAGCTGGGCGCCGACCTGGTGGTGGTCGGGCCGGAGGCACCGCTGGTGGCCGGCGCGGCCGACGCCATCCGGGCCAAGGGCATCGCCTGCTTCGGCCCGTCCCAGGCGGCTGCCCGGATCGAGGGGTCGAAGGACTTCGCCAAGTCGGTGATGGTCGCGGCCGGCGTGCCGACCGCCCGCTCGCGCACCTGCGCCACCGCAGAGGAGGCGGCCGCCGCGCTGGACGAGTTCGGCGCGCCGTACGTGGTCAAGGACGACGGCCTGGCGGCCGGCAAGGGCGTGATCGTGACCGAGGACCGCGCCGCCGCGCTCGCCCACGCCCAGGCGTGCGGCCGGGTGGTGGTGGAGGAGTTCCTCGCCGGGCCCGAGGTCTCCCTGTTCGTGCTCACCGACGGGATCACGGCGCGGCCCCTGGTGCCGGCCCAGGACTTCAAGCGCATCGGCGACGGCGACACCGGGCCGAACACCGGCGGCATGGGCGCCTACGCGCCGCTGCCCTGGGCCCCGCCGGATCTGGTGGACGAGGTGCTGCGCACGGTCGTCGAGCCCACGCTCAAGCGGATGCACGAGCTGGGCACGCCGTTCGCCGGGCTGCTGTACGTCGGCCTGGCGCTGACCGCGGACGGGCCGAAGGTAATCGAGTTCAACTGCCGGTTCGGCGACCCGGAGACCCAGGTGGTGTTGGCCCTGCTGGCCAGCCCGCTGGCCGGGCTGCTGCACGCCGCCGCCGTGGGTCGGCTGGCCGGGCAGCCGACGCTGCGCTGGCGCTCGGGCTCGGCGGTCACGGTCGTGGTGGCGGCGGCCAACTATCCGGGTACGCCGAAGGTCGGCGATGTGATCACCGGCGCCGAGGTACCGGGTGTGATCCACGCGGGTACCGCCCGGCGACCCGACGGCGCGCTGGTCAGCTCCGGTGGCCGGGTGCTGTCGTGCACCGCGGTGGGGCCGACCCTCGCCGCCGCCCGGGACGCCGCCTACGGCCTGGTGGCCGGGGTCGGGATGGAGGGTTGCCAGTACCGGTCCGACATCGCGGCCGCCGCGATCGAGGGGCGCATCGCGATCTAGCGTCAGGCCCCGTCCCATGGCAGGTCACGGGGCACCACCTTGCCGGTGGCGTTGCGCGGCAGGGCGGGCACGAAGCGCACGTCGCGCGGTACCGCGAACCGGGCCAGGTGCCGCCGCACGTACTCGCGTACCGCGGCCGGGTCGAGAACCTCGCCGGGTACCAGCGCGATCCAGGCGGCCAGCCGCTGACCGAACTCCGGGTCCGGCACCCCGACCACGGCCACCTCACGGATCTGCGGCAGCCCGGCCAGCAGGTTCTCGACCGCGGCCGGGAACACGTTCTCACCACCAGAAACGATCATGTCGTCCTCGCGGCCGTCGACGAACAGCAGCCCCTCCGAGTCCAGGTGCCCGAGGTCCCCGGTCGCCAGTAGCCCGTCGAGCGTCTCCCGCCCGGCCCCGTTGGTGTACCCCTCGAAGAGCATCTCGTTGCCGACGAAGATGCGGCCGGTCTGTCCCTCGGCCATTTCGCGACCGGCCTGCGACACGATCGCGATCCGGGTACCGTGCGGCGGCCGCCCCGCCGTGGTCGGCGCGCGGCGCAGATCCTCGGGGGTGGCGATGCTGGCCCAGGACGCCTCGGTCGAGCCGTACAGGTTGTAGAGCACGTCGCCGTACGCGTCCATGAACCGGGTGGCCAGGCCGCCGGGCAGCGCCGAGCCGCTCACCGCCACCACGCGCAGCGGGGTCGGCCGAGGCGGCGTGTCCAGCAGCCGCTGAAGCATCACCGGCACGGCGAACATGGACGTGCATTCGTGTTCGATGACGGCCGACAGCGCATCGGCCGGCTCGAAGCGGCGCTGCAGCACGATGGTGGCGCGCAGCGCCAGGCCGACCTGCAGCGCGGCCAGCCCCCAGGTGTGGAAGACCGGAGCCGCGATCAGCATCCGGGACCGGGCGTACACCGGAATCCGGGAGATGATGCTGGCCAGCGGCGCGAACCCGGCCGGGGTGCGCCGCCGGGCGCCCTTGGGTGCGCCCGTGGTGCCGGAGGTGAGCACGATCGTGCGCCCTTCCCGGTCGGGCCGTCGCGCGTTGCCCGCGGGGGCGGTGGCCAACACGTCTTCCACCCCGGACTCGTCCAGCCGTTCCACCCTTCGGGGCAGCGCCACCGCGTGCTCGGCGAACTCCGAGTCGTGGATGAGGATCCGCAGTTGCTGCTCCTGGGCGACGACGGCCAGCTGCGCCGGCGACAGGCCGGTGTTGACCAGTACGGCGTCCGCGCCGAGCAGGCTGGCCGCGGTCATCCCCTCGATCAGGCCGCCGTGGTTGCGGCACATCAACCCGATCCGGTCGGTGGGCTCGACGCCGCACGCACCGTGCAGCGCGGCGGCCAGCCGTTCGGCGCGGGCCAGCAACTCGCCGTAGGTCAGCCGGCCGGGCATCGGCCCTGCGGAGCCGTCGGGCGGGGCGGGCAGCTTCCGGTCGTCGATGATCACGAGGCGGTCGGGGTCGCGGGCCGCCGCCGAGCGCAGCTCACCGCCGAGGCCGTACCCGAAGCGGCGCAGCGCCGCCAGCTGTCGCATCACCTTGGTGGGCGAGCCGGGTGAGAGCAGGCCACGTCGCGCGAGGGTGGCGATGGTGAAAGACAGGTCCACCATGGAACTCGACCTCCGATGCCACCGCTGAGGGGTTCAGCGGATCTGCACGCCGGAGATCGCCCGGGATACGACAAGCCGTTGGATCTCCGACGTACCCTCGAAGATCGTATATATCTTCGCGTCCCGGTACCAGCGCTCAACTGGGTGTTCACGCAGATACCCAGCGCCACCGAGGATCTGGACGGCCTTCTCGGCCACCGCGACCGCGACCTCGCCGGCCTTCAACTTGCTCATCGAGCCCTCGCCGGCCTCGAACCGCCGGTTGTTGCGGCCCATCCACGCCGCCCGCCAGACCAGCAGCCTGGCGGCGTCGATCTCGGTGCGCATGTCCGCCAGGGCGAACGCGATCGCCTGGTTCTCGATGATGGGTCGGCCGAACTGCACCCGGCCCTTCGCGTACTCGAGCGAATACTCGTACGCCGCCCGCGCGATGCCCAGGGCCTGTGCGCCGACCGTGGGCCGGGACAGCTCGAACGTACGCATCGCCGCCTGGCCCGCCGACCGGGTGCCCTCCCGAGCCCGGGCCAGCCGCTCCTCCAGGGCCTCCCGCTCACCCAGCAGGCAGCGGCCCGGTACCCGTACGTCGTCGAGGAAGACGTCGGCGGTGTGCGAGGCGCGCAGCCCGAGCTTCTTGAGCTTCTTCGCGCCGACCAGGCCGGCGGTGCCGGGCGGCACCACGAACGCGGCCTGTCCCCGCGAGCCCAGCGCCGGGTCGACGCTGGCCGTCACCACGTGCACGTTGGCGATGCCGCCGTTGGTGGCGAAAGCCTTCTGTCCGCTCAGCACCCACTCGTCGGTGGCCTCGTCGTACCGGGCCCGGGTGCGCATCGCGCTCACGTCGGAGCCGGCCTCGGGCTCGGTGGTGCAGAACGCGCCGAGCTTCGGATCGTCGACGTCACCGAAGCACTGCGGCACCCACTCGATCATCTGCTCCGGGGTGCCGGAGCCGTAGATGGCGGCGACCGCCAGGCTGGTGCCCATCAGGGCCATCCCGATCCCGGCGTCGCCCCAGAACAGCTCCTCGTTGACCAGGCACAGGGACAGGCCGGAGGGGTCGGCCCAGCAGTTGACCAGGAACTCGAAGCCGTAGAGCCCGATCTTCGCGGCCTGCAGGATGACCGGCCACGGTGTCTCCTCGCGGGCATCCCACTCGGCGGCCTGCGGGCGCACGACCTCGTTCGCGAAGCCGTGCACCCAGTCCCGCAGGTCCCGCTGCTCCTCGTTCAGGTCGAGTGAGAACTCCGGCATGGTCGGTCCCCTTCCGGTGCGAGGGTTCGTCGCCAGGCTCAGCCCAGGCGTTACCGGACCGGAGCCCTCACGCCTTGGGGATGTCGAACAGGTTCGCGATGTTGGCCGCGAGCCCCAGGTCACCCTTTGCCTTGAGCTTGCCGGTCATGAACATCATCACCGGGTTGCCGGTGCCGGAGACGACCTTCAGGAAGTCGGCCGCGCCCATGGACAGGGACAGCTTGGGGTCGTTGCTCGGCTCGGGCGACAGCACACACTTGCCGTCGGCGATGACCAGCTCGTACGTGTCGGAGCCGCCGTCCGGCCGGTCTCCCACGTTCCAGTGGATGACGGCGCTGGTGGAGCCGGCGCGGTCCGCGCGGAACAGGGTGGGCATCCGGCTGAAGATGGCGTCCAGTACCTTGCCGCGGTCGTCGCCCTGCATGACGGACTTGATCTCAGCGGCCGAGGCGTTCTTGACGATCTGCGCGAACTGCTGCGGGTCCACCGAGCCAAGGTCGGAGAGATCGAAATCTGCCATGCTGTCCTCCTGAGCACCGGCTAAGCTACTGGTGCGTAACCTTACGCGGCAGTAGGTATCATCGCAACCGTGCCGGCCGCAGCGAAGAAGCGTCTTCCCCGGGCAGTACGGGAGCAGCAGATGCTCGACGCGGCGGTTGCCGTGTTCTCCGCGGTCGGCTTCCACAACGCCTCGATGGATGAGATAGCGGCGCGGGCCGGCATCTCCAAGCCCATGGTCTACGCGTACCTGGGCAGCAAGGAGGAGTTGTTCATCGCGTGCCTGCACCGCGAGGGCACCCGGCTGATGGAGGCGATCGTCTCCGCGGTGGTGCCGCCGCTCGCGGGGCCCGTGCCGGCCGAGCCCGAATCGGCTCTGCCGCCGGACGAACAACTGTGGCGAGGGCTTCGCGCCTTCTTCACCTTCGTGGGCGACCACCGCGACGGCTGGTCGGTGCTGTACCGGCAGGCGCGTGGCCAGGAGCCGTTCACCGCCGAGGTGGCCGCGATGCGGGCACGCATGGTCGACGTGGTGTCCGGGCTGCTCGCCAGGGTGATCGCCGCGGGCGGCCGGCAGCCCCGACCGGCGGACGTGGTGGCGATGGCGTACGCGCTGGTGGGCGCGGGCGAGTCGCTGGCGGACTGGGTGGTCGACCACGTCGAGGAGGCCGCCGAGGTGACCGCCACCCGGCTGATGAACTTCGTCTGGCTGGGCGCGGGCGAACTGCTGCACGGCGCCACCTGGCGACCGTCCTCCCCCGGGTAGGGCTGCCTGGGCGCGCTACTGCGCTGACGAAATCCCGGAATCGGCCGGGACCAGCGGCTCTAGTTCGTGGCCTTCCGAGTGGACAAGTATGAAGTCCGGGTCAGTGCGTCGTGCGGCGGACAGCAACCGGGCGATGACGTCCACTCCCAGGTCGAGGTCGAGCGCGGTGGCGATCCGACCCTGGCATTCCTCAAGGTCGGGACAATCCTCGACGAACTCGGCCCTGCACTCCCCGGAAATCGCACGCATCGCGTCCGGGCCCCGCCGCCAGGAGGTGAGGCAGTCCAGCCACCAGGGGGCCGCGACGACAAGCGTCAACAGGTCGGGAAGGTTCTCGGCGACCAGGCTCGTCATGCCGTCGCTCGACAGGTAGAGAACCGGGCGCTCCTCGCCCCCCGCTCCGCAGAAGAAGTAGCCGTCCCCGGACGCGGTGCCGGCGAACGGCTCCTTCCGCTGGCCGGACCGCAGCGTCTCGTCCTCGCCCACCCAGTAGGGGCGGTTCAGGTCGAAGTCGAACGGGTGGATGAGCAGGTCCGCTAGCTCGGGATCGTGCTTGATCCGCTGGAGGAGACTCATGGCATCCGACGTTATTACCTTCCCGCCAACCCTTCTCGGCCGTCCCCGCGCCCCAGCCCGCCGGAAGCGACCGGTCAGCCGGTGACGTGGCCGGTGAGGTGCGGCTTGCCGGATCGGGCGTCGTGCAGGCCGATGGCCCAGCCGTCGTCGTCCCGCTCGGCGCTGAAGCCGACCGAGGCCGGCAGCAGGATGGGCAGCTTGAACGCGACGTCCACCGCGTACGAGTCGGGCAGCCGGCCCTCCAGCGCCGCCAGGCAGCGGGCCATGCTCCACATGCCGTGCGCGATCGTGCGGGGGAAGCCGAAGACTCGGGCGCCCAGCCGCGAGGTGTGGATCGGGTTGTGGTCGCCGGACACCTTGGCGTACCGGGTACCGACGTCGCGCCCGACCCGCCAGACGGCGGTGGGCCGGGGCGCCGGCGGGCGCGGTACCCGCTCGCGCTGTGCTGTGTCGCGCGGTGCCGGGTCGTCGCGGGCCTTCTCCCGGCGCAGGTACGTGGAGATGCCGCGCCACACCACCTCGTCGTCCACCGAGGCGGTGGTCCGCACGTCGAACTGGCGGCCGCGCTCGTGCGGGCGCAGGTCGGTCGCGCGCACCGTGAACTCCAGCCGCTCGCCGGCGTCGATCGGCCGCAGCACCTCGATCCGGTTGGCGATGTGTACCACCCCGATGACACGTACCGGAAAGTCCACTGCGGACATGAGCCGCATGGCCAGCGGGAACGCCAAAA
The DNA here is from genome assembly GCF_039543385.1 of Rugosimonospora acidiphila. NCBI lineage: Bacteria > Bacillati > Actinomycetota > Actinomycetes > Micromonosporales > Micromonosporaceae > Rugosimonospora > Rugosimonospora acidiphila. The sequence continues at coordinate 107,654 of NZ_BAABJQ010000001.1, forward strand.
TATGCGGGTACGTCGGGCAGAGCTGGTCGGACAGCCGGTACCCGCACACCCGGTCGTACGCGGCCAGGTGCGCCCGGTCCACGGACAGGCCGCGCAGCACCAGGGTGGTGCCGGGCAGCTCGGTCGACGACCGGTGGCGCAGCTGCCCCAGCGCGGCGTGGCGGTACACGGAGCCGATGCCCGGTGCCGCCGGCACCTCGACAACTTCGCTCATGCCGGATCCTCGCTGCGCTGCGGTCCGGCATGAGGCTCGAGCGCCCTGCGGCTCCGGTGCCCTCGCTGACGCTCGGTCACGTCAGGCCCCCAGCAGCGACTGGCCGCAGACCCGCACCACGTTGCCGGTCACCCCGCCCGACGCGGGACTGGCGAAGTACGCGACCGTCTCGGCCACGTCGACCGGCAGGCCGCCCTGGCTCATGCTGTTGAGCCGGCGCCCCGCCTCCCGCACGAACACCGGCATCCTGGCGGTCATCGCCGTCTCGATGAAGCCCGGCGCGACGGCGTTGACCGTGATGCCGGACCCGGCCAGGATCGGTGCGGTCGACTGCACCAGGCCGATCACGCCGGCCTTCGAGGTGGCGTAGTTGGTCTGGCCGCGGTTGCCCGCGATGCCGGCGATCGAGGCCACCCCGATCAGCCGGCCGCCGCGCGGCACCAGATCCTCGGCGAGCAGCGCCTCGTTGACCCGTTCCTGGCTGGACAGGTTGACGTCGAGGACCGGGTCCCACTGCTCGGGCGTCAGCCGGGCGATGGTCTTGTCGCGGGTGATGCCGGCGTTGTGCACCACGATGTCGACGCCGCCGTGCCGGGCCTGCAGGTGCTCGGCGAGCCGAGCCGGGGCATCCGCCGCGGTGAGGTCGAGCTGGAATGCGGTGCCGGCCAACTCGTTGGCCACAGTGGACAGTGCCTCACCGGCGGCCGGCACGTCGAGGCAGACCACGTGCGCGCCCTGACGGGTCAGTACCCGGGCGATGTCCGCGCCGATGCCCCGTGCCGCCCCGGTCACCAGCGCCACCTTGTCCGCCAGCGGCCGGTCCCAGTCGGCGGGTACGGTGGCGGGGCCCGGTCCGACCCGGATCTCCTGGCCGCAGACGTAGGCGGATCGGTCGGAGAGCAGGAAGCGCAGCGTCGATTCCAGGTCGGCGTCGGGCGCCGCGTACACCAGATTGGCGGTCGTGCCCCGGCCGAACTCCTTGCCCACCGAGCGCACGAAGCCGCCGAGCGCGCGCTGCGCGGTGGCCTCGGCGGGCGTCGCGCACCGCTCGGGAGGGGTGCCCAGGACCACGACGCGCCCGCACGGGTAGAGCGAGCGGGCGTGCGGGTGGAAGAAATCGTAGAGCGCCCGTAGGCCGGCGGAGCGGGTGATGCCGGTGGCGTCGAACACCAGCGCGGCGTTCAGCGCGATCCGGTTCGGGTCGGCCGGCTCGCCCGGGTCGCGCACCTCGACGGCCATCGAATCCAGCAGCTTGCCGATCGCGCCGCCGAGCCGGCCGTTCCCGCCGATGAGCACGGGGCCCGGCAGCAACGGGTCGCCGGCCCGGTACCGGCGTAGCCGGGGCGGCTGGGGCAACCCGAGACGCTTGACCAGGGCTCGACCCGGTCCGGACGCGGCGAAGCTCGCGTACCTGTCGCTCATCGACCTGTCCCGCCGACGCTAATCATGTCCGTCTCTTTCCCAGGACCCTCGCGCGGTAAGCCTACTCATGAGTAAGTTGAGTGCAAGCATTCTCTACCGGGAGGCGTGATGACGTCCAGTGATGCTCCGGTGACGGATGTCGCCGTGCGTCGGGTGGCCATCCTCGGCGGCAACCGCATCCCGTTCGCCCGGTCCAACGGCCCCTACGCCACAGCCTCCAACCAGGACATGCTCACCTCCGCGCTGAACGGGTTGGTGGCCCGCTTCGGCCTTGCCGGGGCGCGGATCGGCGAGGTGGTGGCCGGTGCGGTCCTCAAGCACAGCCGCGATTTCAACCTCACCCGCGAATGCGTGTTGGGCTCGCGCCTCGACCCGCACACCCCGGCCTATGACGTGCAGCAGGCGTGCGGCACCGGCCTGGAGACCGCCATCCTGGTGGCCAACAAGATTGCCCTGGGACAGATCGAGGTCGGCATCGCCGGCGGCGTGGACACCACCAGCGACGCGCCGCTCGGGGTCAACGAGCAACTGCGCACCGCGATGCTCGAATTCAACCGGGCCCGGACGCTCGGCCGTCGGCTGCGCGCGGCCAGCAGGCTGCGCCCCGGGCAGGCGTTCCGGCCGGAGGTTCCGCGCAACGCGGAGGCGCGCACCGGCCTGTCCATGGGTGAGCACGCTGCCATCACCGCCAAGGACTGGGGCATCGGCCGCCAGGAGCAGGACGAGCTGACACTGGCCAGCCACCGGCACCTCGCCCGGGCGTACCGGGAGGGTTTCTTCGACGACCTCGTCACCCCGTACCAGGGGCTGACCAGGGATCAGAACCTCCGGCCGGATACCACGCTGGAGCGGCTCGCCGCGCTGAGACCGGTGTACGGCGACACGATGACCGCCGGGAACTCCTCGGCTCTGTCCGACGGCGCGTCGACGGTGTTGCTGGCCAGCGAGCGGTGGGCGACCGAGCACCGGCTGCCGGTACTGGCCTGGTTCCGGTGGTGCGAGACGGCGGCGGTGGACTTCGTGCACGGCGGCGAGGGGCTGCTCATGGCGCCGGCGTACGCGGTGCCCCGGATGCTCGCCCGGGCCGGCCTGGCGCTGCGGGACTTCGACTTCTATGAGATCCATGAGGCGTTCGCCTCGCAGGTACTGGCCACGCTCAAGGCCTGGCAGGACCCGGACTTCTGCAAGCGGCGGCTCGGCCTGGACGAGCCGCTGGGCGCGATCGACCGCGGCCGGCTCAACGTCAACGGCTCGTCGCTGGCCACCGGGCACCCGTTCGCGGCCACCGGCGGCCGGATCGTGGCCACCCTGGCCAAGCTGCTGGCCCGCGACGGCGGCGGGCGCGGCCTGATCTCCATCTGCGCGGCCGGTGGCCAGGGGGTCACCGCGATCCTGGAGCGCTAGCGGGCAGAATGGGCAGGTGATCCCGAACGTTCTCGCCGCCCGGTACGCCTCCCCCGAACTCGTCGACATCTGGTCACCCGAGGAGAAAGTGCGCGCCGAGCGCAGGCTCTGGCTCGCCGTGCTCCAGGCCCAGAAGGACCTGGGGGTAGCCGTGCCGGATGGCGCGATCGAGGCGTACCGGCAGGTGCTCGACCGAGTCGACCTGGCCAGCATCGCCGCCCGGGAGCGGGTCACCCGGCACGACGTGAAGGCGCGCATCGAGGAGTTCTCCGCGCTGGCCGGCTTCGAGGCGATCCACCAGGGGATGACGTCCCGGGACCTGACTGAGAACGTCGAGCAGCTGCAGATCCGAAGCTCCCTGCTGCTGATCCGGGACCGGATGGTCGCGGCGCTGGCGCGCCTGGCCGAGCGGGCCGTCGAGTACGAGGCCACCGTGATGGTCGGCCGGTCCCACAACGTGCCGGCCCAGGCCACCACGCTGGGCAAGCGTTTCGCCAGCGCGGCGGAGGAACTGCTCATCGGGTACGAGCGGGTGGACGAGCTGATCGCCCGCTACCCGCTGCGCGGCGTCAAGGGCCCGGTCGGCACCGCCGCCGACCAGCTCGACCTGCTGGGCGACGCGGCAAAGGTCGCGGAGCTGGAGCGGTCCATCGCGGCGCATCTCGGCTTCGCCCGGGTGCTGACCAGCGTCGGCCAGGTCTACCCGCGCTCACTGGACTTCGACGTGCTGGCCGCCCTTGCGCAGGCCGCGGCGGCCCCGTCCTCGCTGGCCACCACGATCCGGCTGATGGCCGGGCAGGAACTGGTCACCGAGGGCTTCAAGGCCGGCCAGGTGGGCTCCAGTGCGATGCCGCACAAGATGAACACCCGCTCCTGCGAGCGGATCAACGGGCTGGCCGTGATCGTGCGCGGGTACCTGTCGATGGTCAGTGAGCTGGCCGGCGACCAGTGGAACGAGGGCGATGTGTCCTGCTCGGTGGTGCGCCGGGTGGCCCTGCCGGACGCGTTCTTCGCCCTCGACGGGCTGTTCCAGACGTTCCTGACGGTACTGGCGGAGTTCGGCGCGTACCCGGCGGTGATCTCGCGCGAGCTGGACCGGTACCTGCCGTTCCTGGCGACCACGAAGGTGCTGGTCGCGGCGCTGCGTCGGGGAGTCGGGCGGGAGGTCGCCCACGAGGCGATCAAGGAGCACGCGGTCGCCGTGGCGCTGGCCATGCGGGAGAAGGGCGCGGCCGAGAACGACCTGTTCGACCGGTTGGCGGCGGACTCCCGCCTGGGGCTGAGCCGGACCGAGATCGAGGCCCTGATCGCCGACCGGGGCGCGTTCGTCGGCATGGCGTCCGCGCAGGTGGAGGCGGTGGCCGCCCGGGTGGCCGAGGTGGTCGCCGCGCATCCGGAGGCGGCCGGTTACCGCCCCGCCCCGATCCTCTGAGACGCGATCCGCCGGCCGCACCGGCTCCGGTCGAGGCCGGCCGCACCGGCTCCGGTCGAGGCCGGCGACGCCGGCCTCGATCCGGGGCTCACCAGGGCTTGCCGGTGAGCCGTTCGTAGATCTCGACGTACCGGGCCCGGGTCCGCTCGACCATGTCGTCGGGCAGCTCCGGCCCTGGTGCGCGCTTGTCCCAGCCGGTACCGGCGGCCCAGTCCCGGACGAACTGCTTGTCGAACGAGAACGCCGGCCGGCCGGGCTGCCATGAGTCGGCCGGCCAGAACCGCGACGAGTCCGGGGTGAGTACCTCGTCGGCGAGCACCAGGGTGCCGTCCGGCGCCCAGCCCAGCTCGATCTTGGTGTCGGCGATGATGATCCCGCGCTCGGCGGCCAGCGTCGCGCCCCGCTCGTACACCCCGAGGGTGATCTCGCGCAGTCGCTCGGCGGTCTCCGCCCCCACGGTCTCCACCACGGCCGAGAACGAGATCGGCTCGTCGTGCTGACCGGCCGGCGCCTTGGTGGACGGGGTGAAGATCGGCTCCGGCAGCCGGGAGGCCTCGTCGAGGCCGGCCGGCAGCGACACCCCGGACACGGACCCGGTGGCCCGGTACTCGGTCAGCCCGCCGCCGGTCAGGTACCCGCGGGCCACACACTCGACCGGGACCATCTGGAGCCTCCGGCACCGGATCGCCCGGCCGGCGAACTCGGGCGGCACGTCGGTGGCCGAGATCACGTGGTTCGGCAGGAGGTCACCCAGTTGATCAAACCACCAGACGGACAGCTGGGTGAGGATCCGGCCCTTGTCAGGGATCGGGGTCGGCAGAATCACGTCATAGACCGATACCCGGTCGGAGGCGACCAGGATGAGGTCGTCGCCGTCCGCGTAGAGGTCACGGACCTTGCCTGAGTGCAGGAGCTCCACGGGGGCCAAGTACATCACGCGTATGCTCGACCAGGCTGCGAAGGGCGGTCGCGGAGCCGTGACCACCTTCGCCGGGCGCGATCCGGCCGGCGTGTGGCACCCGAAGTGATGGATCCCCGGCGTCAGCGGCGCCTGGGTTTTGGGCGTCGCGGTAAGGCGGCCGGGGGTGAGGGTGTGATGACCGGTTACGTGATCGCGGCGCTGACCGCGTTCGTGTTGATCGTGCCGGTCGAGCTGCCCGACAAGACGTTCGTGGCCACGCTGGTGCTGGCCACCCGGTACCGGCCCTGGCCGGTCTGGCTCGGTGTGGTCGTCGCGTTCGGCGTGCAGACCGCGGTCGCCGTCCTCGCCGGCCGTTTGATCACCCTGTTGCCCGCGGCACCCGTGCGGCTGGTGGCCGCCGGCCTGTTCGCGGTGGGCGCCGTGCTGCTGGTCCGATCGGCCCGCCGGGCCGGCATGGAGGAGCAGCACCAGGAGCACAAGTTCGAGCGCAAGCTCGCCAGCGACCAGGATGAGCGGCGTGACTTCCTCCGGGCCGCCGGCGCGAGCTTCCTGGTGCTGTTCGCCGCCGAGTGGGGCGACCTGTCCCAGCTGCTCACCGTCGGGCTGGTCGCCCGGGGCGGGCACGCCGCCGCGGTCTTCGTCGGCTCCTGGGTCGGCTTGGCGGCGGTGTCCGGTACCGCGGTGGTGCTCGGGCGGGTGCTGCTGAAGTACGTGAGCCTGGCGATGGTCCAGTACGTCGGCTCGGGAATTTGCGCAATATTAGCTGTATTGACCGCGATAAGCGCTCTCACGTGATTACGGGCCCCTGAGGCGCCTCACTCAAGGTGCCCTGTGCGCCACAGAACGCCACAAATCAACGGCAGCTTTTCCCAGAATTGGTAACTATCGCAGCGAATGTGACAAAGCTGACACCGAATCGACCCGTTCGGGTGACAGTCGGTGATCTGGGACCGGCGGCGGCCCGGTAGGCTTGGGCCGCCCACACACAGGCATTATTCGTTTCACCAGTCAGGAGTACCCCGTGGCCCGCGTCGTGGTCGACGTCATGCTCAAGCCCGAGATCCTCGACCCTCAGGGCCAGGCAGTCGCGAACGCACTGCCGCGGCTCGGGGTCACCGGGGTCGAGTCGGTACGCATCGGCAAGCGGATTGAGATCGAGTTTGCCGGGACCGCCGACGTCGAACGTGCCCGGGAGATCGCCGACAAGCTGCTCGCCAATCCGGTCATCGAGGAGTTCACCGTGCACCTGCCGGATGGCGACTCGTGAGGATCGGCGTCGTCACCTTCCCGGGCTCGCTGGACGACGGCGACGCCCGGCGCGCCGTGCGCCTGGCCGGCGCCGAGGACATCGGGCTCTGGCACAACGACCCCGAGCTGCACCAGGTCGACGCCGTCGTCCTGCCCGGCGGCTTCTCGTACGGCGACTCCCTGCGGGCCGGCGCGATCGCCCGGTTCGCCCCGGTGATGGAGTCGATCGTCGACGCCGCCAAGGGCGGGATGCCCGTCCTGGGTATCTGCAACGGCTTCCAGGTGCTCTGCGAGGCGCATCTGCTGCCCGGTGCGCTGACTCGCAACACGCACCTGCACTTCCGCAACCGCGACCAGGCGCTGCGGGTGCAGTCCACGAGCACCTCGTGGACCAAGAACTTCACCGAGGACCAGGAGATCATCATCCCGGTGAAGAACGGCGAGGGCCGGTACGTGGCGGACGAGGCCGTGCTGGATGAGCTGGAGGCCACCGGCCGGGTTGTCGCCCGGTACGCCGGCGGCAACCCGAACGGCTCATCGCGCGACATCGCGGCGATCCGCAACGAGGCGGGCAATGTGGTCGGGATCATGCCCCATCCCGAGCACGCGGTCGACGCGCTCACCGGCCCGTCGACCGATGGCCTCGCGTTCTTCGCCTCGGTGCTGGCGCACCTGGCCGGCAGAGTAGGGGTCGAGGCATGACCACGACGGAAGACCAGACGGTACCGGCGCAGCACGCGCCCCAGGCAGTCGCGCCGCAGGGCGAGCCCGACTCGGCCGCCCCCGAGCACGCGGCGCCGGAGCAGGCGCCCGACGAGGTGCTGGATAACGAGGTCATCGACGACCCGGAGGACGAGTCGGACGAGGCCGAGCTCGAGTCCGCCGACGTGCACGCCGAGGAGGACTTCGGCGCGCACGAGGGCCAGGGTTCCGAGGCGGAGCGGCTCGACGAGCCGGGCACGCCGGACACCGTGGCGCGGGCCGCCCGACGCCCCGATGACCGGCAGCCATACCGGGCGCTGGGCCTGCAGGACGACGAGTACGAGAAGATCCGCAACATCCTCGGCCGCCGGCCCACCCAGGCCGAGCTGGCCATGTACTCGATCATGTGGAGCGAGCACTGCTCGTACAAGTCGAGCAAGGTGCACCTGCGCCAGTTCTCCGAGAAGGCGGCGCCGTCGGACCGGATGCTCGCCGGCATCGGCGAGAACGCCGGTGTGGTCAAGATCTCCGATGACCTGGCGGTCACGTTCAAGATCGAGTCGCACAACCACCCGAGCTTCGTGGAGCCGTACCAGGGCGCGGCCACCGGCGTCGGCGGCATCGTCCGCGACATCCTGGCCATGGGCGCCCGTCCGATCGCGGTGATGGACCCGCTGCGCTTCGGTGCGCCCGACCACCCGGACACCGCCCGGGTGCTGCCCGGCATCGTGGCCGGTGTCGGCGGGTACGGCAACTGCCTCGGCCTGCCCAACATCGGCGGCGAGCTGGTCTTCGACCCGTGCTACCAGGGCAACCCGCTGCTCAACGCGCTGTGCGTGGGCGTCCTGTCGGTACACGGCCTGCAGAACAAGGCGGCCACCGGCCCGGGTAACTCGGTGATCCTGATGGGCGCCAAGACCGGGCGCGACGGCATCGGCGGCGTGTCGGTGCTGGCGAGCGCGACGTTCGGCTCCGGCGCTCAGTCGCAGCGGCCCAGCGTTCAGGTCGGCGACCCGTTCGCCGAGAAGCTGCTCATCGAGGCCTGCCTGGAGATCTACCGGGCCGACCTGGTGGTTGGCATCCAAGACCTCGGCGGTGCCGGGCTCACCTGCGCGCTCACCGAGACGGCGGCGGCCGGCGGCACCGGCATGTCGGTCAACCTGGACACGGTGCCGCTGCGCGAGCCGTCGATGCAGGCGCACGAGATCCTGGCCAGCGAGTCGCAGGAGCGGATGCTGCTGATCGTCGAGCCGGGGAAGGTGCACACCGTGCTCGCGGTCGCCGAGCGCTGGGGCGTACCAGCGACGATGATCGGTGAGGTCACCGACACCGGCCGGCTGGTCATCGACTGGCACGGCGAGACGGTGGTCGACGTGCCGCCGGCCTCGCTGTGTGACGATGGCCCGGTGTACGCGCGTCCGATGCGCGAGCCGAGCGACCTGCCGCTGATGCACGCCGACCGGGCGGAGACGCTGCCCCGGCCGTCGACCGGCGACGAGCTGCGCGAGACCGTGCTGCGGCTGGCCGCCAGCCCGAACCTGTGCGACAAGTCCTGGGTGACCGAGCAGTACGACCGGTACGTGCTCGGCAACACGGTGCTGGCCCAGCCCGAGGACGCCGGGGTGCTGCGGATCGATGAGGAGTCCGGGCTCGGCGTCGCGCTGTCGGTCGACGGCAACGGCCGGTACAGCCGGCTCGACCCCTACGCGGGTGCGCAGCTGGCGCTGGCCGAGGCGTACCGCAACGTGGCGGCGACCGGCGCGACCCCGCTGGCCGTGACCAACTGCCTCAACTTCGGCTCGCCCGAGGACCCGCAGGTGATGTGGCAGTTCGCCGAGGCCGTGCGCGGCCTGGCCGATGGCTGCCTCGAGCTGGGCATCCCGGTCACCGGTGGCAACGTCAGCTTCTACAACCAGACCGGCGCCGTGGCCATCAACCCGACCCCGGTGGTCGGCGTGCTGGGCGTGCTGGACAACGTCGCGGAGCGGGTACCGATGGGCCTGCGCAACAACGGCGACGTGCTGATCCTGCTCGGCGACACCCGCACGGAGCTGTCCGGCGGCGAGTGGGCCTGGGTGGTGCACCAGCACCTGGGCGGGCGTCCGCCCAAGGTCGACCTGGCCCGGGAGAAGCTGTTGGGCACGGTGATCGCCGCGGCCGCCGAGCGTGGCCTCCTGTCGGCCGTGCACGACCTGTCGGACGGCGGGCTGGCGCAGACCCTGGTCGAGGCGTCCCTGCGCCATGGCGTAGGCGCCACGGTCGCGCTGCCCGAGGGCATCGACCCGGCCGTCGCGTTGTTCTCCGAGTCCACCGGCCGAGCGCTGGCCGTGGTGCCCGCGGGGCACGACAAGGCGTTCACCGCCCTGGCCGAGGAGCACGGGCTGCCCTGGACGCCGCTCGGCGTGGTGGGTGGCTCCGCGGTGGCCGTTCGGGACCAGTTCGACATCCCGCTGGACGAGTTGCGCACGGCCTGGACCGGCACGCTGCCGGCCCTGTTCGGGGCGCCGGAGCCGGCCGCCGGCTGACCGGCGCCCAAACCACCGGAGCCGGCCGCCGGGCTTTGACCGGGGGCCGGCCCAGACTGGGCCCCCGGAACCAGGGCCTGACGCACTAGGCCCTGCCATTTTCCCCGCCGCGACGGGGCCCCGCTGTGAACCGGCCCCGGTCGCCCGAGCGGTGGCCCATCCCCGGCCCATCGCGAGCGTTGCTCCGAAAGCGAAGTTCCCGGCCACCCCTCGGGGTGACCGGGAACTTTCGTCTTCCGGTGGACCGTCGCCTAGTCGTCGAGCCAGTCGAGCGAGCGGCGTGTCTCCTGCTGCGGCGGCTCGTATCCGCCGCGCGGCTGGCCGTGCCCGCCGCCCCGCTGCTGCTGCTGTTGTTGCTCGTACGGGTCGGCCGGTGGCTGGTACCCGCCCCGGGGCTGGTAGCCGCCGCGCTGCTCACGGCCACTCCCGTCGTACCCGGCGCCACGCTGGTCGTCGTAGCCGGCCGGCTGCTCGTACCCGCCGGCGGGCTCGTACCCACCGCCGGGCTCGCCGTACCGAGAGGTCGCCTGGTCGGCTCCGTACCCGCCGCCCTCGTACCGCCGGGTGCTGTCCTGGTGCCCGCCGCCGCGGTGGCCGGCGTCGTACCCGGCGCCACGCTGCTCGTCGTAGCCGGCCGGCTGCTCATACCCGCCGCCGGACTCGTACCCGCCGGAGCCGCCGTACCGCGAGGTGGGGGCCTGGTCGCCGCCGCCGTAGCGGGTGGTCGCCTGGTCCCCGCCGTAACGCGAGGTGGGGGCCTGGTCCCCGCCGGTGTAGCGGGAGGTGGCCTGGTCGGCTCCGTACCCGCCGCCCGAGGAGGGCGGCTCGGCCCGGCCGTACGTGGTGGGCTCGTTGTAGCCGTTGTAGTCGCGGGGTGGCGCGGCGTAGGGGTCGGCGGCCGGCCCCGGGTTCGGCGCGCCGTACGCCGGCCGGGTGGGCTCGTAGGCGCCGGTACCCGCGTCGTAGCCGGCACCCCGGTCGTAGTCGCGCTCGCCGTACCCGCCGCCCGCGTAGGAGTCGCCGTACCCGCCGCCGCCGTACCCGCCGTCGCCCTGGTACCCCGGGGTGGCGCCGTAGCCGGCCACCTGCGTCGGGTCGGGTGCGCCGTACGGGTCGGCGTACTCGTCGACCACCGGCCTCTGCAGCATGGTTGGCGCGTCGGACATCACGTTGCCGTACCCGCCGGACCGGATCTGGGTCTCGTCGTTCGACCCCCGGTAGGCGCCCCGGCTCGCCGGCACCGGGGACGGGCCGCGGCGCGGCATGTCGCTGTCGTCCTCGCCCGGGTCCCCGCCCTCGTTGCGGCGGCGCCAGAGTATGTAGCCGATCGCGCCGGCGCCGGCCAGCACGAGGATCACGCCGAGCACGATCAGCAGCATCGAGAGGCCGCTGCCGCCGCCGTCGCCACCGCTGGCGGCGGCCCCCTGGGTCGCGAGACCCACCACCGAGGCGGTCGGGCCGGCGGCGCTGGGTATCGGCAGCGGGCTGTCCGAGGCGCTGGCGGGCGCGTTGGCCGTGAGCACGATGCTGGCCAGGTTGTAGGACTGCCCGGCCTGCGTGTCCTGGCTGACGTCCTTCTCCTGGTAGCCGTCCTTGGTCACGACCAGCGCGATCTCGCCGGGCGAGATCGGGTTGCTGTCCGTGGACCGGAAGGAGAACTTCCCGCTGGAGCTGGTGGGAGTCTGGTAGGTGTGACCTTCGCCATCCTGCATCGCCACGTTGGCGCCCGCGACCGGGTTGCCGGTGGAGATGTCGTGGACGCTTCCGCTGATCGCGGCGACGGTCGTCGGCGCGGCCTTGGTGGTCGGCGGTGGCGGGGGCGGGGGCGGGGCGGCGGCGTCGCCGTGGGCGACCACCTGGAAGTTGGCGCTGTCGCTGTGCTGCTGCCCGTCCGCGGTGTCGTTCGTCGCCACATTCACGGTGCCGCTGCCGGTCACCGTCTGCCCAGCCGGGATGTTCTGCGTCGCCTTGATGCTGAACGAGATCGTGGCCCGGGTGTCGTCGTCGCCGGCCTTGAACGTCACGGTGCACGACGTATCGCCGTTGCCCTCGCAACCCTTGGGGTCACTGACCGTGAAATTGCTGTTCAGGCCATTGATCGTGACGGTGACGTCCTCATCCTGGCCGCCCTGGGCGATCGGGTTCTTGTTCTGAACAACGATCTGGAGGTTCTGTTTGGCGCCGGGGCCGAAGTCGCCCAGTGGACTAACAGACACCCCGATGGCGCTGTCGGCGAAAGCGGGCGTCGCGACGGCGCCCATGGTTCCCGCTACCAACACCGCCATGAGTCCGGCACGCAGCGTCCAGGCTCGTCGGTGCGCAGTCAACATCCACCGCCTTCCGTTCTGACTACCCCCCGTGCGGATTTGCACCGTGGGCAACTATGCCTTGTCTGGTGTCCCGACGAAAGTCAGGGGGCATGCCTAAGTAGGTCGGGTGCGAGTCGTATCGTCCCGACGTGTCCCCTGTGCACCCCGGTCCGGCGGCTGTGGCCGCCTCCGTCCAGGCCCTCGACGCCGGTCAAGAACCGGCTCGTGAGCTGCTGCGCGATGCCGTGCGGTGGTTGTTGTCCGAACTCTCCTCGCGTGCGCCTGGCCGATCGGTGGAGGTGCGGGTCCCACCCTACGGTGCAATTCAGTGCGTCGCCGGCCCGCGACACACTCGTGGTACGCCGCCGAACGTGATCGAGACGGATCCGGTCACCTGGGTACGACTCGCCACCGGGCGGCTGGAATGGTCCCGGGCACTGGCGGAGGGCCGGGCCGCGGCGAGCGGCATCCGTACCGACATCTCCGAGTTGCTGCCCGTCTGGACGGGATGACCCGTCCCGGGGGCGCCGCGAGGTATGCGATGTCGGCGTGCGTAGCGGCGTCGATGCCCTGCGTAGCCCTACTGACGGCAACGAAAAGCTGGCTCTCCGCTATGCCTTCTGGCTCGCGTACACTGTCACGCGAACAGGAAGCACCAGCGGCGCAAGGAGCGGCAAGTGCCCCGAGGCGACGGCCGGTTGAGTCACGAGCTTGACCCAGGGCGGCCCGGCCCGCAGGACGCGTGTGGGGTCTTCGGGGTCTGGGCCCCCGGCGAAGAGGTAGCCAAGCTGACCTACTTCGGGCTATACGCGCTCCAGCACCGTGGCCAGGAGGCGGCCGGCATAGCGGTCAGCGACGGCACCGGCGTGATGGTCTACAAGGATCTCGGCCTGGTCGCCCAGGTCTTCGACGAGCCGACCCTGGCCAGCCTGCAGGGGCACCTGGCCATCGGGCACGCCCGCTACTCCACGACCGGCGGCCCGACCTGGGAGAATTCCCAGCCGACCATCCAGTCCACGGAGACCGGGACCACCATCGCCCTGGCTCACAACGGCAACCTGGTCAACACCGCCGACCTGTCCGCCGCGATCCAGACCGAGGACGGCTCGACCAGCGACACGGCCCTGGTCACCGCGATGCTCGCGAGCATGCCCGACCTGTCGGTCGAGGCCGCGGCCATGCGGGTGCTGCCCCAGCTGCGTGGCGCCTTCAGCTTCGTGTTCATGGACGAGGACACGCTCTACGCGGCCCGTGACGTGAACGGGGTACGTCCCCTGGTGCTCGGCCGCCTCGAACGTGGCTGGGTAGTGGCCAGCGAGACCGCCGCCCTGGACATCGTGGGCGCCAGCGTGGTGCGCGAGATCGAGCCCGGCGAGCTGATCGCCATCGACGAGGACGGGCTGCGCTCGCAGCGCTTCGCGGCACCCGATCCCAAGGGCTGTCTGTTCGAATACGTCTACCTGGCCCGGCCGGACACCACGATCGTCGGGCGCAACGTCTACGCCACCCGGGTCGCCATCGGCCGCCGGCTCGCCCAGGAGCACCCGGTCGAGGCGGACCTGGTCATCCCGGTACCGGAGTCGGGCACCCCGGCCGCCATCGGCTACGCCGAGGAGTCCGGCATCCCGTACGGGCTGGGCCTGGTCAAGAACACCTACGTGGGCCGCACCTTCATCCAGCCGTCGCAGACCATCCGACAGCTCGGCGTGCGGCTCAAGCTCAACCCGCTGCGGGAGGCCGTCCGGGGCCGCCGCGTGGTGGTGGTCGACGACTCGATCGTGCGGGGCAACACGCAGCGCGCGATCGTCCGGATGCTGCGCGAGTCCGGCGCGCTGGAGGTGCACGTGCGCATCTCCTCGCCACCGGTCAAGTGGCCGTGCTTCTACGGCATCGATTTCGCGACCCGGGCCGAGCTGATCGCCAACGGGTTGGACACGGAGGGCATCCGCCGCTCTATCGGTGCCGACTCCCTGGGCTACGTCTCGCTGCCCGGTCTCATCGCCGCGACCGAACAGCCTCGGACCCGGCTGTGCCGGGCGTGCTTCGACGGGGAGTACCCGATCGGGCTGCCCAGCGACAACCTCATCGGAAAACACGTGCTGGAGAGCGTCGGCCGGCGGGTGGCCGGTGACGCCACCCACGATGACCCGGGCGGCGCCATGGCGGGCCAACTGGCCGGCGCCGGAATGGGCCGCGACAGCGAGGCCGAGCGCCACGAGCCGACCGACGACGCCACCGATGCCCGTGGCACCGCGAATTTTGGGACGGCGGACGCGCTGCTGCGTCAGTGACCACGAAGGTAACCGACGTCGGCCCGATGGTCGACCGGGCGGAAGCGCTTAACCGGGGCGCAACCGTCGTACGGAGGAGATAACAGTGACGCAGACCGAGCGGGCCGAGACCCCATTCCAGCCGTGGTCGGCTGGCAACGGACGCTCCGGCCGTAAGCGGACAGTAACCTACGCCGACTCCGGTGTCTCGATACACGCCGGAGAACAGGCCGTCGAGTTGCTCAAGCCGAAGGTGCAACGCACCCTTCGACCTGAGGTGATCGGCGGCGTCGGCGGCTTCGCGGGCCTCTTCCGGCTGGACATGAAGAAGTACAAGCAGCCGGTCTTGGCCTCCTCCGCGGACGGCGTGGGCACCAAGCTCACCGTGGCGCAGGCCATGGACATCCACGACACGGTCGGCATCGACCTGGTCGCGATGGTCGTCGACGACCTGGTCGCATGCGGCGCCGAGCCGCTGTTCCTGCTGGACTACATCGCCTGCGGCGAGGTGGTCCCGGAACGGATCTCGGAGATCGCGGCGGGGATCGCGGACGGCTGCCGGGCGGCGGGCTGTGCCCTGCTCGGCGGGGAGACCGCGGAGCACCCCGGCGTGATGCGCCCGCACGAGTACGACATCTCCGGCACCGGGGTCGGCGTGGTCGAGGCCGACGCGATCCTGGACCGGGAGAATGTCCAGCTCGGCGACGTGGTCATCGCCATGGGCTCGTCCGGGCTGCACTCCAACGGGTTCTCGCTGGTGCGGCACGTGCTGCTCGCCGGCTCCGGGCGGCTGCGGCTGGACAGCATCGTCGAGGAACTCGGCACCCAGCGCAGCCTCGGCGAGGAGCTGCTCACGCCGACCAGGATCTACGCCAAGGACTGCCTGGCCCTGGTCGAGGAGTGTGACGTGCGGGTGTTCGCGCACATCACCGGCGGCGGCATCCCCGGCAACCTGTGCCGGGTCCTGCCCGACGGCATGGACGCCATGGTCGACCGCTCGACCTGGCGGCCGCAGCCGATCTTCGACCTGGTGCAGGCCAGGGGACGGATCGAGGCCGCCGACATGGAGAGCACCTTCAACATGGGCGTCGGCATGATGGCCGTGGTCTCGGCCGAGGACGCGGACCGGGCGCTGGCGCTGCTGGCGGCCCGCAAGGTCGAGGCGTGGCCGGTAGGGGAGATCGTCGAGGGTACCGGCACGGTGCAGATGGTCGGCTCGTACACGAGGGGGTAGCACCGGGCTTCGGCCGGCCCGGGGGGTCGATCATTCGGAGGAGGGCGCACTAGCCGGTATGGCTGGCAGCCCCTAGTCTGAATCGACACTCCCGAGACGGAGGAGGGGACCTTTGTCGTCTCCGTCGTGGAGCGGGATGCGCGGGATAGCCGTGGTTCCCTCTTACGTGATCATGCAGCCCACCACGTTGTGCAACCTCGACTGTGAGTACTGCTACCTCCCGTTCCGGTCGGTGGAGCGGCGGATGCCCGTCTCCGTGGCCGAGGCGGTCGCCGCCTCGGCCAACCCCTGGGCGGCGCGGGCGCGCCGGTTCTCCGTCGTCTGGCACGGTGGCGAGCCGACCAGCGTCGGGCGAGCGCACCTGGCCCGGCTCATGGCCCCGTTCCGCGGTGTCGAGCACCACATCCAGACCAACGCCACGCTGATCGACGACGCCTGGTGCGAGTACTTCGTCGAGCACGGGGTGCGGGTCGGCGTGAGCGTGGACGGCCCGCGGTCACTGGCCGCGCGGCGGGTGGTCCGAGGGGGCCAGCAGGCGTACGACCGGATCCTGCGCGGGGTCGGTGCGCTGCGCCGGCACGGCATCCCGTTCGCCGCCCTGTGCGTGGTCTCCGACCCCCGGCCGGGCCTGGCCGCCGACCTGTACGAATTCTTCCTCGAGCTGGGCTGCTACGCGCTGGGCATCAACGTCGAGGAGCGGGAGGGCGTCAACCTCCGGGAGACCGGTTTCGGCGGAGCGGCCATGCAGACCTTCTGGGCGGAGCTGACCGCGGCCTGGCGGGCCGACCCGCGGATCGAGCTGCGCGAGGTCGAGTGGGCCCTGAGGTACGCCGGAGCGGCCCTGGCCGGCACAGATGACCAACTGCTGCCGCGCCAGTTCGATCCGATCCCGGCGATCGGCGAGGATGGCAGGGTGGTCCTGCTCTCCCCGGAGCTGGCCGGCTTCGTCGACTCCCGGTACGGCGACTTCTCCTCGGGCAACGTCATGGAGCACCCACTGCACGAGATCGTCGCCCGGGCGGCACGGCACCGGGAGGGCTGGATCGGCGAGTACCTGTCCGGCGTCGAGGCGTGCCGGGCCAGCTGTCCGTACTTCGGCTTCTGCGGCGGGGCGCACGCCTCCAACCGGTACTTCGAGCATGGCCGGTTCGACGGCACGCAGACCAACCACTGCCGGAACAGCAAGATCCGCCTGTTGGAGGGAGTGCTGGAGTATGCCCGAGAGCACTGAATCGATCGCCGACCGGGTGCGCGCCGCCGGGCCGGGGCTCGCCGCGATGCTGGCCGAGGCGGAGCACGCGTGGCGCGCCCGCACCGAGGATCTGGGTGCCGGTAGCCCGGGATGGCGGCCGTTCGAGGACGCCTTCCCGACCTTCTACCAGTTCACCAACAGGCCCCGCTGACGAGGCTCTCAGCCCTTGCCGGGCCCGCCCGCGGTCGCCGGATCCACCCCGCGCGGATGCCGGGTGAGGCACCCGAGGACGGGCGGCTCGGGGTGCCGCAAAGGCCGGCCCGTCACGGCCGGCCCGTCACCGATCGGTGCACTTGTCAGCCGGCGCCCCTGATGCCCGGGCCGCTGACGGGATCGCCGTCGCGTTGCCGCTGGCACCGGGGTGAGGGCCCCAGCGCGCCGTTCGGACCGATCTGATCGCGCCGTCGGCAGAGCCGGGATCGCCGGAGTGGGAAGGGTCACACCGGACGGCGCGGCGGCACACTTAAGCACGCGGGAGAAACCGCGTGCTTGTGTGCCGCCCGGTCCTTACCGGCGCCCAGGCGTCCAGGCGCCGTCGTCCGACTCGTCCTCGTCGTCCTCATCGTCCGAGTCGTCGTCAAGCAACTCGCCGTAGTTGTCGAAGTGTTCCTTCGACTTCTCGCTGCTGGCGAGCTCGCGCTGCAGTGCAGCGAGGTCGGTGTTTGGGGAGTGGTACTTCAACTCCCGGGCCACCTTTGTCTGCTTCGCCTTAGCTCGGCCGCGCCCCATGGCTCGACCCCCTCGCACAGAATTACGGGGCAGCCCAATCCAGACGCGCCCCGATGACTACAGGCATCTCTCGTGGCTCATACGGTACATGTCGAGAGCCAGGTTCGGCACCTCGGCCCTCCGCCACCCGGTCCTTACCCGGCGGGCCGGCCCGTCCAACGACTCTGACGAGCCGGACCCGATCTATTAAAGCCTGATCGTCCGCAAACGCCCGACTTCGGCCATCCGGCGCTCGGCGAGCCGGTCCGCGGCGGCCGCCGGAGGCACTCCCTCGGCGTCACCCAGGGCCAGGATCTGCCGGGTGGTGTCGAAGATCTTGGTGGCCCGCAGCTTCGCACGGTCGAAGTTGAAGCCCTCGATCTCGTCGGCCACCTGGATCACGCCGCCGGCGTTGACCACGTAGTCCGGCGCGTACAGGATGCCCCGGTCCGCCAGCAGCTTGTCGACGCCCGGGTGGGACAGCTGGTTGTTGGCCGCGCCGGCCACGATCTTGGCGCGAAGTACCGCCACCGCGTCGTCGTCCAGGGCGCCGCCGAGCGCGCAGGGGGCGTACACGTCGATGTCGGAGCGGATCAGGTCGTCGGCGTTGTCGACGAGGTTGACCTGCGGATACGTCGCGCGGACCCAGTCCAGTGCCCGCGAGGAGACATCGGTGGCCACGACCGAGGCGCCGTCCTCCAGCAGGTGCGCGGTCAGGTGCTTGCCGACCTTGCCCAGCCCGGCCACGCCGACCGTGCGTCCGGACAGGGTCGGGCTGCCCCAGCGGTGCTCCGCGGCCGCCCGCATGCCCTGGAAGACTCCCCAGGCGGTAAGGATCGAGGAGTCGCCGGCCCCTCCGTGCTCGACGCTGCGCCCGGTGACGAACCTCGTCTCCCTGGCCACGACGTCCATGTCCTGCACGTAGGTGCCGACGTCGCAGGCGGTGTAGTAACGACCGCCCAGCGAGGCGACAAATCGGCCATAGGCGCGCAGCAGCGGCTCGGACTTTTCCCGATCGGGGTCACCCCAGATGACCGCTTTGCCGCCGCCGAGGTCGAGCCCGGCGAGAGCATTCTTGTAGGCCATGCCACGGGAGAGTTCGAGCACATCGTGCAACGCGTCGGCCTCTGCGGCGTAGGGATAGAACCGAGTTCCACCCAGAGCCGGCCCCAGCGCGGTCGAGTAGATGGCGATGATCGCTCGTAGGCCGGACTGTTTGTCCTGGCAGAAGACCACCTGTTCGTGATCGGCGTCACTGCTGAACACTCCCATGGCAACACTCCCTCGTGGGGTAGATGTCCGTCGTCCGGCGGGGTGGTACCGGATATCAGGAACTCTAATGCGGTCCACCTGTTGCGTACGCGGCAGCGGAACCACCGTCCGGCGTGGCACGATCGCCTGCGTGCCCTCGAACTTTGCCGCCTACCTTCGGGTGTACGAGCCGTTGACCGCTTTCGACCGGGAGCGCCAACTCTACTGGCGCCGCTACGTCAAGGACGGTCGAGCCATCGGGCCGCTGGACGGCCCCGGCCGACAGCGCACCGTGGTCATGGAGGCTCTTGGCGCCGGCTGGACCCGGCTGCCCGACCTACCCGACGAGGCCTACGTCCTCGAGACCGATGAGACCCTCTTGATCTGCCCGTGGAACCTGCGGTTCCGGGTCGCCGAGGCGGCGCTGTCCGCCCGTGACGGGGTGCCGGCGGTGCTGGCCGACGCCTTCGTCCCGCCCAGACTGGCCGGCCTGGCCAAGTCCGTGGTCGAAGACTGGCGCAGTGGCGCGAAGGTGCTGGAGCAGGGGATGCCCCGGGTACACGAGCAGGTGTCCACCTGGGGTGTGCCGCTGCGCTGGTTCGTCTTCGTCGAGCTGGCCGAGAAGCAGCTGTCCGTCCGGCCCGGCCGGCGGGTGCTGCGGTACCGCACGGAGATCTCCAAGGCGCGCCGGCGCGCTCACCGGGCGCACTCGGTGTTGCGCAAGTCCCTGGGCGACGCGCCGATCACCGAGGCGGTCGAGGAGAGCACGCGGTGGCTGGAGGAGTTCCACCCGCGCTCCTTGGTTGAGCTCGACTACGGCGGTCTTGTCCCCCTTCTGTCAGATGATGCCCTCGCCGCCGATGACTCCCCGGGGTTGGTGGCGACCGGACTCGCCGGCCTGTCACACGGCGACGCGGACTCCGCCACCGAGGCATATGAGCAGCTAGTGGCCAGGTGGCGAGCGGTGCAATTGCTCGAACGGAGCAACTAACTCGAAAATGGTTCGTATTCGTCCCATGACGCAGAGTAATAAATCATCCAAATAAGACATTATCTACCGTACAAAATACGGAAAAATCGGGCATTCATCATCCGTCCATCCACGGACCTTCAGCCGTTCGGTCCATGTCGGACATGCGGGACTAGCCGGACCATGGAATCGCGTCGGCCGGCGGGACCCCGGCCGTCGTTCTGAGATATCTGTGGAGGAGTGACCGATGGCATCGCGTACGCACGAGCCTGAGCCGCTGCTGACCCCGGCCGAGGTTGCGTCGATGTTCCGCGTCGACCCGAAGACCGTCACCCGGTGGGCCAAGGCGGGCAAGCTGAGCGCCATCCGCACTCTCGGTGGCCATCGCCGGTACCGGGAGTCGGAAGTACGCGCCCTGTTGCAGGGGCAGATTCCCCAGCAGCGTCAGGGGGACTGACCAGATTCGATACAGCGGCGCGGTTCGATCGCGGACCCACCGACGAGTCGGGGGCGAAAGGCGAGTATGGCTACACGTCTTTCGCCCCTGAGGCGTATCTGCCCGGGCTTTCCGGGTCGCGCCGTCGCCCCGCCACGGCCGTCGCCCCTGGTGCGGCCGTCTCGTGGGGTCAGCCCGCGGGAGCGCCGTCCAGGTCGATTCCGATGCCAACCGTGGTGCCCGGGCGCCTACGCGCCCGCCAGGTCACCAGCCGGCCCTGGAGCCGGTACTTCTTGATGATCAGATCGATGATCCGGAGCGTATCTTCGGCCGGCAGCAGGTGCGCGCTGGCCGCCGCCGGCTCGCCCAGCGGCCTGCCTCGGACCGTGCAGGGCGCGATCGTCACCGAGGCGTTGCGCCGGATCCTCTTGACCTTGCCGGCGCCGGCGCCCGTCCAGACCGCCAGGCGGTCGCCGTCGCGGACCACCCACACCGGGGTGGGCACCGGCGTGCCGTTCCCGCGCACGGTGGTCAGCAGCACGTAGCGCCGATTGCCGAGTCCCTCCCACGGATCTGCCACGACCGATACCGTATCCGGCTCAGCCGCGGGGTGGATCCCCAATGCCGGCAGTGAGCGATGAATACGCCCGGGCGCGCAGCTCGATGAGCGACTGGCGCCCCCCGGCCGCCTCGAACACCGCCAGCGCCGCCTTGATCGCCGCTATCGCCGCCGCCGCGAGCAGCTGCGGGTACAGCTCGGCCGGCGGTAGCCCGGTGCGGTCCGCGACGTGCTCGGCGATCACGTCGTGCAGGTGCTGAAAGATCATGTGGTACGTGCCGCCCAACTCGGGCATCCGCTCCATCAACCGCAGCCGGTCCAGCACCTGCTGCTGCTGGTCGGGGTCGCCCAGCTCCATCGCGTCCAGTGCGGCGCCCACCGCCTGCACCGGCGACTCCGTGGCCGGCCGGGCCAGCAGGGCGGCGCGCATCTGGTCGGTGATGTTCATCGCCATGTCGCCGTAGAGCACGTGCTGCTTGGACTGGAAGTACCGGAAGAAGGTCCGCACCGCCACGTCGGCGGCCTCGGCGATCTCCTCGACCGTGGTGCGTTCGTAGCCCTGCTTGGCGAACAGCCGCAGCGCCGCCGCCTCCAGCGCGGCCCGGGTCTCGATCTTCTTGCGCTCGCGGCGGGTGGGCGCCGCGGTCTCCGGCGTCGCCCCGGACGGGGTTGCCCGCGTGGTCGCCCCCGGCGCGCTTCTGGCCGGCGGGGCGGTGCCCGGCGCACCCGCGGCCGGTCCGGCCGTTGCCGGCGCGCCCGGCCGCGCCCCGCCGGTCCGCGACGCACCGGCGGCGGGCGGGCCCGCCCGCCTCGGCTGCGCCGGCCCCGGGTTCGGCGGGGGTTCGTGCCGGGTTGGCGCGGTATTCACGCTCACCACCTTCTCATGGTTGCGCGCTGGCATGCATGGCATGTTGTGCCAGATGGCATGCGATGACATGCTGCGTTGAGTGCCATCATGCATTCGAATGCCACTATGCACGTCGTGCCATCATTTGGGAGGTTCGATGTTCGCAGCCGTCGCCCGCGCGGTGACCCGCCGCCCGTGGCTCGTGATCGTCAGTTGGCTGGTGGTTGCCGGAGCGCTCATCCTGGTCGCCCCGGGCATCAGCACGGTGACCAACCCGGACCAGGCCGCCTCGCTGCCCTCCGGATCGGAATCCGCGCGCGCGGCGGCGCTGGCCGAGCGCGAGTTCCCCGACTCGGCCCGGTCCACCGCGGTGCTCGTGGTGACCCGCCCGGGCGGCACGCTGTCCGGGACCGACCTCGCGTCCGCCGGCCGGCTCGCCGACCTGCCCCGGCCGCCGGCGGTCACCGGCATGGCCTTCGACCCGGTGCGCGGCGTCGCGGCCAACCGGCGGGTGGCGATGCTCGTGGTGAGCTTCGCCGGGCCGGCGGAGCGAGCGGACACCCGGTCCGCCGTTACGCTGCTGCGCCACTCGAGCGCGACGGCACTGGCCGGCACCGGACTGTCCGTCGGCATGACCGGGCAGGCCGCGGTCGCGGCCGACACCAAGGGCGCGTTCGACCACGCCACCGTGATCGTCACCGTGGCGACCCTGGCGCTGATCGTCACCCTGCTGCTGCTGATCTTCCGCAGCCCGGTGGCGGCGCTGCTGCCGCTGCTCACGGTCGGACTGGGGTACGGGGTGGTCACGGCCCTGGTCGCGTCCGCCGGCCGGCTGCTGGGCTTCCAGGTGGGTCAGGAGCTGCCCACCATGCTCACCGTGGTGCTGTTCGGCATCGGCACCGACTACGTGCTGTTCCTGTTGTTCCGCTACCAGGAGCGGCTGCGGGCCGGCGACCGGCCGACCGAGGCGGTGGTGACCGCGCTGACGCGGGTGGGCGAGGCCGTGGCCTCGGCGGCGCTCGCCGTGATCGCGGCGTTCGGCGCGCTGATCCTGGCCAGGCTCGGGTTCTACCGCACGCTGGGTCCGGCCCTGGCGATCGGCGTTGCGGTGACACTGCTCGCCGCGCTGACCCTGGTGCCGGCGGTGCTGACGGTACTGGGGCGCTGGGTGTTCTGGCCCGCCCGTGGCTTGGCGCGCGGCGGCGCACCCAGCGGCGGTCCCGTGGCGGCCGGCGGTCCCGTGCTGGCTGGTTCGAGGCCGGGGCGCGTCGCGGTACTGGGTCGGCTCGTCGGCCGCCGGCCGCTGCTCGTGCTGCTCGGCGGCGTACTGCTGCTCGGCGGGCTGGGCGTCGGGCTCGGCTCGGTACACCCGTCCTACGACCCGGTAGGGCAGCTGCCCGCCGGTACCGAGTCGAGCCGCGCCTTCCGGCAGCTCCAGCTCGGGTTCCCGGCCGGTGCGCTCAACCCCACCACGGTGTACCTGCGTTCCGAAGCCCCGATCGGGCCCACCCAGCTCGGCCGGTTCGTGTCGCGGCTGGCGGCGTTGCCCGGGGTGGCCTCGCCGCTGCCCCCGGTCGTGTCGACCGACGGGCGCACCGCGCAGGTGCCGCTCGTGCTGTCCGCGCAGCCGTACTCGACGGCCGCGCTGAACCTGGTGGACGGCCCGCTGCGCGACCGGGCAAGGGCGGCCGCCCCGGCGGGCACCACCGTGCTGCTGGGCGGCCAGACGATGGCCTACGCCGAGGTGCGCGACGCGACGCACCGGGATCTGGCGGTCATCTTCCCGGTGGCGGCGGCGCTGTTCGTACTGATCCTCGGCGGGCTGCTCCGCGCGCTGCTCGCCCCGGTGCAGCTGGTCGTGCTGGTGGTCGCCGGGTTCGCCGCCACCCTCGGCGCGACCGCCTGGCTGTTCGCCGACTCGCTGGCGTTCAGCATCCCGATCGTGCTGTACCTGTTCGTCACGGCCATCGGCACCGACTACAACATTCTGATCACCGCCCGGCTGCGCGAGGAACTGCGCGACGGGCGCGGTCCGCGCGAGGCGGCGGCCCTGGCCGTGGCGCATGCCGGACCATCGGTGGCGGCGGCCGCGGTGATCCTCGCCGGTACCTTCGCCGCGCTGCTGATCTCGGGCGTGCCGTTCTTCGTCCAGATCGGCTTCGCCGTGACGCTGGGCATCGCGCTGGTCGCCTTCGTGGTGTCGCTGTTCGCGGTACCGGCGTGCGGGGCGCTGTCCGGGGCGGCCGGATGGTGGCCCTCCCGCCCCCGGCCGTCCACCACGGTGAAGATGAAGACACCACGCGTCGTCGCCGGACGGTAACTTCATGGGATGCGACCCCGGCTGCTGCGCAACGCGTTGTGGAGCCTGGCCGTGCTCGCCGTCCTGTCCGGGCTGGGCCTCGGCCTGCCCGCCCTGGACAACGCCATCGCCTCGGCCCGCCCGGTTCCGGCCGGCGCGTACTACGTCGGGGCCGGGGTCAGCGTGCTGCCGCCGGCCGGCGCGCAGGTCGACGTCACCCGGACGACCCCCGCCGAGGATCAGGGCGCCGCGTTGTTCCTGCTCGGCGGGGTGCGATATTCGGTGCTGGCGGAGCCGTTCACCGGCGGGTTGGACGAGGCCACCGCCCAGCTGCGAGCCAGGATCACCGCCAACCGCGGGTACCAGGTGATCGGTGGCGAGTTGCCGGTACGCACCGACTCGGGGGTGGCCGGCCTGCAGGGCGGCTACACCTCGCCGGGGCGGGAGGGCCGGTACACGGTCTTCCTCTCCGCCGGCACGGCGGTTCAGGTGACGTTCGCAGGAGGCGACCTGGAACTGCACGACTCCCTGGCGGCCCTGGAGACCAGCGTGCTCAGCATCACCTTCGGCCGTTCATGACCACCGATTCCAGGCGCGGCGCCGAGTCGGAGGCGGAGGACGGCGGCCGGGCGGACGTGCCCGAGCCCGGACTGGTCATCCCCACGCCGGCCGGGGCGCGAGCCCGCCGATCGCTGCGCCTGCCATCGTTCTGGCTGCTGGTCGTGCTCATCGCGGTCGGCGGCTGGCGCATCGGCGGCCTGTTGCGTCGCGAGGCTGTCGGGTACCCGTCGGCCACCGCCCTCGCGGTGGTGCTGTTCGCCCTCTACGCCATCCTGTTCGTCGCGGTCGTGCGCAGCCTCGACTACTTCGAACGGGAACCGCCGCTGCTGCTGCTCGCCGCCCTCGGCTGGGGTGCGCTGACCGCCACCGCGGTGGCGGTGCCGGGCGACTCCGCGGTGCACAACCTGCTGGCCAAGCTGGTCTCACCGGCGTTCGCGGCCAGTTGGGGGCCGGCGGTGGCCGCGCCGACGGTCGAGGAGTTGGCCAAGACCCTCGGCGTGGTGGTCATCGTGCTGACCGCCCGCGCACAGATCAACAGCGTGGTGGACGGCTTCGTCTACGGCGCCTTCGTCGGGCTGGGCTTCCAGGTCGTCGAGGACATCGGGTACGCGCTCAACGCGGTGGCGCTGGCCGGACACGGCGACACCCTGGGGCCGGTGGTCGGCACCTTCCTGCTGCGCGGATTCCTCGGCGGGCTGTGGAGCCACACGCTGTTCTCCGCGCTGGCCGGCTCGGGCATCGCGTACGCGGCACTGCACCACGACCGTTCGCTGTGGCGACGCTGGGGCGTGGCGCTCGCGGCGCTGGCCGGCGCCTGGCTGTTCCACTTCGGCTGGGACTCGCCCCTGCTGGCCGACGGGTTCGGGTACGGCGCCCCCGGCGTGCTGGTGGCACTGCTGATCAAGGGGATACCCGCGCTGCTGCTGGTAGCGCTGCTGATCAAGCGGGCTGGTCGGCGGGAGGCCGGCTACTACCTGAAACGGCTCGCCGGCGACGTGCGGGTGGCGACCCCGGGCGAGCTGGCCGCGCTCGGCTCGGCGCGCGGCCGGGCCGCGGCCCGCCGGTTCGCCCTTCGGCAGGCCGGCCGGGCGGGACGCCGGACGGTACGGCGGCTGCAACGGGCCCAGGCGCTGCTGGCGCTGGAGCTGTCCCGGGGCGGGCCGAGGGTCGGCCAGTACCGCACCGCCGCGCTGGCCCAGCGGGAACTGCTGGAGGCCCGGGGGCACCCGGATGCGATCGCGCCGGACGAGCCCGGGTCGGGCGCCTGGTCCTGGCTGGTCGGGTGCGTGTGCGCCGCGGTCCTGGCGGTCGTGGTGGCGCTGGCCATCCGCGCACTGGGCGGCGGCTGAGACTCGGTGGGGGCTGTGAGGGGCGACGGGGCCTGAGAGTCGACGGCGGCTGAGGGTCGACGGCGGCTGAGGGTCGACGGCGGCTGAGGGTCGACGGCGGCTGAGGGTCGACGGGGCCCGAGGGTCGGCTCAGGGCGGCGCTATCCCGGGAATGGTTCGGGTCCGCACGCGACGCCGCCGGCGGGCCCGCCCGGTGGGCCGGCCGCCGGCGACGTCAGGGTCGGCGAGGCGCCGAGCTCGGCAAGGGTGGTTCAGGCCGTCGGCGCGTGGCCGCCGTCGCCGTCAACGATCTTGTCCGGGGTACCGTCCTGGTCGAGGTCGACCATCGTGACGTCGACCTTTCCGTCACCATCGGTGTCGAACTGGAACAGGTCCGCCTTGCCATCGCCGTCGGTGTCGGTCGCCCACACGTCGGCCTTGCCGTCCTTGTTGGTGTCAGCGGCGATCAGGTCGTGCCGGTCTTCACCACGAGTCTCTACGGTCTCGCCGTCAGCCATCGATTTCCCTCTCCCGATCGGCGACCGGTCCGGGTCGTCGCGCGGATTCAGCCGCGCCGAGCCACACCGGTCGGCGACCGGCCTGGGTCGTCGCGCGGATTCGGACGCGCCGAGCCAGACCGGTCGGTACATGTCGGCGTTCACCGTAGCCCAGCGTTCAAGCCCGGCGACCGCGGCGGCAGAATCCGAGCATGACTGAGCGTTTCGTGGTGATCGGGGCCGGCACCATGGGCATCGGTATCGCCTATGTGGCGGCCAACGCCGGGTACCAGGTCGAACTCGTCGAGGTTTCCGAGGCACAGGCGCAAGCCGCCCGGCAGCGGCTGGGCGGGGTGTGGGACGGTGCGGTGGGCCGGGGCCGGATGTCCGAGGCCGACGCGTCGGCCGCCCGTACCCGGGTCGAATTCGTGACCTCGCTCGGCGGGGTGGCCGACGGGCCCGACGTGATTGTGGAGGCCGTGCCCGAGCGCCCCGAGCTCAAGCGGGCGGTCCTCGCCGAGGCGGTCGGGAAGCGCCCGGCCCTGCTCGGCTCCAACACCTCCAGCATCCCGATCGCCACGCTCGGCGAGCGGGTCATCGGCCTGCACTTCTTCAACCCGGTCTGGGCCATGCCGCTGTTGGAGATCGTGGTCGCCGACGGCACCGGACCCGAACTCGTGGACGCCGCGCGTTCACTCGCCGCCCGGCTGGGCAAGGACCCCGTGGTAGTGCGCGACCTGCCCGGCTTCGCGACCTCGCGGCTGGGCATCGCGCTGGGACTGGAAGCGATCCGGATGGTGGAGGACGGAGTGGCCACCGCGGCCGATATCGACAAGGCCATGACGCTCGGGTACCGGCATCCGATGGGTCCGCTGGAACTCACCGACCTGGTCGGGCTCGACGTGCGGCTGGACATCGCCCGGACGCTCCGCGACGCGTACGGTCCCCGATTCGAGCCGCCGGCCCTGCTTGAATCGCTGGTGGCGCAGGGGCATCTCGGCCGCAAGAGCGGGCGCGGCTTCTACGAGTGGAATGACGGGGTGCGGCAGTGAACTCGCTGCGGATCGAGGAGCGCGGCGACCGGATGGTCGTGACGCTGGACCGGCCGGAGAAGCGCAATGCGATCGACGCCGGGATGGTCGCCGAGCTGCACGAGCTGTGCGCGACGCTCGAGCAGCACCCGAAACTGCTGCTGCTCACCGGGGGCACCGACGGGATCTTCGCGGGTGGGGCCGACATCGGCCAGCTGCGCGACCGGGGCCGGATGGACGCGCTCGCCGCGATCAACGTGGGCGTCTTCGAGCGGCTCCGGCGGCTGCCGATGCCCACCCTGGCTGCCCTGGACGGCCCGGCGCTGGGCGGCGGCGCGGAGCTGGCGTACGCCTGCGACCTGCGGATCTGTACGTCCCGCACGTTCTTCGGCCAGCCCGAGGTGAAGCTGGGCATCATCGCGGGGGCGGGCGCGACCTACCGGCTGCCCGCGCTGATCGGCGAGGCGCTGGCCAAGGAACTGCTGTTCACCGGCCGCCGCGTGCCGGCCGCCGAGGCGCTCGCGATCCGGCTGGTCAACCGGGTGGTGGAGGAGCCGGGCGAGCTGCTTGTCGCGGCGCACTCTCTGCTGGACGAGATCGCCGGCGGCTCGGCGCTGGCGCTGCGGCTGACCAAACTGGCGGTCGACGCCCCGGCCGCCCATCCGGCCGCCGAGCTGCTGGCCCAGGCCGTCCTGTTCGAGGACGAGGAGAAGCGCGAGCGGATGGACGAGTTCCTGTCCCGCCGGCAACGCCCGCGCTAGGTATCGCCCCCCAGGGCAACATCGCCGCTCAGGGCAACGCGATGGGCCGATGGGCCCCGGCGTGCGGGCATACCGCCGGCCGGGGCCTGTCCGGAGCTACGACTGGGCGAACTTGATTCCGGCCGCCTGCAGGGCGGCGATCACGCCCGCCGACTCGTCGTAGCCGGCCACCATCACCGAGTCCGGCTTGAACGCCATGATCGCCTTGGTGATCGCGCTGAAGTCCTTCTGGTCATCCTGGTAGGTCCTGGTGGCCAGGGCGTTCTGCTTGATCCCGGCCGCGATCAGGTCCTTGCTGACCCCGTCCCGCAGGCCGGTGCCGTACGAGTCGTCGCGGGACACAATGAACACCCGCTGCGCGCCGCCGCGCATGATCACGTCGGCCAGCGCCTGCGACTGGTACGAGTCGGGCGGGCAGGTCCGGAAGAACAGGCCATGGTCGTCGACCGTGGACAGGGTGGACGACGTGGCCGACGGGGACACCAGGATCCGGCCGGCCGACACCGCCTTCGGGATCAGCGCGGTCGCCTCGTCCGAGGACGGCGGCCCGATCATGATCGGGATGTTCTGCGACACGAACGAGTCGAACTGCGCGGACGCCTTGTCCACGCTGGTGCCGTCGTCGCCGTCGACCGCGGTGACCGGCTTGCCGAGGATCCCGCCAGCGGCGTTGATCTCCTTGACCGCCAGGTGCGCACCGGCGAACATCGGCGGACCCAGCGGCGCCAGCGAGCCGGTCTTCGGCAGGATCAGCCCGAGGCTGAGCGGCTTGGCCGTGCTACCGCCGTGGTTGCCGGAGTGCGACGGCGACGCCTGCTTGCTGGCGTCGCTCGTGTCGCCGACCGAGACGAATTCGGTCTTCCCGTCATCGATCCGGTTGTTCTCGCCGAAGTGCAGGGTGCCGTAGGACGCGGTCGCAGGCTCGCCCGAGTCGGTGAACCCGTCGGGGACGGCCACTCCGCGGTACGCGATGTCCTTGCCTTCGGCGATGGCGGACAGGCAGTCCTTCACCAGCGTGCACTCGACTCCGCCCGGCTGCAGGGTGGTCACCCCGTCGACGTACTTGGCCACCGTCAGCGGGTCGGTCGTGCCCGCGATCTGCACCGCCAGCGCGCTGATCACCACCGCGTCGTACGACTCGCCGGCGTAGTTGTCGTCGGCCAGGGTCGAGTCGACGGAACTCAGCCGTTGCTTGAAGTCGTCGGACAGCTGAGTCAGCGGGGTGGTGCCCACCATGCCGCTGATCGCCCCGGCCGTCTTGAAGTCCGCCCCGAACGTGTTGCTCATGTTGCCGTCCGTGCCGTACAACCGGATCCCCTTGTTGGGCGCGATACCGGTCGTGCTGGTCGACTTCGAGGCGCAGCCGCTCACCGCGATCAGCAGGGTGGCCGCGATCGTGACGAGGGCCTTGGCGTTTGTGCGCATGGGGCCGTCTCCCTCCAAAGGTCCCGGGTCACCCTAGCGTGCTTGTGGTACCGATCGCCTCCGGCCCTGGTCCCACCGGGTACCGTCCGTGTTCATGGACGCGTTGGAAGAGGCCCGCCCGCAGCGGCCGGAGGGTTCGATCAGGGACTTATCGGACGGAATCGGGGTTCGCGGCTCACTGGCCGAGCGGATGGGCATCACAATCAGTGAGGCATCTCCCCAGCGCGTGGTCGGCTCGATGCCTGTCGAGGGCAACACCCAGCCGTACGGGCTGCTGCACGGCGGCGCGTCCTGCGTGCTGGCCGAGACGCTCGGGTCGGTGGGGGCCGCGCTGCACGCGGCGGCCACGCATGGCGGCATCGCGGTCGGCGTCGACATCAACGCCACCCACCACCGCTCGGCCCGGACCGGCCAGGTGACGGGGGTGGCCACTCCGGTCTACCTGGGTGGCACGATGGCCAGCTACGAGGTCGTGATCACCGACGAACGGGGCGAGCGGATCTGTACCGCCCGGATCAGCTGCCTGTTGCGCCGCCCGGCTTGACCCGGCACTTTAGGCTGAACACCGTGACCCGGCTGGAGAGTGACCCGTACCGCGACGCTGAACTGGTGCTTCGCTCGGCGCTCGGCGACGATCGGGAGGCCCTTGCCGGCACCTTCCACGAGGTGGTCGACCGAGCGGGTGTTTCGGGCGCCTACGACGTGGCCGTGTGCCTGGCCGCCACCATGGTCGGCGAGGGCACCCGGCCCGGAGGTTGGATCCTCGACTTCCCGGACATCGATGAGGTCGCGTACGACGCCCGCTGGGTGGCCCGGTTCGTCAGCGCGTACGTCAACTCCGACCCCTCGATGGGTCGTGCGCTGTTCGGCGCGGCGCTGGCCGACGGCCAACTGCCGGACTGCCTGGTGACCCTGGCCGGCTCCACGGTGGCCACGCTGCGTCGCCGGGCGACCTGAGCGCCACCGGGATCACCAACTCTGGTGCATCACGTGCAGATCGACCAGACCGTGCCGGCTGTGCCGGTAGGCCCGCGGAACGGTACCCACGATCTCGAAGCCGAGTGACTGCCACAGCCGCACCGCGCGCTCATTGGTGCTGACCACCGCGTTGAACTGCATGGCCCGGTACCCCAGCGCCTTGGCCCGGTCGATGATGTGCCGGCCCAGCTCCCGGCCGACCCCGCGGCCGGCGGCGTCCGGATCGACCATGAACGAGGCGTTGGCGACGTGGTCGCCAAGCCCGGGCTGGTTGGGCTTGAGCACCGCCGTACCCACGACGGTCTCCTCGGCGGCCACCCACACCTCGGCCGGCTGCGGCAGCATCCACAGCCGGCGAGCGGTTGTCTGGTCAGTGTCGGGATCCCAACAGTAGGTTTCTCCGCTGGAGACCACTCGGTGCCAGATGGGCCAGATCAGGGGCCAGTCCTCGGCGCTCGCCGGTTGAATACGCATGATCTCTATCCTGCCGGGTCCGGGAAAGTGGCCCTGCCCTGTCGGTGGCGCCGCATATGGTGACGGCATGCCAGGACCGGATGTGTCGTTCGACTGGGAGCACAGCGGCGACACCGCGCAGCTCGTGGTGGATGGCGAGCTCGACGTCGAGGCCGCGAAGGTCCTGGCGCAGCGCGCCGGCGCGCTGCTCGACGACGGGCCGGCCCAACTCGTTCTCGAGATGTCCGGCGTGACGCGCTGCGGCCCCGCGGGGATCACCGCGCTGTTCGAGATGTGGGGCCGGGCCGAGGAGCGCGGCGCGCGGCTGCTCCTGCAAAACCTCGACGCCTCGGTGTACCAGGCGCTCGACGTCGACGGTGGCAAGACCCGCCGCTCGCTTGAACCCTGAGGGCGGCGCCACCCTCCCCGTTCCGCCGCCTTCCCTGTCCCGCCGCCCTCCCCGTTCCGCCGCCCTCCGTGTCCCGTGGTGCGCCCGACCCGCGTGAGTGGCCCCGCGTGGCCGGCCGCGAGGCCGCTCAGCAGGTCGGGCTTTTCCGGATGCTCGACGGCTACACCCTCCCGCCGACCCCCCGGCTCGCCCGCCCATGGTGTGACGGTCCGCGCATCGCGCCCCTCGCCTGAACGCTTTGCCGGCGCGTCGGCAATCTCAGAGTGGAAGGCGAGGCAGAGGCGAGGAGGCTCATGAGGTCAGACGCGGAACTGATCGGCAGATCGCTGACCGGTGACAGGGACGCCTTTGTAGAGGTGATCTACCGCCACGAGAGTGCGGTCGGGGCCTACCTCGCGCGGCGAGTGGGTCGCGAGGCGGCCGAGGACCTGCTCGGCGAGGTGTGGGTGGCGGCCTTCGAGTCCCGGCGGAGCTACGACCAGTCGTTCGCCGAGGCGCGGCCCTGGTTGTACGGGGTGGCGCTGAACAGGCTCCGGCGTTACTGGCGGTCCCGGCCGGCCGAGGAACTCGTACCGGACGTGACGGGCATGGCGAACGGGTGGGACCCCTGGCCGGCCGTGGACGCCCGGGTGGACACCCAGGCGGTGCTCCGGACGGCCCTGGCCAAGCTCAAGCCGGAGGAGCGAGAGGTGCTGACCCTGGTCGCCTGGGAGGACCTGACCGTCGCTGATGCCGCGCGGGCGCTCGGTATGCCGGCCGGGACGGGGCGCCGCCTGCTGCACCAGGCCCGGATGGCGCTGCGGAACGCGCCGGAAGTGGCCGCGCTAATAACCGATCTCAACAGTGTGAAAGCGAGCCAATGATGGTGGACGAGATGGACCTGCTCAGTCAGGTGAAGGACGTCGCGCCCCTGCGGACCGAGGCGTACGAGCGGGCCCGGACCTCGCTGCGGGCGGTAATGGCCGAGTCCGTGACCGCCCTGGTACCTGAGGCGCCCGGGGCGGCCCCGGCGCGCAAGGAGAGGTTCTCCTGGGCGCGTAACCTCCGCGGGTCTCTGGGCATCCTCGGCAAGGCCGGCATCGGTGCCGGGATCACCGTGGCGGCGGCCGGGGTGGCGGTCGTGGTCGTCGCCACGTCGACGCCCCACTCCGCGTCGACGTCACACGTCGCGGCCTCGGCGGGGGCGGCCGGGTCGGCCGCGAAGGCGCCCGCGGTGGGTTCCAGGCTGGTGACCCTGGCGGCCGACGTCAAGGCGAGCGGCGGCTCGCTGTCGGGGGACGCGTCGCTGGTCATCAGGACCCAGACGGCTGACGGCAGGAAGCCGGACGTCACGTACAACCTGTACACCGACAGCGGCGACCTCTACGTGACGGACACCCAGCGCGCCCTCTCATCGGCGATCGCCCATCACGCCAACCTCGCCGAGCCCCAGAACGCCAAGGAGGTGGCGGCGGCGCGCTACGCGGCGACGACCGGCGACCTCGCCAAGGCCCGGGAGCAGATGGTCAACGCCATCCCCAACGCGTGGGGGTTGGGCGTCAGCCCCGCCGAGGCGCAGCAGGAATGGGACAAGGCGATGGCCAAGCTCCAGCCGAAGCTGAAGGCGAACGGGATCACGAGCCCGCTGCCGCGGCCCACCGGCAAGGCCCTGCAGGACGACATCAACAACTACGTCTGGACCAACAGCGTCGACGCGCTGTCCTGGGGGGCGGCCAACCCGGAGGTCCGGGCCGGCGTGCTCAGCCTGATCTCCACCATTCCGGATGTCACCGTCGCCGACTCGACGACCGGCGGCCAGCCCACGCTGACCCTTACGGCGGGACCGGCACTGTTCCAGGGCGCTGGCGAAGAGGTGCTGACGATCAACGCCAAGACCGGCATGCCGATCAGCGCCGTGATGCAGCTCGCTCCGGGGCAGAAGCCGTCGTCGGGCACCATTCCGCCGTCCTCGGACACCTTCAAGGTCTCCCGGGTGACGCTGAGCGACGTCCAGGCCGGCAAGTTCTGATCACCCAAACGCCCGGCACTCGGGATTGCGCCGGGTCCGACCGTGCGGGCCGTCCTCACCTGGGCGGCCCGCACGGCCGCGTCTGCGTACGGCAACCGGCCTGAAAGGCCGAAAGGACGCCCGAAACGGGACGAGAATCAGTCAATCGTGCGATAACACGAAAACCTCTCAAACCCGCGTAGATCATTTGCGACACTCTACTCATGTTGCGCAAATCAGGACGCGTCGCCGCTTCCGGTGCGGCCGCGGCTGGGATTCTTCTTGCCGTTGCTATACCGATCGGGCACAGAATGATCAACCGTTCGGGTGTGTCGCCTGTTGCCGCTGTGCGCCTGCCGTCGGCGACCCCGTCCGCACCTGGACCCGCCTCCCCGAGGCCGTCGGTCGACCCCGCTGTCTACGTGCGTGCGAGGATCGCCGCGTACCTCGCCCAGTACGGCTCCCATGCCTCCTTTGCCTTGCTGGATAAGGTCACCGGCGAGGAGGTCCTCTACCAGGAGGGCACTGAGTTCGAGACTGGAAGCATCGTCAAGGTCGACATCCTGGCCACCCTGCTCTGGCAGGGCCAGCAGTCCGGTACGAGCCTGTCTCAGTCGCAACGGCAGTTGGCGACCCAAATGATCACTGAGAGCGACAACGACGCGGCAACTGCCCTGTGGGATCAGATCGGCGGAGCCTCCGCACTGGCCGAGGCCAACGCCGTGTTCGGGTTGACCGAGACCACGCCGGGACAGGACGGGTACTGGGGCCTGACCACCACAACGGCGGCGGACCAGCTTCGGCTGCTTCAGCTGATCGCCAATTCGTCCGGGCCGCTCAACTCCTCCAGCCGGGCCTATCTGCTTGGCCTGATGAGTCGGGTGGACGGCGACCAGCGGTGGGGCGTACCAGTCGCGGCCGATGCGCAGGCGACTGGCGTGTACGTCAAGAACGGTTGGCTGTCGCGCAGCACAGAGGACGATAAGTGGATTATTAACAGCATCGGCCGGATCGTCGAGCCCGCGCACGATTGGCTGATCGTTGTCCTGTCCAATTACAACGCGACGCAGAACTCCGGGATCACGCTCGTCCAGCATGCCGCCGATCTCGCAGTCCAGGACCGCCCCGTCACCTGAGCGCCGGCCGAGCCCGTCGAGCTCGAGCACCAGTTGAGATCGCATGACGGGCTGAGCTCCCGCCGCACGCACGCAGGGTTCGGTTTACCGAACCCCGAGGTTCCGTGCTGCCACGATTGGTTCGCAGGCGGCCCGCGACAAGCATGGAGACATCACGATCTGGTTGTACAGAAAAGGATTCCACCATGCTTGCCGCCTCCGCTCAGTTGCCCCGTCCGCTGGCCCTCCGATTCGTCTCCGCCGTGGCGCGCGCGCCGTTCACCGGCGACACCTGGCGGCGTACCGCGTATGCCTTCCTCGCGCTGCCCGTCGGGGTGGCGTGCGTGCCGCTGGCGCTCGTCGGTGGGCCGGCCGGCCGGCTGTCGCGCAGGATGGCCCGCGCGCTGCTCGGCCTGGAGGTCGGTGAGCCGGCCCGTACCGGTATCCGGGCGCTGTTCCACGCGGTGCTGACCATCCCGCTGAACTTCCTGGTGGCGGTGATCACCGGGTACGGCTGGTCGATCGTCCTGCTCAACCTCGCGTACCCGGCGCGTCCGCTGGTCGGCCTGGGGGTCGGCGGCGCGAACGCGTGGGGTGGCCCGACGTTCGCCGGAGTGTGGGCCTTCCATGCCGTGGTGGGCGGTTTGGGCTTCCTGTTGATGATGCCGTGGATCGTCCGGGCGCTTACCTGGTCGCAGGGTCGGCTGGTGGGTGCCCTGCTCGGCTGAGCATGCAGAATGCCCGGGTGAGCAGCGTACTGGTGACCGGCGGCCGGATCCTCAGGGCGCCGGTCACCAGGAGAACCTGGGCGGAGTTGGCGTACGTCATCGCCGGCGCGCCCCTGGCGTTGCTGGGCGCCGTCTACGTGGTGGTCAGTTTCCTGCTGAGCGCCGGCCTGGCGGTCACGGCCCTGGGCATTCCGCTGCTGGCGGTGGCGATTCCCGGTGCGCGCGGCCTCGGCCGGGTACGCCGGGGACTGGCCCGCGTACTGCTGGAGGAGACCATCGTGGCGCCCGCCCCGTTCCGCCCGGGTCGCGACGTCTTCGCCCGGATCCGGGCGGGGCTGCGCGACCTCGCCGGCTGGCGGGCGGTCGCGTACCTCGTGGTGAGCCTGCCCGGATCGCTGCTGGGCCTGGCCATGGTACTGGCGTTCTGGGCCTGGGGCGTGATCGCGTTCACCTACCCGATCCAGCACGCGCTGGGCATCAACCAGATGACCGCCCCGGGTCGTGCCGGTGGGATCCGGCACGGGCTCGTGGTGGGTGGCGTCGTCTTCGACACCTGGCCCCGGCTGCTCGTGGTCTGCGCGGCCGGGGCGGTGCTGGTGCTCTCGGCTCCCTGGGTCGTGCGCACCGCCGTCCTACTCGACCGGCTCCTCGTCCGGGGTCTCCTCGGCCCCGACGGCACGTCCGCGCGGATCACCGAACTGCGACGGACCCGGGCCCACGCGGTCGACGAGGCGGCCGCGACTCTGCGCAGGATCGAACGGGACCTGCACGACGGTGTTCAGGCCCGCCTGGTGGCGCTGGGCATGAACCTGACCATGGCCATCGAAACGCTCGACGGCCGGACCTCCGGCGCGACCCGAGGCATGCTCGTCACGGCCCGGGACAACGCCAAGGAGGCGATCAGCGAACTGCGTGACGTGGTCCGCGGCATCCATCCGCCGGTTCTGGACGCCGGGCTCGACGCGGCCATCGCTACCCTCGCCGCCCGCAGCGCGATTCCGGTGGACCTGCGTACCGAAATCACCGAGCGACCCTCGGCGGCGATCGAGACCATCGCCTATTTCTGCGCGGCCGAATTGCTGACCAACGTCGCCAAGCACAGCGGTGCGGACCGCGCGACGGTCGAGGTGACTGCGCGCGGCGGCCGGATCCGGCTGCGGGTGGCCGACAACGGCCGGGGCGGTGCGGGACCGACCGGCGGGACGGGCCTGCGCGGGCTCGCCGACCGGGTGGCTACCGTGGACGGCACCCTGGACACCGACAGCCCGCCCGCCGGACCAACCGTGATCACGGTTGACCTTCCACTGCACGCCTGAGAGTCGAGATGCGCCTGATCATCGCCGAGGACGCCGCCATTCTGCGCGATGGCCTGGCGCAGCTGCTCACGCTGCGGGGGCACGAGGTCGCCGCGGTCGGTGACGCCGCCGCCCTGCGGGCCGCGGTCGGCGAGGACCCGCCCGACGCGGCGATCGTCGACATCCGCCTGCCACCCACGCATACCGACGAGGGGCTGCGCGCCTCCGTCGAGCTGCGCCGCCGCTTTCCTGGGCTCGGTGTTCTGCTGTTCTCCCAGTACGTCGAGACCCGCTTCGTCGACCAGTTGCTGGCGGAGGGCTCGGCGGGCGTCGGGTACCTGCTCAAGGAGCGGGTCGTGGACATCGACGACTTCATCGATGCCCTCCAGCGGGTCGCGTCCGGAGGCACCGCACTGGACCCCGAGGTGGTCACCCAGCTGATGGGTGCGGGCCGCCGAACCAAGGAACTCGGGGCATTGACCCCACGCGAGCGTGAGGTACTCGGGCTCATGGCCCAGGGGCGCACCAATGCCGCTATCGCCAAGCAGTTCGTCGTCACGGAACGGGCCGTCGAGAAGCACATCGCCAACATCTTCACCAAGCTCGGCCTGACCGCCTCCGACACCGATCACCGCCGGGTGCTCGCCGTCCTGCGGTACCTCGAACGCCGCTGAACCGCGGGTGCCGGAGTATGCCTGGTCCAGCGCGACCGTCAGGCGAGGCCGGCGTCGTGGGCGAGCAGGGCGATCTGGGTGCGGTTGTCGAGGTCGAGCTTGGTCAGGATGTGTGAGACGTGAGTCTTCACCGTGGCCAGTGTCATGTTGAGCGACTCGGCTATCTCGGTGTTGTTGTTGCCCTGGGCGATCGCGACGACGACGTCGTGTTCGCGCGGGCTGAGCGCGGCAAGGGTGGCCCTGGCGCGGGCGTAGGTGCCGGCCTGGACGGCGACCCGGTCCATCAGGCGACGGGTGATCCGTGGAGACAGGATCGGCTCGCCGGCCGCGACCTGCCGGACCGCCTCGGCGATCCGGGCCGGCGGGGTGTCCTTGAGCAGGAAGCCGCTGGCCCCGGCGCGCAGCGCGTGCAGGATGTTCTCGTCGGTGTCGAACGTGGTCAGCACGATGACCTCGGGCGGGCGCGGACGTGCCCGCAGGCGACGCGTGGCGGTGATGCCATCGACCCGCGGCATGCGCAGGTCCATCAGTACGACGTCGGGGGCATGCGCGTCGGTCGCGGCGGGGGCCTCGTCGCCGTCGGCGGCCTCGCCGACCACGGCGATGCCCGGGGCACCGTCGAGCATCATGGTCAGCCCGGCCCGGACGAGCGCGTCATCGTCGACGACGAGCACGCGCACCGGTGGGGTCATGCCGGCCATGGTAGCGATGCGCGCAGCCGGAACTCGCCGTCGATCGTCTGGTGGTCGAGCTGCCCGCCGGCCAGGTGCACCCGCTCGGTGAGCCCGACGAGGCCGGCGCCCCCGGACCAACTCGGCGTCGTGCGGTGCGGTGGCAGCGGATTGCGGACGTCGATCCGCAGGCCCGTGCCGGGCCCGCCGTGCAGGTCGACTCGGACCGGCTGGCCGGCGGCATGTTTGCGGGCGTTGGTCAGACCCTCCTGGATCACCCGGTACGCCGTACGGGCCACCGTCGGCGGCGCCTCGGCCGACTCGTCCACCGCCTCGCGCAGCAGCACCTCGGTGCCGGCCTCGCGGGACTCCTCGACCAGGCCCGGGATGTCGGCCAGCACCGGCTGCGGCCGGATGCCGTCGCCGTCCGGCGGATCGTCCTCACGCAGCAGCGAGATCACCTCGCGCAACTCCTCGAGCGCCTGATGCACGCCGTCCCTGACCACGCCCGCGGCCCGGGACAACCGCTCGGGTGAAGAGTCCGGACGGTACTCCATCGCGCCGGCGAAGGTGGCCACGAGCGACAGGCGGTGCGCGAGGACGTCGTGCATCTCCCGGGCGATCTTGCGGCGCTCCAGTACGCGCGCCTCGGCCACCCGGCGGCCCTGCTCTGCCTCGGCACGGCGGGCCCGCTCGTGCAGCGAGTGGATCAGCGCCACACGGGCCTGCGCCCAGGCGCCCCAGCCGACCAGCGCGCCGTAGCTGACGGTGATCAGGGCCAGCCACCACCCGTACGGCAGGCCGCGTTGGGTCCGCCAGAGACCCTGGACCGCCTGAGCGGCGAGCCCGGCCACCGCCACCGCGGTCGCGACCGGGAAGCGCCTGCGTCGCGACACCTGCAACGCGCCGATCATGGCCGCTGGGGTGGCCACCGGCGACAGGGCGGCCAGCACGGTGAGGACGGCTGTGGCGGCGGCCGGCCGCCACAGCGTCAGCGCCGCGAGCGCCCAGCTCAGCGCGCCGGCCGCGATGTCGAGCGCGAGCAGCGGGCCCGGCGGGCGGTCGCTCCACCAGCTCAGGATCGTCACCGCGGTCAGTGCGCCGGACACACCCAGGACTACGGCGAGGGCGGTGGTGTTCGGGCGGCGGTCGCTGCTCATTCGCCGAGGCTAACCAGGGAGGACCCGGGCCCGACACCTTCTAAAGTTGGCGGTCGGGTTGGACAAAGAAGGTGCCGGTGCGGCCCGCGGTCCGATGTTTTCGGCCGGCCGGTCCGCCACGCTCATCGGCATGACGAACGCCATCAAGCACCTCGACCTGACCCGGACCACCGCACGGCGTACCGGCCGCGCTCTCACTGTCATCGCCGCCGCGGCCGGCGCGCTCCTGCTGTGGGCCGTCAACGACCCGTGGGGCGGCAACGACCTCGCCGTCCGCCAGGGGGACGGTGCCCGGCACCTCGGCCCGGCCGCGGTCGTGGTGGCCGCGCTGATCGCCGGCCTGGCCGCCTGGGGCCTGCTCGCGCTACTCGAGCGCACCATCCGCCGCCCCGTCCTGCCGTACCGGATCATCGCGGCGATCGTGCTGATCCTCTCGCTGGTCGCACCGCTGGGCAGCGGCGTAGGCACGAGCAGCCGGCTGGCGCTGCTCGGCATGCATCTGACCGTCGGCGCGGCCCTGATCATCGGGTTGCCCGGCCGGCAGAACTGCCGATAAGGACGGACGTCGTGCCGTTCGGATACGTCTTCTCCGTCGGGCTTCTGGCGTTCTGCACCGCCACCGCCGTGATCGGACCACGGCCCGCGCATACCACCCAGAGCTACTGGGGATTCTGGGCGACCTTCCTGATCAACGAGCTACCGTTCCTCGCCCTGTACGCGCTGGCCGGGGACAGCATCCTCGCCTTCGCGCAGGGCGACCTCGCCTCACCCGGCGGTCTGGTCGCGCTCGCCGTCGCGGCGCTCACCGCGGCCGGCCTCGCCGTCCTGATCCGGCGGGCGCTGCCGACCGGCGCGGAGCTGCGCCGGGCCTTCGCCGACGACGCCGGCATCGACCTGCGGCCGGCGCGCCGGCCGTGGGCCCACATCCTGCTCGCACCGTTCGCCGTGCGGCGTCATGGCGTCGTCCGGGTCGGGAACCTCGCGTACGGCGACGCCGGCAAGCGCAACCTGCTCGACGTCTACCACCGCCGGGACCGCCCCACCGGCGGCCCGGTCCTGGTGTACTTCCACGGGGGTGGCTTCCGGACGGGGCATAAGCGCTGGGAGGGCCGCGCGCTGCTCTACCAGCTCGCCGCCCAGGGTTGGGTAGGGGTGAGCGCCAATTACCGGCTCGCCCCGGCTCACCACTTTCCGAACGCTCACGTTGACGCCAAGCGGGTGATCGCCTGGGTACGGTCCCACGCCGCGGATCACGGCGGCGACCCGCGTACGGTCATCGTGTCCGGGAGCTCAGCCGGCGCCCACCTGGCCTCGATGGTTGCGCTGACCCCGAACGACCCGGCCTTCCAGCCGGGCTTCGAGTCCGCGGACACTTCGGTCGCCGCGGCGATCGGCTTCTACGGGTACTACGGCAGGGTCGGCGGCCCTGGCTCGTCCCCGCTGGATCGGCTCCGCGATGCGCCGCCGTTCCTGTTCCTGCACGGCGACAAGGACAGTTCGACGCTGGTGGAGGACACCCGCGAGTTGGTCACTCGGCTCCGCGAAGTCAGCACCCAGCCCGTCGTGTACGCCGAACTGCCGGGCGCCCAGCACACCTTCGACCTCTTCTACTCCGTGCGCTACAGCCAGATCATCGAAGCGGTCATCGCATTGGGCGCCTGGCTGCGCACCTCCCAGCCCGACGATGATCGGCCAGCCGCCTGATCGAAACGCCGGGCGTCGGCCCGCGGCAGGCCGTCGCGGAATCCGCCGCTCATTGTTGACATTCTGCCGACCGACGGTGTTGGTGGCGACGCGTTCAGGACGTGGCAATCGACTATGCGAGCCGTTGTCAACCGCACCGTACGTCGCAAGCTGGAGAGCGTCAGGTCAGCCGCTTACCAACCGAATGCGTAAAGGGCAATGGGTCGGCATCGGGCATAGCGAGACCAAAGCGGAGTCCTAGCGGTGATCGCTAATGTCGGGGCACACTTTGTCGCGGCCGGCACGCGGTCACAAGTTCAGCTTCGGCGAGCCGGATTTTGCCCGCGACGGTTTCGCGTGGACGAGGAGCAGCACATGAGCAAACGACGCACCCTGAAGAGCGCCGTCACCGTCCTCACAGCGGCAGCCGGCGTACTGGCGGCCGCTGCCGGAACGGCCAATGCCGCCACCGGCGCGATCCTCCGTGCCTCTGACAACGCGGTCACGCCCGCATCTATTACGTTGCAGAAAACGACGGTACTGCGGGACGAGGCGACCCACCGTTGCCTGGAGAGTGACACCGCCAGCACCACCGGGACGAACCGCGTCTACACCACGACCTGCACCGGCAGTAGTCCCCAGGCCTGGGGATGGTATTACGACACCGCCTATGGTGCGTATGAGCTGAAGGACGGCGCAACCGGTATGTGCCTCGACAGCAATTCCTCGGGGAGTGTCTACGCCCTGAAATGCAACAACGGGACGTACCAGCGGTGGATCATGACTTACGACTACATCGATGACACCTACGGATTTCGAGACTATACGACCGGTCTGATGTTGGACAGCAACGCAAGCGGCAGCGTCTACACGAATCCGAACTACGCCAACGCAAACCAGAGTTGGTACGAAACCCTGGGTAGGTAGGGACGGCGATCGGTCCTGGCGCCACTGGCCAGCCTCGCCCGTTCGGCAGGGAGGCCCTGCCCCGGGCACTGGGCAGAAATGGGTCAGCTGTGACCGGCGTTGATGCTGGTCACAGCTGGATTGTTTGGGTGGCCGGGGGCAGGGTCGAACCGCCAACCTCCACTCCTCAGGTCTCACTCGGACCGGCCGGCGGCCACCGCACGGTTCTTCTGTCCATAACGGACTACCTTTGTGCGGTGGCCGTTCCCTGCTCACACGACACGCAGTTATCCGAGCGTGTTTTGTTGAGGATCGCGCGACCGGCGGCCCGCGTCTACGTCTCGAGACCCGGCTGACTTCCTGGGCTAAATCTCTGTGCCGGCGTACCCAAATGCCCTCGAGCCGCACTCATATTCTATGACGACGCCGTTCTGCTCGGGGCATACGTAGAACTTGATTTCGCCGAGGGGAGGCATGTGCAGGTAGTAGTAGGTAGTGGTGCCGCTACCCTCGCGGTTCCACCCGTAGTAGGGTCCTATGTTAGCCAGGTCGTAGCGGTAGTTTATTACCGCGATTCCGTAGCCGTCGGCGTGCGAATCGTGAATGCTCAGCACCTGGGTGTCCGCGTTGAAATAGGCATAGCCAACCGATGCCGTCGCTGTGGCGCTGGTGGGGCTCACGGCGAACGAGGGGCCGGCAGTGACGACCGTGGCGGCGGCCACCGCGGCCACCGTGACGGCAAGCCAGGTCGTCGTGCGCTTCACGAGCGCCATAGCCGATTGGCGGCTGCGTCGCATGAATACGTACCTCCTCAGGCGGAGACGTTTTTCGAGGGATGTTTCGCGAGTGGATGGTAATTTACGCACGAAGACTGCCAATGTCTAGGGTGCAGCCCGCCACTTCCGGGCCATCGCTTCGGCGCTAGATGGGGCGACGCGTCGCCCGCCGACCAGGTCAAAGACTCTCCGGGTCTCCAGCGGTCGCATTCGACGAGCCGGGACAGGCGCTCGACAATGCACACCGCCGTAGTGGAGTACCGACGGGAGCTGTGGCGTGCGCTTTCAGGTCTGGACTGGGCGGGCCAACGGCCCTTCTAGCCTGGCGCTCAGGATCTGATGGCTCCCGTTGGGCTGTCCGCGCTCGGCGCAGTTGCTACACCCGCTGCTACAGCGGCGCCGGTAGCAAACGAGGCCGAGAGCACGGTTCTTCAAGCCGTCCACGTGAGCCGACGGCCGCCGCGGAGTCCCACCGGTCCTGTGATTGGATACGCCGGATGATCGAATCGCAGGCGCCGGTGTTGGAGATGTTGTGGGAGGTCCAGGACCCCCGCCACGCGCTCGACGGACGGTTCGGTTTCAGCGATGAAGAGTCGGCCGGCCGCTGGGTTGCCGCGATGCTGGACGAGTACTGGGACGTTCGCATCGACTCCTGCGAGCGGATCGTCATGAGCGGCCACAACGCGCTGGCTTGGGTCGGCACGCCGTCCGGCCGACTGCTCGCGAAGTGGTCGGTGGCGCCCGAGCGTTTCCCCCGCCTGGCGGAGGCGGCGCGCCTCACGAGCTGGCTTCACGGCCGGGGGCTGCCGGTTTCGGCGCCGGTTCCGGCGCGAGACGGCCGTCTTCAGGTCGAGGTCGACGGTGTCTCGATGGGCCTGCAGCGCGAGATCGTGGGCGACCTCCTCGACACCGCCGATCTCAACCAGGTGCGGGCGGCTGGAGCGGTGCTGGCTCGGTTGCAGGACGCCCTGGCGGCGTACCCGGACGCCGATCAGATTCCCGCGCTCGCCGTTGCGTACAAGCCGTTGACGACCCGGATCACCGACTGGCTCGACTCCCGCGCCGACCATCTGCCGGCGGCGGCTCGTGACACGCTGCGCGGGCTGGTTACCGGCGCGTCACCCGACCGACTTCCGTGGCAGCTCGTCCATTTCGATTTCCGCTCTGCCAACATCTTGTGCGCCCACGGCGAGGTCACCGCGGTCATCGACTTTGAGGAGACCCGGCATGAGCACCGACTCGTCGAGCTGGCCCGCGCGGCCATTCTGCTCGGCACCCGCTACCACAACTGGGGGCCCGTGTCGGCCGAGGTTCGCGCGGCGTTCCTCGCC
Organism: Rugosimonospora acidiphila; assembly: GCF_039543385.1. Taxonomy (NCBI): domain Bacteria; kingdom Bacillati; phylum Actinomycetota; class Actinomycetes; order Micromonosporales; family Micromonosporaceae; genus Rugosimonospora; species Rugosimonospora acidiphila. The sequence continues at coordinate 151,427 of NZ_BAABJQ010000001.1, forward strand.
GGCTACCAGTCCGAGCGCCCGCTGACCCCGGCCGAGACGGGCTGGTTGGACGTCCTCCTGCCCTGGCAGGCCCTCGCGATGGTGCCGCCCGGCGACGATCCGACCGGGTGGAGACCGTCGGCGCTGAGCCAGCTGCCACGACCCTAAGATGCCGCGCCGCCGCGCGGCTTGCCACCGGCGCCACCCGCGCGCCAGACCGGCGCGTACGGCGAGCACCAGGCCGAACCGTCACTCTCGCCCACCGAGGACGTCGCGTGCCTCTTGCGTGCCCCAAGGCTGGCACCGAGGGTGAGGAGGAGCCAGCATCGGTCAATGAGGTGACCAGCCTGGCGAGCACGAGGACAAGACCACGTCGTGCACCCCACATGCGATAGCGGGGGGCGAACAGGGGTCGAAAGAAGGTCGTGGGAGCCAGCCCAGCCGATCGAGATGGTCAAGATCGGTCACGAGGTACTCGGGAAAGCGAAACGGTGACCAGGAGTTTTCACTGGTCACCGTTTCGTTCAGCCCGGCGAGAGCCGGTGGCCAGGGGCGGGGTCGAACCGCCGACCTTCCGCTTTTCAGGTCTCGCTCCGACAGGCTGGCAGACCTTACGGCCTGCCACTTCGTACGTGGCGGTCCCCGTCTGGCTGCCCGTGTTCGGCGCCATTGCTACACCCGCTGCCACAGCGGCGAAAGGCCGACCCACGGGTGGGGTCGCTCGGGCGACGCGAAAGGTGGCTCGACATCGATACGCTCGCGAGGCGAACCGGGTGGAAAGGGGACCAGGATGCCGTCACGGCGGGGGGCGGTATTGTCGCCGGCTCCGGTGGACGGCTGGGGCTGGGTGCGGATCTCGGCCATCGCTGGTGTGGTGGTCTTGGGGGTGTCAGCGGCCACCGCGGTCGTGGCGTTGTGGATGAAGCTGGCTGACAAGCAGCATCATCTGCTGGTCGTGTTGTCGATCTGGTCGGCGGTGCTGGCTGGGGTGGGGTTCGTCGCGGCGGCGGCGGGCAGGATGGCGGATCTGCGCGCGGGTCGTGTGCGGCAGGACGCGCAGTGGCGCCTGACGGTGCGCGGGTTGCTGCAGGAATGCCCCAACGGGATGCCGCCCCGTCTGTCCGCGCTGTCGGACGCGGCGCTGGGGACGACCGAGACCCGGTACACCAGAGCAGGTAATGACCCCTACGTACACCGGCCCGACACGGACAGACAGCTGGCGCAATTGTTCGCCGCTGGTGGGCCGCCGTTCGGGCTGGTGATCGTCGTTGGGGCGTCGAAGGCGGGTAAGTCGCGCACAGCTGCCCACGCAGCCAGGGCCGCGTTGTCGCAGGTAGACCCGCCAGTGTTGTTGCCCCGGAATGGGGAGGCGCTGGCGGCATTGATGCGGCTGGATCAGCCGATACGGCTCCTTGTGCCGACCCTGGTGTGGCTGGACGATCTGACCGCTACCGACCTGTCTCATCTGACCGGTGAGGTGTTGGACATCGTCGCCCGGCACGGGTGGTTGGTGGCCACGATGACCGAGGACCGATGGAACGCGATCCGCAACAGTAGTGGTGATGTCGCGGCTACCGCCCGGGCCGCACTAGGGCGGGCGACCAAGGTGGAGCTGGGCTTCGAGCTGAACGAGACTGAGGCGGCCGAAGCGCACCGGCTGTACCCGGGTGAGCGGGTGACGGCGAGTATCGGGGAGACCTTGGTTGGGGGGCAGTGGTTGATGGACAGGTACCGTGCCGGACGCACCGAGCAGCCCGCCGGGTACGCGCTGGTACAGGCCGCCGTCGACGCCCGCCGCATCGGACTTTCCCGACCGATCAGTGCCTCCGAGCTGCAACGGCTGTTCCCGCTATACCTTCGTCGGGTCCGCATCGACCTTGACCCCACCACCGCCCTGTTCAACGAAGGGCTGACCTGGGCCAAACAACCCGTCGCATCGCAAGTCGCGCTCGTCACCGCCACTTCCGATGGTGGATTCGAGGTGCTGGACTACGTGCTGGCCGTTGAAGATGGACAGGACAACAATTCTGCACGGTCGATCCCTGAGCAGACCTGGGCCGAAGTCATCGACGCCGTCCCCGCCACCGATGCCTATGACATAGGAATTGCCGCATATCTCAAGGGAAATCTGAGATCCGCTGTTGCCGCGATGTGCAAGGCGGTCGACTCCGGTGACGCCGCCGTGGCGCCCATGGCGTCGCTCAGCCTCGGGTTGCTGCTTGCGGAGCAGGGTGATGTGACGGGGGCACGGGCTGCCTACCAGTTGGCGATCGACTCCGGTCACACCCCCGCGGCGCCAGCGGCGGCGTTCAGTCTCGGGGGGCTGCTTGAGGGGCAGGGTGATGTGACGGGGGCACGGGCTGCCTACCAGTTGGCGATCGACTCCGGTGACGCCGCCGCTGCGCCAGCGGCGGCGTTCAGTCTCGGGTTGCTGCTTGAGGGGCAGGGTGATGTGACGGGGGCACGGGCTGCCTACCAGTTGGCGATCGACTCCGGTGACGCCGCCGCTGCGCCAGCGGCGGCGGTCAGCCTCGGGAGGCTGCTTGCGGAGCAGGGTGATGTGACGGGGGCACGGGCTGCCTACCAGTTGGCGATCGACTCCGGTGACGCCACCGCGGCAGCGATGGCGGCGCTCGGCCTCGGGTTGCTGCTTGAGGAGCAGGGTGATGTGACGGGGGCACGGGCTTCCTACCAGTTGGCGATCGACTCCGGTGACGCCGCCGCTGCGCCACTGGCGGCGGTCAGCCTCGGCCTGCTGCTTGAGGAGCAGGGCGATGTGACGGGGGCACGGGCTTCCTACCAGTCGGCGATCGACTCCGGTCACGCCACCGCGGCGCCGATGGCGGCGGACTACCTTCGGAAGCTGAAGAACCCGACTGGCGAGCAGGCAGTCGGGTAGCCAAACGGAAGGACGACGAAGAACCGAGGCCTCCAACGGGCGACGGTGGTCGGCGGGCGCGCTTGTCGGACGCATGCCGTTGGTCACGCCGCGCAGGCGGGTTGAGAGGTTGTCGCGACAGATTTACAGGGAATTGATCTCCCCGCTGCATTGGTGCCGATCGGGCCGCTGGCGGCGGCCTCTTTTCGATGACATCCCACCTCCCTCTCGGGGCGGGGCCCGATTGGCGATCGGTGATTCGCCGGCCCCCCGCGCATGCGCCGGCGACCAGACCACAAGGCCGGTGGAATACCGGTTAGGACCGTACCGACCCGCCAGACGGATTCAGGCACGACACGCGGCGAGAGCGGAGCGGGTCCGGGGCAGCGGGACACAACTGAGACCAGAACTGAGACTACAAGATCATCTAGTTTTGTGATCTAGGGGGAAAGCGAAACGGTGACCAGGAGTCTTCACTGGTCACCGCTTCGTTCAGCCCGGCGAGAGCTGGTGGCCAGGGGCGGGGTCGAACCGCCGACCTTCCGCTTTTCAGGCGGACGCTCGTACCAACTGAGCTACCTGGCCGTTCCCGGGTCATGGTACGCGCTCCGAAGCCGGAGCGAGCATCCACGTGCCCATAAGCCAGACGCCGCACGATGTTCCGCGCGGCGTCGGGGCTTGGCGGTCCTGACGGGACTTGAACCCGCGACCTCCGCCTTGACAGGGCGGCGAGCACTCCAACTGCTCCACAGGACCTTGCGTCGGCCGGCTAAGCGTACGCTAGCCGGTCCGTGCCCCCAACGGGATTCGAACCCGTGCTACCGCCTTGAAAGGGCGGCGTCCTGGGCCGCTAGACGATGAGGGCGGCCCCGCCATCATCGCATATCGCGATTCAGGCGGCTTGAGCTCCCATCCGGCCCCGCCGGAGGCCTGCAAAGCATACGCGATCAGAGATGGAACGCCAAAACCGCGTACCCGTGGTCGCGATGACCCAGACGGGATGGGGTGGCGTACGGGCCTCATCTGGACGCGTTTGCCGAGGTGGGAAGCGGGATCAGCCCGTACTTGTGCTTGAGGTACGGCAGGAGCGTGCGCAGCGCCGCAAGCGTCTGCGACCGGTCGCCCCCGCCGTCGTGCATGAGCACGATCGACCCCGGCCGAGTGTGGTCAATCACATTAGAAATGATGGCCTGGGTACCGGGACGGCTCCAGTCGGCCGGGTCGACGCTCCAGTACAGCGATCTCATGCCCATGCCGGCCGCGATGGAGACGGTCTGCGGGCTGAATTCGCCGCCCGGGTTACGGAAGTACTGGATGCGGGCGCCCGGCACGATGGCGTGGATCGCGTCGTCGGTCCGTTGCAGTTCGGCGACGATCTGCGCGGGGGTCCGGGTGCTCAGCTTCTCGTCGTGGCTCCACGTGTGGTTGCACAGCGTGTGGCCCTCGCGGACTATCCGTTTGATCATGCTCGCCTGCGCCGAGACTTGGCTGCCGATCACGCAGAACGTGGCGTGGACGCCGTACTGCTTGAGGGTGTCGAGTACCCGGCCGGTGTCGGGGCCGGGGCCGTCGTCGAAGGTGAGCGCCACGGCCGACGAACCGGTGTGGTACATCGAGCCATATGGCCCGCGCAGGTCACCGTGGCCGAGGAGGGGAGGCAGCGGTGGCGGCGGCGGGGGCGGGCTGGGGGAAGGGCTGGGCGACGGGCTGGCCAGTGCGGCCGGCTTCGACCGCATCGAGGGACTGGTGGACGGGTGGTCGCCGGCCGCTGACACTGGGTGCCGGGAGCGTGCGGCCTGGTCGTGAGCGGCGTCGCCGGCGGTACAGCTGCCGAGCAGGAGCAGTACGGCCAGCGCGAGGGTGACGGCGCGGCGCCGAGCCATTGGAGATCTCCGGATGAGGGGTTACCGGAACGTGCCCGGACACCGTAACCGGAAGGTACGGGTCAGTACGAACCCGTCGTGAGGATCGCCACCGCCTCGCGCAGCGTCTGCGGCCGCGCCACGGCGACCGGCAACTCGGCGCCGTCCCAGCCTGGTCCGGCCGCGATCAGCAGCGACGGCGGGGCGGGAAGTTCGGTGAGGTCGAGGAGCTGGGCCGGCACCGCGTACCGGTCGGCGTGCGCCCACAGCCCCACCGCGGCCGGGCCGGTACGGCGGACGGCCTCCCGCAGGGCCCGGGCGGGCATTCGGGCGCCGAGCTGCCGCACCGCCAGGCCGGACTGGGCGAGGCCGGCGGCGAGCGCCTCGACGGGCAGGGTGTGCTGCTCCTCGTCGGCGCAGCCGAGCAGCACCCGGGGCGGGTCGCCGGCCCGGGGCCGGGGCACCACGGCCAGCGCGGCCGACACGCACCCGCTGAGCAGGTGCTCGACCTCGATCATGGTGCCGGTGGAGGCGTGCCTGGTGCCGATCCCGCGCAGTACCGGCGCGATCATTTCTTCCCAGGTGCTGATCACGCCGGCCGCGGTGATCGCCTCGTCGAGCAGTTCGGCGATGGCGCACGCGTCCAGCCGCAGCGCGGCCCGGGCCAGCCCGCGCGCGGAGGCCCCGTAGCGCCCGACGCTGATCGCCCGGCCGCCCCCGTCGCGTACCGGGGCGGCCGAGTCGCCGGCGCCGAGCGCCTGCCGGGCGGCCTGCGCCGGCGGTACGCCCCGGGTGATGAGCTGGCGCATCCGCTCCAGCAGGCTCAGGTCGTCGGCGGTGTACCGGCGGTGGTGGCCGGGGGCGTGGCCGGTGGGGCCGAGCCCGTACCGCTGGTGCCAGGTGCGCAGGGTGGTGACGGCGACTCCGAGTCGGCGGGCCACCTCACCGGCGGTCAGGCCGTCAACGGCCACCGGCGCCGCCAGGCAGCAGCTCGACGACGCCGGCCAGCCAGGGGGCGTACCGGTCGGGCTCGGTGGCGAGCCCGGACCGTAGCGTCTCGACCTCCACCCAGTCGACCTCGGCCACCTCGGCCGGGTCGGGTCGCATAGCGACGTCCGGGGTGACCCGGCCGAGTAGGACGTGGTCGTACTCGTGCTCGACCAGGCCGGTGACCGGGTCGGCGGCGCGGTACAGGTGGACGCCGAGCTGCTCGAACGGGACGCCGGCGATGCCCAGCTCCTCGTCCAGCCGGGTGGCGGCCGCCTCGGGCACCGGTACGCCGGGCGCGGGGTGCCCGCAGCAGGCGTTGGCCCAGCGCAGCGGGAACCGGGTCTTGACGGCGGCCCGCCGCTGGAGCAGCAGCCGGCCGTCGGGGTCCATCAGCAGGATCGAGAACGCGCGGTGCAGCTTGCCGTCCGGCGCCTGGTGAGCGTCTTCAACAGTGGACTGTCCAATGTGGATCCCATCATTGGCGACGAGTTCGACCAGATGCGATTCGCGATTCATGAAATGGTTCCCGTGATTCGTTGGGCGGCTAGCTTGCCGGAGATGAGCACCATGGGCACCCCGACACCCGGTTGGGTGCCGGAACCGACAAACACCACATTGGACAGCGTCGGGTGCAGGTTGGCTGGGCGGAACGGGCCGGTCTGGCGCAGCGTGTGCGCGGCGGCGAAGGGCGTACCGGCGGCCATCCCGGCCGCGGCCCAGTCGGCCGGGGTCACCACCCGGGACAGCTCGATGCCGGCGCCGAAGTCGTAGTAGCCCCGCGCCTCCAGGGTGGCGACGAGTTCGCCGGCGTACTCGCGGGTGGCCCGTTCGGACCAGTCCAGCGGGGAGGAGACGAGATTGGGCGCCGGGGCCAGCACGTAGTAGATCTCCCGGTCGGGCGGGGCCAGCGTCCGATCGCTCCGGGTGGGGTTGGTCACGAGCAGGGACGGGTCGCTCATCAACCGCCCCTGCCGGATCACCTCGTCGAAGGTGGATCGCCACGCCCGGCCGAAATGGATGTTGTGGTGGGCGATCTTCTCGTACCGGGCACTGGACCCGATGTGCAGCACCACCGCGGACGGCGAGTGGCGCAGCCGGGCGAGCCGCCGCGGCGTGCCGGGCAACAGATCCCGGTAGGCGACCGGCAGGTCCGGGTTGAGGATCACGGCGTCGGCCGGGATGCGCTCACCGCCCTCGGTGATCACGCCTACCGCCCGGCCGGCCCTGGTCTCCACGGAGGCGACCGTCGTGGAGTACCTCAGGTGCACGCCCACCTTCTCGGCCGCTCCGGCCAGCGCCCGGGGCACGGCGTGGATGCCGCCGCGCGGGAAGTACACGCCGGACACCGCGTCGAGGTAGGAGATGACCGAGTAGAGCGCGAGGGCATCGTGCGGCGCGACCCCGGCGTACAGGGACTGGAACGAGAAGATCCGGCGGGTACGCGGGTCCCGGAAGAACTGGTTGACCTTGCCCTGGAGGCGCCGGAACCCGCCCGCCGCGATCAGGCGCACCAGGTTGGCGGTGAGCAGGTCGCGCGGGGCGTCGAGGTTGCGGTCGATGAAGTCGTTCCGCTGCAGCTGCCACAGCCGCCTCGTGTAGTCGACGAAGCGCAGGTAGCCGTCGGCCTCCCGGGGGCCGCAGACCCGCGACACCTCGCCCGCCATCCGGGTGGTCTCGGTGATGACGTCCAGCGTCGATCCGTCGTGGAAGTGCGCCCGGTACGCGGGGTCGATCGGCGTCAGGTCGAGCCAGCGGGACAGGTTCTCCCCGACCGCGGCGAGCGCCTCGTCGATCAGCTCCGGCATGGTCAGCACCGTCGGGCCGGTGTCGAATTCGTATCCGCTCAGCGTCAGCCGGCCGGCCCGCCCGCCGGGCGTCGGCTCCCGTTCCAGCACGGTGACCTCGCGCCCCGCCCCGGCCAGGTGCAGCGCGCACGCCAGCCCGCCGAGCCCGGCGCCGACAATGATCACTCGATCGGTGCGCCCCGAAACAGTCCGCACTGTCGCTGCCCTCCTTCGCGGTCGCCGCCGACCATCATGCCCGCTTCCCGGCGCCGCCGGCTGGCTACGCCGCGCCTAACGTTGTCGAGGGCTGGACGTGCGCGGCTGAGGGGGCCGTGAGCCCGCGGGCCAGCATAGCGTATGGTGCGAATTGCATCGATTTATGAGTCGATTCGGGAGTCCGGTGGGCGAGAGTGGGGCAGTGGACGGAAGCCTGTCCGCCTCGTATGAACGTTGTCGCGCCCTGCACCGGCATCACGGCCGGACCTATTACCTGGCAACGCTGCTGCTGCCGAAATGGAAACGGCGCCACGTGCACGCGCTGTACGGCTTCACCCGGTACGCCGACGAGATCGTTGACGCGTTCGACGACACCGCACCGGATCGCCGGGCGGCCCGGCTGCGGGAGTGGGGCGACCGGTTCTTCTCCGGCGAACTGGACGATCCGCTGCTGCCGGCGGTCCTGCACACCATCGAGATCTTTGGGCTGGACCGGGGCGACTTCGACAGGTTTCTCCGGTCGATGGCGATGGACCTGACGGTCAGCGCGTACCAGACCTACGACGAGGTGCTCGGCTACATGGAGGGCTCGGCCGCGGCCATCGGCACCATGATGCTGCCGATCCTGATGGCCGGCGACGGGCCGGGCGGCGGGGCCGGTGGCGGAGTCGACGCGCTGCGGGGGCCGGCGCGGGAACCCGCCCGCCAACTCGGCATCGCCTTCCAGCTGACCAACTTCATCCGCGACGTCGGCGAGGATCTGGAGCGCGACCGCCTGTACCTGCCGCTGGAGGACCTCGCCCGGTTCGGGGTGAGCGTCGACGACCTGCGGGCCGCGAAGCGGGCCGGCGTGGCCACCGAACCGATCCGGGCGCTGATCGCGTTCGAGGTGGACCGGGCCCGGGAGCACTACGCGCGGGCCGCCGTCGGGGTGACCATGCTCGCCCCGACGTCGCAGGCCTGCATCCGCACCGCACTCCTGCTGTACCGGGGGATCCTCGACGAGGTCGCCCGGGCCGGGTACGACGTGCTGGCGCGACGGGCCACGGTACCGGGGTCGCGCCGGCTCAGGGTGGCGGCCGCGAGCCTGGCCAGCCGCCCGGGCCGCCCTATCGCGCCGTCCGGTTCGCGTACGGCCCCGCTCGACGCCGCCTCGCGCGACTCTGTCCTGCCCGATGGAGCCCTGCCCGACTCTGCCCTGCAACGCGAACGATCGGTGCCTTCCTGACGATTCGCCCGCGAATGCGCGGGCCTTCGCCTAGCGTTACGTGTATCCGATTCAGGTGTTGGTGGTGCCGCTGCCGGGTCTTGACCGGCGGCCTTGTGTACGAGCGACGGCGTGGTCGCCGGTGGTCGGCGGCCCGTTGATTCCTCGCGCGTCAACTCCGCCGAGCACGCGTGGGGGGATTCGCATGGCATCGATGGGTAGCAAACTGTCTGGGTCCCGGCGGCGCCTGGCCGCGGCGACGGAGAAACGGCTGGCCGCGCTGATGCTCGCCGGGGTGCTCGCGGCCGGATCCGCGAGCGTGGCGTCCCCGGCGCTGGCCGACCCCGCGGTGCGCCAGCCCGCCGTGGATCAGCCTGGTGCCGTGGTCCGACCAGGTGCCGTGACGCAGCCGGGTGCCGTGACGCAGCCCGGTGCGGTGGGCGCGCCGGGCACGGTGGTTGCGCCGGGCGTGGTGGCGCGAGACGGCGTGGCCGGCATGGCGGCCGCGCCCGTGGTCGCCCAGCCCGATGCCGCCGCCGCAGTGGCGGCGCCCGCGGCCCTCGGCGCGGCGGCGGCCAACCCGGGCGGTTGGGCGCACGCCGGCTCGGTCCCGGGCGCGCGACCGCCGGTGGCCGCGCCCGCGGCACCGGTCGGCTACCCGGTCGTCGGGATCGACGTGTCCAGCAACGACCACACCAACGGCCGGACCATCGACTGGGCCGGGCAGGCGGCGGCCGGGACGAAGTTCGCCTACGTGAAGGTGACCGAGGGCACCAACTACATCAACCCGTACTTCGACTCCGATCTGCACGCCGCGAAGAACCAGGGGTTGTACGTCGGCGCGTACCACTTCGCCCGGCCGGATCAGGGCAACCCGGTCGGCCAGGCGGACTTCCTCATCGACCACGCGCAGTACGTCACCGACGGGCAGACCCTGGTGCCGTTCCTGGACATCGAGTGGCCCTACGGCGCCCTGGGGCTGCCCGACTGCTGGGGGCTGACGCCCACGCAGATGTCCACGTGGATCGGCGGGTTCGTCAACGAGGTGCAGGCCCGGATCGGCCGGCCGCCGATGATCTACACGAACAGCAACTGGTGGAACCCGTGTACCGGCAACAACGCGTCCTTCTCGTACCTGCCGCTGGACATCGCCGCGTACACCACGGCGCCGCCGGTGCTGCCGGCCGGCTGGAACCGGTTCACCATCTGGCAGTACGCCGACGGCCCCTGGCCCGGTGACAAGGACGCGTTCAACGGCTCGCTGGCCGAGCTGGCCGCGTTCGCCGGCGCGAACCCGGTGCCGCTGCCCCCGCACTACGACTCGGTGGTGGCCCGGACCAGCCAGGGCACTCTGGTGGTGTACCCGAACATCCGCGGGCGTGGAACGTCCACCCTCGGCGCGCCGTCCACGGTCGGGGTCGGCTGGAACGGCATGGACCTGATCGACGCCGCCGACCTCAACGGCGACGGCTTCGACGACCTGCTGGCCCGCGACAGCCTCGGCCGGCTGTGGGTGTACCCGGATCAACGCGGCACCGGCACCACCCTGTTCGGGTTGCCCGCCCTGGTCGGTCTCGGGTGGAACGGCATGAACGCGATCGAGCTGGGCGACGTGGACGGCGACGGCCGGGCCGACCTCGTGGCCCGGGACGGGCTGGGCCGGCTGTGGCTCTACCCGAACACGGGGCGCACCGGCACCACGACGTTCGGTGCGCCGGTGGTGATCGGGGTCGGCTGGCAGGTGATGAACGCGATCAAACTGGGCGACCTGAACTCCGACGGCCGGACCGACATCGTGGCCCGGGACGCGTACGGCATCCTCTGGCTGTACCCGAGGATCGGCGGGGGCGGCTTCGGTAACCCGATCGAGCTGGGCATCGGCTGGAACGGCATGAACTCCATCTCGCTCGGCGACATGAACGGTGACGGGCGGGTGGACGTCATGGCGCGCGACGGACAGGGGCTGCTCTGGCTCTACCCGAACGCGGGCGGGGCCGGCGTCTACACCCTGGGCGGCCCGAGCGAGCTGGGCTTCGGCTGGGGATCCATGACGGCGCTGGACCTCGGCACCTTCTGAGTCCGATCTCCGTAAGCTGGGCGGGTGCCATACCGCCCGCGGATCGACCTGGACCGCCAGATCAACGATCACCTGATTCTGCGTACCGCCCCGGGCGCCGTGGACTACCTGGCCGAGGATGTCCGCGCGCTCGGTGCGCGGGTGCTGCGGCGGTACCCGGATGGCCTGCTGATCGAGTACACCGGCGCGTTGCGGCCGCTGGCCGCCAGCCGGTACTTCGACGTGCTGGCGGTCGACCCGGCGGCGCTTTCGGACTCGCTCAAGGACGGCGTGCTCAGCGCGCTGCTGCCGGGTGGCGACGCCGTCCGGTTCCGGGTCGGTGACCTGGGCGAGGAGCGTTGGGCGGCGCGCGAGCGGTTCGAGTCCGAGTACGGCTGGGAGAACAGCCCGAACGCCTGGGACGTGAACGTCGAGCCGGGCGGCGCCGAGATCGGCGCGCTGTACCTGACCCAGCGCTTCGGTGAGCTGCAGCGCACCCCGGCCTCCACCAACCCCGTGGTGGCGGCCGTGCTGACCCGGCTGGCGAAGATCGAGCCCGGGCAGACCGTACTGGACCCGTTCTGCGGAGCCGGGACGCTGCTGGTGCACGCCGCCGAGTTGGCCCGGCCCGGCCGGCTGCTCGGGTTCGACCTACAGAATCGTTGGCTGCGCATGGCGGCGGACAACCTGCGTACCCGCGGCGCGAGCGCGCTGCTGGCCCGGGCCGACGCGGCCCACCTTCCGGTGGAGTCCGGCGCGGTGGACCGGGTGATGGCGAACCTGCCGTTCGGCAAGCGGGTGGGTTCGCACCGGGTCAACTCCGCGCTGTACCCGGCCGCGCTCGCGGAGATCGCGCGGGTGCTGCCGGGCAACGGCCGGGCCGTGCTGCTCACCGACGACAAGCGGCTGTTCCGGGAGACCGTCCAGCGCACCCGCCTGATCCGCGTGATCAAGGAGATCGTGCTGGCCAGGGGCGGCCTGCACCCGTCCGCGTACGTGGTGACCAAGCGCGGTCGGTAGCTGTTTGTGAGCCAGATCATTGCTCGCTGTACTGTTTTGTAACAGCCACTTAACGTTTTATCGGTAGGAACATCGACAGAGGTCATGCCTCGCGACCAGGAATGATCGTCACAACTCCATCCCCCGGAGGTCACCGGTCATGCCGCACAGTGAGCTTGTGGTGGTCGCGAACCGCCTTCCCATCGACGAGACCGTGCTCGACAGTGGCGCCCGGGAGTGGCGCCGGAGCCCGGGAGGCCTGGTCAGCGCGCTGCGGCCGATCCTGCGCGGCGAGGGGACGACCTGGATCGGCTGGGCCGGCGGCACCGGCCCGGCCCCCGATCTCCCGGACATCGACGGCGTAGCGCTGCGCGCGGTACCGCTGTCCGATGACGAGTTCGAGAACTACTACGAGGGCTTCGCCAACTCCACGGTCTGGCCGCTCTACCACGACGCCGTGGAGCAACCGGTCTTCCACCGCCGCTGGTGGGAGGCGTACCAGCGGATCAACCGCCGGTTCGCCGCCGCGGCGGCCGAGTCGTCGCCGCCGGGCGCGCTCGTCTGGGTGCAGGACTACCACCTGCAACTGGTGCCGGCGATGCTCCGCGCGCTGCGCCCCGACCTGCGCATCGGCTTCTTCATGCACATCCCGTTCCCGCCGCCCGAACTGTTCAAGCAGATCCCGCGCTGCGCCGACCTGCTGCGGGGGCTGCTCGGTGCCGACCTGGTCGGCTTCCAGACCCCCGGCGGCGCGCGCAATTTCGTCCGGCTCATCGACCGGGTCCTGGGCCTGCGCACCCGGCACTCCGAGATCGAGGTGGATGGCCGGGTGGCGCGGGTCGGCGCGTTCCCCATCTCGATCGATGTCGAGGATCTGGAGCGGCTCGCGGCCTCCGAGCAGGTGCGCGCCCACGCCGCGCAGATGCGGGCCGACCTCGGCAACCCGGACCGCATCCTGCTCGGCGTCGACCGGCTGGACTACACGAAGGGCATCGAGCACCGGCTCAAGGCGTACCGTGAGCTGCTCGCCGATGGTCGGGTCAAGGTGCCCAACACGGTGCTCGTCCAGGTGGCGGTGCCGAGCCGGGAACGGGTCGAGCACTACCGCATGCTGCGCGACAAGGTCGAGCGCGAGGTGGGTGGCGTCAACGGTGAGTACGGCCGGCTCGGTGTGCCCGCCGTTCACTACCTGAACTGCTCGTACAACCGGTCCGAACTGGCCGCGCTCTACCTGGCGGCGGACGTCATGGTGGTGACCCCGCTACGCGACGGGATGAACCTGGTCGCCAAGGAGTACGTGGCGTGCCGCCCGGACAACGGCGGGGCGTTGGTGCTCTCCGAGTTCGCCGGGGCGGCCCAGGAGCTCAAGCAGGCGTACCAGGTCAACCCGCACGACCTCGATGAGCTCAAGGACACGCTGGTGCTCGCGCTGGAGGCCGACCCGGCCGATGCCGGCCGGCGGATGCGCGCCATGCGCCGCTACCTGCGTACCCACGACGTGACGGCCTGGGCCCGGGCCTACCTGACCGCCCTGGAGTTCCCGGTCGAGTCGTGAGGTCCCTCGGCGAGCCGCCGCAGCCACTGCCGCAGCAGCGCGGTCTCGGCGGCGGTCAACGCCCCGGCGGCCGGTGCCGCCCCGGCAGCGGCCGCCCCGCCGGATGACGTGTCGGGTGACGTGTCGACTGGCGTGCCGGCGGGTGGCGCGTCGTCGGCGGGCGGCGCGCCGGCCAGCGCCGCGTCCAGGGCCAGCGCGCGGGCCGCCAGCGGGGTGTCCGCGCCGTCTCGCGCCGGGCCCGCGCCGTCTCGGGCCGGGTGCGGATCGGTGAGGATCGCGTCGAGCATCGCTTCCCGTACCCGTGCCGACAGCGCGGGGTCGCGCTCCTGCTCCGGACGGGCGATCAGGGCCAGCGCCACCCCGACGCTCGCGGCGCCGGTCATCTGGGCCGCCGTGGCGACCGGTACCCGCAGGCGCCCGGCATGGGCCACCCGCTCCAGCATGGCCACGAGCAGGCCGGTGGCCTCCCTGGGGACGGCGGGCTGGTGCCCGGGCCGGACGCTGCCGTACATGAGGGCGTAGAAGTCCGGGTGCGTCAGGGCGAACTCGACGTGCAGGTCCCAGCCCCGGCGTAGGTCCTCGACCGGGTCGCCGGTGGGCGCCTGCGCCTGCTTGTCGGCCAGGTACCGCTCGAAGCCGTACGCCGTGACCGCCTCGATGAGGCCCTGTTTGTCCCCGAAGATCCGGTAGAGCGTGGGCGCCTGGATGTTGGCGGCGGCGGCCACGGCGCGGGTGGACAGCGCCTCGCTGCCGGACTCGGCCAGCAGCGAGGCGGCGGCGTCGAGGATGCGCTGCCGGGCGTCTGGGCTCATGTTGGCAACGATACCAGCTTGGTGTTAGCGTCGCTAACGGCTCGCGTTAACGACGCTAGCTAACGTTGATACCAAGGGGACGCACAATGAAGATCCGCACTCTGGGTGCCACCGGCCCGCGCGTCTCGGCGCTCGGCCTGGGGCTCATGGGCATGTCCGACTTTTACGGGCCGACCGACGAGGGCGAGTCGCTCGCCACCATCCACGCCGCGCTCGACGCCGGGGTGACGCTGCTGGACACCGGCGACTTCTACGGCATGGGTCGCAACGAACTGCTGCTGCGCGAGGCGCTGCGCGGACGCGACCGGGACAGCGTCACCATCAGCGTCAAGTTCGGCGCGCAGCGCGACCCGGCCGGCAACTGGCTGGGGTATGACGCGCGGCCGGCCGCGGTGAAGACCGCGCTGGCCTACAGCCTCAACCGGCTCGGCACCGACTACATCGACATCTACCGGCCGGCCCGGCTGGACCCGTCGGTCCCGATCGAGGAGACCGTCGGAGCGATCGCGGAGCTGGTTCAGGCCGGCTACGTGCGGCACATCGGCCTGTCCGAGGTCGGGGCGGCCACGCTGCGCCGGGCCCAGGCGGTGCACCCCATCGCCGACCTGCAGATCGAATACTCGCTGCTCTACCGCGGCATCGAGAAGGAGATCCTGCCCACCGCCCGGGAACTCGGCATCGGCGTCACGGCGTACGGCGTGCTGACCCGTGGCCTGCTCTCCGGCCACTGGACCGCCGGGCGTGAGCTGACCGCCGCCGACTTCCGCGCGGCCGGCCCGCGCTTCCAGGGCGAGCACCTGGAACGCAACCTCGCCCTGGTCGAGGCGCTGCGAAAGATCGCCGCGCAGCGGAACATCACCGTCGCCCAGGCCGCTATCGGCTGGGTCGCCTCCCGTGGCGAGGACATCGTGCCGCTGGTCGGCGCCCGCCGCCGCGACCGGCTCGCCGAGGCGCTCGGCGCGGCCGACCTCGCGCTGGCCGAGCAGGATCTGGCCGCCATCGAGGCGGCGGTGCCGGCCGGGGCGGCGTCCGGCGAGCGGTACCCGGTCGGACAGCTGCACAGCCTGGACAGCGAGGGCTGACCGAAGCGGCTCGTCCCGGTGGGCACCGGTTAGGGTGTCCCACCGTGGCGAGCTTCTTCAAGGGCGCGACCGCGAGACTCGGCCGGCTCGCGGGACGTGGCACGGGCCGCGTCCCGGGACAGCCGCGTCCGGCGCCTCCACTGCATCCGGTGCGGCACCTGGTGTACGCGCCGCAGCTCGACGGGCAGGCCGACCCGGGCGAGATCGTGTGGACCTGGGTGGTCTACGAGGACGAGCCCGATCAGGGCAAGGACCGGCCGGTGCTGGTCGTCGGCCGGGAGGGCAGCACGCTGCTCGGCCTGATGCTGTCCAGCCGGGCACAGCGCGACGGCCAGCACAACTGGTACGCGCTCGGCCCGGGCACCTGGGACCGGGATCGGCGGCCGAGCTGGATTCGCCTGGACCGGGTGCTGCGGGTGGAGGAGGACGGCATCCGCCGCGAGGGCGCCATCCTCGACCGCGAACGGTTCGAGGCGGTGGCCGACAAGCTGCGCACCGAGTACGGCTGGCACTGACGTCATCACGGCCCGACCGGCCTCACGCCCGCCCCGGTGGCGGGGTGAGCAGGCCGCGGGCCATCGCGGTGGTGACCGCCGCGGTCCGGTCCGAGACGTTGAGCTTGGCGAAGGCGCGCAGCAGGTGGGTCTTCACCGTCGCCTCGGAGATGTAGAGGGCGCGCCCGATGTCGGCGTTGGTGAGCCCGCGCGCCGGCCACGAGCCGGCCGCTGACCATGATCGCGATTCGGTCGGCGAGGGCCTCCGCCTCCTCCAGGTAGTGCGTGGTCAACAGGATGGTCGTACCGTCGTGCGCGAGCTGACGGACGAGCTTCCAGAACTGCCGGCGGGCCTGCGGGTCGAAGCCCGTGGTCGGCTCGTCAAGGAAGAGCACCTCCGGCGATCCGATGATGCCCAGGGCCACGTCGACCCGCCGGCGCTGGCCACCCGACAGGGCGCGGATCCGCTTGCCAGCCTGCTCGGTCAGGCCGACCTGGTCCAGTACCGTCGCCGCGTCTCGGCTGCGGGGGTAGTAGCCGGCGAAGTGGCGGACACTTTCCGCCACGGTGAGCTCGGCGACGTCCGTCGCGGACTGCAGGACCACCCCGATGCGGCACCGCCAGGCGCGGCCGGCCCGCTGCGGGTCCTCGTCGAGTACGCGGACCTCGCCCGCGTCGCGGCGCCGGTGGCCTTCCAGGATCTCCACCGTGGTCGTCTTGCCGGCCCCATTGGGTCCCAGTAACGCGAACACCTCGCCGGCGGCGACGGTCAGGTCGATGCCGTCCACCGCCCGCCGGCCCTGATAGTCGCGGATCAACCCGCGAACCTCGATGACTGTCATGCGACCATCGTCGTGAATCGGCGACGGTTCACGGGACGCCCGAGCGATGGAGGGGGCCTGTCCACCAGTCGATGGACAGGCCGCCCAGCGGCGCGGGCGCGAAGCGGGCCACGCGACGGCGGCGCAGCCCTCTCCCCGTCGATCTAATGGCCGCCGGTGCCGGTGAGTCTGCGGGTGCCGGCCGGCGGTCGGCCATACCGGCGGACCAGCGCTGTGACGATCGCCGCGCCGAACAGCAGGCCCGGTCCACAGTGGACGGCCAGCACACCGGCCAGGCTCGGCCCACCCCAGTCGTGGCGGTACGTGGTCGGGTCGCCGAAATCGATGATGAACGGCTCGACGATCGCCCGGCCAAACAGGTACAGACCCAGGATCACGCCGGGTACCAGCAGAAACTTCCGCACTTTCTCGCTCCCTCCCGTACCTGGCCAAAGCTACGAACGCGGGCCCCTAGGGCGCCTCGGGGACGTTCCCGATCGGACCCCTGATTCCGGCCCGATTCGGGCCGGTCACGATTAGCCGCCCGGTGAGCGGGAAAACCGCGTCAATGAGCGACCAGCAAGACGAGAAGCAGATGGAGGGCGACAACCCGAAGCGGCGGGAGTTGGCCCGGCAGGCTCGTGCGCAGGGGCGCCGGCCCAGCCAGGACCGCGTCACCCTCGGCTCGTCGAAACAGATACAACAGTCGCCACAGGGGCAACAGCATGGGCCGGCGCCGGCGGGGGCGCACAAGCCCGCGGCCGAGGCGCGACCGCAGCCGAGCCGACCCGGGCCGGCGCCCTCCTGGCCCCGTCCCGACCCCGAGCTGATCGGGACCGCACCGCCGCCGGAGCCGCTGGTGCTGCGCTACCGGGAGGTGGTCGGCGAGGTCGGACGCCGCATCGGGGTGGACTTCGAAGAGGCGAAATCCGCCGCGGAGGCCGCGGTGACCGTACTGGCCCGGGCGCTGAACGAGCCCGACCGGGAGCGGTTCCTCGACAAGGTACCGGCCGAACTGCACGAGAACTACGCGGTCAACGTGCCGTACCCGCCGCGCGGGGTGGCCGGCTTCGTCGAGGAGGTGGGGCGGATCTCGCACCGTACCCCGGACGTGGCCCGGTACCAGGCACAGACCGTGATCAGCGTGCTGAGCGAGCAGGACAGCGGGTTCATCCAGTCCCTGTACCTGCCGCCCGACCTGCGCGAACTGGTCGAGCCACCGGCGCCGGCCGGCGGTGGGCTGGTTGGGCCGGACGGGCGTACCTCACCGCTGAGCGCGGAGGAGCTGAGCGCCGCGCTGGATCGGCTGCCGTACTGGTCGGGCAACAGTCGGGCGTTGACCCGGACCATCACGCTCCCGCCAGCGAACCTGGATCGGGTGCTGGACATGATCGACGGGGTGCGCCGGGATTTCGGGCGGGGGCCGAAGGTGACCCGGGACGACCCGGAGAACGCCACCCTCGTGGTCCGTACCACCAGCGTCGACGCGGTCACCGCGCCGGACGTGGACCTGGCGCACCGGCTGGACGACGCGATCGACCAGGCCGGCGCCGGGATCACCTGACGGGCGAGCCGGGCCAGCGCGTCAGGCGGCGGTGCCTTCGTCGGGGATGGCGCCCTCCCCGGCGTCGAGCAGGGTGGTGACTATCCGGTTGAGCGCGGCGAGGTCGGCCGCGTCCAACTGGCGCACCGGCTGGGGTGGCTCGTTGAGGATGTCCTCGGCGCGCGCGGCGGCCGCCGTCCCGTCCGGCGTCGCGGTCACGATCTTCGACCGGCGGTCGGTGGGGTGCGCGCTGCGCACGACGAGCCCGCGCCGCTCCAGGTCGTCCACCACCAGCGTGGTGTACGGCGCGTCCGTGCCCAGCCCGGCGGCCAGCTCGCGCATTGTCAGCGGCGCCTCGGCGAGCTTGCGCAGCGCCTTGGCCCGGATGAAACTCATGCCCAGCGCGTCGCAGACCTCCTTGCGGCGGTCGTAGCGATCCATCACCAGGGCGCGCACTGCCCGCCAGGTCTGGGCCTCCAACTCGGCGCGCGGCGGATCGGTCATCGCACGCCCGCCGGTACCCGAGACGGCTCATCGATGAACTCGGCGGCCACCGTCGCCGCGGTCCGGCGCGCCCACCGTCCGGTCGTGACGAAGCCGAGCACCGCCACCACGAGACCACAGCACGTGATGATCCACCACCCGGCGTGGCTGGCGGAGGCGAAGCCCACCTGCAGCGACCCGTGGACCGCCGAGGTGACCACCGAGCCGACCACGGCGATGCCGAGCGACTGGCCGACCTGCCGGCTGGTGGACGCGACGGCCGCCGCGACTCCGGCCTGGGACACCGGCATGCCGGACACCGCGGTGTTGGTGATCGGCGGGTTCAGCAGGCCGAAGCCGATGCCGAAGATGACGTACGAGACGAACAGCAGCGCGATCGACGTGTGCTCGGTCAGGCTGGTCATCACGGCGGCGCCGGCCGCCATCGCGATCCCTCCGACCGCCAGCGGTAGCCGGCCACCGCGCCGGCTGACCATCCGCCCGGCCCACGGCGCGCACAGCGACATCACCACCGCCAGCGGCAGGGTGAGCAGCCCGGCGTCCAGCGCCGAGAACCCGCGCGAGTCCTGAAGGTAGAGCGTGTTCAGGAAGAGGAACGCGCCCATCGCACCGAACCCGGAGATCGCGATCAGGGTCGCGCCGCTGAACGGCGCGCTGCGGAAGAACCGCAGGTCCAGCAGCGGCTCCTGGCGCCTTGGCTCATAGAGCAGCAGACCGATCACCGAACCGACGGCCACCACGAAGCAGCCGAGGATCTCCGGGGAGGCCCAGCCGCGGCCCGGTCCCTCGATGATCCCGTAGGTGAGAGTCGCCAACGTGAGCAGCACCAGCACCTGACCGAACGGGTCGATCCGGCGGCTGCGCGCCGCCCGGGACTCGGGCACGAACATCGCGGTCAGCACGATCGCGGCCACCACCACCGGGATGTTGATCCAGAAGATCGAGCGCCAGCCGACGGACTGGACCAGCAGGCCACCGACCGTAGGCCCGAGCGCGAAGCTGATTCCGACCACGCCGCCCCACACGCCGATCGCGGTGGCGCGCTGGCGCCGGTCGGTGAACACATTGGTGATGATGGACATCGCCACCGGGTTGAGCATAGAGCCGCCGATCGCCTGCAGGATTCTGAACCCGACAAGCGTCCCGATGTTGGGGGCCACGCTGCACAGCAGCGAGCCGACACCGAAGATCACCAGGCCGATCTGGAAGACCCTGCGCCGGCCGACCCGGTCCGCGGTCGACCCGGACAGCATCAGCAGGCTGGCCAGCACCAGGGTGTACGCGTCGATGGTCCACTGCAGCCCCGACACCGACGCGCCCAGGTCGCGCTGAATCGACGGCAGCGCGACGTTCACGATCGTGTTGTCCAGGGAGACGATGAACAGGCTCAGGCAGCAGATCGCCAAGATCAACCACCGGCGACGGTCCGTGACTTCGGGCACCGGGGATCCTCATTAGTTGTACGAATGGAATAGTTGTCAAGCTACAACCAATGTCCGGTGCCGCCCAGTGATCTAACCAACGTGGTGATCTGTCCGACTACGCCGGTCACGGGCAGCTCCTGCGCGGGGCGAGCCTCGGGGCCGACGCGACTCAGGGCGGGCCAGCGGCTTGGGTTTGGGGCCGCGCCCGCGAGTTGGGTATGGGGGCGGGCGCGCGTGAATGTCCCGGGGCCGGGCGTCGGCCCGGCGGATCAGCGGGTCGTCAGACTCGCGCGGTGTCGCGACGGAACAGGCGCATCGCGCCGATGCCGAACAGCGCCGTCCAGATCAGCACGTTGGCCAGCGCGGTCGCGGTGAAGCCGCCCACCAGCGGGGAGCGGGCGATCACACCGACGCCGTAGACCGGGGTGAACTTCGCGATCGACTGCAGCGTGTGCGAGAAGACTTCCAGCGGAACGAAGATCCCACCGAACGCGGCCAGGACGGCCAGCAGCGGGCCGACGAACTGCATCACGTTCTCGGAGGGCAGCAGGAAGCCCATGAACAGCCCGAACGCGGCGAACACCAGCGAGCACAGCCAGGCGGCCAGCCCGGACAGCAGCCACACGTGCGCCGGCATCCGCACGCCGCTCAGCGCGCCGACCACGAACACCACCGCCACCGCGATCAGGCCGAGGACCATGGCGGTGACCAGCTTCATGAGCACATAGGCGACCGGCCGCAGCGGGGTGAGCCGCAGCTGCCGGCTCCAGCCCATGCTCCGTTCGACGGCCACCGCCGCGCCGCCCGAGGTGGTGCCCACCATCGCCCCGTACACCGCCATGCTGATCATGATGTATGCGATGGCGGACTGGCCGCCGAGCTGCTCGTTCTTGTTGGGCAGGCCGAACAGCAGGAAGAACACCGTGGGGAAGATCAGGATGAAGATGAGGGTGCGGCGGTTGCGCAGCACCCGGCGGACCTCCAGCCGCAGCGCGGTGAGGTTGAAGCCGCCCAGCGGCGGAACCTGTCGCGTCTGGGGTGCCGGTGTGGCCGTGGACGACGTCATCGTTGGCTCCCCGCGGTGGCGGTAGGGTTCTGCGAGGCATCGTCGCCGGTCAGCGCGATGAACGCCTCCTCGAGGTTCCTCGAGGTGATTTCCAGGTCCCGAGCGGCGGTCTGGGTCAGCAGGTGCCGCGCCACGCTGTCGGAGTCCGCCGTGCGCACCAGCACGGTGTCGCCGCGCAACTCGACCGTCTCGACCCCGGGCAGCGCCGCCAGTGCCGCCTCGTCGGCGTCGGGCAGGGTGGCCCGGACGATCCGGCCGGCCGCGAGCGCCTTGATCTCGGCGGTCGTGCCGTCCGCGACGATGCTGCCCTGACGGATGAGCACTATCCGGTCGGCGTACGCGTCGGCCTCGTCGAGGTAGTGGGTGGCGAACATGACCGTGCGGCCCCGTTCGGCGTCCCGCCGGATGGCGGCCCAGAACTCGCGCCGGCCCTCGACGTCCATCCCGGCGGTCGGCTCGTCCAGCAGCAGCAGTCGCGGATCCGAGAGCAGGGCGATGGCGAACCTCAGCCGCTGCTGCTGACCGCCGGAGCACTTGCCGACCCGCCGGTCGGCGATATCACTGATGCCGGCCCGCTCCAGCACCTCGGCGACCGGGCGGGCGTGCGAGTACAGCGAGGCCGTGTAGACCAGGGTCTCGGCGACCGTGAAGTCCTTGAGCAGGCCACCGGTCTGCATGACCGCGGACACCTCGCCCCGGGCGATCGCCTCGGACGGCTGCTTGCCGTAGACCCGAACCGTGCCGGCGTCCGGCCTGGCGAGGCCGAGCACCATGTCGATGGTGGTGGTCTTGCCGGCGCCGTTCGGGCCGAGGAACGCCACGATCTCGCCGGACTCGACGGTCAGCGTCACGTCGTTGACGGCGGTCACCGCCCCGAACCGCTTGGTCAGCCGGCGGAGGTCCACCGCGAGCTCTCCATCTGTGGCCACGGGTCCCCCTAGGTGCCGTCCGCTCGCGGCCAGCATAGAAGACGGAGAGCCGCCGGGGAGCCCCTCGACAGTGACCGTTGGCGATGCGGTTTCGCACGACCTGCGGCGGCAGGGCTCCGCCGGCGACGCCGCGTAACGGACGGTGAGGAAGGGTCCTAGTTACCATGGCGGCATGGACCTGATCTCCCTGGACGATGTCAGCCGCGCCGCCGAGGTGCTGGCCGGTGTCGCGGTGCACACTCCGCTGCTGCCCGCGCCGTGGGCCGCGCGAGGACGCCCCGGCGCGCCGGCGATCGGCGACGACGCCGCGGTCGGGGGATCGGCCAGCGGGGGATCGGCCGGCGCGGGCGCCCCGGGCGAGTTCTGGGTCAAGCCGGAGAGCCTGCAGCCGATCGGTGCCTTCAAGATCCGTGGCGCGTACTTCGCGATCGCCTCGCTGCCGGCCGCGCGACGGGCGGCCGGCGTGATCACCCACTCGTCCGGGAACCACGCGCAGGCCGTGGCGTACGCCGCGCGCGCGTTCGGAGTGCCCTGCGTGGTCGTGATGCCGGACGTCGCCGCACCCATGAAGATCGCCGCCACCGAGGCGCTGGGCGCCCGGGTGGTGCTGGTCGCACCGCCGGAACGCGAGCCGGCCACGCTGAAGCTGGCCGCGGCCGAGGGGTATTCGATCATCCCGCCCTATGACCACCCCGACGTGATCGCCGGGCAGGGCACGGTCGGCCTGGAGATCGTCGCCGACCTGCCCGTGGTCGACGTGGTGCTGGTGCCGGTGGGCGGCGGCGGCCTCGCCTCGGGGGTGGCCACGGCGGTCAAGGCGCTGCGCCCGTCCGCGACCGTGATCGGGGTCGAGCCGGAGTTGGCCGCCGACGCGCAGGAGAGCCTGCGAGAGGGCCGGGTGGTGACCTGGTCGACCGAGCGGACCTACCGCACCGTGGCGGACGGGCTGCGCACGCCGACCTCCGAGCTGACCCTGGCACACCTGGCCGCGCGGCTGGACGGCATCATCACGGTGACCGAGGACGAAATCCTGGACACGGTCGGGGCGCTGGCCCGGTCGGCCCGGCTGGTGGTCGAGCCCAGCGGCGCGGTGTCCGTCGCCGCGTACCTGTACCACCGCGCGGAGCTGCCGGCCGGCCGCACCGTCGCGGTCATCTCCGGCGGCAACCTCGACCCCGCGCTGCTCGCCCGTCTCCTCGCGCCCGCCGGCGACTGAGCCGGCCCGCCTAGCCGATCGACCGAGCCGGGCCGGAGCCGAGCCCGGCCGGAGCTGAGCCCGGCCGGGCCGACTGGGCTCAGGAGGCGCTGACCGCGGACCCGAACCGGTCGAGGATCCAGGCGATCACGAACGCCTCTTCCTTCCAGGTGTCGTACCGGCCGGACGGCCCGCCGTGCCCGGCCTCCATCTCGATCTTGAGCAGTACGTCCGAGTTGGGCGAGCGGTCGCGCAGCCGTGCCACCCACTTCGCCGGCTCGTGGTAGAGCACCCGGGTGTCGTTGAGGCTGGTCATCGCCAGGATCGCCGGATAGTCCACAGTGGACAAGTTCTCGTACGGCGTGTACGACTTCATGTACGCGTACACCTCGGGATCCGCCAGCGGGTTGCCCCACTCCTCCCATTCGGTGACGGTCAGCGGCAACGACGGATCGAGGATCGAGTTGAGCGCGTCCACGAACGGCACCTGCGCGACGATGCCGGCGAACGCGTCCGGCGCCAGGTTGGCCACCGCGCCCATCAGCAGGCCGCCGGCCGACGCGCCCCGGGCGACCAGCCGATCGGTCGCCGTCCAGCCCTCCTTGACCAGGTGCCGGGCGCAGGCCACGAAGTCGGTGAAGGAGTTCTTCTTGGCCAGCATCTTGCCGTGGTCGTACCAGGCCCGGCCGAGCTCGCCGCCGCCGCGCACGTGCGCGATCGCGAACACCACCCCACGGTCCAAAAGGGACAGTCGTGCGATGGAGAACCACGGGTCCATGCTCGCCTCGTAGGAGCCGTACCCGTAGAGCACCGTCGGCGCCGAGCCGTCACGGGCGGTACCGCGCCGGCAGACCAGCGAGATCGGCACCCGGGTACCGTCGTCGGCCAGCGCCCACTCCCGGTGCTGCTCATAGTCCTCGGCCCGGTACGGCGCCCCGGACGGCGCGGGGAGCACGGGCTGACGCTTGCGCAGCACCAGCTCACCGCTGCCCAGGTCGCAGTCGTAGATCGAGTCGGGGACGATCAGCGACGTGTAGTGCAGCCGGAAGACGTCGGTGCCGTACTCCGGGTTGGCGCCCGGCTCCACCGAGTACAGCGGCTCGGGGAACCTCATGTCGTACTGGCCGCCGCCGTCCAGGGGCATGACCCGTAGCCCGGTCAGCCCGTCCCGGCGCAGCGACACGACCAGGTACCGGTCGAACGCGTCGACCGACAGCAGCCGGGTACCGGGCTCGTGGTCGATCAGCGGAGTCCACGCACCGGGCGCGTCGACCGGCGTGTACGCGAGCGCGAAGTCCTCCGCGCCGTCGTTGTGCAGGATCAGGAAGCGGTGGCCGTGATGCTCGACCGCGTACTCGACGCCCTGCCGGCGGGGCGCGACCACGACCGGGGTGGCCATCGGCTCGGCGGCCGGGATGAAGCGCACCTCGGAGGTGAGCTTGCTGGCCGCGTCGATGAAGATGAACCGCTCCGAGCGGGTCAGCTCCACGGATACCCAGAACTTCTCGTCGGGCTCCTCGTACACCACCTGGTCGGCGTCGGCCCCGGTACCCAGCACGTGCCGCCAGACCCGGTACGGTCGCCAGCTCTCGTCGACGGTCAGATAGAACAGCGTCGACGCGTCGGCCGACCAGGCCGAGCCGTAGAACGTGTCGGGGATCCGGTCGTGCAGCACCTCGCCGGTGGACAGGTCCTTGACCTGCAGCGTGAACCGCTCGTTGCCGGCGAAGTCGGTGGAGTAGGCCAGCCAGCGCCCGTCGGGCGACACGTCGGAGGTGCCGAGCGCGAAGAAGTCGTGCCCCTGCGCCAATTCGTTGCCGTCGAGCAGGATCTCCTCGCCGGGCAACGGGGCGCCGTCGCCGGTGGCCGGCGGGTCGACCTCCCCGGGGGCGGCCGGGCGCCGGCAGAAGATGCCGTACTGCTGCCCCTCGACGGTGCGGCTGTAGTACCAGTACCCGCCCTTGCGCGACGGTACCGACAGGTCGGTCTCTTGGGTACGGGCCTTGATTTCGCCGAACACCGTCTCCCGCAGCCCGGCCAGGTGCCCGGTCCTGGCCTCGGTGAACTCGTTCTCCGCGGTCAGATACGCGATGGTGTCCGGATCCTCCTTGTCGGCGAGCCAGAAGTACTCATCGACAACGGTGTCGCCGTGCTGCACGCGCTCGCGCGCGACCTTCTTCGCGACCGGTGGTTGAGAACTCGTCACGAGCGCAGAGATTACCCGTTCGGCCCCATGTCAAGCGCTGACACCGGGGGTCGCACACTCGTACGATGTGGCTGTGACGCTCGCCATGGTGGCTCAGCGGCTCCGTCGTGACCTCGGCGACGCTGCGGTCATCACCGATCTGGCCACCCGGCGCACCTACGAGTGCGACGGCCTCACGCCCTACCGCTGCACTCCGGGCCTCGTCGTGCTGCCCGAGGAGGCCAGCGGCGTGCGGGCCGCGATGCTGGCCTGCCGGGACGCCGGGATGCCGTTCTCGGCCCGGGGCTGCGACACCGGCCTGTCGGGCCGCGCCCTGCCGGAGGCCGACGGTGTGCTGATCGTGACCTCGCGGATGCGCCGGATCATCGAGATCGACCTGCGCAACCTGCGGGCCGTGGTCGAGCCGGGCGTGGTGAATCTGGCGATCACCCGCGAGGTGGCCCCGGGCGGCTACTTCTACGCGGGGGACCCGTCCAGCCGGCGGATCTGTTCGATCGGGGGCGACGTCGCGGAGAATTCGGGCGGCGCGCACTGCGTGAAGTACGGCTTCACGGTGCACCACGTGACCGGCCTGGAGGTGTGCACGCCCGGCGGCGAACTGGTCCAGATCGGCGCGGGCACGGCCGCCCGGTCACCCGGGTACGACCTGACCGGCGTGTTCGTCGGCGCCGAGGGCACGCTCGGTATCGCCACCAAGATCGCGGTCAGGCTGCTGCGCGCCCCCGAGGCGGCGTGCACCATTCTGGCCGCGTTCGACCGCGTCGAGCGGGCAGGTGCCGCGGTCAGCGCCATCATCGCGGCCGGCATCCAGCCGGCCGCCGCCGAGATCATGGACGCGCTGGCCATCGAGGCCGCCGAGGCGGCGGTGCACTGCGGGTACCCGGCCGGGGCGCGGGCACTCTTGATCATCGAGCTGGACGGCCCGGCGGTGGAGGTCGAGGCGGAGACGGCGGCGGTGACCGAGCTGTGCGCCGAGGCGTTCGAGATCCGTACGGCGGACGATCCGGCGCGCCGCGCGGCGATCTGGAAGGGCCGCAAGTCGGCGTTCGCGGCGGTCGGCCGGATCAGCCGCGACTACCTCGCGCAGGACGCGGTCATCCCGCGCGCCGCGCTGGCCGAGGTGCTCGGCGAGATCGACGCGTTGGCCGGCGCGGCCGGCCTCCGGGTGGCCAACCTCTTCCACGCCTGCGAGGGCAACCTGCACCCCCTGGTGCTCTACGACGGCCAACTGCCGGGCGCGCGAGAGCGGGCCGAGTGGGTCTCCGGCCAGATCCTGGACCTGTGCGTGGCCCGCGGCGGCTCGATCTCCGGTGAGCACGGCGTGGAGGTGGACCGGTCGGCGACGTTGTTCCGCATGTTCTCCGCCGACGATCTGGACACCATGCGCCTGGTCCGGTCCGCGTTCGATCCGGACGGCCTGGCGAGTCCAGGGAAGGTCTTCCCGGCGCCGGGGCTGTGTGCCGAGCGTTCCCCGGTCGCCCTCGCCCCTCGGCCGAACGCCGGTCCCGGCAGAGCCGGCAGGGACAACAGGCCCGGCGGGGCCTGGGGCCGCAACGGTGCCGGCGGCAGGCACGGGATCGGTGAACAGCGCCGGATCGACCACCATGGTGGGATTGGAGACCAGCCCGCGATCGAAGACCAGGGCGGGATCGGGGACCAGCCCGGGTTCGGGGACCAGCCCGGGAACGGTGAGAGCGACGGGACGCCTGAATGAGCCTGGACGTGCTGGGGGAAGCGGCGGGAATGGCACGGAAGGCCGGCCCGGCCGACGCCGTCGGCGGGTGCCCCGCGCGGTTCGTCGCCGCGCCGGGCCGGGTCGACCAGCTCGCGGTGCTGCTCGGCCGCTGCGCCGGCGAGGGGCTGACGGTCGTGGCGCGCGGGGACGGCAGCAAGCTCGACTGGGGCGGGCGCCCGGCCGGCGTGGACGTCATCGTGGACACCGCGAAGCTCGCCGGGGTACACGCGCACTCGACCGGTGACCTCGTGGTCACGGTCGGCGCCGGGACCCCGCTGCACGCCCTGCAGGCCGCCCTGGCGCCCTCCGGCCAGCGGCTCGCCCTCGATCCCGGCTCGGTCGAGGCCACCGTCGGCGGGATGCTCGCCACCAACGAGGCCGGCCCGCTGGCGCACACCTACGGCGCGCCGAGAGACCTGCTGATCGGCGTGCAGTTCGTGCGTGCCGACGGCACCGTGGCGCGCTCGGGCGGCAAGGTGGTCAAGAACGTCGCCGGCTACGACGTGGGCAAGCTGCTCTGCGGCTCGTACGGCACGCTCGGCGTGATCACCGAGGCCACGTTCCGGCTGCACCCGCTGCCGATCGAACGCGTCATGCTGATCCGGTCGGTGTACACCCCCAGCGAGGTCGACGGTCTGGTCACCGCGCTGCTGGGCTCCGGGCTGGCACCGACCGCGGTCGAGGTCGACCTGCCGTCGTCGGTCGACCGTCCGGTGCCCCGCCAGCACGGCGGGAACGGACCGGCCCTCTCCGGCACGCTGGCCGTGCTGTTCGAGGGTTCGGCGGTGGGGGCGCGGGCCCGTGCCCAGGCCGCGGCCGGGCTGATCGGCGGGGTCGTCGTTCCCGGCGACGACGCGCCGGACTGGTGGGGCCGGTACCCGTTCGGCCTCGACGACGTCGGCCTGCGCCTGTCGGTACCGGTGGCCAACCTGCCCGCCGCCATCTACGCGCTCGGCGACGCGGCCGGCGGGCCGGTGCCCGTGCGCGGAGCCGCGGGGATCGGCGTGGTGCACGCCGCGCTGCCCGGGGACCTCCCGGCCGCACGAGTGGCCAACATTCTGGACGCCGTACGCCGGGTGCTGCTCGCCCGGGGCGGGTCCTGCGAGGTGCTGTGCGCACCCGAACATCTGCGCGGGGAGTTGGACCTGTGGGGTCCGGTACCGGGGATCGAGCTGATGCGCGAGATCAAGGAGCGGTTCGATCCGCGGCGGACGCTGTCACCCGGCCGGTTCGTCGGAGGTATCTGACGGCGGCCCTATCGCTCATTCCTGACAAGTCCGTCTCAGGTTGATCGGGGTCGCTCATCCGTATCTGGCGTGATATCCACCACGATTACGCAGCGTTGTCTTTCGCGGGGATACGGGTCGCGGGCAAGGTGAGCCTCGGGTGCCTCATGGCGCCCGCGCTCTGGCGGAGCAGCAGCCGCCGGGACCCCGTCGAAGGGAGCCTGCTGTGCCCGCTCACCGCCGTTATGTTCCTGCTCACCGGCGGCTCGGCCGTCGGTCCGGGCGGGTCATCGATCCGGTCACCGCAGGCCCTGCCGTCGCGATGGACGACGCCGTCACCGATCCGACCCTTCGCCCTGTCACCGGGGAGTTCGACCAGGGACTGGCCCCGGTCGGCGGCCGGCGTGCCATCCGCTCGACCCTGATCGTCGCCCTGGTCGTCACCGGCATCATCGGCGCCGGTGGGGGCGGCGGGTTCGCCATCGCGTACCTGGGCTCCGACCCGGGTACCACGCCGGCCTCGCTGAGCGTCGACGGGCATGCCCCGCGGTCGAACCGCGATCTCGGCCGTACCGACTCGGCCACCGCCACGGGTTCGGCGAGCGCGTCCGCGTCGCGGTCGGCGGCCCGGCCCTCGACACCGGCGGCTCCGCCGTCGCCGTCCGTCACCCCGGCAGCGCCCCCGACGAGCGCGCCCCCGGCCGTGGTCGCGCCGCCCGCGACGACGCCCGTGACGGCACCAGCCACGACCGCACCGGCCACGACCACGCCCGCGACGACCACCGCCCCGGCGAGCCCGTCCACGTCGCCGAGCCCCTCCGGAACACCGAGTCCCTCCGGAACACCGAGCCACTCGGCCTCGCCGAGCCCGTCCGGGTCTCCGACGCCGTCGAAGTCGCCCGATCCGTCGGCGTCGTCGAGTCCGTCGGGGTCGTCGAGCCCGTCGCGGCCGACCAGGAGCCCTCGGCAGCCCCACTCGGCCAA
The DNA here is from genome assembly GCF_039543385.1 of Rugosimonospora acidiphila. Classification (NCBI taxonomy): domain Bacteria; kingdom Bacillati; phylum Actinomycetota; class Actinomycetes; order Micromonosporales; family Micromonosporaceae; genus Rugosimonospora; species Rugosimonospora acidiphila. Next base: position 180,974 of record NZ_BAABJQ010000001.1, read on the forward strand.
CCCGTCGAGGCCGAACGGCAACTGACCCGTATCGCCACGCGCCCGGCCCGCATCGCGGGCCGGGCGCGTTGTTCGTGGGGCCCGTCCCCGGCCCTGGGGCGCGCTGTTTCCGGCCCGTCCCCGGCCCCTGAGCCGCACCCGTCTCCGCGCGTCCCCGAGGTCCGGGCGCACTGTTTGCGGCCCCTCGGCCGGTCCGCCGCCCGGGTGCCCTAGCCCCACCGCGCCGGGCCTCGATTCGACCTGTGCCGCCTCGTCACTGTCGGTAACTTTCTCCGGCGATCGGCCGTGTCGGCCGTCGCCGTGCGCCCTTTTGCCCCAAGCCGGCCCGCGGGCCGGCGCCGCAGCCCGTCCGTGATCGACCGCGATCTTCTGAATAGGCCGTTGAGCTGCTCGTATCTCCGGGCTTGGCGCCCGGTGCGCCGGCGCTTCCGGTATGAGAAGCCGCCTGAGGGTCCCGCGCTCACCGCCTCGGCCTGTCGTTCATTTCCGATAAATCGGGCTGACGGCGTCGCTGCCTGATCATCGACTATCGATGGTGAGATGTTTCACGATGACTGTGGGTGGCCTTGAAACGGCGTGCGAGATCACGGCAGGGTAACGCCTCGGCGTGTCGTTCTCGCGCGCCGCGACCTACCCCCCGGGAGGGAGCCGGCCATGCCCGCCGACGATCTGCAGCCTGTCCGCCATCGAAGGATGGGGCCGATCCGCCGCCTGCTGGGCCGCCGCCCGCTGGTCATCGGCAGCGCGGGCGCCGCCGTCCTTGTCGCCGCGGGCATCGGCCTGACGTTCCACGACGGTGCCGGTCAGCCCGCCTCGGCACCCCCGGTGGTGAGCCTGGCCGACCGCGCCGGCGGCAACCAGGTGTCCCGCGACCTGGCCCGCGTCGACCCCGCGTCGCAGTCGCCATCGCCCTCGGCCTCGCCCTCGCCCTCGCCGTCGTTCTCCCCGTCCCCCAGCCCGTCGCCGTCGCCGACCCACGCCGCCGCGCCGCGTACCCATGCCCCGGTGCCCACCAGGGCCGCGACGACCAAGGCGACGACCAAGGCCGCCACGCCGGCCGGCTGCGGCGACTACTCCGGCAACCAGCTGATCGCCTGCCAGCTGCTGCCCTCGTTCGGCTTCTCGACCAGCGAGATGCCGGCCCTGGTGCAGATGTGGGACCGGGAGAGCGGCTGGAACCCGACGGCGGAGAACCCCAGCTCGGGGGCGTACGGCATCCCCCAGGCGCTGCCCGGCGACAAGATGGCCAGCGTGGCCTCGGACTGGCAGACCGACGCGGCCACGCAGATCAAGTGGGGCCTGGGCTACATCAAGGACCAGTACGGCACGCCGTCGGACGCATGGGCGTTCTGGCAGGCCAACGGCTGGTACTAGGCGTCCTGGGCGGCCGGGCCGCCAGAGTCGGTAAGGGTCAGGGCAGCAGGTCGTTGCGCAGGGCCAGGATCGCGATGTCGTCGCGGGGCGGCTCGGCCGAGAAGCCCAGCGCGGCGGCGCGCAGCCGGGCCGCCACCACCTCGGCCTCGTACCCGGCCAGCTCGGCGGCGGCCGCCCGCAGCCGGTCGATGCCGAACAGCTCGCTGCCCCGGCGCCGCTCGGTCACCCCGTCGGTGAAGAAGATCATTGTGTCGCCGGGGGCCAGCTCGATCATGGTGCTGGGGGTGCGTACCCGCTCCAGCAGGCCCAGCGCCGTGCCCGGGGTGCCCACGAACGTGGCCTCCCCCTCGCTGCGCAGCAGCACCGGGCGGTCGTGCCCGGCCAGGTGCAGGGTCACCTGCAGCCGGTGGTTCGGGCCCGGGGCCAGCGCGGCCATGGCCAGCGTGCAGTAGCGCCCGCTGCCCCGGTCGACCAGCGTGTCGTTGATCCGGTCGAGCATCTCGGGCAGCGGCCGACCGTCCCGGATCAGCACCCGGATCACGTCCCGTACCAGGCCGGTCACGGTCGCCGCCTGGACTCCCTTGCCGGATACGTCGCCGATGACCACCAGCCACCGGCCGTCCGGCATGGGTACCACGTCGTAGAAGTCGCCGCCGACGTCGGCGTCGCGCTGGGTCGGCACGTACTCCGCGCCCAGACCTATCCCGTTGACGATCGGCAGCGCGGGCGGCAGCAGCGACTGCTGCAGAGTCTGCGCGACCCGGCGTCGCTCGGCGTGGATCCGGGCGTTGTCCAGGGCCAGGGCGGCACGGCGGGCCAGGTCCTCGACGATCGCCACCTCCTCCGGCTCCTGCCGCCGGTCCAGGTGCCGGCCGACCGCGAGCGCGCCGATCCGGCCGCCCCGGGCGATCAGGGGGACCGCCAGCCCCTCCACCGGCGCGGTGAGCGGGACCTGCATGCCGCCGCGGATGGCCTCGCGCAGCCTGGCCGGAACGCTGTCCGGGCCGGTCTGGCTCAGCTCCGCGAGCAGGCCGGGCAGGGCTGCCTCGTCGGCGTGGGCGGCCGCGGCGTACACCGGCTCGCCCCACTCGTCCACGCCGTACACCGCGGTCCACTGGCCGAGCCTGGGCACGACGAGCCGGGGGATCAGCGCCATGGTCAGCTCGACGTCCAGCGACTGGGCCAGCAACTCGCTGGCCTCGGCCAGGAACGTCAGCCACGCCTGCCGGCGCAGGTCGGTGTGGCGCAGCCGGTCGTTCTCCAGCGCCAGGCCCAGCCGCTCGGCGGTCAGCCTGGCCAGCGGCTCCGCGTATGGGCCCGGCGTGGACGGAGTGATCAGTGCCAGCTCGCCCCGCCACGGCCAGGACACGGCCACCTTGGTCCGGATGTCGCCGGCGTCGGCGGGGAAGGCCAGCCCGTACTCGGCGAACGGCAGCATGCCCCGCCCGTCGGCCTGATCCAGCCGCACCGCGCCGCCGGTCGCACCCGTGGCGGCGCACAGCCGGCCGAGCAGGTGCGTGGCGACCTGGGCGAGGGTGCCGGGTTCCGCGTCGGGCAGGTCGACGCCGACCAGCGCGGCCAGGGCGGCCGCGCTCGGCGCCTCGCCCGAGGCCGGCGCCCGGTCACTCTCCGCCTGGGGGGCTTTTCCATCCAGACCGGGACGCATCAGCCGAAACCAGACGCCCTTGCTCTTGCCCTGGTGCGTGGTGCCCCAGCTGGCCGAGAAGTGGTCGACGAGCAGCAGGCCCCGTCCGCGCTCGGTGAGTTCATCGCTCAGCGGCGCCATGGCCGCGTTCCCGGTGCCGTAGTCGGTCACCGTGACGGTCAGCCCGTCGGCGTCGGCGATGACCTCCAGATCGATGTCCGTGCCGGCGTGCTGGACGCCGTTGGTGGACAGCTCGGTGGTCAGCAGCAGCGCCTCGTCGAGCAGGATTGGCAGGTCAGCCTCGTCGAGGACGGCGCGGACGACGGCTCGGGCGGCCGCCGGCGTGCGGCTGTCGGCTGGGAGTCGTATCCGGCGAGTAACGCTGGCTGCCACGCATAGCAGTGTCCACCGAAAGGCGCATTCAGGCCAACTCACTCCGCATCAGTCGTGAAGCATTAGGGGCTTGGGGTCCCCCCATCGCTCACGGGGTGGTGACCTTCACTCATCCGGCTACCGGTGTGCGGCGGTAGTCGCCCTGGTGTCCCCCGGTCGTGGGTCGCAATTCGGACCTGAGCGGGCCATGATGGGTGCGGTCACGCCGCCCGCGACTGTGAGGAGTGACATGACTACGGTGGACAGGTCCCCGGCCAGGCTGGAGGGCGATGCCGCCCTGCTGACCGCGCTGGCCGACGCGCTGCAGCGGGTTCGCGACGGTGACTTCAAGGTACGAATGCCGCGCCGAACCGGCGCCGCGGGCGAGGTGGCGGACCGCTTCAACGAAGTCATGGCCCTGCTCGAACGGCGCAACCGGGAGCTTCTGCGCATCGGCCGGGTGGTCGGGCGCGACGGCCGAATGACCGAGCGGGTCGACGAGGAGCACTTCGACGGCGCGTGGGCGGACGGGGTCCGGGCGGTCAACAGCCTGATCGACGACCTGGGCCGGCCGACCACGGAGATCGCCCGGGTGATCGTGGCGGTGGCCGAGGGCGACCTGTCCCAGCACATGGCCAACGAGATCGACGGCCGGCCGCTGCGCGGCGAGTTCCTGCGCATCGGGCGCGCGGTCAACACCATGGTCGACCAGCTTTCCAGCTTCGCCGACGAGGTGACCAGGGTGTCCCGGGACGTGGGTACCGAGGGCAAGCTGGGCGGCCAGGCCGACGTGCGCGGGGTCTCCGGCACCTGGCGCGACCTGACCGACAACGTGAACATCATGGCCTCCAACCTGACCGACCAGGTGCGGTCGATCGCGCAGGTGACGACCGCGATAGCGCACGGCGATCTGTCCCGGAAGATCACGGTTTCGGCCAAGGGTGAGGTCGCCGAGCTGGCCGACACCATCAACTCGCTCACCGACACCCTCCGGCTGTTCGCCGAGGAGGTCACCCGGGTGGCCCGCGAGGTGGGTACCGAGGGCAAGCTGGGCGGTCAGGCGGAGGTACCGGGGGTCGCCGGTACCTGGAAGGACCTCACCGACAACGTCAACTCGATGGCCTCGAACCTGACCAGTCAGGTGCGCAACATCTCCCAGGTGTCGACCGCCGTGGCCCGGGGCGACCTGAGCCAGAAGATCACGGTCGCCGCGCAGGGCGAGATCCTTGAGCTCAAGGACACCGTGAACACGATGGTGGATCAGCTGTCGTCGTTCGCGGACGAGGTGACCCGGGTGGCCCGCGAGGTGGGTACCGAGGGCAAGTTGGGCGGTCAGGCGCAGGTGCGCGGGGTCTCGGGTACCTGGCGGGACCTCACCGAGAGCGTCAACCAGCTGGCCTCGAACCTGACCAGCCAGGTGCGCAACATCGCGCAGGTGACCACGGCGGTGGCGCGGGGCGACCTGAGCCAGAAGATCACGGTGGATGCCCGGGGCGAGATCCTGGAGCTGAAGTCGACGGTGAACACGATGGTGGATCAGCTGTCGTCGTTCGCGGACGAGGTGACCCGGGTGTCCCGAGAGGTCGGCACCGAGGGCAACCTGGGCGGTCAGGCGCAGGTACGCGGGGTCGCCGGCACCTGGCGCAACCTCACCGACAACGTGAACTACATGGCCTCCAACCTCACGGCCCAGGTGCGCAACATCGCTCAGGTGTCGGCCGCGGTAGCGCGGGGCGACCTGAGCCAGAAGATCACGGTGGATGCCCGGGGCGAGATCCTGGAGCTGAAGTCGACGGTGAACACGATGGTGGATCAGCTGTCGTCGTTCGCGGACGAGGTGACCCGGGTGGCCCGCGAGGTGGGTACCGAGGGCAAGCTCGGCGGTCAGGCGCAGGTACGCGGGGTCGCCGGTACCTGGCGGGACCTGACCGACAACGTCAACCAGCTCGCCGCCAACCTGACCAGCCAGGTGCGCAACATCGCGCAGGTGACCACGGCGGTGGCGCGGGGCGACCTGAGCCAGAAGATCACGGTTGACGCGCAGGGCGAGATCCTGCAGTTGAAGTCGACGGTGAACACGATGGTGGATCAGCTGTCGTCGTTCGCGGACGAGGTGACCCGGGTGGCCCGCGAGGTGGGTACCGAGGGCAAGTTGGGCGGTCAGGCGCAGGTCAAGGGCGTCGAGGGCACCTGGCGGGACCTGACCGACAACGTCAACTCGATGGCCTCCAACCTGACCAGTCAGGTGCGCAACATCGCCCAGGTGACCACGGCCGTGGCGCGGGGCGACCTGAGCCAGAAGATCACGGTCGACGCGCAGGGCGAGATCCTGGAGCTGAAGTCGACGGTGAACACCATGGTCGACCAGCTCTCCAGCTTCGCCGACGAACTGACCCGGGTCGGCCGGGAGGTCGGCATCGAGGGCAAGCTGGGCGGTCAGGCACAGGTCAAGGGCGTCGCCGGCACCTGGCGGGACCTCACCGAGAATGTGAACCAGCTGGCCTCCACGCTCACCACCCAGCTGCGCGCCATCTCGCAGGTGTCGACCGCGGTGACCCGGGGCGACCTGACCCAGCGGATCGCGGTCGAGGCGCAGGGCGAGGTGCTGGAGCTCAAGGACAACATCAACCAGATGATCGTGACGCTCCGCGAGACCACCAAGAAGAACGCGGAGCAGGGCTGGCTCGACTCCAACCTGGCCCGCATCGGTGGGCTGCTGCAGGGCCAGCGCGACCTGGTCGAGGTCGGTCGCATGATCATGAATGAGGTCACCCCGCTGGTCGACGGCCAGCTGGGCGCCTTCTTTTTGGCCCGGCACGATGACGGTGCGATCCGGCTCGGGCTGACCGCGTCCTACGGGTACGTTGCGCCGGAGACCGATGTGGTGTTCGCACCGGGTGAGGGCCTGGTCGGGCAGGCGGCCGTGTCCCGCCGGATCATCCGGGTGGGTGCCCCGTCGGGCCGCCGGCTGACCATCCGGTCCGGCCTCGCCGAGACGGCGCCGACCGACCTCATCGTGTTGCCGGTGCTGTTCGAGGGCGAGCTGCTCGGCGTGATCGAGTTCGCCTCGGTACGCACCTTCTCCGAGCTGCACCTGTCCTTCCTGGAGCGGTTGGTGGCCGCGATCGGGGTGGCGCTCAACACCATCCAGGCCAACCGGCGCACCGAGGAACTGCTCTCGCAGTCGCAGCGGCTGGCGCACGAGATGCAGGACCAGTCCGCCGAGCTGCAGCGCACCAACGCCGAGCTCGAGGACAAGACCACCGTGCTGTCCGAGCAGAACGTGAACATCGAGACCAAGAACCGGGAGATCGAGCTGGCCCGGCTGGGGCTGGAGGAGAAGGCACAGCAGCTCGCCCAGGCCTCCCAGTACAAGTCCGAGTTCCTCGCCAACATGAGCCACGAGCTGCGCACCCCGCTCAACTCGCTGCTGCTGCTGGCCCGGCTGCTGGCCGACAACTCCGAGCACAACCTGAGCCCCAAGCAGATCGAGTTCGCCCGGACCATCCACAGCGCGGGATCCGACCTGCTCTCGCTGATCGACGACATCCTCGACCTGGCCAAGATCGAGGCCGGTCGGATGGACGTCGAGCCGGCCGAGGTACGCCTCGCCGACGTGCGCGGCTACGTGCAACAGGCGTACGCGCCGCAGGCCGAGGAGAAGGCGCTGCGGCTGGCCGTGGAGCTGGCCCCGGACGTGCCGCCGGTGATCGTCACCGATCCGCAGAAGCTCCAGCAGATCCTGCGCAACCTGCTGTCCAACGCCTTGAAGTTCACCGACACCGGCTCGGTGACGCTGCGCATCGCTACGGCCCAGCCCGGCGCGAGCGTCGACGCACCGGCCCTGCGCACCGCCCGCAACGTCATCGGGTTCACCGTGACCGACACCGGCATCGGCATCTCCGACGACAAGCTGTCGCTCATCTTCGAGGCGTTCCAGCAGGCCGACGGCACGACCAGCCGCAAGTACGGCGGCACGGGCCTGGGGCTGTCCATCAGCCGGGACCTCGCCCAGCTGATCGGCGGCGGGATCGCGGTGTCCTCCTCGCCCGGCACGGGCTCCAGCTTCACGCTGTACCTGCCCGACGTGCTCCTGCCGGACACGGTGGTGACCATGACCCCGCCCCCGGTGGTGGCCCCGGGCCGCTCCGGGCCGGCCATCCTGCGCTCGGCGGCGACCAACGCCGCCCCGGCCCGGATCGCCACGCAGGCGGCCCACCAGCTCGACGGCGCGACCGTACTCATCGTGGACGACGACGTGCGCAACGTGTTCGCCCTTACCAGCGCCCTCGAACTGCACGGCATGACGGTGCTGTACGCGGACAACGGCGCGGACGGCATCCGGCTGCTCACCGAGCATCCCCGGGTGCACATCGTGCTGATGGACGCGATGATGCCCGACCAGGACGGGTACGAGACCACGCGGCAGATCCGCCGCAACCGCAACTTCGCGGATCTGCCGGTGGTCTTCCTCACCGCGAAGGCGATGCCCGGCGACCGCGAGTCGGCACTGTCCGCGGGCGCCAGCGACTACATTACGAAGCCGGTCGATCTCGACGAGTTGCTTGAGCTGATGGCGTCATGGGTATCAGGGAAGAACTCGTGGCCGGACGGTTCCGACGGCAAGGAGGGCTGGGCGCAATGACGATGGGCGGGCGGATGGACGGGGCGCCGGCGAAGGCGCTGCTGGTCGACGACCGACGGGACAATCTGATCGCGCTCGAGGCAATCCTGCAGGGGCTTCCGGTGGTACCGGTGGCGGTGGAGAGCGGCGAGGCGGCGCTCAAGCAGCTGCTGATCGACGACTTCGCGGTGATCCTGCTCGACGCGCAGATGCCCGAGATGGACGGCTTTGAGACGGCCAGCCACATCAAGCAGCGCGAGCGCACCCGGCACGTGCCCATCATCTTCCTGACCGCGGCCGATCGGGACGCCCAGCTGGCCCTGCGCGGGTACGCGGCTGGGGCGGTGGACTACCTGACCAAGCCGTTCGACCCGTGGGTGCTGCGCGCCAAGGTGTCGGTGTTCGTCGAGCTGTGGACCAAGACCCGGCAGTTGGAGGCGCAGGCGGAGGCCGCCCGGCAGTTCCGGTCGCTGACCACCGCCGTGGACGACGCGGTGGCGGTGCTGCGCTCGGGCGAGGACCCGGATCGGGCGCTGGAGATCCTGGAGAGCGCCCGGGGCTGAGCCGGGCGCCAGCTGGCCGATCACGGGCCCGAGCCGATCATGGGCCCAGCCGATCGCGGGCCTGGCCGGTCGCGGGACCTAGTGGATCATCAGGGCCGGGCGCAGCCCGGTGATGTCCAGTACCCGCAGCAGGAAGTCGCCGACCTGGGTGAGCACGAGGCAACTCTGTGCCATGGTCGCCTTGCGGGACAGCACCACGAGCGTGCCGAGGCCCTGGGAGTCACAGAACGTGACGCCGGCCATGTCCAGCACCACTCGGGGCGGCGCGTCGACGAACAGTTCGGTGATCGTGCTGGACAGCTTGGGTGCGGTGGACATGTCGATCTCGCCGACGAGGCTCACAACCGCCTCTGACGGCTCGGTTCGGACCGAGATGGACAACTCCGGACGCTCCACCAGGTAAGCCTATCGTGGGCCGGGGCATCCGGCAGCGCGGCCGAAAGTCACCGGCCCCCCTGCGGTCAATATGTAGCGTGCTGACATAATGACCGGGCCGTGACCGAGACTTTCCGTACCCCGCAGGCCGCCGAGGCATCGGCGCCGTCCTCCGGCGCCTCCTACTCCTCGACGGCGCTTCCCACCTACCCGTACGAGGCTCCGGCCTCGCAGGCGCTGTTCGATCGGGCGAGTGAGGTGGTACCGGGCGGGGTCAACTCGCCGGTGCGGGCCTTCCGCGCGGTCGGCGGCACACCCCGGTTCATGGTCAGCGGCGAGGGCTGCTGGCTGACCGACGCGGACGGCCGGCGCTACGTCGACCTGGTCTGCTCATGGGGCCCGCTGATCCTGGGCCACGCGCACCCCGCCGTGATCGACGCGGTGCGCGCCGCCGCATCCCGGGGAACCAGCTTCGGCACCCCGACCCCGGGCGAGGTCGACCTGGCCGAGGAGCTGGTCGCGCGTACCGCCGCCGACGAGGTTCGCCTGGTCAACTCCGGTACCGAGGCGACGATGTCGGCGATCCGGCTGGCCCGCGGGTACACGGGGCGGACCCGGATCGTGAAGTTCGCCGGCTGCTACCACGGCCACGTGGACGCGCTGCTGGTCTCGGCCGGCTCCGGGGTGGCCACGCTCGGCCTGCCGGACACTCCGGGGGTGACCGGGGCGTCCGCCGCCGAGACCATCGTGCTGCGCTACAACGACATCGAGGCGGTCGAGGCGGCCTTCGCCGAGCAGGGCGACCAGATCGCGGCGGTGATCACCGAGGCGGCGGCCGGCAACATGGGAGTGGTGGCTCCGCATCCGGGCTTCAACGCCGCGCTCGCCCGGATCGCTCACCAGTACGGCGCGCTGCTCATCGTCGACGAGGTGATGACCGGCTTCCGGGTGTCCCGGCAGGGCTGGCACGGGCTGGAGCCGGTCGACGCCGACCTGTGGACCTTCGGCAAGGTGATGGGTGGCGGGCTGCCGGCCGCGGCGTTCGGTGGACGGCGGGAAATCATGGGGCGGCTGGCCCCGGCCGGCCCGGTCTACCAGGCCGGCACGCTGTCCGGTAACCCGCTCGCCTGCGCCGCCGGATTGACCACGCTGCGGCTGGCCACCCCCGAGGTGTACGCGACGCTGGACGCCACCTCCGCGACGATCCGGGACCTGGCCACCGCCGCGCTTCGGCGCGCGGGCGTACCGCACCGCCTGTCGACCGCCGGCAACATGTTCTCGATCTTCTTTACCGACATCGAGGTGTCCAACTACCTCGACGCGCAGACCCAGGACGTGGCGGCCTTCCGCGCCTTCTTCCACGCCATGCTCTCGGCCGGCGTGTACCTGCCACCCAGCCCGTACGAGGCGTGGTTCGTCTCGACCGCGATCGACGACGAGGCGCTGGAGCGCGTCAGCGCGGCCCTGCCCGTCGCCGCGGCCGCGGCCGCCTCCGGGAGGACCGCGACATGAAGACCATCGTCCACGTGCTGCGTCACGGTGAGGTGTTCAACCCCGCGAAGGTCCTCTACGGGCGGCTGCCCGGGTACCGGCTGTCCGAACTCGGCGTGCAGATGGCCAAGGCCGCGGCCGAGTCGCTGGCCGGGCACGACATCACCCACCTGGTCGCCAGTCCGCTGGAGCGCGCCCAGCAGACCGCCGAGCCGTTCGCCTCGCAGTTCGGCCTGAAGATCGAGACCGACGAGCGGCTGATCGAGGCCGCCAACGTGTTCGAGGGCAAGCGGGTGTCGGTCGGCGACGGCGCGCTGCGCGACCCGCGCAACTGGTGGGCGCTGCGCGACCCGTTCATGCCGTCCTGGGGCGAGCCGTACCGGCAGTTGGCCGTGCGGATGCGGGAGGCGCTGGAGGCGGCCCGGATCGCCGGGGCCGGGCACGAGGCGGTCTGTGTCTCCCACCAGCTGCCGATCTGGACGCTGCGCATGAGCATGGAGGGCAAGCGGCTGTGGCACGACCCACGCCGCCGCCAGTGCGCCCTGGCCAGCCTGACCAGCTTCCACTTCGAGGACGACCGGCTGACCGGCATCCAGTACGCCGAGCCGGCCGCCCACCTGATCGTGAAGTCACCGTCCGCCCGCACCGCCAAGGGGGCCTGATGCGTCGCATTCTGCTCGGAGTCGCAGCGGCGGTCGCCGCGCTCACCGTCGTCTCCGGCTGCTCCACCGGTTCGAACGCGGTCAGCCAGACCGCCGGGGACAGCGACCGGTACGTCGCGGGGGACGGCAAGACCATCGTGTACCCGGCCGCCGAGCGCAAGGCTGCGCCGAAGCTCACCGGTGACACCGTGGACGGTGGCACCTACAACCTCGCCGCGCACAAGGGCCAGGTTGTCGTGTTGAACTTCTGGGCATCGTGGTGCGCGCCGTGCCGGCTGGAGGCGTCCGGGCTGGAGGCGACCTACAAGGCGACCGAGAACAGCGGGGTCACCTTTCTCGGCGTGAACAGCCGGGACGAGAAGGACGCGGCCAAGTCGTTCGAGTCCGATCACAGCAGCTACCCGAGCCTGTTCGACCCGAACGGCCGGGTCCCGCTGGACTTCTCCGACGTGCCGACCGCGCTGCCCTGCACGCTGATCATCGACCGTACCGGCAAGGTGGCGGTGGTCATCCGCAATTCGGTGACCCAGTCGTCGCTGACCCCGCTGGTCAACCAGATCGCGGCTGAGAAGGCATAGATGGGCGAGTCGTTCGCGAACATCGCCAGCAGCGGCCCGCTGCTGCTGGCGATAGGTGTCGCGGCGCTCGCCGGACTTGTGAGTTTCCTGTCGCCCTGCGTGCTACCTCTGGTGCCGGGCTACGTCTCGTACGTGACCGGGATGGCCGGCGCCGAGCTGGACGCCGCCCTGGGCACCGACCCGCTCGGCCGACCGGTGCCCCGCTCCGGCCGGGCCGCCGCGGTTCGCGGCCGGATCGTGCTCGGCACTCTGCTGTTCATCGCCGGCTTCACGGTGGTCTTCACCCTCGCGGGGGTGCTGGTCGCGCGGGCCGGGCACACGCTGCTGGTGCACCAGCGGGCCGAGGAGGTCGTGGTCGGCGCGGTGACCGTGGTGCTCGGCTTCGCGTTCATGGGCTTCATCCCGGGCCTCCAGCGTGATCTTCGGGTACACCGGCTGCCGGCGGCCGGGCTGGCCAGCGCGCCGGTGCTCGGCGCGGTGTTCGGGCTGGGCTGGAGCCCGTGCCTGGGCCCGACCCTGGGTGCGGTGCTGGCGATGGCCGGGTACGGCGGCCAGTCCGGCCGGGCGGTCACCCTCACCGTCGCGTACTGCCTGGGCCTGGGCATCCCGTTCCTCGCCTTCGGGCTGGGACTGCGCCGGCTGCTCGGCGTGTTCTCCACGGTGCGCCGGCACAGCCGGTGGGTGACCCGGATCGGCGGGGGCCTGTTGGTGCTGGTCGGGCTCGCGCTGCTGACCGGCGTCTGGACCGAATTCATCGACTGGCTGCGCGCGACCGCCGGCCCCGGCACGACGGGCATCTGATGGCGACGCTGGACGAACTGACCACCGAGGCGCCGCCCGAGCCGCCCCGGCCGGGCATCGGCCCCGGGCGCCGGCTGATCGGCATGTTCCGCCGGCCGTGGCGCTGGCTGACCAGCATGCGCACCGCGTTGATCCTGCTCTTCCTGCTGGCGCTCGCGGCCATCCCCGGTTCGCTGCTGCCGCAGCGCAACCTGAACGTCGACAAGGTCAACACATACCTGGCCCAGCACAGGATCCTGGGTCCGCTGCTGGATCACCTGTGGGCGTACAACGTGTTCGCCTCGCCGTGGTTCTCCGCGATCTACCTGCTGCTGTTCGTCTCGCTGATCGGCTGCCTGATCCCGCGGCTGCGCGCGCACATCGCGGCGGTGCTGCGGGTACCGCCGGAGGCGCCCGCCCGGCTCGAGCGGCTGCCGGTACACGCCGAGGACATCGAGGTGCCAGGCGGCGGCGAGCCGGCCGCGGTGGCCGCCCGCCTGCACGACCTGCTCCGCCAGCGCCGGTTCCGGGTCAAGGTGCGCGAGCAGGCGGACGGCGGGATCACGGTCAGCGCCGAGAAGGGCCACCTCAAGGAGACCGGGAACATCCTGTTCCACTTCTCCCTGCTGGCCATCCTGGTCGCGGTGGCGCTCGGGTCCTGGTGGGGGTACCACGCCGACCGGCTCGTGGTGCAGGGCGCCGACCAGGGCTTCTGTAACACCCTGCAGCAGTTCGACGACTACGGGCTGGGCGCCCGGGTGAACCCGGCCAGCCTGGAGCCGGTCTGCCTCGACATGACCGGCTTCGACGCCCAGTACCTGTCCAACGGCGAGCCCAGCGTCTACAAGGCGTTCGTCAACTACACGATCGGTGACGGCGCGGCCAAGTCGGCGACCATCCAGGTCAACCACCCGCTGCGCCTGGATCACGCCCGGATCTACCTGCTCGGCACCGGGTACGCCCCGGTGGTCAAGTACACCGACAAGTACGGGCACTCGCAGACCCAGGTGGCCCCGTTCCTGTCGACCGACGCGATGCAGACCAGCACCGGCGTGATCGAGTTCCCGGACGCGAACGTGCCGGCGACCGGGGTCGACCCGAGCCACAAGCAGCAGGTCGCGTTCAGCGGCGTCTTCCTGCCGACCCTGCCCTCCGACCCGTCGGTGGGCGCCTCCGCCTTCCCTGCCGAGCGCAACCCGGCCCTGATGCTCACCGAGTACGAGGGCGACCTGGGCCTCGACGCCGGCATTCCCAGCTCCGTGTACAGCCTCGACCAGCACCAGATCGACACCGGTAGGCTGAAGCCGGTCGGCAAGCAGGTCATGCTGAAACCCGGTCAGACCACGACCCTCAGCGACGGTGGCACTCTCCAGTTCATCGGCACCCGGCCGTGGGCCACCATGCAGGTGCGCTACGACCCGGGCGAGACCCTGGTGCTGATCGGCGCCGTGTGCCTGCTGCTCGGTCTGATCGTCATGCTGCTCGGCAAGCGGCTGCGGGTCTGGTTCCGGGTACCGCCCGAGGGGCCGGTGAGCGCCGGTGCGCTGGCGCGCAGCCTGTACCCCGGATTCAAGGCGGAATTCGAGTCCATAGTGAAAGATGCGAAAGATGCCCGGACCGCTGCTGAGCGGTCCACGCTGAGAGGATCATAGGTATGGCCGCCCTCTCCGACCACCTGTTGGTGGTGGCGATCCTGGCGTACGCGATTGCGATGTTGACTTACGCGGCGGAGTACGCGTTCGGCAACCGCGGTGTCGTGGCGCGGATCGCCGTACGCGAACGCGCCCCCGAACGCGAACTGGTCGGCGCGGGGGTACCCGTTGGCGGGGCCACGCTGGACGCATCGGGCACCGACCCGTCGGACTCGGTCGACGAGCCCGGGGCCGGCGGCGACCTGCGCGCCGCGGACCCGCCCGCCGCGATCTGGGCCGGCCGGGTGGCCACCGCCCTGACCCTGGTCGGCTGGCTGGCGCACCTGTCCTGCGTGGTGACCCGAGGCTTCGCCGCGCACCGGGTGCCCTGGGGCAACATGTACGAGTTCGTGCTCGCGGTCACCCTGGTCGGCGCCTCGGCCTGGCTGGTGCTGCTGGTGCGCCGGCCGCGGATCCGCCCGTTGGGGCTGTTCGTGACGCTGGCGCTGGTGATCCTGCTCGGGATCGACGGCGTGAAGCTCTACACGCCGGTGGCCCCGCTGGTGCCGGCGCTCAACTCGTACTGGCTGAAGATCCACGTCACGGCGGCGGTGACCGCGTCCGGCATCCTGATGGTCGGCTTCGTGGCGGCGGCGCTGACCATCGTGCGCACCGGGTACGAGCGGGGAAAGACCAGGTTCCCGTACTCGCTGGGTGACCGGCTGCCTGCCGCCGAGGGGCTGGAGCGGCTGACCTTCCGGCTGCACGCGTTCGCGTTCCCGATCTGGACCTTCGCCATCATCTGCGGTGCCATCTGGGCCGAGGCGGCGTGGGGCCGGTACTGGGGCTGGGACCCGAAGGAGACCTGGGCGTTCATCGCGTGGGTGATCTATGCCGGGTACCTGCACGCCCGGGCCACGCCGAGCGTGAAGCGCACGATCGCCACCTGGATCGCGGTGCTCGGCTGGGGGGCCATGATGGTCAACCTTTTCGTGGTCAACCTGGTGGTCTCCGGCCTGCACTCCTACGCCGGGGTGGGCTGAGCCGCAAGTGGCGGGGGTCATGTGTGATGGCACCGCCGCGCTTGTCAGACTGGCGGGATGGCGCCGCGCGGATTCCCGTACCCCGATCTCAAGGACTTCATCTCGGCGCTGGAGCGCGCCGGTGAACTGCGCCGGGTGCGGGTGCCGGTAGATCCGACCCTGGAGATCAGCGAGATCACCACGCGTACCGTGCGTGGGCGCGGCCCGGCGCTGCTGTTCGAGCAGCCGACGCGCGGCCAGATGCCGGTCGCGGTGAACCTGTTCGGCACCCACCGGCGGATGGCCATGGCGCTGGGCGTCGAGGACGTCAACGAGCTGGGCGCGCGGATCGGTGAGCTGATCAGACCGGAGCTTCCGGTCGGCTGGTCCGGCATCCGCGAGGGGCTCGGCAAGCTCATGCAGCTCAAGTCGGTACCGCCGAAGCACGTGAAGTCCGCGCCGTGCCAGGAGGTCGTGTACAAGGGCGACGACGTGGACCTCAACCGGCTGCCCGGCCTGCAGACCTGGCCCGAGGACGGCGGCATCTTCCACAACTTCGGACTGACCCACACCAGGCACCCGCAGACCGGCAAGCGCAACCTCGGCCTGTACCGGCTCCAGCAGCACGACGAGCGCACGCTGGGCATGCACTGGCAGATCCACAAGGACTCGACCGCCCACCACGCGGTCGCCGAGCGGCTGGGCGAACGGTTGCCGGTCGCCATCGCCATCGGCTGCGACCCGGTCGTCTCGTACGCGGCGACCGCCCCGCTCCCGGCCGACATCGACGAGTACCTGTTCGCCGGCTTCCTGCGCGGCGAGCGGGTCGAGATGGTGGACTGCCTGACGGTGCCGCTGCAGGTGCCCGCGCACGCGCAGATCGTGCTGGAGGGCTACGTGGAGCCGGGCGAGCGGCTCCCGGAGGGGCCCTTCGGGGATCACACCGGCTTCTACACGCCGGTCGAGCCGTTCCCGGTGCTGCACGTCGAGTGCATGACGACCCAACGCGACCCGGTGTACCAGTCGATCATCACGTCCAAGCCACCACAGGAGGACGGCGGGATCGGGTACGCCACCGAGCGGATCTTCCTGCCCCTGATCAAGATGCTGATCCCGGACATCGTCGACTACGCGATGCCCGAGCCCGGGGTGTTCCACAACTGCCTGATCGTGTCGATCGACAAGCGGTACCCGAAGCACGCGCAGAAGGTGATGAGCTCGATCTGGGGAGCGCATCTGTTGTCGCTGACCAAGCTCATCGTGGTGGTGGACGACGACTGCGACCCGCACGACTACCACGAGGTCGCCTTCCGGGCCTTCGGCAACGTGGACTACTCGCACGACCTGCTACTCACCGAGGGGCCGGTGGACCATCTCGACCACTCCTCGTACCAGCAGTTCTGGGGAGGCAAGGCGGGCATCGACGCGACCCGCAAGCTGCCGACCGAGGGCTATCAGCGCGGGTGGCCGCCGGCCGCGGTGATGTCGCCCGACGTGATTTCCAAGGTGGACCGGCGCTGGCAGGAGTACGGATTGTGAGCGAGCGTAGCGAGCGAACCAGAGAATGCAGCGCGCTGGTGCCTCACGACGCCGGCGAGCGCAGCGAGGCGGCGGCGTGAGCGCCATCGCCGCCTCGCCGAGGCCCAACCCGGTCCGGGCGTTCATGCGCCTGGTCATGATCGAGCACTCGATCTTCGCGCTTCCGTTCGCGTACCTGGCCGCCCTGACGGCCATGGTGACGGCGCCCGGCGGCCCCGGCATCCAGTGGGGCACGCTCGGGCTGATCACGGTGGCGATGGTCTCCGGCCGTACCGTCGCCATGGCCGCCAACCGGATCATCGACCGCAAGATCGACGCGCAGAACCCGCGCACCGCCAACCGGGAGTTGATCACCGGGGTCGTGTCCGGCCGCACGGCCTGGGCCGGCCTGATCCTGGCGCTGATCGTCTTCCTGGTCAGCGCCGCCGCGCTGAACTGGCTGAGCCTGGCGCTGGCCCCACTGGCCGTGGTGGTACTGGTCCTCTACTCCTACGCCAAGCGGTTCACCAACTACCCCCAGGCGTTCCTGGCGCTGGCCCAGGCGGTGGCGCCGCTCGGGGCGTGGATCGGGGTCACCGGGCGCTGGTCCTGGCCGGCCTTCGTCCTCGGCCTGGCCGTGGGCACCTGGATCGGCGGCTTCGACTGCATCTACGCCTGCCAGGACTACGAGGCGGACCAGCGGATCGGCATCGGCTCGGTGCCGGTGCGCTGGGGGATCGCCGGCTCGCTGCGGATCTCCTCGGTCACCCACGTGGTGACCGTGCTGCTGCTGGTCTGGTTCGGCGCGCTGACCGGGTACGGCTGGCTCTGGTGGCTCGGGCTGCTGCTGATCGCCGTCGTGTTCGTGTACGAGCACTCGATCGTGAAGGCCGACGACCTGTCCCGGGTCAACCGGGCGTTCTTCACCGCCAACGGCGTGATCGGCATCGTGCTGTTCGCCTTCGCCCTGGCCGACCTGGTGATCCGGCAGGGACTGCGCCCGTGACGGAGACGCCGGTACGCACCCCGTTCGTGGTCGGTGTGTCCGGAGCCTCGGGGACCCCGTACGCGGCCTCGGTAATCACCGGGCTGCTCGACGCCGGGCTGCCGGTGGACCTGATCGTGTCCAGGGCCGCCCGGCTCACCCTGCTCGACGAGACCGGCAACGCGTTCCGGGACGCCCACTGGAGGGCCGACCTGGCCGCCTGGCTCGACCGCGATGTCGAGCCGGACGACCTGGCCTACTGGCCCGCCGGCGACCTGGCGGCCGGTCCGAGCAGTGGCTCGTACCGGACCCGCGGCATGGTCGTCGTGCCGGCCAGCACGGCGGCGTGCGCGGGCATCGCCGTCGGGCTGTCCAAGGACCTGCTTCAGCGCGCCGCAGAGGTGAACCTCAAGGAGCGCCGTCCCGTGGTGGTGGTACCGCGCGAGACCCCGGTCTCCCGCGGCCACCTGCAGCACCTGATCGCCCTGATTGACGCGGGCGCCGTGGTGCTGCCCGCCAGCCCGGGCTTCTATGCGTCCGGAGCGAGTGCGTCAGGGCGCCAGCTGGTCGACTTCGTCGCCGGCAAGGTGCTGGACGCCCTGGGCATAACACACTCGCTGTTCAGCCGCTGGCGCGGCGAGCTTGGCTCCGGCCGCGCCAGCGTCTAAAAACCCCCAGGTTCGCCATTAAAAGGCGGCCCTGTTCCCATTTGGGTATTGTTGGGGTTGTTGTGCGTTGTCTTCCGGCTCAGCGAGTCCCTCGCCCTCAAGGAGCGCTCGTACCTCAGACTCCCGAAACCGGCGGTGGCCGCCCGGCGTACGGATACTTCCTATCCGTCCCGCCGCGGCCCACCGGGTGACGGTCTTAGGGTCGACCCGGAAAAGGGCTGCCACCTCTCCCGGCGTCAACAGACGATCTCCCGTGTCCACGACCCCCTCCTCGCGTTCAGCGAAGCTCTGACCTGGCGCGATTGGGTGCCCGACCAAGGTCTCCGATGGACGTACGCCCATTAAACACCGGTGGGAGTGGGCCATCCCGGTATCAGGGAATACGCCCATCTTGCGTAGATAGTCGCTATGATTGCGAGCACTTCTCACACCTGACGGCAAGATCAAAGGGCCTCCGCGAGGGGTAACGGAGAGATCCCGGTCGATGCCGCAGGGCGGCATGCGGCGCCATGGCGGCCGGGTACCGGGCGGCACGGGGTCGCCAAGTGTCTACTGTGGACGACTTGAGCGAGGCCCGGTCCGGGGCCTCAGGTGTCCGATGTGGACAGCGTAAAAAGCGGAATTTTCAACCGGTTATCCGGGTGGCCAGGCCCGGATAGCTAGCGACGAAGCCCTCGTCGTCGACGGTGAGGTCGGCGGTGAAATCGCCGCTGGCGTACCGGACGCTGCCGGGCGCCACCAGCGTGTAGGTCTGTCGGGCGGGGACCACCACCAACTCCGGTACCAGCACCCAGGCCGCGGTGATGGTGTGCGCCGTACCGGGCGGGGCCGACAGCAGCCCGAGCCGCCGGATCGGCAAAGTGTTGGCCAGCGGGCAGTATCCGAGGTCCACGTCCAGCGCGCCCAACAGCCGGCCGGGATCCTCGCTGCCGGGCAGCCCCGCCCGGGGGTGCCCGGCGGCGACCAGCGCGGCGTCGAGGTTGCCCTGCTCGCCGGCGGTCACGTGCCAGCGGCCGTCGGGGCGCTCCAGCTTCACGCTACGCAGCCAGCCGGCCCCCTCGGCGGTGACGGTCAGCCGGACGCTCGACCATTTCGGGTCGGCGAGCAGCTCGTAGTCGCAGGTGTAGGGCACGGGCGCCGCCGCGACCATGGTCCCCCGCGCGTACAGACCCGATCGGTCATCGAACAGAACGTGTTCGATGCCGTCGGTGTCGATCCGTTGCCACAACAGCGATCGGGGCGAGACAGGCATGTCCCGACCTTAGTGGCGTTTGGTCGCGTTCGGGTACGACGCGCCTTGCCGGTGGCCGAGTCGATCGGCCGCCGTGGATCGCCGAGTGCGCCGCGTCGCTGCCGTGCCGGCGGGTGCCGTGCCGGCGGGTGCCGTGCCGGCGGCACCCGCTGGCGCGTGATCGTCGGGCGGTTGTGCCTTGGGTCAGGCCGCCGGGTGCCGGTCGGTCCGCCGACGCGGCCGGTCGTCCCACCGGCCACCCTCGCGGCGCGGACCGTCCCGGCGCGCACCGTCGCGGTACCCGCCCTCGCGGTACCCGCCATCCCGGTACCCGCCCTCGCGGTGGCCGCCATCCCGGTGCCCGCCGTCGCGGTACCCGCCCTCGCGGTGGCCGCCATCCCGGTACCCGCTGGGCCGGTCGCCGTACTGCCGGTCGCCGTGCTGGCGGTCGCCATAGTGCCCACCGCCACTGCGGCCGCGGCGGCCGTCCCGGCGAGGGCTCGGCTCGTCCGGCGGCACCGGTACGCCGCTGGGCTCCCGCGCGCCGGTGAGCTCCGCCAGTTCGGCGGTCTCGGCGCGCACCTGCGTCCTGGTCGCCTCTACCCCGGCCTTCTCCAGCAGCGCGAAGGTGCTCGCCCGCTGGCGGGGCAGCACCAGCGTGGCCACGGTGCCCGCCTCGCCGGCCCGCGCCGTGCGGCCGGCCCGGTGCAGGTAGTCCTTGGGATCCTTCGGCGGGTCGACGTGCACCACCAGCGAGATCCCGTCGACGTGGATGCCCCGGGCCGCCACGTCGGTGGCGACGAGCACGCTGGTGCGGCCCTCGCGGAACTCGGCGAGCGTGCGGGTGCGTACCGCCTGGGTCTTGCCCCCGTGCAGCGCACCGGCGCGGACTCCCACCTCCGTCAACTGGCTGGCGAGCCGGTCCACGGCGAGCTGGGTCCGGACGAACATGATCGTCCGGCCGTCCCGCGCCGCGATCCGCGAAACGATCTTCAGCTTCTCGGTCGGCGGGATCAGCAGCAGATGGTGTTCCATGGTGGACACCGCCGCCTTCGGCGGGTCGACCTCGTGCGTCACCGGATCGGTCATGAACTTGCTGACCAGGGTGTCAACGTCGTTGTCGAGGGTGGCCGAGAAGAGCAACCGCTGCGCACCGGCCGGGGTCTGCTCCAGCAGCGCCGTGACGTCCGGCAGGAAGCCCATGTCGGCCATCTGGTCGGCCTCGTCGAGCACGCTGACCTCGATCTCGGCCAGCGAGCACTCCCGGCGCTCGATCAGGTCGGCCAGCCGACCCGGGGTGGCCACCAGGACGTCCACGCCCCGCCGCAGGTCACGGATCTGCTTGTCGTACGAGGTTCCGCCGACCGCGGTGCGGCTGAACAGGCCCATCGACCGGGCTAGCGGGAGGAGGGCGTCGTTGACCTGCATGGCCAACTCCCTGGTCGGGACCAGGATGAGCGCCTTGGGCCGGCCGGGCGCCGGACGGCCGCCCATGCCGACGCGGGCCAGCACGGGCAGCCCGAAGGCGAGGGTCTTGCCGGAGCCGGTCTGGCCGCGCCCGAGCACGTCGCGCCCTGCCAGCGCGTCCGGGATGGTGGCGGTCTGGATGGGGAACGGCTCGCGGATGCCCTCCCTGCTCAGGGTGCGCACGAGAGGCTCGGGCAGCCCGAGGCCGGCGAAGCCGGGAGTCGCCGGAGCGGAGTCTCGCCGGTCGGAGCCGGGGGTCGCCTGGGCGGCGTCCAGCCGGTCGGAGCCGGCGGTCGCGGGAGCGGGGTCTGGCAGGTCCGAGCCGGGGGTCGCCTGGGCGGCGTCCAGCCGGTCGGAGCCGGCGGTCGCCGGAGTAGCGTCCAGCCGGTCCGAGCCGGGGGTCGGCGGAACGGCTTCCAGCCGGTCGAAGACGGACGGAAAGGACTCGGGGTCGGCGAAGGGCGGGCGGGCTGCGGACAGCGTCATGTGGCTAAGGAAACCTTCCGGAATGCTGGCGTACCTCCGCGCGGCCGAAACTTGGCCGCTGCCATGTGGTCCCGGAAGAACGCCCAGAACGCGCCCCTGCTGGACGCGTCAACCTCACCAGTGTACGAGCACTTCACTGCCTTTCCGGGGCGGGTGTCCAGCATCACCGCCCGCCCCGGATGGCACACCGTTCGCTCAGGCGAACGTCACGACCGCTCCGACCACCCCGACCAGGATGAGCCCGACCACGACCACCACCAGGAATACGTTGAACTTGGAATGGCCGGGCTTCGGCTCGTCCGGCTGTCCCTGGGCCAGGATCTGGCCGGTCAGCGAGCCGGAGTTCTCCAGCGGAGAACCCTGGCTGGGGAAACCCCCGTTGGGGTTGAGGGCTCCGAACGCGGCGGTCGGAGGGGCGCCCGGACCGGGTGGCTGGGCCCCGTACACGTTCCCCGGGCCGTACTGGGCGCGAGCCTGGCCATACTGGGCAGCCCCGGGCGCGTCGCGCGGCGTCGAGGATCCGCGCCACTCCAGGCGCTCGACGTACTCGGGCGCCCCGATGGCCTGGGTCTGCTCGGGCTTCGACGAAGGATCCGCTGAGGGCGGTGCCCCGAACGGCGGGCCGGACATCGGCTGCCCGACCTGCGCCTGCCCGACCTGCGCCTGCCCGACCTGCGCCTGCCCGACGGACGCCGCTCCCATGGGTGCCGCTCCCGGTTGACCCGGGAACGGCTGCCCCGCGGGCGGCTGCCCGACCTGGGCGTACCCGGCCGGCGGCTGTCCGGCGAACGGCTGTCCGACCTGGGCCTGCCCGACCTGCGCCTGCCCGGCGAAGGGCTGCCCGGCCTGTGGGTATCCGGCCGGCCCCTGGCCGCCGAACTGATGGTCCTGGGACGAACCGGCCGGGCCCTGCCCGCCGTACGGTGCCCCGGCGAACCCGGGGTCGCCGTAGGGCTGCCCGCCGTATGGCGCGTCCGGATGCGGCTGCCCGCCGTACGGGGCGTCTTGGTGCGGCTGCCCGCCGTAGGGGGCGTCTTGGTGCGGCTGCCCGCCGTAGGGGGCGTCTTGGTGCGGCTGCCCGCCGTAGGGGGCGTCTTGGTGCGGCTGCCCGCCGTAGGGCGGCCCGGCGAACCCGGGGTCGCCGTAGGGCTGGCCGCCGTATGGCGCGTCCGGGTGCGGCTGGCCGCCATAGGGCGCGTCCGCGAACGCCGGCCCGGCCTGGGACGGCGGCACGTCCTGGGCGCCGTAGTCGCCACCGTTGAGGCCGGGCGTCGTCGACGGCGGCCAGGTCGGCAGCGCACCGGCCGGTACCGAGGGAGGACCGGCCGGCGACTCGCCCGTCGCGGGTGGCGGCGGGAACGGCGGCATGGGCGTGGGCGAGGGCGGGAAAGGTGGCCCCGGCGGCACGGGTGGGCCGGGCGGTACAGGCCCCGGGGTCGGTTCGGGCATCGGCGGCTCCGGCGGCACCGGGCCGGGCGGCGGCTGCGGCACCGGCCTGGGCGTCGGGAACGGGGTCGGCAGCGGTTCGGGGCTCGGCGGCGCCGGCGGCTCGGGCGGGGCCTCCGGGTCGAGCGGCGGCTCCGGGTGCCCACCGGGCTCGGGCTCGCCGAGCCGGGGCCAGGCCGGCGGCTCGTCCGACCGGCCCCAACCGCCCGAACCGGCACCGGGGTACCCGGCGGTGTCGGGGTAGCGCGGTTCCGGCTCGGGCGACGCGTCCGGGGGAATGGTCGAGCGGTATACCCGAGGGCCGCTCGTGCTGGAGTTCTGCATCAGGGCGGCGACCTCCTCGGCGGAGGCCCGGTCAACGTCGGGGCCACCCCCAGAGACCACGGCCCGGCCGGCCGCCGAATTGCCGGGTGCCGCCTGGGCCGCTCCCTGGGCGGGCGGCACCGAGGCGACCGAGCGCACCGGCGCGGCCGTCCCGGCGGCGTCGACTCCGGGCTCCGATGCCAGCTGGCCGTAGCCGCCGGAGGGTGTCTCCGAGTTGGACGGGAACGCGCCGGCCGCCGGATCGGTGCCGAGCCGGCCAAAGCCGCCGGAGGGCGTCTCCGAAGAGGGAGGGAAGTCTCCCGAGGGCAGTTCGGAGCTCAACTGCCCGAAGCCGCCCGAGGGCAGCTCGGACATCGGGCCGTCCACCGCGATCGAGGAGCCGCTCGGGGTGGGGTCGGTCGACGGCCAGCCGGGCTCGCCGCCCGGCGGAGTCGCCTCCGGCCAGGACTGGGCGAAGCCGCCGCCCCAGGAGGGCTCGGCCCCGCTCCGGGCCCCGTACGTGGCCGGATCGTCCTCCGGCATCGACGACTGGTACGGCGGCTGCTCGGCCACGGGTGCCGATTCCGGAAGCGACGAGTACCCGAACGACTCGCGATCCCGCTGCGTCTCGGACGGCGCCGTGCCCGACTGGTCGAACCCGTCGAACGAGGAGAGCCCCATCGGGGGCCCGTCCGGCAGCCCCTCGAGCGAGGCGCCCTCGCGGCGCCGGGGAAGCTCGCCGCCGAAGCCGGGCGTCGTGGACCGGGCGTCGAACGGTTCGGCCTGCCCCGTCCCGGGCGCCGGCTGTTCGCCCCAGCCCGGCTGTGCCTGCTGGGCGGGCTGTTCGCCCCAGCCCGGCTGCGGCTGCTGGGCCGGTTGGTCACCCCAGCCCGGCTGCGGCTGCTGGGCCGGTTGGTCACCCCAGGCGGGCTGTGCCTGCTGGGCCGATTGGTCGCCCCAGCCTGGCTGGGATTGCTGTGCCGGCTGTTCGCTCCAGCCCGGCTGGGCGGGTTGGTCACCCCAGGCGGGCTGTGCCTGCTGGGCGGCCTGTTCGCCCCAGCCCGGCTGCGGCTGCTGGGCCTGCTGTTCGTTCCAGCCCTGCTGTGCCTGCTGGGCGGGTTGGCCACCCCAGTCTGGCTGCTGCTGGGCGGGCTGCTGTTCGCCCCAGTTCCCCTGTGCCTGCTGCTCGCCCCAGCCCGGCTGGGCGGGCTGGTAGTCCTCGGCCGGCTGCTCCGGCCGAGCCATCTCGCCGGCCCGGTACGTGTTTCCGGACGATCGCTGGGCGGGGACGCCCGAGGGCGGCGGGGCGATCACGGGCGCGGTGGCTCGCCCGACCGCGCCGGGGCCGGACACGCTCGCCGAGGCGACGGCCGGGGCCTCCGGGGAGGCCGGCGCGGACCCCGACCAGCCTTCCGGCGACCCGGCCGGCTCGGGTGGGGCGTTCCAGCCCGCGCCGGGATCCGGAGAGCCGTTCCAGCCGGCACCGGGCTCGGGCGGGGCGTTCCACCCGCCGGCCACCGGTCCCGCCGGGGCGTTCCAGGGTGCGGCGCCGGGCTCCGCCGGGGCGTTCCAGGGTGCGGCGGGGGGCTCCGCCGGGGCGTTCCACGGCGCCGCGCCCGGCTCGGGCCCGGCGTTCCACTGGTCCGGGGTCGCCGGGTGCTCGGCCCCCGCGCCCCAGGACTGCCCCGCCGGGGGCGTCTCGGGCGTCGGCGGCGGCATCCAGGGTGCCCAGGACGCGTCACGGGCCGGCGGCTCGGGTGCGGACGGGGTGCGGGGCGCGGACTCCTGCGAGTACGCCGGGTGATGGGGCTGGGGCGGCCACGGCGAGCCGGCCGGCGGGCGCGGAAGCTCGAACTGGCCTCCGGGCGGCGCCTCGGCCGACCCCCGGTCAGGGAATCCGGCGCCGAATGGCGGCGACGGCGGCATGCCGCCGTCGGGCCCGGACGGCGACCTACCAGCCGGCCCGCCCTCGGCCGACGCGTCACGGTAGGTGTTCTGGTCTTCCATGACACTCTCCCAGCGTGTGCCGCCGGTCGATGGATCGGCCGGCGGTTGCGTGCTGCACCTGGCGTTCACCGTGCCACATTCCGGCCGCAGAACACAGTCGGCCCCGGCATCGTCGTGCCGTCAGGGGACGGGTATGGCGCTCAGCTGGTCGATGACGCGCCGCGCGGTCAGGCCGGGCCGGATTGGGACGCCGAGGCACTCGCCGTTCCGGACTCGGACTCCGATGTGCTGGGCGACGGGCTGCCGATCGTCGAACCCCCCGACGACGGCGGCGGCGCGACCGGCGGGCGCGACGGGGAGGCGGGCGGCGGAGTCGGTGACTTCGATGGGCTCGAGGTCGGGCTCGGGCTTGAGCTCGGGCTTGAACTCGGGCTCGGCGAGGAGCCGGAGGGAGGCGCGCTCGGGGTCTTCGACGGGTGCGGGTTCGGGCTCGAGGTCTTCGACGGGGTCGGGCTCGGCGTCTTGGACGGGGTCGGCGACGCCGATTGGGTGGGCGTCGGGGCGCCCACGGCCGGGTAGACCCTGGTCGCACCGTAGAACGCCGACCACCAGACCTGGCTGACCCGGACCGGGGTGCCCTCGTGGGCGGCCTCGACCATCAGGTTGTCGCCGTAATAGATCGCGACGTGGGAGATCGTGGTCCAGTCGGTCTTGCTGGTGGTGCTGAAGAACAACAGGTCGCCCGGGAGCAGCTGGGACGGCGGGACCTCCGAGACCGAGGTGGCGTGGAACTGGTCGGCGGCCACCCGGGGCAGCGTGTATCCGGTGGATCGGTAGGAGGCCCAGGTCAGCCCGGAGCAGTCGAAGAAGTTGGGCCCCTCGGCGCCGAACTTGTACCACTTTGGCGGGTTTGCCGTCGCCTGCGCGTATGCCCAGCGCAGCGCGGCCAGCGCCTTCGGGTTGGCCACCCTGCCGTTGACCTGGGTGCCGGCCCCGAACTCCGGGTCCAGCTGCTGATCCGAGGCGGCCTGTGCCGCCTCAGCCGCCTCGATCTGCGTCGCGTTGGTGGTCTGCAGCGAGGTCAGCGTGGTGTTCTGCTGGTTGTAGCTGCTCTGAAGGCTGTTCTGCTGGCTTTCGAGCTCCTGTTCGTGGGCCAGCGCCGCCCGGTAGGCCTCCTCGTCGGTGGCGGCCTCCTTGCGCGCCTCGGTGGCGTCCTGCGCGGCCGCGACGCTGCCGGTCTGGCTGCCGCCGGCGTTGAGCCCCGGCGCCAGCATGCCGAGCTGGTGGACGTCGCTCGCGAAGTTCGCCAGCGGGCCGAGCCCGGCCGCGTCCTCGTAGGCCTGTGCCGCCAGGTTGTCGGCCTTCGTCTGCGTCTCGGCCGCGTTCTTGATCGCCTGCTGCCAGACCTGGTACGTGGAGTTCGCGTCCTGCTTCGCGTTGTCCAGGTCGAAATTGGCCTCTTTGAGCTTCTCGCCGGTCGCCTCGAGGGTCGCGTACTGAGCGGTGATCTGCGAGGCGTACGGGCCGGTGACCGGGGTCAACCCGGAACCGGCCTGGGCGCTGCCCGGCGGGGTGAGCGGCGAACCGGAAATCGGGGCGACCCCGGTGTCGGGAATCGTCGCGGTCGACGGAGGGTTCTGCCCCGGGTTGGCGTCCGCCGGAGCCGCGAACGACGGCCGGGCGATCAGGACGCACACCACGCTGCACACCAGCACCGGCCATGCGAACCGCCGCACGGCCGGTAGTCGGAGTGAGGACTGCCGCGTGTGCTGATTCATGCCACCCGTCCCGCGCTGCCGGCGTTGATTTTCCCCCCAACCGTCCTACCTCAGAGCAGCAAGCCCTGTCACCCGACGGCGGGTAACAGTTTCCTGACCGTCAGGGGCAGGAAAGGCTTCCACCGCTGGTCGTAGCGCATGCGTGCCGACTGACGGGGATCTGTCGGCGTGGGGCGGGCGGCGCGCCGGTACCAACGGGTGGGACGTAGGCTCGGAGTCCGGCGACCGCGGTCGGATACCGGGCCGGGCGACGGGGCGACAGGAGGCGGGGTACGTGGACGCGGGACTCAAGCGCGAGCTCGAGGACAAGGTCTCCGCTGGTGAGCGGCTGACCCGCGCCGACGGCGAGGCGCTGTACGCCAGCGACGACCTCGCTTGGCTGGGCCGGCTGGCGCACCAGAAGCGCACCGAGCGCAGTGGCGACCGGGTGATGTTCAACGTCAACCGGCACCTCAACCTCACCAACGTCTGCTCGGCGGCCTGTGCGTACTGCTCATTCCAGCGCAAGCCCGGCGAGAAGGACGCGTACACGATGCGGGTCGAGGAGGCCGTGGCCAAGGCCTCCGAGATGAAGGACGAGCAGCTCACCGAGTTGCACATCGTCAACGGCCTGCACCCGACGCTGCCCTGGAAGTACTACCCGCGGGTGCTGCGCGAGCTGAAGGCCGCGCTGCCCGGGGTGTCGCTCAAGGCGTTCACCGCCACCGAGATCCACTGGTTCGAGAAGATCTCCGGCCGGCCCGCCGACGAGATCCTGGACGAGCTGATCGACGCCGGGCTCGAGTCGCTGACCGGCGGCGGGGCGGAGATCTTCGACTGGGAGGTCCGGCAGCACATCGTCGACCACGCCACGCACTGGGAGGACTGGTCGCGGATCCACCGCCTGGCGCACGGCAAGGGCTTGAAGACCCCGAGCACCATGCTGTACGGGCACATCGAGGAGCACCGGCACCGGGTCGACCACGTGCTGCGCCTGCGCGAACTGCAGGACGAGACGGGCGGCTTCCAGGTCTTCATCCCGCTGCGATACCAGCACGACTTCGTCGATTCGGCGGACGGCAAGATCCGCAACCGGCTCCAGGAGCGCACCACCATGGCGGCGCCGGCCGAATCGCTGAAGACCTTCGCGGTCTCGCGGCTGCTGTTCGACAACGTTCCGCACGTCAAGTGCTTCTGGGTGATGCACGGGCTGTCGGTGGCGCAGCTCTCGCTCAACTTCGGCGCCGACGACCTGGACGGCTCGGTGGTCGAATACAAGATCACGCATGATGCGGACAACTACGGGACCCCGGCCACGATGCACCGGGAGGACCTGCTCAACCTGATCTGGGACGCGGGCTTCCAACCGGTTGAACGCAACACGCGGTACGAGATCGTCCGTGAGCACGAGCCCCCGGTGCCGCTCGCGCTGCGCCGCGCCGAGCCGCAGCAGGTATGGGCGGCCTGAACAGCGCCGGCTCCGGACGCCGCCGCCCGCCACGGGGCCGGGGCGGCGACCCTCGGCGCGCGGGCCAGGCGGCACAGGGCCAGGGCCGTGGACCGGCGGCGCAGGGCGCGGGCCAGGGCCGTGGGCAGGGCGCGCGGGGTTCGGGCCGGGGCCCGCAGGGTGGCGGCCGGAGCGGCGGGCAGGGTTCCAAGGGTGGCGGCCGGCCGCAGGCCGCCGGGCCCTGGCGGGCGACCGGGCCCGACGCGAGGCTGGTCGACCTGCTCGGACAGGTGATCTTTGGGCTGGTGGTCGGGCTCGCCGCGCTGGCCGCGATCGACGGCATCTTCGCCCTGATCCAGCTCGGCACGTTCGGGCACGCCTCCGGCTGGCTCATCGCGATCCTCCCGGTCTGGCTGTTCGCCGAGGAGTTCCGTGCCTGGCCGGGAGTAGGGTTACGGATCGTTGTGGCGGTCGTCGCCGCGGCGATCGGGCTGGTCCTGGGCTCGGTGGTGGGTGGTCTGGCGGACTTCCTGCCGCCCTTGGGCGTGGGCGATATCGGTGCGGCGGTGGCTACGCTGAGTTACACGCTGTTGTGGTTCTTCGGCGTCCGGTGGCTGGCCCACCGGTAGGTGCGTGAGAGGTGAGATCGGTGAGCCCCGCGGTCAAGTACACGTTGGGTCGAGTCGGCCTGTTCGTGGTGGTGGCGCTGGTGCTGTGGCCGGTGCCCGACATCGATCTGCTCGTCAAGCTGATGGTCGCGATCATCGCCTCGTTCGGGCTGCAGTTCGTCCTGCTGCGCAAATGGCGCATGGAGATGATCGGCCAGGTCGACCAGGCGGTGACCCGCCGCAAAGCGGACAAGGCCAAGCTGCGCTCCGCCCTGGCCGGCGACGACGAGGACGACTGAGCCAGACCTCGGCGGGGAGCGCGACCGAGCCGGATCGCGGCGCGGGGGAGCGCCCCACGCCCCGCCTGAGGGCGGTGGCGCCGAGGCCGGAGCCACGGTGAGCTACCGTCTACCCGTTCGTGCGCAGCGAAGCCGGTGCGACTCCGGCGCTGTCCCGCAACTGTGATGCCCCACCGGTCGTGCCGGCGGGGACGAGCCAGGTCGCCTGCCGCGCGGATCGCGGAACCACGCTCTCGAGGAGGGGCATTCTCGCGGGCGGAACCCGTCCCG
The DNA here is from genome assembly GCF_039543385.1 of Rugosimonospora acidiphila. NCBI lineage: Bacteria > Bacillati > Actinomycetota > Actinomycetes > Micromonosporales > Micromonosporaceae > Rugosimonospora > Rugosimonospora acidiphila. Next base: position 210,523 of record NZ_BAABJQ010000001.1, read on the forward strand.
TCGGCGAAGCACCAGGCCTCGACCGACAGGAGGACAGATGACCAAGTACGCCACGGTAGGCCCGCGCAAGGCCGCGCTGGCGCTCGCCGCCCTGGCCGTCGCCGGCCTGGTCGCCGGTTGCGGATCGAGCACACCCGCCACGTCCGCGAGGCCCGCCACGAGCGCGTCGGCGTTCCCGGTCACCGTTGGCGGTGTCACGCTCTCCCAGCGCCCCACGCACATCGTGTCGCTGACCCCGACCGGCACGGAGATGCTCTTCGCGATCGGTGCCGGCAGCCAGGTGGCCGCCGTGGATGATCAGTCGAACTACCCGGCCGGCGTGCCGAAGACCAACCTGTCCGGGTACCAGCCCGACGCCGAGGCGATCGCCGCGAAGAGCCCGGACCTGGTGGTCATCTCGGAGGACATCAACGACATCAAGCAGCAGCTGACCAAGCTGAAGGTCCCGGTGTACGTGATGCCGGCGGCCGCCACCCTGAACGATTCGTACACGGAGCTGACCGACCTCGGCAGGCTCACCGACCACCAGAGCCAGGCCGCCAATGCCGTGACGCAGATGAAGGACGGCATCGCCAGCCTGGTCAAGGACGTGCCGAAGCGCACCAAGCCGCTGACCTACTACTACGAACTCGACCAGACCTACTACTCAGCCACGTCGAAGACCTTCATCGGCTCCCTGTTCAGCATGGTCGGGCTGACCAACATCGCCGACCCGGCGGACACCGACGGTAAGGCTGGCGGGTACCCGCAGCTGTCCGCGGAGAGCATCGTGAAGGCGAATCCGGATCTGATCTTCCTGGCCGACACCAAGTGCTGTCAGCAGTCGGCGAGCACCGTGGCGGCGCGCCCGGGCTGGAGCGGGCTGAGCGCGGTGCGCGACGGCCGGGTCGTCGCGCTGGACGACGACATCGCCTCGCGCTGGGGCCCTCGCGTCGTCAACCTGGTGAAGGACATCACCGACGCGGTGGAGAAGGTACCGGCTTCGTGAGCCGGCGTTCGCGCCCCGCCGGCACCCGGACCCGGGGCCCGGGCCGGGGCCGGGTGCGACCGTGACGGCGGGTGCGGCCGCGACCGGCGAGCCAGCGGCCACCGACTCCCCGGCCACCGACTCGCCGGTGATCGACCCGCCGACCACCCAATCGCCCGTCGCCGGGTCGTCGCGGCCTGACGCGCCGCGGGCCGACTCGCTGCGCACCGACGCCCTGCGAGTGGGCCGGTCGCGGGTGGGCCGGCTGCGGGCCGGGTGGCTCGCCGCGGGCGTGGCGGCTGTGGTGATCGCCTCGCTCGCCGGGCTCGCCATCGGGCCGGTCGGGCTCAACCCGGCGGGCGTGGCGCTGGAGCTGATCGACCTGGTACCGGGCGTGCACCTGCACAGCGGCCTGACCGGCACCGAGGCGGCCATCGTCACCCAGCTCCGGCTGCCCCGGGTGGTCCTCGGGCTGCTGGTCGGCGCGACGCTCGCCCTGGCCGGCGGCACGTACCAGGGCGTGTTCCGCAACCCGCTGGCCGACCCGTACCTGCTGGGCGCCGCCGCCGGCGCTGGCCTGGGCGCCACCGCCGCCATCGTGGTCTCGCACGCCATCGACACCGGGGCGGCGGGCGGCGGCGGGGCGACTCCGCTCACCGTACCGGCGGCGGCCTTTGTCGGTGCGCTGGTGGCGGTGGGGTTGACCTACGCGCTGGGCGCGAGCGGATCCGGCCGGGGCAGGTACCGCGGCCCGGCCGCCCTGATCCTCGCCGGTGTCGCGGTGGCCAGCTTCCTCACCGCCGGGCAGACCTTCCTGATGCAGCGGTACGCGCAGACCATCCGCCAGGTGTATTCGTGGCTCTCCGGTTCGCTCAGCACGGCGGGCTGGCACGACGTGCTGCTCCTGCTGCCGTACACGGTCGCCATGGCGGTGGTGGTGCTGGCCCACCGGCGCCAGCTCGACGTGATGTCGGTGGGTGACGAGGAGGCCGCCAGCCTGGGCGCCAACCCCGAGCGCACCCGGATCATCCTGATCGTCGCGGCGTCGTTGGGCACCGCGGCGGCGGTGTCCGTGTCCGGGCTGATCGGCTTCGTCGGGATCATCGTGCCGCACACCGTCCGGCTGCTGGCCGGCTCCAGCTACCGGGTGATCCTGCCGCTGTCGTTGCTCTTCGGCGCCGCGTTCCTGACCCTGGCGGACCTGGCGGCCCGTACCCTGCTCGCACCGAACGAGATCCCGATCGGCGTGGTCACCGCGTTCTTCGGCGCGCCGTTCTTCGTGATCGTGCTGCGCGGCTCCCGGCGGGCCTGACATGTCGGTCGAGATCAGGGATGTCGGCGTCGACCTGGACGGCAGCGAGATCGTGCGCGGGGTCAGCCTGACCGTCGCCGAGGGCGAGTGGGTAACCGTGATCGGCCCGAACGGGGCCGGCAAGTCCACGCTGCTGCGCGCGGTCGGCGGGCTGGTGCGATTCCGCGGCACGATCGAGCTGTTCGGCCGTTCGAGCGCGGTGCTGAGCCGGCGCGACCGGGCCCGGCTGGTGGCGATGGTGACGCAGGATCCGGTGGTACCGCCCGGCATGGTGGTGCTCGACTACGTGCTGCTGGGCCGCACCCCGTACATCCGGCCGCTGGGTCGCGAGTCGGCCGCGGATCTGGCCGCCGTCGATCAGGCCCTGTCCCGGCTGGACCTGACCAGGTTCGCCGCGCGCCGGCTGGAGTCGCTGTCGGGCGGCGAGCGCCAGCGCGTCTTCCTGGCCCGGGCGCTGGCCCAGGGGGCCACCCTGCTGCTGCTCGACGAGCCGACCACGGCCCTGGACATCGGGCACCAGCAGGAGGTGCTGGAGCTGGTCGACCAGCTGCGCCGGGACGGCCCGCTGACCGTGCTTGCGACCATGCACGACCTGTCGATCGCGGGCGAGTTCGCCGATCGGATGGTGCTGCTGTCCGGCGGCCGGGTGGCCGCCGCCGGGACCCCCCGCGAGGTGCTCACCGAACAGCTGCTGGCCCGGCACTACGGCGCCCGGGTCCGGGTCGTGGACGGCGACTTCGGGCCGCTGGTGGTGCCGGTCAGGTCAGCGTGACGATCCCGAAGACCGCGCCGCACGGGTCGCCCGCGACGGCGAAGCGCCCCGCCGGGGAGCCGGTCGGCTCGATCGAGATCACGCCGCCCAGCTGCCCGATCCGCTCCGCCGTCTCGTCGACGTCGGCGACCGCCAGGTACACCATCCAGTGGCTGGGCAGGTCGTCCGGGTACCGGTCGCTGGTCATCGGCATCATCCCGGCGACCGACCGATCGCCGCACTTGAACTCGGTGTACGCGACGCCCGGCTGGTCGCTGGCCTGCGTGGTCCAGCCCAGCGCCCGGCCGTAGAAGTCGGCGGCGGCGTCGGCCTCGCGGACCATCAGCTCGTTCCAGCAGAAGGTGCTCGGCTCGTTGACGATCCCCGCACCCGGGAAACTGCCGCCCTGCCAGGCCGAGAACGGCGCGCCCGTGGTGTCCATGAACACGGCCATCCGACCGATGCCGAGCACGTCCATGGGCGGAACCATCACCTTCCCGCCGGCGCCCTCGACCCGGGCGGCGGTCGCGTCCAGGTCGTCCGTCGCCGCGTACCAGGTCCAGGCCGGCGGCGCTGAGTCGCTCATCAGCTGGCCAGCTCCGGCCACGGGAGAGCCGCCCTGGTGGAAGGTGGTGTACCCGCCGGCGGCGGGGTCCGGCGAGACCTCGGCGGTCCAGCCGAACAGGTCGGTGTAGAACGCCCTCGAAACGTCGAGGTCGGGCGAGCCGAGGTCGATCCAGCACGGGGTGCCGGGCAGGTACCGGGACATCTTCATGACAGCTCCCCTCGTCGAACGCATCCTGGCACCGGGGTGCGCCGGCGCGCGCCGATATGGGGAAACTCGTCACAGCGGGGAGGGCAACGGCCGCGAGTGGATCACCGCGAGCCGGGACACCGCCCGGGTCAGCACCACGTACAGCCGGTTGAGCCCGCGCGCCTCGGCCGCCGCGATCTCGGCCGGCTCCACGGCGATGACGTGGTCGTACTCCAGACCCTTCGCCAGGGTGGCGGGCAGTACCGTGATCCGGCTCTCGTCCTCGGCGCCCCCGCTGTCCAGCCCGGCCGCCCGCAGCGCCGCGGCCAGCCGGTCGACGGCCGAGTCCGCGGCGATCACTCCGACCGAGCCGTCCTGCTCCAGCGCGGCCCGCACCGCGTCCACCGTGCCGGCGTCCACATCGGACACCTCCTGTACCCGCAGCCACCCGTCCCCGCGCAGCGAGGTGGCCGCCGCGACGTCCACGCCCAGCGCCGGCAGCAGCCGGTTCGCCAGCGCGACCACCGCCTGCGGTACCCGAAACCCGATGGTCAGCGGCACCACGGCGGCGCCGGGCTTGCCCAGATGCTCGAGCGAGTCGGCCCAGTTCCGGGCTGCCCAGGGCGCGGTGCCCTGGGCCAGGTCGCCGAGCAGCGTCAGCGAGGCGTGCTCGCTGCGCCGGGCGATGGCGCGGCACTGCATCGGCGACAGGTCCTGCGCCTCGTCGATCACCACGTGGCCGAAGCTGGGCAGCCGGTCGATCAGGCCGGCCGCCTCGTCGATGAGCACCGCGTCGGCCGCCGACCAGCGGGTCGCCCTGGGTGAGCGGGCCGGCTTGGCCCAGCGGATGGCCGCCTGCTCCGGTTCGCTGAGGATGCCCTCGGCCGCGTCGGTGGGATCGCTCAACACGTCGAAGACCAGCGCCTCGGGCGTGACCGCGGGCCAGCACGCGTCGAGGAACGACACGACCGCCGCGGACCGGCCCATCCGGCGTACCCACGACTCCGGCGGCGACTCGCCGCTGCGCGCCTCCGCCTGGCGTTGCAGCAGCGCCACCACCCGGGCGCGTACCCGCTCCCGGCCGATCGCGTGCGGGGGATCCTCGCGGCGTACGTCGTCGACGAGCCGGCGCAGTACCGTCTCCGGCAGCCGCCACCGGTACGCTCCGTCCGAGACCGCGATCGGCTCCTCCGGCCGGCGCACGTACCGGCCCAGCGCCCGGCGCAGCACCTCCGCCATCCGCGGATCGTGCTTCACCACCTGCCCCTCGGCGCTGTCGCTGCCCCGGACGGCGGTGGTCAGCAGGTCCTCCACGGTGGACTGCGCGACGTCGATCTCGCCGAGCGCGGGCAGCACCGCCGCGATGTACCGCAGGAACGCCCGGTTCGGGCCGACGATCAGCACCTTCGAGCGGCGCAGCCGCTCCCGGTGCAGGTACAGCAGGTATGCCGCCCGGTGCAGCCCGACCGCGGTCTTGCCGGTACCGGGCGCGCCCTGGACGCAGATGGTCTCTTCGATGTCGGCGCGGACCAGCTCATCCTGGTCGGGCTGGATGGTGGCCACGATGTCGCGCATCGGGCCGACGCGCGGCCTCTCGATCTCGTTGGTCAGGATCCGGCTGGCGGTGCCCAGTTCCTCGCCCCGGTCGAGGTGTTCGTCTTCGAACGAGGTGAGCGTGCCGGCGGAGAACCCGAACCGGCGGCGCACCGCGACGCCCTGCGGGTCACCGGCCGAGGCCCGGTAGAACGACTGGGAGATGGGTGCGCGCCAGTCCAGCACCATGGGCTCGCCGCGTTCGTCGGTGACGTGCCGCCGGCCGATGTGGTAGTCGCCCTCGTCGCCGAACCGGAGGCGGCCGAAGAACAGCGGGGTGGTCGGGTCGTCGGCCAGTTCGGCGATCCGGCGGGACAGGGCGCGGCCCAGGCTCTCGGCGCCGTAGCCGTCGCCGGCGACGTCGCCGCCGACGGCGTACAGGGCCTCGGCGCCCTCGCGCATCCGCTTCAGGGCAGTGCGCGAGCTGGTGAGATGTTCCCGTTCATGATCAAGATCGGCGTCGAGGTCGGATGCGGGCATGCTGGCTTCCTTGAAGAACTCGGCTGTCCGCTCGCGTGTCCGGGGGCGGATGGCCGACGCCCGGCGCGACGACGTCCGCTGCGGTGCTACTCACCGCGGCCGTCAAGCGACCAACTACGATACGCCGCCACCACCGGGCCGCTCCATCGAATTAGCGCGCAGCCGTGCGCGCCCGAGAACTTGATCAGCGATCGGAGCGGTGCGGGGTGACGCGGCCATATACGCCGCCGAGGTTGAAGGGCGCGACCTCGATGGTCTGGCAGGGTGGGCGACGGCACAGCCGATAGACATCGACTGATGCGGCCTATCCACCTGGCGGCACTCGACAAGACCCGTCCGGTACTCGTCCTCACCCGTGAGCAGGTCCGTCCCTTTCTCGCGTCGATGAGCGTGGCGCCGATCACAAGCACCATCCGGGGCCTCTCTACCGAGGTTCCGGTCGGCAAGGCCAACGGTCTCGACCACGACTCTGTGATCTCGTGCGACAACATCACGACCGTGCCCCGTTCGACGCTCGGCCGGCGCATCGGTCATCTGCTGCCCGGGCAGGAGGAGGCGCTCGAGCTGGCCATCGCCGCGGCCTACGATCTTGATCTCTAGGTCTGGTTACTGATCCCGCCGCGCTCGCCCCGTTATCTTGACCGGATGGCAACGAATCCGGCGACCGACCCCACCGCGGCCGCGAACGCATCGGCCGGCAAGCTACCGGCTCGTCCCGGTGCGGCTCATAGCGATCTGGCCGGCCCGGGCCTGCCCATGGCGCCCAACGGCGACCCGCTGATCAGCGACATCGGGATGATGCGGGCGATGTCCCATCCCGCGCGGATCCAGATCCTGGAGCATCTCAGCCAGAACGGCCCGTCCACCGCCACCGAGTGCGCGGAGATCGTCGGGCTGTCGCCCAGCGCCACCAGCTACCACCTGCGTGCCCTTGCGAAGGTGGGGCTGATCGAGGAGGCGCCGGGCCGGGGCGACGCCCGCGAGCGGGTGTGGCGCAGCACGGTCGCCGGCGGGTACTCGGTCGACGCGGGCGTGGACGCCACGCCGGAGGCGCGGGCGGCCGAGGACGGGTTGATCTCGACGTTCCTGGCCTGGGAGGACGCCCAGACCAGGAAGTTCCTGGCCCGGCGGATGAGTGAGCCGGCCGAGTGGCAGCGCGCGGTCCAGCTCTCCCAGATGGCCATCCTGGTGACCGCCGATGAGCTCAAGGCGCTCGGCGGAGCGATCGAAGAGTTGGTACGTCAGTACAGGAAGCGCGATCGGGTCGATCCACCGCCGGATGCCCGCACGGTCTCCGTGATGCTCCGCGCGTTTCCGACAGACGACCCGACAGGGGCGCCATAGGGATTGCCAACTCCGAGATGTGAAGGACATACTTCGAAGTATGTCCTTCACATCTGAGTCCCGCTGGTCCGACGTTGCTGTGGCCGCCGTCGCCCGCGCCATCTCCAGCTGCGGAGACTTCCTCGCCGCCACGGCGCTGCTGCTGGTGCTCCAGCAACGGGGAGCGGGCAGCTACGCGGTGACCGCCCTGCTGCTCGCCGCCGCCGTGCCGCCGGTGGTGCTGGTGCGCTGGACGGGCCGGCTCGCCGACCGGGTGGACAGCCGGCTGCTGCTGGTCGTCACCGGTATCGGCCAGGCCGTGGTCTGCGTGGCCATGGTGTACGTGTCCAACGTGTACGCGCTGATCGGGCTGGCCACGCTGCTGGCCTGCGGGTACGCGCAGACCCAGCCGACCCTGGCCGCGCTGCTGCCGGCCATGGTCCGCGACGAGGACCTGCCCCGGGCCAGCGCGCTCAACCAGACCGCCGGCTCGATCGGCATGCTGGTCGCGCCGGCCCTCGGCGGCGTGCTGGTCGGGCTGTTCGGGCTGCGGGTACCGCTGCTGTTCGACGCGGTGAGCTACCTGGCCATCGTGGCCGCCGGCCTGCTGATCGGCACCCGGCGCCGGGGCGGTACCGCGGCCGGCCCGGAGGTGACCGCATCCGCGGCCGTATTCGCGCCGGTGCCGGCGGTGACCTGGCGGCTGCGCGACGACCGGCTGGTGTGGACCATGGTGGTGCTGTTCGGTGCGCTGATCGCGGCGGTCAGCGCGGTCAACGTGGCCGACGTCTTCTTCGTGCGTGGCGTACTGCACTCGAGCACGACGGTGTACGGGCTGCTCACCGCGGCCTGGGACGGCTCAATGCTGATCGGGGCCTGGCTGCTGAGCCGGCGCGCCCGCAGCGACGCGGCGGTGGCCCGGATGATGGCCGGTTCACTGCTGCTCACCTGCTTCGGCGTGCTCGCGATGTCGGCCGTGCCGAACGTCGCCGTCCTCGTGCCGCTGTTCGTGCTCGGCGGTGTCACCAACGGGGTGGAGAACGTCGCGGCGAACCTGACGCTCGGCCGGCGTGCTCCGGCGGAATTCCGGGGGCGGGCCTTCGCGACGTACGGTGCCGTGGCCAACGGGGCCAGCGCGGTGGGCTTCGTGGCCGGCGGGGTGGTGCTCGGCGTGCTGTCGGTGCGCGCGACCGTCGCTGCCTCCGGCCTGTTCGGGCTGGCCATCGCGCTGATCTTCATGGCCCCGCTGTTGCGGGCCGCGGCCCGCGAGCGGTCGATGGCCGGGGCGCTCCCCGCTCCCGTCGGGCACCCGGACGCCGGTGCGGCGATCGATGTGCCGGCGTGAGCTTCACCACGGCCGGGCACGGCGTAGCGTGCGACAGGTGAGCACATCGCAGCGACCGCGGGTAGGTCACATCCAGTTCTTGAATTGTCTGCCCATCTACTGGGGGCTGATGCGCTCCGGTACCCTGCTGGATTTCGACCTGCACAAGGACACCCCGGACCGGCTCAACGATGACCTGGTCGAGGGCAGGCTGGACATCGCCCCGATCTCGCTGGTCGAGTACCTCCGCCACGCGGACGAGTTGCTGTTGCTGCCTGACCTCGCGGTGGGCAGCGACGGGCCGGTGCTGTCGGTGAACCTGGTCTCCACCAGGCCGCTCGATCAGCTCGACCAGCGCCGGGTGGCGCTCGGCTCGACCAGCCGCACGGGCGTACTGCTCGCCAAGATGCTGCTCCAGCAGCAATATGGCGTGACGCCGGAGTACTTCCGCTGCCTGCCGGATCTCAGCACCATGCTGCTGGAGGCGGACGCGGGCGTGGTGATCGGCGACGTCGCGCTGCGCGCCCTGTACGAGGCGCCCAAACGCGGCCTCAGCGTGACCGACCTCGGCCAGGCCTGGCGCGACTGGACCGGCCTGCCGATGGTGTTCGCGGTGTGGGCGGTGCGCCGCGACTTCGCGGCCGCCCACCCCGGCGTGGTCAAGGACGTCCACCAGGCGTTCCTTCGCTCACGCGACCTGTGCCTGTCGGAGTTGGACGAGGTGGCCACCGCGGCGGCCCGGTGGGAGCCGTTCGACGCCGCGACTTTGGCGGGTTACTTCCGCACGCTGGACTTCTCACTGGGGGATCGGCAGGTGGCGGGCCTGTCGGAGTTCGCCCGCCGCGCCGCCGAACTGGGCGAGGCGCCGGCACTGCCGACCGGCCGGCCGGACTTCTTCGTCGACTGAGAACGCGCGTTCGACTTATCGCACTAGGGCCCGGCCGATCGGCCGGGCCCTAGTGTTCGCAAGTGGGCTGGAGCGTTCGCGGGAGGCTTGAGCGCCTTGCGGTGATCGACGGTCAGCCCGCCGGTACGCCGACCAGTTCCTTGGTGACCGCCGCGCAGTCGTTGGCGCCGACGGCCAGGTTGTCCGCGTCCTCCCACCGGCCGTCCGGGGAGGTCCACGGGTACCTGAGTTCGATGGCCAGCACCCAGCCGGTGTTGATGGCCAGGCAGTTGATGTGCCAGTCGTCGTCGTTGTAGACCTGGGCCGTCCAACCGTTCTTCATGGCGGTGGAGGACTGCAGGTACGAGGGCAGCCCGTCGATGATGCCCCACCGCCCGCCGCCGGTGGTCGCCTGCTGGTCCTGCACCGAGCCCACCACGTGTTTCATCGAGGTGAGCAGCCACGGCGTCCACTTCGCACCCGCGGCCTTGTTGTCGGCGATGCACAGGCCCATCCGCGCGGCGTCCGCCGGCGACATCATGGTGTACGACCACTTACCGGCCACCGGCCCCGACGCCTCGTGGGTGTCCTTCAGCCCGCACACCTGCACCAGCTCGTCGATCGACGATTCGCCGCCGTCGGCCACGAAGTATGTCTGGGCGATGTTGTCGTCGCTGTGGATGATCATCGAGTTCAGCGCGTCGAGGTCGGACTGCGCCGGATTGTCGTGGTGGCGCAGGTAGTCGGCCGCGATCCAGGCCTTGATCATCGACTCGGTGGTGCTGTCCGTGGTCTCCGCGTTGGCCGAGCCCGCGCTCTGTCCGGTCTGCCGGTCGATCAGCGTCCAGCCGAAGTAGTCCAGGTTGGCCGGCGCCTTGATCGAGTTCGGATCCGCCGGGATCACCAGCGTGGGCAGCGGCGGCTTGGGCTGCGAGGCGGTCTTCGCGGTACCGAACGGGGTGGCCGGCGAGTGGCTTCCCGCGTACGCGAGCGGCACCGAGACCACGCTGGCCACGGCGGCGACGACAAGACACAGGAGGACGAGGGTTCGGGTGCGCATGAGGGTGGGTCAGATCTCCGGGGTGTACGTCAGTTGGCGGGCGACTCCCGCGCAGACATTAGCGGCCGTCTGCAATGAGTTCGTATCGGTTTGCATCATGACGTTGAGTACCCAGTGCCCCGGGTTGATGGCCAGGCAGTTGACGTGCCAACCGGGACCGTAATACGTCCAGCCATTCTTGATCGAGGTGGTCGGCACCAGGTTCGCCGGGAGGCCGTCGATGATGCCCCAGCGGCCACCCTGCACCTTGACGTTGGAGGGGCTGTTGTCGGCGACGCTGCCCTGGACCTCCCGCATCTGGGTGAGGATCCAGGAGGTCCACTTTGGACCGGCCGCCGTACCGTCGGCGACGCAGTCGCCGTACCTGACCGCGTCCCGTGGCGACATCTGGGTCCTGGACCACCAGTACGGGTAGATCGCCGTGTTGGTCAGCCCGCACATCTTGATCATCCGTTGCATGACCGCGTTCGTGCCGTCCTTGACGTAGTACTCCTGCGCGATGTCGTCGTTGCTATTAATGATCATGAGGTGCAGGTCATTGAGCACCGATGGACTCGGGTTCGGGTTGTCGCGCAGGTAGTCCGAGGCGATCCAGGCCTTGACCATGGACTCGGTGGAGTTGGTGCCGGTAGCGCTGTTGGCCGATCCGGTGATCGTCTTGTTGGTCAGGTCGAGGAACGCCCACGAGAAGAAGGTCGTCGTCGAGGTGCCGGACGTTACCGCGTTCGGATCGGCCGGCGCGCGCAGCTCGGGCGGCGGCGGCGCGGGCTGCGCGGCCGTCTTCGCCCTGGGGGACGGCGACTGTCCGGGGTTGGCGGCGGCCCTGCTGTGCGTGCCGAAAGCCGCCAATTGCGCTCGGGTCGTCGGCACGAGCAGCAGCACGCTTCCGACGACCGCCACGATGGCCAGGCACACCGACATGACCACGCGGGGGCGCATGGCGATGATGACTCCAAACCGGTCGGGGGGATATTCGGTTATCGGGGGTTACGTCCAGCGACGGTACTCGGTCCGTCCACGGATTGCGTCCACCCGTTGTAGCCAATCCCCACAAGATCAGGGCTCGGTAAGTGTGGGCTTTGACGATTGTGGGAGGCTCTCGTGCCCGAAATCACATAGAAGCTGCCGACCTTCGGGCAGGGCATTCACGTTGGTTCAACGTCGTTGTTACATGCCATTGCCCGGAACGGCAGTTGCTGTAACACTGGTCACGTGTACGGCAACGACTTCAATGTCCCCGACGATGCGGGCGAGTCCGGATCGGTCTCCGGCGGCTCCGGGCCGGCCGGCGGCGGGCCGTCGCGTGGGCCGTCGCACCTGCTCGACGAGGTCGCGGCCGCCGAGCGGGCCCTGCGCGAGGCGGGCGCCGCGTCGGTCGCCGGCCAGGACGCCGGTCCGGGCGCCGAGGCCGACGAGGATGAGCTGCGGCGCTACTTCGACGCGGTGATCGACGCCGATCAGAAGATCGAACCGCGCGACTGGATGCCGACCGGCTACCGGCAGAGCCTGATCCGGCAGATCGCCCAGCATGCTCACTCCGAGATCATCGGTATGCAGCCAGAGGGCAACTGGATCAGCCGGGCGCCCTCTCTCCAGCGCAAGGCGATCCTGCTGGCCAAGGTGCAGGACGAGGCCGGGCACGGGCTCTACCTCTACGCGGCCGCCGAAACGCTGGGGGTGTCCCGGGACACGCTGGTGGAGCTGCTGCTGGCAGGCCGGCAGAAGTACTCCTCAATCTTCAATTACCCGACGCTGACCTGGGCCGACGTCGGCGCCATCGGATGGCTGGTGGACGGCGCCGCCATCGTCAACCAGGTGCCGCTGTGCCGTTGCTCCTACGGCCCGTACGCGCGAGCGATGATCCGCATCTGCAAGGAGGAGTCGTTCCACCAGCGGCAGGGGTACGAGATCCTGCACACCCTCGCGCACGGCACGCCGGAGCAGAAGGTGATGGCGCAGGACGCGGTGGACCGCTGGTGGTACCCGTCGCTGGCGATGTTCGGCCCGCCCGACGCCGACTCGACCCACTCCCAGCAGTCCATGACCTGGAGGATCAAACGCTTCTCCAACGACGAACTGCGCCAGCGCTTCGTTGACATGTGCGTGCAGCAGGCCTCGGTCCTCGGACTGGACCTCCCCGACCCCGACCTGCGCTGGAACGAGCAGCGCCAGGCGTACGACTACACCCAGCCCGACTACGACGAGCTGATGCGCGTGATCAAGGGCGATGGGCCGTGCAACCGGCAGCGCGCGGCGCACCGGCGCGCGGCGCACGCCGAGGGTGCCTGGGTCCGCGAGGCGGCCCAGGCGTACGCCGAAAAGCAGGCCGCCCGGATGCGGGAGGTCGCCGCGTGAGCGACCGTCAGGGAAGCGAGGATCCGGCATGAGCGACGGGTGGCCGCTGTGGGAGGTGTTCGTCCGGCCCCGCCGGGGGCTGTCTCACTCGCACGTCGGCAGCCTGCACGCGCCGGACGCCCAGATGGCCCTGCGCAACGCGCGTGACCTCTACACCCGGCGTCAGGAGGGGGTGTCCATCTGGGTGGTCCCGGCCGCCGAGGTGGTCGCGTCGAGCCCGGACGAGAAGGACACGTTCTTCGACCCCGCGGCTGACAAGGTCTACCGCCACCCGACCTTCTATGAGGTACCCGAGGGGGCTGCGCACCTGTGAGCACCCACCTCGATCGGCTCCTCGCCCTCGGCGACGACGCGTTGGTGGCGGCGCAGCGGCTGGGCCAGTGGTGCACCCGCTCGCCGGAGATGGAGGAGGACGTCGCGCTGGCCAACATCGCGCTGGACCAGCTCGGCGCCGCTCGGCTATTGCTCAGCTACGCCGGTGAGCTCGAGGGTGCCGGCCGGGACGAGGACGCGCTGGCCTACCTGCGCAGCGACCGGGAGTTCCGCAACGTTCTGCTGGTCGAGCTGGCCGACCGGGACTTCGCCGTGATGATCGCCAAGCTGCTGTTCCTCGCCGCGTACCAGCGGCTGCGCTATCAGCGCCTGGCCGCCGGCGAGGACGCGCGGCTGGCCGCGATCGCCGCGAAGGCCGTCAAGGAGTCCGCGTACCACCTCGACCACGCCGCGATGTGGACGGCGCGGCTGGGCGACGGTACGGACGTGTCGCACGAGCGCATGCAGGCGGCGGTGGACGAGGTGTGGCCGTACACCCATGAGCTGTTCGAGGACGAACCCGACCTGCGCCTTCCGTGGCTGTCCACAGTGGAGGATGTGTTGGCCGGGGCGACGGTGCGGCGGCCGGCAGACGGTTGGGCGCCCGGTGGCGGCCGGGACGGCCGGCACACCGAGCAGCTGTCCTACCTGCTGGCGGAGATGCAGGTGCTGCACCGGGCGCACCCGGGGGCCCGCTGGTGACCGCCCGTCCGCACACCGCGACCACCCCGCGCGACGTGGTGGCGGCGGTCGTCGACCCCGAGCTGCAGGTACTGTCCATCGAGGACCTGGGCGTGCTGCGCGCCGTCGAGATGGACGGGGCCGGCCGGATCATCGTCACCATCACCCCTACCTACTCCGGCTGCCCCGCCATGGAGATGATCCGGGCGGACATCCGGACGGCGCTGGCCGGCGCCGGCTACCCCGAGGTGGAGATCGTCACGGCTCTCGCGCCCGCCTGGAGCACCGACTGGATCAGCGAGTCGGGCCGGACCAAGCTGTCCTCCGCCGGGATCGCACCCCCGGGCCGGGTGGCCGGCCCGGTCCCGCTGACGCTGTCGGTCAAGTGCCCCCGGTGCGGATCGCTGGACACCGAGCGGCTGTCGGAGTTCGGCTCGACCGCGTGCAAGGCGCTGTGGCGCTGCCGCTCCTGCCACGAGCCGTTCGACCAGGTGAAGCCGCTGTGACCGAGACGGTTGTCGAGCCGGTGCGGCAGCGGCCGCGGTTCCATGAGCTGACCGTGGCCGCGGTGGACCGGCTGGTGGACGACGCGGTGGCGATCACCTTCGAGGTGCCCGAACCGCTGCGGGAGACGTTCGCGTTCCGCGCCGGGCAGCACCTGACGGTCCGGCGGGTGGAGGACGGGCAGGACGTCCGGCGCTCGTACTCGATCTGCTCCACGCCGGACGAGCTGACGGCCCACGGTCGGCTGCGCATCGGCGTGAAGCAGGTACCCGGCGGCGTGTTCTCCGGGTACGTGACCACCGACCTGCGACCCGGCGACGCGCTGACCGTGCTGCCGCCGCTCGGCCACTTCATCACCGAGTTCGGGTCGGAGCGCAGCCGGCGCTACGCGGCGATCGTCGCCGGCTCCGGCATCACCCCGGTCCTGTCCCTGGTGGCCACGGCACTGGCCACCGAGCCGGGCAGCACGTTCACGGTGGTGTACGGCAACCGGTACGCCCGGTCGGTGATGTTCATCGAGGAGCTGGCCGACCTCAAGGACCGGGATCCGTCCCGGCTGCACCTGGTCCACGTGCTGTCCCGGGAGCCGGGCGACGCCCAACTGCTCTCCGGCCGGCTGGACGGCGATCGGATCGGCGGCATCCTGGACGGGCTGCTGCAACCGGCCGGCGTGGACGAGTGGTTCCTGTGCGGCCCGTACGGCATGGTGACCGATGCTCGCGCGGCGCTCGAATCGCGTGGGGTGGCCCCGGAGCGGGTACACACCGAGCTGTTCCACGTCGACGACTCGCCGGTGCCCACGCGCCGGGCGGATGAGCCGGCGCCCGAGGCGGGTGCGACGGTCACCGTGCTGCTGGACGGGCGTGCCTCCACCTTCACCATGGGGGCCGACGAGCGGGTACTCGACGCCGCGCTGCGGGTACGCCCGGAGTTGCCGTACGCGTGCAAGGGCGGGGTCTGCTCCACCTGCCGCGCGAAGGTGATCGACGGACGGGTGCGGATGGCGCGCAACTACGCCCTGCAGCCGGCCGAGCTCGCCGCCGGGTACGTGCTGACCTGCCAGTCGAGTCCGGTCACCGAGGCGCTGACGGTCGACTACGACGCGTGACGGGCCGGCTCCGGATCGCTCCGGGGCCGGCCCGCCCGGTCGGTCAACCGATCGCGTTCAGCTCGGCGAGGTCCTCGGCCGACGGGACCCACGCGCCCGCCGCGGCGTTCGCGGCGACCTGCTCCGGCCGGGTGGCGCCGGCGATCACGCTGGCCACGGCCGGCTTGGCGGCCAGGCCGCCGATCGCCAGTTCCAGCAGGCTGATCCCGCGCTTGTCGGCGAAGTCCTGCAGCGCGTCGACCGTCTCCCAGGGCGCGTTGGCCAGCCGCTGCGCGTAGCGCTCGTCGGAGAGCCGGCCGCCGGCCGGGGGCTGCTCGCCGCGCCGGTACTTGCCGGTCAGCAGGCCGCTGGCCAGCGGGAAGAACGGCAGCATGCCCAGGTTGAACCGCTCGCAGGCCGGCAGCACCTCCTGCTCCGCTCCCCGCTCCAGCAGGTTGTACTCGTTCTGCGCGCTGACGAACGGGGTGAGGTGGGCCGACCGGGCGGTCCAGGCCGCGTCGGCGATCTGCCACCCGCTGAAGTTGGAGTTGCCCAGGTACCGGACCTTTCCGGCGCGCACCAGGTCGTCCAGCGCGGACAGGGTCTCCTCGATCGGGGTCTGCGGGTCGGGCCGGTGCAGCTGGTAGAGGTCGAGGTAGTCGGTACCGAGGCGGCGCAGCGAGGCCTCCACCGCCCGGTGGATGTACCGGCGGGAGCCCCGGGCGCCGAAGTCGGCCCCGTTGACACCCTCCATGTCCATCCCGAACTTGGTGGCGATCACCACGTCGTCCCGGCGGCCCTTGAGGGCGGCTCCCAGCAGTTCTTCCGAGGCGCCGTGCGGGTTGCCATAGATGTCGGCCGTGTCGAACAGGTTGATCCCGTGTTCGATCGCGGCGTCGACCACGGCGCGGGTACCGTCAAGATCCACCTTGCGGCCGAAGTTGTTGCAGCCGATGCCGACGACCGAGACCACCAGCCCCGACGCGCCGAGCCGGCGGAAGCGCATATCTGCCATGACCTCGACCCTATGTCGCCGCCCGGATCGGGACGTCGCGGGCCGGGACGCCGGTCGGGTGGCGGTGCCGGGCTCCCGGCGGCCGTCTACCCTCGAAGGCGTGACGGCTATCCGGGAGCTCGACGACATCCTGCAGCGTGCGGCCGACGGCGGGCGGATCAGCCCGGACGAGGCGCTGCTGCTCTATACCGACGCGCCGTTCCACGCGCTGGGCGAGGCCGCCGACGCGGTACGCCGGCGCCGGTACCCGGACAACATCGTGACGTACATCATCGACCGCAACATCAACTACACCAACGTATGCGTCACGGCCTGCAAGTTCTGCGCCTTCTTCCGGGCTCCCAAGCACGCCGAGGGCTGGTCCCACCCGACCGAGGAGATCCTGCGCCGCTGCGGCGAGGCGGTCGACCTGGGCGCCACCCAGGTCATGCTGCAGGGCGGCCACCACCCGGACTACGGCGTGGAGTATTACGAGACGCTGTTCTCGGCGGTCAAGGCGGTGTACCCGGACCTGGTGATCCACTCGATCGGGCCCAGCGAGATCCTGCACATGTCCAAGGTCTCCGGCGTGTCGATCGAGGAGTCGATCCGCCGGATCAAGGCGGCCGGACTGGACTCGATCGCCGGGGCCGGCGCGGAGATGCTGCCGGAGCGGCCACGCACCGCCATCGCGCCGCTGAAGGAGTCGGGCGCGCGCTGGCTGGAGGTCATGGAGACCGCGCACCGGCTGGGCGTCGAGTCGACCGCGACCATGATGATGGGCACCGGCGAGACCAACGCGGAGCGGATCGAGCACATCCGCATGATCCGCGACGTGCAGGACCGCACAGGTGGCTTCCGGTCCTTCATTCCGTGGACCTACCAGCCGGAGAACAACCACCTCAAGGGGCGCACCCAGGCAACTAACCTGGAGTATCTGCGGTTCGTCGCGATGGCCCGGCTGTTCTTCGACAACGTGGCGCACCTGCAGTCGTCCTGGCTGACCACCGGCAAGGACGTCGGGCAGCTCTCGCTGCACATGGGCGTGGACGACCTTGGATCGATCATGCTGGAGGAGAACGTGATCTCCAGCGCGGGTGCCCGGCACCGTTCGAAGCTCACCGAGCTGGTCTCGATGATCCGCGGCGCGGACCGGATCCCGGCCCAGCGCGACACCCTGTACAACCACCTGCGGGTGCACTGGACGCCGGCGGACGACCCGACCGACGAGCGGGTCGTGTCGCACTTCTCCTCCATCGCGTTGCCCGGGGGCGGGGCCGGCGGCCGTACCGCCCTGAGCGTCGTCGAGGCGAACTGACGCCGCGGTTTCCGCTCTGGCGGCTTGTCCGGCTTATCCGATACCGCTCGTGGCCCGGATGGGTGAGCGCGACCGTCGCGCCCACCCATCGGTCAACCGGTTACAGGTAGGGCCGCGTGATCATTTCGATCCCGTGGCCGGCCGGGTCCATGAAGTAGACGCCCCGCCCGCCGTGCTCCGTGTTCGTCTGGCCGGGGCGCTTCATCTGCGGGTCGGCCCAGTGATCGAGACCCCGTTCCCGGATGCGCGCGTACGCCCTGTCGAACAGCTCGTCGTCGACCAGGAAGGCGTAGTGCTGCATCTGGATCTCGACCGGAGGCTCCGCGAACTGCAGCAGGACTCCCTGGTCGAGCAGGATGTTCGTGAACACCCCCCAGGAGGGCGCCGGTTCGAGTTCGAACAGCTCACGGAAGAACCGCGCCGATTCCTGCCGGTCTTTTGCGGCGATGATGGTGTGGTTGAACGTGACGGTAATGGTTCGCTCCCTTGCTATCCCGTGCGGCGGTAGTCGATTTCCTGCTTCGCGTGCGGCGACCGGGCGCGGCGCCCGGCGGCGCCCGCGGTCGCGCTCGAGGTCTCGACCTGGGGATGGCAGGGAACGGGAGGCGGCCCCCTCCCGTCCGAGTGGAGGTGAGGGGGTGGGGGTTCGCGGCCCCGAGGGGGCTCAGCCCTCTATCGGGTCACCGATCCGTGCGTGGCAGTGAGCCGTCCCGATAATCACCCCGCGAACATAGGCCGCGCCGCCGCCGGAATCAACGGGTGCGGGCCCGCCCCCAGGGCGCGGGTGCGGGCCCTCCGGACGCGGGTACCAGGGACGTCTGGCAGAGTGGGCCGACGTGAGTAGGGCTAGCCTGGACAAGCAGCCACACGAAGTGGCCGAGATGTTCGATGGTGTGGCCAAGCGGTACGACGTGACCAACACCATCCTGTCCTTCGGGCAGGACCGGCTGTGGCGGGCCGCCACCCGGCGAGCGCTGGACCTCAGCCCGGGCGAACTGGTCCTCGACCTGGCCGCCGGCACCGGCGTCTCCACCGAGGAACTCGCCCAGACCGGTGCGAACCCGATAGGGGTGGACATCTCGCTGGGCATGCTGCGCTTCGGCCGGCAGAACCGGCAGGTGACGCTGCTCGCCGGCGACGCGTTGCGGCTGCCGTTCCGGGACGGTGCCTTCGACGCGGTCACGATCTCCTTCGGCCTGCGCAACATCCACGACACCCGCGCGGCGCTGGCCGAGATGGCGCGGGTCACCCGACCCGGCGGGCGGCTGGTGGTGTGCGAGTTCAGTCACCCCATAAGCGCGGCGTTCCGCACCGTGTACCTCGGTTACCTGATGCGGGCGCTGCCCGAGGTGGCGCGCCGGGTGTCCAGTAACCCGGAGGCGTACGTCTATCTGGCGGAGTCGATCCGAGCCTGGCCGGACCAGGAGCGGATGGCCGCGCGGATGAGTGAGGCCGGGTGGCAAAGGGTGGCCTGGCGGAACCTGTCGGGCGGCATCGTGGCGCTACACCGGGCTGTGCGGGCGGCCGACCTGCCCGCCACGGCGGAGGGCACTTATGAGTCTCTTACGAGTTAGGTACACCTAACCCGTAAGGTTCCTGGGAGCGGTCTTAGACTGCTCGCCGGAGCGTGCTTGTGAAGACTTTCACGAGCACGACCGGTACCAGCAAGAAGCGAGGCGGTGAAAGTCGTGGTCCAGACTCGGGAGGCCGACGTCATCGTCGTTGGCGCCGGGCCCGGCGGTTCCGCCGCCGCATACCATCTGGCCCGTCATGGGCTGTCGGTCCTGTTGCTGGAGAAGAGCGAGTTTCCCCGGGAGAAGGTCTGCGGCGACGGCCTGACCCCCCGCGCGGTGAAGCAGCTGATCGACATGGGGGTGGATACCTCCGAAAAGGCCGGCTGGGTGCGCAACCGGGGCCTTCGCGTGATCGGCGGCGGCATCCGTCTGGAGCTCGACTGGCCTGATCTGGCCAGCTACCCGAACTACGGCCTGGTGCGGACCCGGTTCGATTTCGACCAGATGCTGGCCACCGCCGCGACCGGGGCCGGCGCGACGCTGCTGACCAGCCACAACGTCTCCGGGCCGGTGCTGGACGCGGCCGGCCGCGTGGTCGGCGTGACCGCGCAGGTCGGGCCGGGCAAGGAGCGGCAGGAGTTCCGGGCGCCGCTGGTGCTGGCGTGCGACGGAGTGTCCGCCCGGTTCGCGCTGGCGCTGGGCATGGCAAAGCGGGAGGACCGGCCCATCGGGGTGGCAGTCCGGCGTTACTACCGCTCGGCGGCCCGCCAGAGCGACGACTACCTGGAGTCCTGGCTGGAACTGCGCAGCCCGGCACCGGCGCAGCGCGGCGGTGGCCGGTCGCTGCGCGAGGATGAGCTGCTGCCCGGCTACGGCTGGATCTTCGGGATGGGCGACGGCCGGGTCAACGTGGGTCTCGGCGTGCTCAACAGCAGCTCCGCGTTCGGCAAGACCAATTACCGGACGATGCTCACCGACTGGCTGTCCACCACGCCCGACGACTGGACCATGAATGATGAGTCCTACGCCGAGGGCCCGATCCAGGGCGCCGCGCTGCCGATGGGCTTCAACCGGGTGCCCCACTACACCCGGGGCGTGATGTTGATCGGCGACGCGGGCGGCATGGTCAATCCGTTCAACGGCGAGGGCATCGCCTACGCCATGGAGTCGGGGACCTTGGCCGCGGAGATCGCGGTGCACGCGCTGGCCCGGCCCGCCGGCCCGGAACGTGAACGCGTCCTGCGGCACTACCCGATCGAGCTGAAGGCCAGGTACGGCGGGTATTACCGGCTCGGCGGCTGGTTCGTGAAGCTGATCGGTAACCCGCAGGTCATGAAGATCGCCACTCGGCACGGCATGCCTCACCCGATGCTCATGAAGTTCGTGCTGAAGCTGCTGGCGAATCTCACGGATCCGCGGGGTGGCGACGCGATGGACCGGATCATCAACGGGCTCACGAGGATGGCGCCGGCGGTATGAGCGGAATTATCGGATACGGGGTGCCGCGGATCACCCCAAATCGCAGGCCTTTTAGAGCTACTAATAAGTTACTTGCCAGCGGAAATGGCCAAGGAAGGGCAAGGCGGGGCTGATCATGTCGCTCGCTCAGTGGGTACCGATCGTCGGTCTCGTGGTGCTCGGCGCCCTGTTCGCGTTGTTCTCCGTGGCGATCGCCCCGGTCGTCGGGCCGAAACGCGCGAACCGGGCAAAGCTGTCCGCGTACGAGTGCGGTATCGAGCCGACTCCGGAACCTGTCGGCAGTGGCCGGCGCTTTCCGGTCAAGTTCTACCTGACGGCGATGCTGTTCATCGTCTTCGACATCGAGATCATCTTCCTGTACCCGTGGGCGGTGTCCTTCAACGCGCTGGGCACCTTCGGGTTCGTGGAGATGGTGCTGTTCATCGCAACCGCGTTCGTCGCGTACGCCTTTGTCTGGCGGCGCGGCGGGCTTGACTGGGATTAAGGCCTGGGATCCGGCATGGGTATCGAAGAGAAACTGCCGAGTGGAATCCTGCTCACCTCGGTCGAGAAGCTGTCCAACTACGCGCGCAAGTCGTCGTTCTGGGGAGCAACGTTCGGCCTGGCCTGCTGCGCCATCGAGATGATGGCGGCCGGTGGCCCGCACTACGACCTCGGCCGGTGGGGCATGGAGGTGTTCCGCGCCTCGCCCCGTCAGGCCGACCTCATGATTGTCGCTGGCCGGGTGAGCCAGAAGATGGCGCCGGTGCTGCGCCAGATCTACGACCAGATGCCGGAGCCTCGCTCGGTGATCTCGATGGGCGTGTGTGCCTCGTCGGGCGGCATGTTCAACAACTACGCGATCGTGCAGGGCGTCGACCACGTGGTACCGGTCGACATGTACCTGCCCGGCTGCCCGCCGCGGCCGGAGATGCTGATCGACGCGATCCTCAAGCTCCGCGAGAAGATCCTCCACCAGCCGCTCGGCCCCAACGGCCGGAAGATGCTTGCCGCTCGCCAGGCGAGTGGCAATGTTCCGGCCGTCGCACCGGGCGCCATGCCCTCCTCGTACCGGGAGAACAAGGCCCGGCGCGCGGAGTGGGAGCAGGCGGTCAAGGAGGGCCGCGAGGAGCAGCTGCGCATCGAGAACTGGATGAAGGCGCAGCACCACCTGACCGGAGGGACCTCCCGGTGAGCAGCGACTCTGGCAACGTTCCGGTCTCCGCGAACCCGGTCGGCGCGCAGACCGGCGCCCCGGCCGAGTTCCCGCCGGCCAGCCCCGCCCAGCGAGGGCTGTTCGGCGTCCAAGGCACCGGCGACACCTCCGGCTTCGGTGGCCTGACCCGGCGCCGTCCGGCGATCGTGGACGCGCAGCGGCCGTACGGCGACTACTTCGACGACGTGTACGACGCGCTGGTCGAGGCCCACCCGGGCTTCGCGGACGCGATCGAGCACGTGGTCGTGGACCGCGGCGAGCTGACCCTGCACATCCGTCCGCAGCGCATCCTCGAGGTGTGCCGGACCATGCGCGACGATCCGTCGCTGCGCTTCGAGCTGTGCTCCTCGGTGTCCGGGGCGGACTACCTCGGCACCGACGAGCGCCGGCTGCACATCGTGTACCAGCTGACCTCGATGACCTACCGCCGCAAGGTCCGGTTGGAGGTCGCGGTCTCGGCCGAGCAGCCGCGGGTGCCCAGCGTCACGTCGGTGTACCCGACGGCCGACTGGCAGGAACGCGAGGCGTACGACATGTTCGGCGTCATCTTCGAGGGCCACCCCGGTCTGACCCGGATCCTGATGCCGGACGACTGGGAGGGTTACCCGCAGCGCAAGGACTACCCGCTCGGCGGTGTCCCGGTGGAGTACAAGGGCGCCGAGATACCACCGCCAGACAAGCGGAGGAGCTACCAGTGAGTGAGCGAAGCGAGCGAACCATGAACGCAGAGCTGCTCGTGCCTCAGGGCGCCGGCGAGCGCAGCGAGGCGGCGGCATGAGCACCGATTCGTACGCGAGCGCCCGAGAGACCACCGAGGGCCGAGTCTTCACCGTCACCGGTGGGGACTGGAGGGAGACTCTCGGCGGCGAGGACCCGATCCACGACGAACGGATCGTGGTCAACCTCGGCCCGCAGCACCCGTCAACGCACGGCGTGCTCCGGCTCGTCCTCGAGTTGGAGGGCGAGACCGTCGTCGACGCCCGGGCGGTCATCGGGTACCTGCACACCGGGATCGAGAAGAACCTCGAGTTCCGTAACTGGGTGCAGGGCTCGACGTTCGTGACCCGGATGGACTACCTGGCTCCGATCTTCAACGAGACGGCGTACGCGCTGGCGGTGGAGAAGCTGCTGGGCATCGAGGATCAGATCACGCCCCGGGCGAACACGATCCGGGTGCTGATGATGGAGCTCAACCGGATCTCCTCGCACCTGGTGTGGTTGGCGACCACCGGTATGGAGCTCGGCGCGATCTCGATGATGCTGTACGGCTTCCGGGAGCGCGAGTACATCCTGGACATCTTCGAGCTGGCCTCCGGTCTGCGGATGAACATGGCGTATGTGCGCCCGGGTGGTGTGGCGCAGGACCTGCCGGCGGAGGCGATCAAGAAGATCCACGAGTTCTTGGCCTACCTGCCCAAGAAGCTCAAGGAGTACGAGGACCTGCTCACCGGCCAGATCATCTGGCAGGAGCGGACCAAGGGCGTCGCGGTGCTGGACGTGCCCGGGTGCCTGTCGCTCGGGGTGACCGGCCCGGTGCTGCGCTCGGCCGGGTTGCCGTGGGATCTGCGTAAGACGATGCCGTACTGCGGGTATGAGACCTACGAGTTCGATGTGCCGACGGCGACGACCGCCGATGTGTGGGGTCGGTATCAGGTGCGGTTGGCGGAGATCCGGGAGTCGTTGAAGATCGTCCAGCAGGCGATGGATCGGTTGGAGCCGGGGCCGGTGATGGTCCAGGACCGGAAGATCGCTTGGCCGGCGCAGTTGGCGATCGGCATGGACGGCATGGGTAACTCGCTGGAGCACGTCGCGAAGATCATGGGTCAGTCGATGGAGTCGCTGATTCACCACTTCAAGTTGGTGACTGAGGGTTTCCGGGTGCCGCCGGGGCAGGTGTATGTGCAGATCGAGTCGCCGCGTGGCGAGTTGGGGGTGCATGCGGTTTCGGACGGGGGTACTCGCCCGTACCGGGTGCACTACCGGGAGCCCAGCTTCGTCAACCTGCAGGCCATCCCCGCGATGGCCGAGGGTGCTTTGCTGGCCGACGTGATCGCCGGGGGAGCTTCGTTGGACCCGGTGATGGGTGGGTGTGACCGTTAATGGCCTTCAGTGAAGAGACCTACACGCGCGCGAAGGAAATCATCGCGCGGTACCCGGCGGGGCACGAGCGCTCCGCGCTGCTCCCGCTGCTGCACCTGGTGCAGTCCGAGCAGGGGTTCGTCTCGCCGGAGGGGGTGACCTTCTGCGCCGAGCAGCTGGGCATCACCCGGGCGCAGGTCGGGGCGGTCGCCACCTTCTACACCATGTACAAGCGCCGGCCGACCGGTGACTGGCTGGTCAGCGTCTGCACCAACACGATGTGCGGCGTGCTGGGCGGCAACCGGACGTTCGAGGCCCTCTCCGCGGAGCTGGGCGTCGGGCACGACGAGACGACCACGGACGGCACGATCACGCTGGAGCACGCCGAGTGCCTGGCCGCGTGCGACTACGCGCCGGTGGTCACCGTCAACTACGAGTTCTTCGACAACATGCAGGCCGAGCAGGCCACGGAGCTGGTGCGCCAGCTGAAGGACGGGCAGCGCCCGGCCCCGACCCGAGGCTCCCGGCTGTGCACGCTCAAGGAGATGTCGATCCAGCTCGCCGGGTTCGACGAGGACCGCGACGGAGCCGTGGCCGAAGGCCCGGCCGCCGCGCCGACGCTGCGCGGCAACCAACTGGCCGAGCAGCACGGCATCACGGTCCCCGGGTTCGACCCGAACACGCCGATCCCGACCCAGGCCGACCGCGAGGCGGCCAAGGCCGCGGCCGAGGCCAAGGCGGCGGAAGAGAAGAAGACCCCTCCGGCGCCCGCCCCGTCGGCCGCGCCCGTGGTGACCTCCCCGGCCGAGGAAAAGGGTCTGTCGGCCAACAAGCCGGCCAGCGACGCCAAGCCGGCCGGCGACGTAACGCCGGGCCGCGAGGACCCGTCGTGAAGAACGAAGAGGTGAGAGGATGACCGCCCCCTCCCAGGAAGCGCTGGCGCGACTCACGCCGGTCCTGACCAAGCGTTGGCTGTCGCCGGACGCGTGGAAGATCGGCGTGTACGAGCGGCTCGACGGGTACACGGCGTTGCGCAAGGCCCTGACCGCCCACCCGGACGACCTGATCGCCCTGGTGAAGGAGTCCGGCCTGCGCGGTCGCGGTGGCGCGGGCTTCCCCACCGGGATGAAGTGGGCCTTCATCCCGCAGAACGACGGTAAGCCGCACTACCTGGTGGTCAACGCCGATGAGGGCGAGCCGGGCACGTGCAAGGACCTGCCGCTGATGATGGCCGATCCGCACTCGCTGATCGAGGGCATCATCATCGCCTGCTACGCGATCCGCGCCAACCGCGCCTTCATCTACATCCGGGGTGAGGCGGTGCACGCCGCGCGCCGGCTGCGCAACGCGGTGGTCGAGGCGAAGGCCGCCGGGTACCTCGGCGAGAACATCCTCGGCTCCGGGTTCGACCTGGAGGTCGTGGTGCACAGCGGTGCGGGCGCCTACATCTGCGGCGAGGAGACCGCCCTGCTGGACTCGCTGGAGGGGTACCGCGGCCAGCCCCGGCTGCGCCCGCCGTTCCCGGCGACCCACGGGCTGTACGCCAGCCCGACCGTGGTGAACAACGTCGAGACGATCGCCAGCGTGCCGTACATCGTGCTCGGTGGGGCCGGTTGGTTCCGGAGCATGGGTAGCGAGAAGTCGCCCGGCCCGAAGATCTACTCGATCTCGGGGCGGGTCAACAACCCGGGCCAGTACGAGTGTGGGCTCGGCATCACCCTGCGCCAGCTCATCGAGCTGGCCGGTGGGATGCAGCCCGGTCACCAGCTGAAGTTCTGGACTCCGGGTGGGTCGTCGACCCCGCTGCTCACCGACGAGCACCTGGACGTGCCGCTGGACTTCGAGGGCATGGCCGGCGCCGGCACCATGCTCGGCACCACGGCGGTGCAGATCTTCTCCGACCAGGACGACGTGGTCTACGCGACGTACCGGTGGATCGAGTTCTACCACCACGAGTCGTGTGGCAAGTGCACCCCGTGCCGCGAGGGCAACTACTGGATGGTGCAGGTGCTGCACCGGATCCTCGCAGGCAAGGGCACCCACGAGGACCTGGACACTCTGCTGGACACCTGCGACAACCTGCTGGGCCGCTCGTTCTGCGCGCTCGGCGACGGCGCGGCCAGCCCGGTGCAGTCGTCCATGAAGTACTTCAAACAGGACTACCTGGACTACATCGAGGGCCGCAGGGCTCCGCTGTTGTCGCCCGCGGAGTTGGTGGGAGCGCACTAGTGACGGATTTGGAAAAGAGCACGCAGGCCGTGCCGTCGGCGACGGCACCAACGCCGCCGCCGGTGCCCACGGTCAAACTCACCATCGACGGGATCGAGGTCGAGGCGCCAAAGGGCGAGCTGGTCATCCGGACCGCCGAGCGGCTGGGCATCGCGATCCCGCGGTTCTGCGACCACCCGCTGCTCGCGCCGGCCGGCGCGTGCCGGCAGTGCCTGGTGGACATCGAGGGGCAGCGCAAGCCGGTCGCCTCGTGTACCCAGCCGGTCTCCGACGGGATGGTGGTCAAGACCCAGCTGACCAGCGATGTGGCTCGCAAGGCGCAAGAGGGGATCATGGAGTTCCTCCTGATCAACCACCCTCTCGACTGCCCCATGTGCGACAAGGGCGGTGAGTGCCCGCTGCAGAACCAGGCGATGTCGACCGGCCGCACGGACACCCGCTTCCACGACCACAAGCGCGAGTACGAGAAGCCGATCAACATCTCGACCCAGGTGCTGCTGGACCGCGAGCGTTGCGTGCTGTGCCAGCGGTGCACCCGGTTCTCCGAGGAGATCGCCGGCGACAAGTTCATCGACCTGATGGACCGCGGCGCCGCGGAGCAGATCGGCATCTTCCGGGAGGCCGCCTTCGGCCACCCGCACGAGAACTCGTCGATCGACGAGGTCGAGTACGAGCAGGAGCGGCCGAGCGTCGGCGACGACCCGTTCAACTCCTACTTCTCCGGCAACACGGTGCAGATCTGCCCGGTCGGCGCGCTGACCGGCGCCCAGTACCGGTTCCGGTCCCGCCCGTTCGACCTGGTCTCCACGCCCAGCGCGTGCGAGCACTGCGCGGCCGGCTGCTCGCAGCGCACCGACTGGCGGCGGGGCAAGGTGCTGCGCCGCCTGGCCGGCGACGACCCGCAGGTCAACGAGGAGTGGAACTGCGACAAGGGTCGCTGGGGCTTCCAGTACGCGACCGCCACCGACCGGCTCACCGAGCCGCTGGTGCGCGATCAGAAGACCGGTGAGCTGCGCACGGCCTCCTGGCCGGAGGCCCTGTCGGTGGCCGCCGAGGGGCTGCGCCGGGCCCGTGAGGGCAAGGGCGTGGGCGTGCTGACCGGCGGCCGGCTGACCGTCGAGGACGCGTACGCGTACGCGAAGTTCGCCCGCGTGGTGCTGGGCACCAACGACATCGACTTCCGGGCCCGCCCGATGCGCTCGGCCGACCCCGCCGCCCGCGCCATCACCGAGGAGCAGGACTTCCTGGCCTCGTCGGTGGTCGGGGCGCACCACGTGACCTACGCGGACGTGGACGCCGCGCCGGCCGTGGTGATCGTCGGCCTGGAGCCGGAGGAGGAGTGCCCGATCCTCTTCCTGCGGCTGCGCAAGGCGTACAACAAGCGCGCCATGCCGGTCTACGCGGTGGCGCCGTTCGCCAGCCGGGGCCTGACCAAGCTGGGTGCCACGGTGCGCCCGGCGGTCCCCGGCGACGAGGCCGTCGTGCTGAACAGCGACGAGGCGCTGCGCACCGCGCTGAGCGTCGAGGGCGCCCTGCTGATCGTGGGCGAGCGGCTGGCCACGGTACCGGGCGGGCTGTCCGCCGCCGCGGCGCTGGCCGCCCGTACCGGAGCCCGGCTGGCCTGGGTGCCGCGCCGGGCCGGCGACCGGGGTGCGATCGAGGCCGGCTGCCTGCCGAACCTGCTGCCGGGCGGGCGTCCGGTGCTGGACGCCACCGGCCGGGCCGAGCTGGCTCAGGCCTGGGGCCTCGACTCCGGCGTGGTGCCGAGCCGGCTGGGCCGCGACACCGACCACATCGTCGACGCGGCCGCCCACGAGCGGCTGGACGCGCTGGTGGTGGCCGGGGTGGACCCGGCCGACCTGACCGACCCGCGGGTCGCCCGGGAGGGCCTCGAGAACGTGGGCTTCCTGGTCAGCATCGAGCTGCGGCGCACCGCCGTGGCGGAGCGCGCGGACGTGGTCTTCCCGATCGCGCCGGTGGCCGAGAAGGCCGGCTCGTTCCTGAACTGGGAGGGCCGGGTGCGCACCTTCGAGCAGGTGCTGAACACGCCGGCGATGACCGACGCGCGGGTACTCGACGCGCTGGCCCGCGAGTTCGGTGTCGAGCTGGGCACCGGCGACCCCGCGGCGGTACGCCGCGAGATGGCCGCCCTGCCGTCCACCCGGGCGGCGCGGCCGGCGGTGCCGAGCGTACCGGCGGTCGGCGCGGCGAGTCCGACGGAGCAGGAGGCGGTGCTCGCCACCTGGCACCAGCTCATCGACTCGGGGACCCTGCTGGACGGCGACGACGTTCTGGCCGGCACCGCCCGCCCGACGATGGTGCGGCTGTCCAAGGACCGGGCCGCCCGCCTGGGCGTGGTCGACGGTGACGCGGTCACGGTCGGCACCGACCGGGGCGCGCTGACCCTGCCCGTGGTCATCACGGAGCTGCCCGACGGTGTGGTCTGGCTGCCAACGAACTCACCCGGCTCCGGCGTTCACCGCACCCTCGGTGTACCGTCCGGCGCGATCGTACGGATCTCCGCCGGCTCGCCCCCGGCCGGACCGCTGCTCGCGGCGTCCGGGCCCTCCGCGCAGCCGGCGCCTGAGGGAGGCAACCGGTGAGGTATCTGGCTCAGGACCCGACGCTGGCCGACTTCGGCCACGACGTCTGGTGGCTAGTGCTGATCAAGGTGGTAGGCGTCTTCGCGCTACTGCTGGTGCTCACCCTGTTCACGATCATGTATGAGCGCAAGGTCGTGGCGCGGATGGCGGTGCGGCCGGGCCCGAACCAGGTGGGACCGAAGGGCTGGTTGCAGAGCCTCATGGACGGCATGAAGCTGCCGTTCAAGGAGGAGATCATCCCGATCACCGCCGACAAGGTGGTCTACTTCCTGGCCCCGGTCATCGCGGGTACCTGCGCGTTCATCACGTTCGCGGTGATCCCGTTCGGGCCCATGGTGTCGATCTTCGGGCACCGCACCCCGCTGCAGGTCACCGACGTGCCGGTCGCGGTGCTGGTGATCCTGGCCGCGACCTCGATGTCGGTGTACGGCATCGTGCTGTCCGGCTGGGCCTCCGGGTCGACGTACCCGCTGCTGGGTGGTCTCCGGTCGAGCGCGCAGATGATCTCGTACGAGGTCGCCATGGGCCTGTCCATCGTGGCGGTGTTCATGACGGCCGGCACCATGTCGACCTCCGGCATCGTGCACGCCCAGGCGGGCGGCGCTCAGGCCAGCTGGGACATCTTCGGCTGGCACCCGAGCGCGCCGAGCTGGTACGCCATCGTCACCCTGCCCAGCTTCGTGATCTACGCGATCTCCGCGGTCGGCGAGACCAACCGGGCGCCGTTCGACCTGCCCGAGGCCGAGTCCGAGCTGGTCGGCGGTTACCTCACCGAGTACTCGTCGTTCAAGTTCGCCATGTTCTACCTGGCCGAGTACATCGCCATGATCAACGTGTCGGCGGTCGGCGCCGCGCTGTTCCTCGGCGGCTGGCGGGTGCCGTGGCCGCTCTCGCTGATCGACCACAACGCGCTCAACCACAGCTGGTGGGGCCTGCTCTGGTTCATCGGCAAGCTGCTGGTCTTCCTGTTCGGCTTCATCTGGCTGCGGGCCACGCTGCCCCGGCTGCGCTACGACCAGTTCATGCGGCTGGGTTGGAAGGTGCTGCTGCCGGCCAACCTGGTCTGGATCCTGGTACTCGCCGGCATCAAGACGACCCAGCGCAACCCGAGCGGCGACACCCGCTGGTACGTGATCGGCGGGGTGGTGCTCGTGGCGATCATCGCCGTGTTCCTCTGGCCGGAAAAGCGGAACCAGCAGCCCCCGACGACGGAGGAGCTGGAGGAGCAGCTGGCCGCCAGGCCCGAGGGCAGCTTCCCGGTGCCCCCACTGGACCTGCAGATCCCGCCCAGCCCGCGGCTGGCGAGGGTGTCCGGGCAACGGGAGCCCGCAGCGGTCGGTACCAGCGGCACCGACGAGAAGGAGAACTAGGTGGGTACCTTCACCGGCTCGTTCAAGGGCTTCGGGGTGACCTTCGCGCACATGTTCCGCAAGGTCGTCACCACGGAGTACCCGTTCAAGCCGCCGACACCGGCGCCCCGCTACCACGGCCGGCACATCCTCAACCGTCACCCCGACGGCCTGGAGAAGTGCATCGGCTGCGAGCTGTGCGCCTGGGCCTGCCCGGCCGACGCGATCTACGTCGAGGGCGGCGACAACACCGAGGAGAGTCGATTCTCACCCGGTGAGCGGTACGCCACCGTGTACCAGATCAACTACGCCCGCTGCATTTTCTGCGGGCTGTGCATCGAGGCCTGCCCGACCCGCTCGCTCACCATGAGCAACGAGTACGAGCTGGCCCGGGACAGCCGGCAGGATCTGATCTTCACCAAGGAACAGCTGCTCGCGCCGCTGCTGCCCGGCATGGAGCAGCCGCCGCACGCGATGCGGCTGGGCGAATCCGAGAAGGACTACTACCTCGGCAGCCTGACCAACCCCGGTACCTCGGCCGGGGCCGAGCGGGCCGGGGGCGCGGACGCGTCGCAGCCCGGGGAACCACTCAGCAGGGGTGCTGTATGAGCCACGCCATCATCTTGGCCGCCGCCGCGGACCACATGAGTACCGGCGAGAAGGTCTTCTTCTGGATCTTCGGGCCGCTCGCGCTGATCGGCGCCATCGGCATGGTCTGGGCCCGCAACGCGGTCCACTCGGCCCTGTTCCTGGTGGTCACCATGCTCTCGCTGGGCGTGTTCTACGTGCTCGAGGCGGGACCGTTCATCGGCATGGTGCAGATCATCGTCTACACCGGCGCCATCATGATGCTGTTCCTGTTCGTGCTGATGCTGGTCGGCAGGGAATCCTCGGACGCGCTCATCGAGACGTTGCGCGGCCAGCGCACCGCGGCGATCCTGATCGGCCTGGGCTTCGCCGGCCTGGTCTGCACCGCGATCGCCCGCGCCATGGGCAGCGTCTCCTCGGCCGGCCTGGCCGCCGCGAACAACGCCAGCGGCGGCAACGTGCAGGGCATCGCGGCCCTGCTGTTCACGAAGTACGTCTTCGCCTTCGAGGTCACCTCGGCGCTGCTGATCACCGCGGCGGTGGGCGCCATGATCCTGGCCCACGTCGAGCGTCGCAAGGAGGACCGGGTCACCCAGGTGGACCGGATGAAGGCGCGCTTCGCGCCGGGTAACTACCCCGGCCCCAAGCCCGGACCGGGCGTCTACGCCACCTCTGACTCGGTGGCCACCCCGGCCCTGCTCCCGGACGGCACCTTCGCCGACCGGAGCATCTCCAAGATCCTGCCGACTCGGGAATTGACGGGTGCCGAGTCGGCCCCGAAGGGAACTGAGCGATGACCCCGACTTACTACGTGGTGCTCTCGGCCGCGCTGTTCACCATCGGTGCGGTGGGCGTGCTGATCCGGCGCAACGCGATAGTGCTGTTCATGTGCGTGGAGCTGATGCTCAACGCGGCCAACCTCGCGCTGGTCACGTTCAGCCGGATCAACGGCAGCCTGGATGGTCAGGTCATCGCCTTCTTCGTGATGGTGGTGGCGGCGGCCGAGGTAGTGGTTGGGCTCGCCATCATCATGTCGATCTTCCGTACCCGGCGGTCGGCCAGCGTCGACGACGCCAACCTGCTGAAGTACTGAGGTTTTAGATGCCGGTTCACTTCGAGGCAGCGCACGGAACGCTGTCCAGTATCTGGTTGCTCGTCGCGATTCCGCTGGCCAGCGCCGCCATCCTGCTGCTCTTCGGGCGCTGGATGAACAAGTGGGGTCACATCCTCGGCGTGCTGTCCGTGCTGGCCTCCTTCGTGCTGGGGCTGATCTACTTCTTCTCGCTGCGCGGGCTGGCCGGCCCGTCCAGGGCGGCCTCGCTCAACCTGTTCGACTTCATCCCCGTCGGCGGGTTGAAGGTTCAGTTCGGGTTGCTGCTCGATCCGCTCTCGGCCATCTTCGTGCTCCTGATCACCGGTGTGGGCTTCCTGATCCACCTGTACGCGGTCGGGTACATGTCGCACGACCAGGGGCGTCGACGCTTCTTCGGGTACTTCAACCTGTTCGTCGCGGCGATGCTCCTGTTGGTACTCGGCAACAACTATGTGATCACCTTCGTCGGGTGGGAGGGCGTCGGTCTCGCCTCCTACCTGCTTATCTCGTTCTGGAACGACCGGCCAGCCGCGGCCACCGCCGGTAAGAAGGCGTTCATCATGAACCGCGTCGGTGACGCCGGGTTCGTGACCGCCATCTTCCTGATGTTCGCGACCTTCGGCTCGGTCAACTTCGCCGACGTGTTCAACGGGGCCACCTCGGGCGCCGCCGGGAAGACCACGATCCTGATCCTGGGCCTGCTGCTCCTGCTCGGCGCGTGCGGCAAGTCCGGCCAGTTCCCGCTGCAGGCGTGGTTGCCCGACGCGATGGAGGGCCCGACCCCGGTCTCCGCCCTGATCCACGCCGCGACCATGGTGACCGCCGGCGTGTACCTGATCGCCCGGTCCAACCCGATCTTCTCGGCCAATGCCTCGTTGCAGACCGTGGTGGTATCGGTCGGCGCGTTCACGCTGCTGTTCGGGGCGATCATCGGTGGGGCCAAGGACGACATCAAGCGGGTGCTCGCCTGGTCGACCGTGTCCCAGATCGGGTACATGTTCCTCGGCGTCGGCCTGGGCGGGGCGGCGTACGCGCTGGCCTTGATCCACCTGCTCGCCCACGGCTTCTTCAAGGCCGGCCTGTTCCTGGGCTCCGGCTCGATCATGCACAGCATGAAGGACCAGACCGACATCCGGCGCTTCGGCGGCCTGTGGCGCTACATGCCGATCACCTGGATCACGTTCGGCCTCGGGTACTTGGCCATCATCGGCATTCCGCCGCTGTCCGGGTACTTCTCCAAGGACCCGATCATCGAGGCGGCGTTCAACCGCCCCGGCTGGACCGGCTGGCTGTTCGGCTCCGCCGCGCTGCTGGGCGCCGGGCTCACCGCGTTCTATATGACCCGGCTGATCGTGCTCACCTTCCACGGCCCGAAGCGGTGGACCGAAGACATCGAGCACCCGCACGAGTCGCCGCCGATCATGACGATCCCGCTGCTCCTGCTGGGCGTGGGCTCGATCGCGGCCGGTGGCCTGTTCGTCTCCCCGCTGCTGCCGGTCAAGGACTGGCTGATGCCGGTGTTCAACAACCCGCCGGAGGAGTCGCACGCCCACATCGGGCAGTGGACGAGCAGCGGCCTGACCCTGCTGGTCGTGCTGATCGGCCTCGCCCTGGGCATCGTGCTGTTCCGCAACGGGACGGCGCTGCACGAGCAGCCGGCCGGCCCGGTGGTCCGGGCGGCCCGCGCGAACCTGTACGGAGACGCGTTCAACGAGGGTGTCTTCGAGAAGCCGGGCCTGTACCTGACCCGGGCGCTGGTGTACCTCGACAACCGCGGCGTCGACGGACTGGTCAACGGGCTGGCGGCGTTCGTCGGCGGCACCTCGGGCCGGCTGCGGCGCACCCAGAGCGGCTTCGTGCGCAGCTACGCGCTGTCCATCCTCGGGGGCGCGTTGCTGATCGTGGCGGCGACGCTGGCGGTGGCGCTCGGATGATCGGCTCCCACAGAACAACGAAGCGAATAGGGAAGGCCAACGCGGCATGAGCTCCTTTCCATATCTGAGCGTGCTCACCGGCGGGCCCCTGGTTGGTGCCGCGGTGGTGGCCTGCCTGCCCCGTAGCCGGCCGGTGCTGGCCAAGACCGTGGCGCTGATCTGGTCGCTGGCGGTGCTCGTGCTGACCGCGGTCATGTACGCGACCTTCAACGCCAACGGCGCGCGCTTCCAGTTCCGCGAGTCGTACCAGTGGATCCCGTTCTGGGGCGCGCGGTTCACCTTCGAGACCGACGGCATAGCGCTGGTCATGCTGGCGCTGATCGCCCTGCTGGTACCGCTGGTGATCCTCGCCTCCTGGCACGACGTGGACAACTCGAAGCGGTCGGTGCCCACGTACTTCGCCCTGCTGCTGGCCCTGGAGTGCACGATGATCGGGGTGTTCGCCGCGGCGGACATCTTCCTGTTCTACGTGTTCTTCGAGGTCATGCTGATCCCGATGTACTTCCTCATCGGGTCCTACGGCGGGCAGCGCCGGCAGTACGCCGCGGTGAAGTTCTTCCTCTACTCGCTGGTCGGCGGTCTGCTCATGCTCGCCGCGGTGATCGGCCTGTGGGTGGTCGGGCGTGACCAGCTCGGTCACGGCACCTTCGACTGGCACCAGCTGACCCAGCTGCACATGTCCACCACCACCGAGCGGTGGCTGTTCCTCGGCTTCTTCGTCGCCTTCGCCATCAAGGCGCCGTTCTTCCCGTTCCACACCTGGCTGCCGGACGCCGGTGGCGCGGCGCCGGCCGGTGCCGGCGCCCTGCTGGTCGGCGTGCTGGACAAGGTCGGCACGTTCGGCATCCTGCGCTACTGCCTGCCGCTGTTCCCGCACGCCGCGAAGTACTTCGCGCCGCTGGGCCTGGTGCTGGCGCTGGTGGGCATCATCTACGGTGCGCTGCTGGCGATCGGTCAGAACGACCTCAAGCGACTGGTGTCCTACACGTCGATCGCGCACTTCGGCTTCATCGGCATCGGGATCTTCGCCTTCACCACCCAGGGTGGCACCGGTGCGGTGCTCTACATGCTCAACCACGGGCTGGCCACCGGCCTGCTGTTCCTGGTGGTGGGCATGCTGGTGGCGCGGCGGGGCAGCGCCCAGGTCTCCGACTTCGGCGGTGCGGGCAAGCTGATGCCGGTCCTCGGCGGGGTGTTCTTCATCGCCGGCCTGGCCTCGCTGGCCCTGCCGGGTACCAGCCCGTTCATCAGTGAGTTCCTGGTGCTGATCGGCACCTTCACCGTGCACAAGGCGGTCGCCGTGATCGCCACCGTCGGCATCATCCTGGCCGCCGCGTACGTGCTGTGGATGATTCAGCGGACCACCCAGGGCACGCTCAACCCGGCACTGGAGAAGGTGCCCGGGATGCGCCGGGACATGTCCGTGCGGGAGAAGGTCGTGGTCGCGCCGCTGATCGTGCTGCTCCTTCTGCTCGGCTTCTACCCCAAACCAGTCACCGACGTCATCAATCCGGCGGTGAAGGCGACGTTCTCGCAGATCGGGACGTCCGACCCGAATCCGACGGTCGCTCAGGGAGGCGGCAAGTGACACTCGCGGAGCAGACTCTCACGTTCCCGCACCTCAATTACGGCGCGCTCGCGCCGATGCTGATCCTGCTCGGCGCGGCCGCGGTCGGGGTGCTCTTCGAGGCCTTCGTGCCGCGCCGCGGCCGGTACGGCGTCCAGCTCGTCTGGGGGCTGGCCGCGCTGGTCGCCTCGCTCATCGTGGTGATCCTCGAGGCGGGTACCCGGGAGCTGACCGCCGACTCGGCCATCGCGCTGGACGGACCGTCCCTGTTCCTGCAGGGCTCGCTGGCCGCGCTGGGCATCGTCGCGCTGCTGCTGATCGCCGAGCGCACCCTGGAGCCGGGCGGGCCGTTCGTGGCCTCGGCCGGGGTGACCGCCGGTACCCAGGCCGACCGGGAGCAAGCCGCCCGCCCGCACGCCGGTACCGAGGTCTACCCGCTGATGCTGTTCGCGCTCGGCGGCATGATGCTCTTCGTCTCGGCGAACGACCTGCTGACCATGTTCATCGCGCTGGAGGTCTTCTCCCTGCCGCTGTACCTGATGTGTGGCCTCGCCCGCCGGCGCCGGCTGCTGTCTCAGGAGTCGGCGATGAAGTACTTCCTGCTCGGCGCGTTCGCCTCGGCGTTCTTCCTGTTCGGCATCGCCATGCTGTACGGGTTCTCCGGCCAGGTCTCCTTCTCGGGCATCCACAACGCGGTGCAGACCTCGACCAACAGCACCACGCTGCTCTACATCGGCCTGGCGCTGGTCTCGCTCGGACTGCTGTTCAAGGCGGCCGCGGCGCCGTTCCACGTCTGGATCCCCGACGTGTACCAGGGCGCGCCCACCCCGGTCACCGCGTTCATGTCCGCCTGCACCAAGGTGGCCGCGTTCGGTGGCCTGCTGCGCGTGCTGTACGTGGCGTTCCAGGGCACCGACTGGGACTTCCGGCCGGTCATCGGCGTGATCGCGGTGCTCACCATGCTGGTGGGTTCGATCCTGTCGGTCACCCAGACCGACATCAAGCGGCTGCTCGCCTACTCGTCGATCGCCAACGCCGGGTACATCCTGGTGGGCGTCCTGGGGCTGAGCAAGGACGGCCTGTCAAGCACGCTGTTCTACCTGGTCACCTACGGCTTCACGGTGATCGCCGCGTTCGGCGTGGTGACCCTGGTG
Organism: Rugosimonospora acidiphila; assembly: GCF_039543385.1. NCBI lineage: Bacteria > Bacillati > Actinomycetota > Actinomycetes > Micromonosporales > Micromonosporaceae > Rugosimonospora > Rugosimonospora acidiphila. The sequence goes on from NZ_BAABJQ010000001.1 coordinate 247,008, forward strand.
CGCGACGCGGACGGCGAGGCCACCCACCTCTCCCGCTGGGCCGGGCTGGGGCGGCGTTCTCCGCTGTACGCCGGTCTGTTCACCTTCCTCATGCTGGCCTTCGCGGGTATCCCGCTGACCAGCGGCTTCACCGGCAAGTTCGCGGTGTTCGCCGCCGCGATCGGCGGTGGGCAGTCGTGGCTGGTCATCTTCGGTGTGGTGAGCAGCATGATTCTGGCCTTCCCGTACCTGCGCGTGGTGGTCATGATGTGGCTGTCCGAGCCCGGGGACTCGACCCCCACGGTCTCCATCCCGGGCGCGCTCACCTCGGCCACGCTGGCCATCGGTGGGATCGCCACGCTGCTGCTGGGCGTCGTACCGGCCCCGCTGCTGGATCTGACCAACCGGGCCGCGGAATTCATCCGCTGAGACCCGCTGGGGCGCGCTGAGGGCTCCTGAAGCTGCATTCGGGCCCGTGTGGGCCGGGCTCCGCCCGGCCCACACGGGCCCGAATCGGCATCGGCCCGCGAGTATGGCATCGTTGAGTCGTGGTAGGCGCGGTTCCCAGCAGCTCAATCAATATCCCGTTATTCGACCCCGAGCTTGAATCGGCCGTGGCGGCCACGCTCGTCAGGGTCGAGGAGGGGCTGCACGCCGCGGTGTTCAGCGGCGATCCACTGATCGCGGAGGCGGCCAGGCACCTGGTCGACGCCGGCGGGAAGCGGTTCCGGCCGCTGCTCGTGGCGATCTCCGCGCAGTTCGGCGAGTATCACCGGCCGGAGGTGGTCTCGGCGGCCGAGGTGGTGGAGCTCACCCACCTGGCCACCCTGTACCACGACGACGTGATGGACGAGGCGTTGCTGCGCCGGGGGGCGCCCAGCGCCAACGCCCGCTGGAGCAACTCGGTCGCCATCCTGGTCGGCGACTTCCTGTTCGCCCGCGCGGCCGACGTGGCGGCCCAGCTGGGCCCCGAGGCGGTACGTATCCAGGCGAGCACCTTCTCCCGGCTGGTACACGGCCAGATCGCGGAGACGGTCGGCCCGCGCGACGCGCCCCCCGTCGAGCACTACCTGTACGTCCTCGCCGAGAAGACCGGCTCGCTCATGGCCACCTCGGCGCGGTTCGGTGCGATGTTCTCGGGTGCGCCGACGGATCAGGTCGAGGCGCTGGCCCGGTACGGGGAAGCGATGGGCATCGCGTTCCAGCTCTCCGACGATCTGATCGACATCGCCTCCGAGTCGCCCCAGTCCGGCAAGACCCCGGGCACCGACCTGCGCGAGGGCGTGCCGACGCTGCCGGTGCTGTACGCGCTGGCCTCCGACGAGACCGACGCCGCCTCGGTGCGCCTGCGCGACCTGCTGGCGGACGGGCCGGTGACCGACGACGACCGGCACGCCGAGGCGCTGGGGCTGCTGCGCGAGTCCGCGGCGCTCAAGCGCGCCCGGGAGACCGTCCGTGGGTACGCCGAGCAGGCCCGTGAGCACCTGGCCCCGCTGCCGGACACGGCGGCCCGGCGGGCCCTGGAGCACCTCTGCGAGTTCATCGCCGACCGCACCAGCTGAACTGGGCACCCGGCCGCCCACGGCGGCGTACGGGCCCCGGACGGGCGGGTTGCGGCCCGGTGGGAGCCGGATGCCGGTCCGGACGGGCGTCGCGGGCGCCCGCGACGCTTCGGCCCGGCCGTGCCACCCCGGCCTGTCCGCGCCACCCCCCGAGCGGCCGCGCCATCCCCCGAGTGACCGCGCCCGGCGGGCAGGGCCCGTGGAGTCGGGCCGACCCGTGGGATCGGCTTGAGCCATGGGCGCGGCGGCCGCCGCGGATCACCCGTCGAGGCTCGATCTCAAAGAGATTAGCGTCACAAAAATTTTTGGTAGCGTCTTGCCGGTTGTGCCGAAGCGCAACCATCCGCTTACCCCTCGTGACTAGGGAAGACGGGTTCCGATCACCGCCCCATGGCCGGCGCCACGGGGTCCGCGCTCGCCGCCGGAAGCGCATTGCGGCGCTGGTTGCAGAACGGACAGGCGTTCACAAATCAAAGCCAGTTTCATATGGTGTAGAGCCTGGAGGCGTGGGGAGGTGCCCCGGTGCGAGATCCACAAGGCGAGCCCTCCGACCTGATTCGCAGCGTCTCGCGGGCGCTGCGAGTTCTCGAATCGGTCGGAGCCTCGCCGAAGGGACTGACGGTCAAGCAGATCGCCCGGCGGTGCGAACTCACCGTGGCCACGACCTATCACCTGGTCCGCACGCTGGCCTATGAGGGTTATGTGGCCCGCCGCGAGGACGGCACCTACGTGGTCGGCATGGAGGTCTCTGACCGCTTCCGGGAGCTGACGGCCGCGCTGCGCGGTCCGGCGAGCGTCGGCGAGGTGCTGCGCAAGGCGGCCATGGACACCGGGTACAGCCACTTCCTGGCCCGGTTCATCAGCGGCCGGGTGGTGCTCAGCGCGGTGGCCGAGGGGCCACGCTCGCCCTACCTGGAGGACCTGGTCCCCGGGTTCGACGACGGCGCGCACGCCACCGCGCTGGGTAAGTCCCTGCTCGCGACGCTGACGCTGGAGCAGCGCACCCGCTACCTGCGGGACTGGGGTATGCGCCCGTTCACTCAGGCGACGATCGTCACACCCGAGGCGCTGGAGACCGACCTGGCGGCCGGTGAGCGGCGCGCCATGCAGTTGGAGATCGGCCAGTTCAGGCCCGGTGTGGCGTGCGCCTCAGTGCTCGCCCTGAACGACCGGGACCCCGACCGCCGTGTGGTGGTTGCGTGCGCGCTGCCCGCCGCCGAGATGATGACCTCGGCGAAGGCGGTCCGGGCCCGGCTCACCACGACCGCTCGCGCTCTCGCGGATGCCCTGGTGGAGGAGGGTCCCGGGGCCAACGGAGGCTGACCGCGATTGAACCGATGTGAGTCCCGCCGCGTGTCATCCTGCGTAGGGCGCGGGAGGATGTGTATATGGGTTGGGTCGGGCGCCGCATGGCCGATGCGGCCCGGGGACCAGTTCGCGACGACACCGAGTTGTTGCGGGTGATGTTCGCGGATCATGGTGACGCTCTGTACGCGCACGCGCTCCGCCTGGTCAGCGGTGACCGACAGCGGGCCGAGGACCTGGTACAGGAGACGCTGCTGCGGGCGTGGCGACATCCGGAGGCGCTGGACCCGGACCGGGGTTCGGTACGAGCATGGCTGTTCACGACCGCGCGAAACCTCGCGATCGACTCGTGGCGGCGACGATCGGTACGGGTGGCCGAGGTCGTGACGGACACGTTGCCCGAACCGGCCAGCGATGATGAGACCGACCGGACGGTCGAGGCCTGGTTGATCGCTGAGGCGTTGAGCCGCCTGTCGCCGGTACACCGGCAGGTACTGGTGGAGTGCTTCTACCAGGGCCGGTCGGTGGCCGAGGCGGCTTCACGGCTCGGTGTTCCGCCGGGGACAGTGAAGTCCCGCACCCACTACGCGCTGCGTTCGCTGCGCCTGGTTCTTGAGGAGATGGGGGTGACGCAATGAAGTGCCCGCAGACTGTCGATGCTGGCGTGTACGTACTTGGTGCGCTCGCCCCCGCCGAACGGGCTCAGTACGAGCGGCACCTCGCCGGCTGCGCGGAGTGCCGGGACGAGGTCGCCGAGTTGGCGGTGCTGCCCGGCCTACTGGGCAGGCTGGACACTCCCACCGCGGTGGCGATCGATGCGCCCACCGCCACGGCGCCACCGCGGCTGCTGGACTCGGTGCTGCGCAAGGCCGGCGACGAGCGCGGCCGGACCATGCGCCGGCGCCGGTGGCAGCTCGCCGGCGGCGGGCTCGCCGCGGCCTGCCTGGCCGTGCTGGCGGCGTTCGGGGTGTCGGTGATGGTCGACCGGCCCGCGCCGCCGATGAAGCCGGTGGTGGCGCAGATGCAGCCGCTGGACGAGGACGAGCCGATCGTCGCGCTGATCGGGTACGGGCCGTCCAACGGCGGTACCGACATCCGGATGCTGTGCCTGTACGAGAGCTCGCCGCAGTACGACACGCCGTGGATGGTGCACCTGGTGGTCTATCCACGCGGTGGCGGACAGCCGCTGCAGCTCAAGCCGTGGCGGGTGCAGCCGGGTCAGGATGCCGCCCCGTCCAACGAGAGCATCGGCCTCGCGCCGAACAACATCGACCACATCGAGCTGGAGCGAGCCGACGGCACCAGGCTGCTCGTCTACCAGCCCACCTGACCGGTACTCGGACGGCGCCCGGGCGTTCATGGGGTGACGCGGATCACCGCTCGTCGATCTCCATGAAGCGCTCGGGCCGGGCCAGGCCGGCGAAGCCCAGCTTCTCGTACACGCCGTGGGCGTCGGCGGTGGCCAACAGCAGCCGGTCGACGCCTCGCGACCTGAGGTGATCGCACAGCGAGCCGACCAGCCACCGGCCCAGTCCCCGGCCCCGGTGCGCGCGGTCGACGTACACGTCGGCGACCCAGCCGAACGTCGACCAATCGGTCACCGCGCGGGCGAAGGCCACCTGCCGCTCCTGCGGGCCGAACGCGCCCAGGCAGTACGAGTTGGCGATGCTGCGCTCGACCGTCTCGCGGCTGCGCCCGGCCGCCCAGTATGAGTCGGCGGACAGCCAGCCGTGCACCAGGTCGACGTCGATGCCCTCGGTGCCGACCCGGTACCCGTCGATCACTGGAACCTCTTCGGGATGGCCAGGTCGATGAGCCAGCTCACCACCGCGACGATCAGCGCGCCGAGCACCGCGGTCGGCCAGAAGTTGTCCACGTGGAACGGCAGCGACAGCTGACCGGCGACCCAGCTGGTGAGCATGAACAGCAGCCCGTTGACGATCAGCGCTACCAGTCCGAAGGTCAGCACGTAGACGGCGCAGCCCACGGTCTTGATGATCGGCCGAAGCACGCCGTTGATGACGCCGAAGATCGCGGCGACCACGATCAACGTGCCGACTTTCTTCGCGGTGGAGCTCCCGCCCAGCTCGATGCCGGACACCAGGAGGGTGGAGATCCACAGCGCCACGGCCGTGACCAGTACCCGGACGACGATACCCATTCGGCGATCCTCGCATGTCCGTTCGGCCCACGGTGACCCGCCGCGTCCACCCCGGCCCACCTCGCCGGCCGTGACCCGCCGCACCGGCTCCGACCTGCCCAGCCGGCTCCACCCGCTGCGCCGGCTCCACCCCGCTGCGCCGGCTCCACCCCGCTGCGCCGGCTCCGATCCGCTCAGCTGGCTCCGACCCGCTCCGGTGCGCCGATCACGTGTCGCTCGATGTCCGTCAGGGACAGGATCGCCCAGCGGACCGCGCTGCGCCCGGCGCCCAGCCGGCTCACCGCGCCGACCAGGTCGGGCCGGATCCGGCTCAGCCACTCGCGACTGCCACCCAGCCCGAGCGCGGCGGCCACCAGCGCCCCCTCGTCCGGCGGCATCGACTGGAGGAGCACCAGGTCGGCCCGGGCCAGCTGGGCGGTGTCCGCGGCCGATACCTCCTCCCGCAGTACCAGGCAGGCGCGCCAGGCCGCCGCCGGTACGGGCGGGACGGGCGCCCGCCCGGCGTCGAGCACGACCAGCTGCGGTGCCAGCGGGCCGGCCGGGGCGCTCGGAGCGGCGAACCCGGGCGGCGCCATGGTCACCTCGCCGGTGGGCAGGGTGACCGCGCGCAGGAAGGGCTCCCAGGACCGGGGTCGGGCGGTCTGGATGACGACCCGCGCGCCCAGCGCCAGCGCGCGGAGGGTCAGCACCTGCGCCGCCGGTACCCCGCCGAGCAGCACCGCCAGGGTCGGTTCGGGCCGGAACAGCCGTACGGTCACCGGCTGGCGGTGCCGGTTGTGGCCGAGCATGAGCCCGGACGGCGGGAGTGCGGCGCGGATCGCGACCTCCGGCGACCGGCCGGCGTCCAGCGACCGGGCCAGTGGCAGCGTCGCGGCGAGGCCGGCGCGCTGCCGCCCGTCCAGCCGCTCGGGCACCACCCCGGCCGTACCCAACAGCCGGTGCGCCACGGACACCGCGGTGGCCAGCCCGCCGGGGGTGCCGGCGGCCACCCGCACCACCAGGTCGGTACCCGCGGTGGTGGCGCACAGGCCGACCGTGGTCGACGCGGCGGGCAGGGCCAGCAGCCGAGAGATCAGCTGCTCGGTGATCTCGACGGGAAGGCGGTCGAGCCGGGGGACCTTCAGGCTGGCCTGGTGCAGCCCGCCCAGCCGCAGGTCCGTCCAGCCCTCACCGCCCGCCGGCGACTGTGGCACCACCGGGGCGAGGTCGGCCAGCGCCGCCCCGAGCGCCCGGCCGCCCAGCTGGCGGTGCGCGACCCCGTCCCGACGCAGCCGGCGCTCGACGCGCCGCAGGCCGCCCGCGAGCGTGCGGCGCAGGTCCTCCCCGGACCACGAAACGTCCGCCCGGGACACCCGCACCGCGAGCAGCGCCCGGCACCGGGCCGGTACCCGCCCCTCGGTCAGCTGCCGGTACGAGGTGCCCGCCGGCCCCGGGTCGCCGGCCGGTACGGCGGCCAGGATCAGCTGTACGGCGTCGCACCCACCCGCGGCGCGCAGCTCGACCGGCGGCGGGAGTGGGATCGCCGGGCCGGAGTGCAGCGTGCCCACCTCGCCCAGGTCGAGGACCGCGACCACGCCGCCCGCGTCCTCGATGACGCCCGGCTCCGCGCCGATCTCGGCGGTCGGCTCGACGAAGGCGAGCAGGGCCGCCGGGTCGGCGGTGGCCGGCACGGTCCTGGGACGGGCGAGGTAGCGCAGCCCGGTGGCCAGCCAGGCGTGCAGCCAGCGATGCCGCCAGCGCAGGAAGCCCAGGGCGATCAAGGCGGCGGCGACCGGCGCGGCGAGCAGCCAGCCCAGCGCGCCCCGGCCCAGCGCCGCGAGCAGCAGGGCGAGCACGGCGACCTGGGCCGCCACGATCCGGCCGGTCCCCGCCGCGCCGCGCTGTCGCGGAGTCGGCACGCGGTCACCTCCCGTCAGTGCCATCGGGCGAATATCGTATTGCCGGCCCGCACGCATCGCTGACCGTAAATCCTGGGAGGACGGCGTGGCGTCACGAACCGACCAGCTCCACTCGCATCAGTTCACCCTGCAGCGGGTGGTATCCGCCCTGGTCACGGGCCAGACCGACCCGGCGCAGTCGCCGTTTCGCCGGCTGGCCGGATCGACCCTGATCGGAGTACTGGTCGGCACGCTGTCGCTGGCGGCCTTCGCCGTGTACGGGGTGCTCGCGCCGGGCGGCGGCACCGGCTGGCGGGATCCGTCGGCGGTGATCGTCGAGAAGGAGACCGGGGCGCGTTACGTCTATCTGGACGGCGTCCTGCGCCCGGTGCCCAACTACGCCTCCGCGCTGCTGGTCATCGGCTCCGGGCAGGCGCACACGGTCTCGGTCGCGCGCCGGTCGATCGCGCGGGTGGCGCGCGGTGCCCCGCTGGGCATCGCCGGTGCGCCCGACTCGCTGCCCGACGTCGGCGGCCTGCTGGGCGCGCCCTGGACGATGTGCGCCGACCAGGGCGGCGCCTCGACGCTCTACATCGGACGAGCGGTGCCCGGTGGACGCCCGCTCGGCGATGCCGGGCTGTTGGTGCGCGTGGCGGGCGACCCGAGCGGTGGGATCTCGCTGGTCTGGCACGGCCACCGGCACCGGGTCACCGACTTCGCGCTGGGCGCGCTGGCGTGGCGCGGGCAGCCGGTGCTGACCGTGGCCGCCGCTCTGCTGGCCGCGGTGCCGGCCGGGCCGGACCTGGACACGATGCCGATCACGGGGCGGGGCAAGCGGTCGAAGGCCAGCTTCGCGCGAGTGGGGCAGGTGTTCGTGGTACGCCCGCAGGGCGGGGCGCCGCAGTACGCCGTCGCGGTGTCCGCCGGGCTGGCGGCGATCTCGCAGGTACAGGCGAACCTGCTGCTCGGCGATGAGCGGACGGCGAGAGTACAGGGGCGTTCGGGCGCCATCGAACTCTCGCCGGGCGACTACACGGCGGCCCCGGTGGCGGCCCCGCTGACCCCGCCCGCCAGTGCGTTGGCCCCGCCGCTGTCCATGCCGGCCCTGGCCCAGCCGGCCACCGTCGACTCGCGCGTATGCGCGCGGATCGGCGGTCCGCAGGGGCTGCCGGCCATCCAGGTGAACGTGCCCGCCGCCCCGTCGCCGACCGCCTCGTCGTTGCCGGGTGCTCCGGGGTCGTCGGCTCCGGGGTCGGCTCCGGCGGGCTCACCGGCCGGGCCGCTCGCCGGGCGAGTGGTGGTGGCGCCCGGCCGGGGCGCGATCGTGGAGGCGATGGCGTCGCCGGGTGCGGCCAGCGGCGCGTTGTGCCTGGTGACGGACCTCGGCGTGCGGTACCCGGTGCCGCGAACCGAGGTGCTGGGCATGCTCGGGTACGCCAAGGCGACCCCGGTGCGGATGCCGGCCGCGCTGGTCGCCGCGGTGCCGGCGGGGCAGACACTCGATCCGGACGCGGCCCGGTCCCCTTCCCCGGTCACCAACTGACGCACCCGCCACCAGCCGATGCGCCCGCCGCGAACCGACGCGCCGACGTGTCCGGGCTCCGTCGCCCGATTAGTCGGGAGTTATCCACAGGCGGTGAGCATGGGGTAGCGACGGTCGCCGATCAATCGCTACCGTCGGCGACGTTGTTCACCCCGTGGCGTGATACCGCGAAGCGAACGGATTGGGGGCGAGGTTCCGATGTCGACGACTTCCGCGCAGGCCGCGGTGATGGAGGCCACCGCGGCCAAGTTCGACCAGGTCAACCAGTCGCTGCAGGGCACGCTCAGGCGGCTGCTCGGCGAGTTGGAGGTGCTGCGCAGCCAGTGGCAGGGCGCCGGCGGCGCCTCCTTCGAGCAGGTCAAGCTGGCCTGGGCGGAGGACCAGGCGGCGCTGCAGCAGGCGCTCGGCGAGACGGCTACGGCGATCCGCACGTCCGGCCGGCAATACACGACATCCGACGGCGCGGCGGCCGACCGGTTGCGGGGCTCGACCGGCGGTGTGCGGCTGCCGCTCTAGGAGAGGGAGGGGCACGGGCATGAGCGACGACGTACTCATCGTCAACTTCGCCGCGCTGGAGCAGGCGAGTCATGACATTCAGGCCGCACTCAACGTGATGAGTGACCAGTTGGGCCAGGTCGAGCGGGACGCGGCGCCCCTGGTGGCCAGCTGGGGTGGGGAGGCCCGCGAGGCGTACGACGCCCGCCAGGCCAAGTGGCGATCGGCCGCTGGGGACCTGTCGCGGATGCTGCGCGACATCAAGGTCGCCCTGGACGATTCGGCCGCCGACTACCTGCACACCGAGCGGCGCAACACCGGGCTGTTCCAGTAGCGGGCTACCCACCGCCTCCGTGGCGGGCTATCCGCCGCGCGGCGGGCGGATCGGGTGGGCGGATCGAGCGGGTGTCGACCGGTTCAGCCCGGGCCCGCCCGCCAGCCGCGCCGAGACCCGCGTCGGATCACCACGGCGGCCAGCAGGACCAGTGCGGCGAGGCCGGTGCCGGCCAGCGCCAGCGCGGCGGCCCGATCCCGGGTCCGGTCGGGGGCCGCGACTGGACGGGGCGCCATCCGCACCCGTGCCGGCGCGGCGGCCGGCCCGGAGCTGGCGAGGCTCTCGGTCACCGCACGGAGCGGGTTGGCCACGCCGTGTCCGTACCCGCTCGACCGCCGCCCGTCGGGGGCGGGGTCGGCGCTGGCCAGGATCCGCTCGGACACCCGCACGGCGGGCAGGCCCGGGTCGTGCTGCCGGATGAGCGCGGCGGTCGCCGACACGAACGGCGCCGCGAAGCTCGTCGCGTCGTAGCTGGCCAACGTGCGGCCCGGCCCGGCCGCCACGACGTCCCCGCCGGGCGCGACGAGGTCCACGAAGGCCCCGACCGGGGAGTCGGGAAGTCGCTGCCCGTCCGGGCCGCCTCTGCGCCACGTGCCGGTGTCGCAAATCCAACAAGCAGCGTCATCGCCGTGATGGTGGACGTCCTGACCCGGCGCATGTGGCCTCCGGGATGCCGTTGATGTGCCCCGGCGACCCGGTTTCGGCCGGCCATACGGGGCCATGCCGGATGGTATCGACGCACGGCTTCACCCGTGAACCGGCGCGTAAGGCGACCACCTGCTGCGCAACCCGCCGTCCGCCTTGTAGGTTTAGTCGCGGTATTCAAATCTCGGGTGCGGTGGAGGTGCAGCCCTAGTGACCGACTGGGAGCCAGCCACCGACGCCGAGTCGGCGCTGCGGGACGCTCTGGTCGCCGGTGACCAGGAGTTGTACTTCAAAATCCTGGCCCGGGTCGACCTCCTGCTGCCGGTCTCCGGCGCGGAGACCTCCGGCCAGGCATCGGCCGGCTGGGGCACCTGGACCAACGGCGGGCGCACCCATGTCCTGGCCTTCACCTCGGTCGAGTCGATGCGGGCCAGCCTGACCAACCACGTCGGAACGGCCCGCCGGGTTCCGTATCACGACCTTGCCGCCGTCTGGCCCAATCAGGACTGGTGGCTGGCCATCAACCCGGGGCTGCCCGTCGAGAGCTACCTGCCCGCGTGGTTCGTCGCGCAGTTGGCCAGGGGGGACGTTCGGCTGCCCGGCCGGTCCCTGGGCGCTCGGGCCCGAGTCGAGGCCACCCGGGTTCGCGGCACCGCGACCCCGCGCGGCGGGCCGGGCGAGGGCGGCGTTCCGCTGCCGATCAGGCCCGGAGTCGCGCAGGTGGGTGGGGCCATCGAAGGCAGGCCCGAGCTGCCGGCCGTTGAGCCGGACCGGCCGGCGCAGGGTGTCGTGGCCGGGCACGTGGACCCGGGACCCAGGCGGGCGTCGGTGCCGCTGCCGATGCGTCCGTTGCGCCCGACCGATCAGGTCGGTGCCCCGCCGATGCCGAGCCGGCCGACGTCCACGGGCGACCAGAATGACGCCACGCCGCCGGGCAGGCCCGCCGGCCAGGGCGGGGGCATGCTGCCACGGCGACCCATGCCCTCCGCCGACCAGGGCGCCGCGTCCCTACCGGCGCGTCCGTTGCGCCCCACCGATCAGGTCGGCCCTCCGCCGCTGCCGAGCCGGCCAACCCCCTTCCCGAACCAGGGCGGGACAAATCAGGCAGCGACGAATCGGCCAGCGACAAGTCGGGCGCCGACACCGTTGCCGAGGAGGCCCGTGCGCCCGGCAGGCGGGGATGCGGGGGCGCCGTCGCCTCGGCCCCCGGCGCCGTACGGGCGATCGGCGCCGCTGGACACGGCTCCCACGAATGTCGGGCGGCCACCGCTGGAAGCGCCCGCCCCCTTGCCGCCCAACCAGCCGGCCTCCCCGCAGTCGCCGGCCCCGCCGCCGGCGGGATGGTCCGGGACCAGCGCGATCGGCTCCGTGCGAGCCTCCGTGACGCGGCCCATGGACGCCCCGCGCCCCGCGCAGGCACCGTGGTCCCCGGACACGCCCTGGCCCTCCGACCCGGCCCCGCCCACCGGAACGTCTCGGCCCATCGATTCAGGTCGGCCCAGCGATTCGGGTCGGCCCGGTGATGCGCCCTGGTTCGTCGAGCCACCGCGTTCCATCGAACCCACGCGCGCCATCGAGCCACCGCGCCCCAGCGAAACCACGCGCCGCCTCGATCCGCCGCGTTCGATCGAGGCGCGTTCCGTTGAGGCGCAGCGTTCCATCGAGGCGCAGCGGCCGGTCGAGGCTCCTCGTCCCGGTGACGCACCCCGTCCCGGCGGCGAAACGCGTGCCAGCGAGCCGGCCGGCCGGGCGCGGGTACCGGGGCAGGAACCGTTCGGGTCGGCCAAGGAGCTCGGGCCGGTCGAGGAGCTCGGGCCGGTCGAGGAGAAGGCGCCCCGCGATCCCGATTTCGTGCCGGCCAACGAGGTCGAGTCCAACCTGCTCGCCGCCGCGTCCGACAACCAGACCGACACCTTCCTGTCCACGCTGCTGCTGGCCAGGGTGCTCGTCCCGGTCGCGTCGGGCGAATCCACGTCGATCGCGCCGGGGCAGCCCGGCTTCGCCTGGCGGCGTGAAGAGATCGACGGGCAGCCGTTCGTGGTCGTGTTCACCTCACCGGCCCGGATGGAGGAGCACCTCGGCGTCGGTACCGACGCCGTCACGGTGAAGTTTGTCCAGCTCATCAGGGCCTGGCCCGAGGAGTCCTGGTCGTTCTCGGTCAACCCGGGTACGCCGGTCGGGGCCACCCTGCCCGGTGCTCAGATCCGTGCCCTGGCCGCGTGGGCCGCCGAGGTCGGGCTCAGCGACGATCCGTCCGCGGAGTTCGACAAGGCGGCCTCGTCCGCGTCCGCGCGACCTGAGGTGCACGCGATCGTGATGCAGAAGCCGATCGCGCCGACCCAGGTCGCGTACTTCCTGGAGCGCGGGTACGACCGGGTCTCCGGGTTCGTGCACCGGGCCAGCGAGGCGGACCACCTCAAGACGCCCGAGCAGCTGTACGCGGCGCTCGGACTCGGCTACCCCGGGTCGCCGTTCAAGCCGTCCGACAACGAGCTCTACGTGCTGCGTTGGGCGGCCTACCGGCCCAACCTGTACCGCGTTCCCTACGGCGGGCGGGACGAGGCCGGCATGCGTGCGATGCAGGGCTGGATGATCGAGCGCCCTCCGTTCCGTGGCAACGGCTTCGCGCCCAGCGAGAGCAGCGACGTGATCGCCGAGTTCAAGGTGGACAGCGCCCGGCTGCCGCACGGCGCCGAGATGTGGCGGGTCAGCCGGGACAGCGGCGAGACGCTGGTGGCGCTGCTGGACGCGGACGAACCGCGCTGGCAGCGCGTCGCCTCCGAGGCCACCGCCGGCCCGGTGAAGCCGGATCTGTCGGACGCCCCAGGCCAAGGCGCCCCGGGTCAAGGCACGCCAGACCACGACGAGGCCGGTGGCGATGAGGCCGCCAGAGACGAGACCGGCGGCGATGATGCCGTCAGCGACACGTTCGGCCGCGATGACGCCGGCCGCGACGAGGCCGCCAGCGACGAGTTCGGCGGCGATACGTTCGGCGGCGATACGTTCGGCGGCGATACGTTCGGCGGCGATGAACCCGGCCGCGACCAGCCCGACGGTGCCGAGTCCGGTGGCGACGGGCCTGGTCAGCAGGCGACCGGCACTGACGAGGACGGGTTCGATCCGGCGGGGTACGACCAGACCGGTTGGGATCCGATCACCGGCCGCAGCAGTCGCGGGTCGGAGTTCTGATGCGCGACGGGTACGTGGCCCGCTGGCGGGGCGACGAGTACGAGGTCAGCCCGGACGGCGACGACATGCGGCTGTACAGCACCCAGCCCCGCGACGGCTTCGAGGAGATCCGGCGCGACCGGTACCGGCGCACGGTGCCCGCCGACGAGGTGTCCGAGTTCGTCTACGTGCGGACCACCTGCTACTGGCGCGGCGAGCCGTTCATCATGCTCGGTGAGCACGACAGCTGGCTGCGGGTGGAGTACACGGGCGGCAAGGCGCCGGTGGCCGCGGAGCTGAGCCTGGAGGAGTTCGACTTCGGCGTGTACCAGGGCTGGGTCCCCGCCGCCGAGGTCACCGACGTGCGGGAGCAGCGGGTCTAGGAGGAGCTAGGACTCCTTGGCCCAGCGCAGGATCTCGCCGGTGATCAGGTCTGGCACCTCGACTGACGCGAAGTGGCCGACGCCCTCGATCGGGTGCCACTCGTACTGCGCGATCACATACCGGCCGGAGCCCTGCGCGGTGCGCGGCAGGATCGCCGTGTCCAACTCGCCGTGCAGATGCAGCGTGGGCGCGACGATCGGCTGCTGCACCAGCTTGACGAACCGGTACCCGTGCAGCCGCAGTACCGACCGGAACGCCCACCGGTACGCCTCCAGCGCGCAGAACGCCGTCTGCGGGATCTGGAACGCGGTGCGGCACAGCCGCGAATACTCCGCGAAGTCCGGCCCGCGCACCCACGCCGGCCCGCCCCACCGGCGCATGTACGTGTCGATCATCTGAGCGTCGTCGCGGGTCAGCGCGTGCTCGTAGCGCGGCACCTGGAACCTCAGCATCGCCGCGGACGCGGCGAGCTGCCCGCGCGGGTCGGACACCAGCGCGGTGCGCAGCCGCAGCGGGTGCGCCGCACCGGTGACGATCAGCCGGCGGACCAGCTTGGGGTGGAACGCCGCGGTGGTCCACGCGACCATGCCGCCGGCCCCGTTTCCGACCAGGATCGCGGAGCGCTCGCCGAGCGCGCGGATCAGCCCCGCCACGTCGCCGGCCAGCGTGTACCCGTCGTAGCCGCGCGGTGGCTTATCGCTGGCGCCGTACCCCCGCAGGTCGACGGCGACGGCCCGGAAGCCGGCCTCGGACAGCGCCCGCAGCTGGTGCTGCCACGCCCACCAGAATTCGGGGAACCCGTGCAGGAAGAGCACGAGCGGCCCGGTTCCCGCCTCGACGACATGAAAGCGGCTGCCATTGGCGCTGACGAACCGATGAGTCCACGGTCCTTCGATGAGGACGGCCGACTCGTCAGGTGCGCTGCTCATGGTCACAGGGTAGGGCCGGACGCGAGCTCCGCGAACGATCGAGGCGAGAGTCACGGGTCACGTCGCGTTTTCCCGGGGTCGTCCCCCTGGAAACGCCGGCCTCGCCGCCACCCGGCGCGGGCCGGGCTGCCATGACTCGCGTCGGGGCTCGGGCCCGGCGCGTTGACGGCGGACCGGGAGCGCCCTACCGTTCCAGGCAACTGTTAGGGACTCTGCCGGTCCAGGGGGAGTACGGGTGACCCACCTTGCCGGGTCGTCGCGGCTGTTGCGGGCGATGAACGAGAGTGCGGCGCTGTCGCACCTGCTCGAACGGGGCAAACTGACCAGGGCGGAGCTGCGCGACCTCACCGGCCTGTCCAAGCCCACCATCTCCGAGGCGGTGCGGCGGCTGACCGAAGCCGGGCTGGTGGTCGTGGTCGGCCACGTCAGCGCCGGGCCCGGCCCGAACGCCGAGGTGTACGCCGCCAACCCGGACGCCGCGTACGGTGTCGCCCTGTCCGTCCGGGACACCGTGATGACCGGTACCCCCGCCCTGGCCGGCGCGGTGTGCGACGTGTCCGGCGCGGTGCGCGCCCGGCTCGAGGCTCCGGTCGACTTTCGCGCCGTCGACCCGGTGGACGCGGTATGCGGCTTCGTCGAGCAGCTACGCGAGCGGTCGGGCATGTCCGGCGACACCGCCGGGTACCTGCAGATCGGCGTGGCGGGCGCCTACGACCCGCACACCGGGACGGTGCACCACGTCGACGTGCCGGGCTGGAACCGGCCGGGGCTGATCGCTCGCATCGAGGAGCGGGTCGGCACCCGGGTCGGGGTCGACAACGACGTGAATCTGGCCGCGATCGCCGAGCGCCGCAGGGGGGCCGCGAGGGGCGCGGAGGGTTTCGCGCTGCTGTGGTTCGGCGAGGGCCTGGGCCTGGCCATCGATCTGGGCGGCACGCTGCTGCGCGGCGCCAGGGGCGGGGCCGGCGAGATCGGCTACATGCCGCTGTACAGCGCCGACGGCGTTGGCGACGCCGACCTGCAGGGTCTGGTGGGTGGCCGGGCGGTACTCGCCCTGGCCGCGTCGCACGGGCTGTCCGGCCGGACGCCGGCCGAGGTGGTGACGGCGGCGACCGCGGGGCCGCGAGGCGCACCGTTCCTGGCGGCGCTGGCGGACCGGATCGCGGTCGGGCTCGTGGCGGTGGTGGCGGTGCTGGACCCGCCGCTCGTGGTGCTCGGTGGGGAGGTGGCGCAGGCCGGCGGCGCCGCGCTGCGCGACGCGGTAATCATGGCCATGCGGGCCACCCCGTCCCTGGAAACGGCGGTCGAGATCACCTCGGTACCCGACGACGCGGTGCTGCTCGGCGCGCTGGACTCGGCCCTGCTCACGGTGCGGGACGGGCTGCTCGCCTCGCTGCGCGGCTGACCGGCGCCCGGCCCCGAACGGGGAAGCGCCGGCCGGGAGGCGGTTTCGCTCCCGACCGGCGCCGCACCTCGTGCGTCTCGTTCGTCCTCGTCAGTCCTCGTCGGACTTGCCGGCGGACATGCCGTTCTGGATCAGGTCCATCACGGTCGAGTCCTGCAGCGTGGTGACGTCGCCCAGCGAGCGGCGCTCCGCGACGTCACGCAGCAGCCGGCGCATGATCTTCCCGGACCGGGTCTTCGGCAGCTCCGGTACCAGCATGATCTGGCGCGGCTTGGCGATCGGTCCGAGAGTCTTCGCGACGTGGTCGCGAAGCTCCCCCAGCAGCGCGTCGTCGCCCTCGGCGGCACCACGCAGGATGACGAAGGCGACGATCGCCTGGCCGGTCGTGGGGTCGGTCGCGCCCACCACCGCGGACTCGGCCACCTTCGGGTGGCTGACCAGCGCCGACTCCACCTCGGTGGTGGAAATGTTGTGCCCGGACACCAGCATCACGTCATCGACCCGGCCGAGCAGCCACAGGTCGCCGTCCTCGTCGCGCTTGGCGCCGTCGCCCGCGAAGTACATGTTCGAGAACCGCGACCAGTACGTCTCGATGAACCGCTGGTCGTCGCCCCAGATCGTGCGCAGCATGCTCGGCCAGGGCTCGCGCAGCACCAGGTATCCGCCACCGCCGTTGGGCACGCTGTTGCCCTGGTCGTCCACCACGTCCGCGACGATGCCGGGCAGCGGGCGCATGGCCGAGCCGGGCTTGGTGGCGGTGACCCCGGGCAGCGGGGAGATCATGATGCCCCCGGTCTCGGTCTGCCACCAGGTGTCCACCACCGGCGTCTCGCCGCGACCGATGGTCTGCCGGTACCAGATCCACGCCTCGGGGTTGATCGGCTCGCCCACGCTGCCCAGGATGCGCAGCGAGGACAGGTCGTACTCGGCCGGGATATCGTCGCCCCACTTCATCATGGTGCGGATGAGCGTGGGCGCGGTGTACAGGATGCTCACCTTGTACTGCTGCACGATCTCCCAGAACCGGCCGCGGTGCGGGGTGTCCGGGGTGCCCTCGTACATCACCTGGGTCGCGCCGTTGGACAGCGGACCGTACACGATGTAGGAGTGCCCGGTGACCCAGCCGATGTCGGCGGTGCACCAGTAGACGTCGGTGTCCGGCTTGTGGTCGAACACGGCGTTGAAGGTGTAGCTGACCTGGGTCAGGTACCCGCCGGTGGTGTGCAGGATGCCCTTGGGCTTGGCGGTCGTGCCGCTGGTGTACAGGATGAACAGCGGATGCTCGGCGTCCATCGGCTGGGCCTCGTGTACCGGGTCGGCCGTCTCCACGACCTCGTGCCACCACAGGTCGCGCCCGTCCGTCCAGCTCACGTCCTCACCCGTGCGCCGGACCACCAGCACGTGCTCCACGCTCGGGCACTCGGCCACCGACTCGTCCACGGTCGGCTTGAGCGCGCTCGGCTTGCCCCGCCGGTACCCGCCGTCGGCCGTGATCACGAGCTTGGCGTCGGCGTCCTGGATGCGTCCCTTGAGCGCGTCCACGGAGAATCCGCCGAAGACGACGCTGTGCGTCGCGCCGATGCGCGCGCAGGCGAGCATCGCGACCGCGGCCTCCGGAATCATCGGCATGTAGATGGCCACCCGGTCGCCGGGCTCGATCCCGAGCGCGGTCAGGGCATTGGCGGCCCGGCACACCGAAGTGTGCAGGTCGCTGTAGGTGATCGTGCGGCGGTCGCCCGGTTCGCCCTCGAAGTGGATGGCCACCTTGGCGCCCCGGCCCGCCTCGATGTGCCGGTCGAGGCAGTTGTACGCCACGTTCAACGTGCCGCCCACGAACCACTTCGCGAACGGCGGGTTGGACCAGTCGAGCACCTGGTCCCACTGCTTCGTCCAGTCGAGACGTCCGGCCTGGGTCGCCCAGAAGGCGAGCCGATCCGCGCCGGCCTGTTCGTACGCGTCCGCCTTGACGTTGGCGTCCGCGGCCAGGTCGCCCGGCGGCTCGAACCGGCGGGTCTCCTGGAGCAGATTCTCCAATGTCTCGCTCATTGAATGGCTCCCTCTCGGCTCAGCTTCCGTGCCAACCATCGGCCACGCGAGCATATGCTGCGCGCGCGCCGGCTCAATCTTGCCGTTTGTGCGCGGTTACGAACACCCTTCAAGCAGGCGTGAGTATTCGGCGACGGAGTGTGTGCTTGGTTCGATGGCCGAATATCGCTACTCTGTGTGATCGTGAGCGATGTGCTGGCCCCCCTGCTGGAACTCGTCGATGTCGGACCGGCACTGGACGCGGCCCGCGCGAACGTGGACTCCGCGCTGTCCCATCCGGCGCTACGGCGATCGGGCGGGGCGGTGGCGGCCGAGGTCGGCCTGCGTTCCGCGGTGGCCAGCGCCGCGATCGAGGGCCACGGGTACGACCCGGAGGAGGTCCGGGCCGGTACGGTGACCGATCCCGTGGTGCAGGGCGCGCTGCGGGTCGCCCGGGAGACCGACGGGCTCGCCGACCTCTGGATGAAGGTACCCCGGCAGGTGCTGGCGCGCATCCACGTGCTCGCCGCGCGGGACACGGTACCGCCGGATCAGCTCGGCAGGCCGATCCCCGGCTCGGACGTGAACCGGCTGGGCGCCCTGCTGGACCTGATCGCCGGCGGCACCTCGGTGCCGACCCTCCTGCTCGCCTCGGTCGTCCACGGCGAGTTGCTGTCGATGGCCTCGTTCACCGGCCCGAACGGCGTGGTGGCCCGGGCGGCGGCACGCATCACCCTGATCGCGGGCGGGTTGGACCCACGTGGCCTGCTCGCACCCGAGGTCGGGCACCTGGCCCGGCAGCCGGAGTACGTCGGCGCGGCCGGCGCGTACGCCACCGGTACCCCGGACGGAATCCGCTCGTGGATCAAGCACTGCACCGGGGTGGTATCGCTGGCGGCGGACGATCTCTCGGCGGTCGCCGCGGTCGCCGGTAGCCCCGAGCAGCTCTGAGGAGTCTCGGACGCTCCTCGGGTTCGGCCCGGGCTGCGCCCCCGGTCCGGGAGCACCTCGCGCCCGGGTCCATCCCCGTCCCGGCCCGCGTCGGCGGTTCGTCCACGGTCGGTCCTCGACGGACGACGGATGGCGATCGGGTGACGATTTTGTAGACGGCGCCTCGCGTGGAGGCGCCGTCACTCACGTCCTACCGGGTTACCAAGCGTGCATATAAATCGTTGTCGGCGGTCCTCGCGGTCCCGCCGCAACGTGCCTGCCGCGGCTGGTCGCGCGTGGGTGCCCGATGGCCGTGTGCGGATCCCCGAAGGGCGCCGCACTCCCCGTTCTACGCCGCTTCGCGTGAGGGCGCTACCCCTGGAAGTGACAGGGGTGCCGGGCGAGCCGCGGCGGTCGCCTCACAGCGCGCCGGTCGGCTCCAGGCCCCCAGGGCGCGAACGGCGGTGCCGCCCGTACCAGGCCAGGCCGATCGCGACGCCGACCCCCACGCCGATCGCGGCGGCCGCCACCGGCACCGCCGGGCGGTCGCGCAGGCGGCGGCGCAGCGGGATCGGGTGCCGGAACTCCAGTACGGGCCAGCCCTGCTCGGCCGCGATCCGGCGCAGTCCGCGGTCCGGGTTGACCGCCGTCGGGTGGCCCACTGACTCCAGCAGGGGCGCGTCGCTGATCGAGTCCGAATAGGCATACGACTCGGCCAGGTCGTACCCGCGGGTGGCGGCCATCTCCTTGATCGCGGCTACCTTGTTCGGCCCGCCCGCGTAGAACTCGATCTCCCCGGAGTACCGGCCGGCCTCGACGACCATGCGGGTGGCGATGATGTCGGTCACACCCAGAAGGTCCCCGATAGGTCTGACCATTTCCTCGCCCGAGGCGGAAACTAGGACGATGTCCCGCCCGACCGTCTGGTGGTGTTCGATCAGCTCGACGGCCTCGGCATATATATAGGGGTCGATAAGCTCGTGAAGGGTCTCGTTGACGATTTGTCGTACTTGTTCGACCTTCCACCCCTTGCACAATTCGGCGAGGTAGTCGCGCGTACGGATCATCTGTTGATCGTCGGCGCCGCCGATCTTGAAGATCAGCTGAGCATAGGCAGCTTTCACTACGTCACGCCGAGTAATCAGGCCGTCGCGATAGAAGGGGCGGCCGAACGCGAGAGCGCTCGACTTGGCTATGACGGTTTTGTCGAGGTCGAAGAAGGCGGCGCCATGGCCCACGGCGGGCAAGTCTAGCGGGGTACCCCGCCGCCGCGGCGACGTACCCCGAGACACGCGAATGCGTTGCGTAAGGGGCATGCCCGCCCGGGATCGATGGGCGTATGGTGTGCCGGAATGATCGCGACGCAAGGTGTCGCGGGGTGTTGGGGCGAAGGCCACTCGACGTGCGCCGAGTGGTTCAGGCATGCTTGTAGAACGACGGTTGCCTGTACTCCAACGCGGCCGCGTTGCCCGGCATCCAGACCCTCGGCGGTTGCACCCCCCGTAACCGCTGAGCGGGTTCGGCTCGACCCCCCCGGAGCCGGACCCCCGACGACCCCCGTCACCCCCCGGCGGGGGTCGTCCCTATTCCCGCACGGTACGTGGCGGTAGGGTTTCCGCAGGTCACGACGGATCTTGAAATTCGCCGGGATCGGCCACCCCGCGCGGTTGCTTGATCAAGGCGCCCGGCGGCGGCCAACGGGCACCGACTCGGCGGGCCCCCGGCGCGATCGCACCCTCTCACCGGCATCCCTCTCACCGGCATCCCTCTCACCGGCATCCCTGTCGCCGGTGTGCCTGCCATCGGGCCCGGGCCGGTGAGGTGAGCGCGGGAATCGGCCTCGAAAAGGACGGTAGGGGCGCGCTGGGGCTTTCGGGTGGGTCTGGGGGTCTCCCCTTATACCGGCAACCGCCCCCGTCGGGCCTACGGCCGTCTGAGCGACCGTGCGTGCACCGCGAACCGGGTCGACCGGGCGGGGCCTTCCGGTCAGGCCCGCGCCGCCACGAACGCTACCGACGCGAACCGCTACCGACTCGAACCCGGCCCAACCGCCCGCCGGCCTCTGGAATCCGTGAAAAGGGGCTCGCGATTGAGGCTGCCGACCGAAAGACTGTCGTGATGGACGGCCTGCGGCTGCGCACCATGACCCCTGCGGAATTCGACGGCTTCCGCGCCCGGCTCGTGGACGACTACGCAGACCAGCGGGTGCGCGCGGGCGATTGGGGCGCGGACGGATCGCGCAATCGTGCGCTCCGCGCCATGGATGAACTCCTGCCGAACGGGCTCGCGACCGAGGACACACTCGTGCTCACCGCCGAGACCGACGACCTCGACGCCGTCGGGTGTGTCTGGGTGAAGCTGCGGCACTCCGGCTCCTCCGGCGGTGATGCCTGGGTCTACTACATCGAGGTACGTCCGGAACTGCGCGGCAACGGGTACGGCAGGGCACTGCTGGATGCCACCGAACGGGAGGCGGTCCGGCACGGCGCCACGACGATGGGGCTGAACGTGTTCGCCGATAACCCGACCGCCCGCAGCCTGTACTCCTCCGCCGGGTACGAGGTCACGTCGCTGCAGATGCGCAAGGCGCTGTAGGTCCCCGGCCGAGCGCCGCTTTCGGCGTTTTCCAGTGGGGAAGTCATAGCAGATCGTCCGGGCCCGGGAGACGGCTTCCACAGCCACCCCCGCTGTCCACAGATCATGGTTTCGCCGGTTGGCCGGGCCGGCGTGGCGGTCCACGGTGAGCGGGTCAGATCCGCGCCCGACAGGAGGCCGCGATGGTCATTCACACCGCACACCAGGCCGCACCCGTCCCCGATCGCCGCCGCCCGCTGGTCATCACCGCCGACCTGGACCTCCTCGACGACCTGCTGACGATCGCAGCCCAGGCGGAGGTCATCGTGGACGTGGCGCCGGACGCGGTCGCGGCGGCCAGGTGGTTCGTCGAGGCGCCGATGGTGTTGGTCGGCATCGACGCGGCCGCGGAGTGCGCCAGGGCGTCGCTGCCGTCCCGGCCCGGCATCGTGCTGGTCGGGCACCATGAGCAGCCGGGACCGCCGGATTGGGACGTCGCGCACGACCTACGGGCCGAGCATCTCGCCACCCTGCCGGCCGCCGAGCCGTGGCTGGTCCAGCGGATCGGCCGGATCGCCCGCGCGGCGGAGGCGCGGATGGTCGCGGTGCTCGGTGGGCGCGGCGGCGCGGGAGCGAGCGTCCTGGCCGCTGGGCTGGCGGTCACCGCGGCCAGGGCCGGCATGAGGACGCTGCTGGTCGACGCGGACCCGCTCGGCGGCGGGGTGGACCTGGTGCTGGGCTGGGAGTCGCTGGACGGCCTGCGCTGGCCGGCCCTCACCCAGACCAGCGGTCGGGTCAGCCCGCCGGCTCTGGTGGAGGTGCTGCCGCAGCGGGGCGAGCTGGTGGTGCTGTCGTGGGACCGCGGCGACGTGCTCGCGGTGCCGGCGGAGGCGATGGCCAGCGCGCTGGACGCTGGCCGCCGCGGGCAGGACCTGGTCGTCATCGACCTGCCGCGCCGTCTGGACGACGCGTCGGTGCTCGCACTGGAAGCGGCCGACCGCGGATATCTGGTGGTGCCGGCGGAGCTTCGGGCATGCGCCGCCGCCGCCCGGGTCGCCGCCGCGGCCGCGCCGCACTGCCCGTCGCTTTCCATCGTCGTACGTGGCCCCGCCCCGGGCGGTCTACGCGGCCCCGATGTCGCCAAGGCGCTCGGGCTGCCGCTGGCCGGGGTGCTGCGCCCGGAGCCAGGACTGGCCCGTGGGCTGGAGCGTGGGCAACCACCCGCCCGGGACGGGCGAAGCCCGTTGGCCAGGCTGTGCCAGCGGCTGCTCACCGAGCTAGGGCTCGGTATGACCAAGGCGGTCGCGTGATGGGTGGGGCACATCCGCTGTCCGGCCGGATCCGCGCCGACGTACCCGCGGCCGGCCCCCTGACCTCGCTGCTGCGCGATCCGAGCGTGACCGACCTGCTGGTCAACGGCAGGGAGGTCTGGGTCGACCGGGGCGCGGGGCTGATTCGCACGCCCCTGGCGGTGGGCGGCGTGGACGAGGTTCGGCGGCTGGCGCAGCGCCTCGCCGCGGCGGGCGGCCGCCGGCTCGACGAGGGGGCCCCGTTTGTCGACGTCCGGCTGGCCGACGGGAGCCGGTTGCACGCCGTGCTTCCGCCCATCGCGACCGCTGGGCCCTACCTGTCGCTGCGCACGTTCCGCCAGCGCTCGTTCACGCTGGCCGACCTGGTCGCCGCGGGGACGCTCGACGCCGTCGGGGCGGAGTTGCTCGCCGCGATCGTCGCGGCGCGGCTCGCCTTTGTCGTCTCCGGCGGCACCGGCTCCGGGAAGACCACGCTGCTGACCAGCCTGCTCGGACTGGTTCCGCCCGACGAACGGATCGTGCTGGTCGAGGACGCCGCCGAACTGCGGCCCAACCATCCGCACGTGGTCGGGCTCCAGGCCCGCACCTCCAACGTGGAGGGCACGGGCGACATCGGGCTGCGTGAGCTGGTGCGCCAGGCGCTGCGGATGCGGCCCGACCGGCTCGTGGTCGGCGAGTGCCGGGGCGCCGAGGTGCTGGATTTTCTCGGCGCGCTGAACACCGGCCACGAGGGCGGCGCCGGCACGCTACACGCCAACGGCGCCATGGACATCCCGGCCCGGCTGGAGGCGTTGGGGCTGCTCGGCGGGGTTCCCCGCGCCGCGTTGCACGCGCAGATAGCGGCGGCGCTGCGCGTGGCGGTGCATCTGCGGCGCGGGCCGGCCGGGCGCGTCCTCGATCAGGTGTGCCTGCTGGCGCCGGCGGGTCCGCAGCGGATGGTGAAGGCCGTGCCGGCCTGGCAGCGCGGCACCGGGGCCGGACCGGCGGCCCGGGAACTGGTTGACCTGCTGGCCGCCCGGGACGTCACGGCCCCGGCCGCGCTGGGCGTCCGGCGATGAGTCTGCTCGCGCCGCGTCGCCGCAGGCGCAGGCTCAGGCTGTTGACCTCCGCCTCCCGGCCCACGGGCCGGCCGGCGCTCGCCGATCGCCATCCCCGCACCGTGGCCGTCGCGGCCGGGGTGTTCGGGGCCGCGGTGGCCGTACCGGCGGGCGGCCCGGTCGCGGGCGCCGCGGCGGCGGTCTACGCCACCCTCGCGGCACTGGCACTGCTGCGCCGACGGCGTACGCGCCGCGTGGACGAGGCGACCGCCCGCGCGCTGGACGCGGTCGCCGTGCTCGCCGCCGACCTGCGGGCCGGTGTCGCGCCGGGCGGCGCGTTGAGCGCGGCGTTGCCGGCGTTCGCAGCGTCCGATGCGGCGCCGGTGGCGCGGCTGGTCGAGCGCCTCGCCAGCGCCTGGGAGGTGGCCGAGGCGGCCGGGTCTCCGCTGGCCGATCTGCTCGAACGGCTGGAGGCCGACGTTCGGTGGCTCGACCGGATCCGCGGCCACGCCGCCGCCGAGGCCTCCGGTGCCGGTGCCACGGCATGGCTGCTCGCGGCCTTGCCGGTCGCCGGCATTGGCGTCGGTTACGGCATGGGCGCCGATCCACTGCACATCCTGTTCCGCACCCCGGTGGGTGGGGTCTGCGCGGGGCTGGCCCTGCTGCTGCAGGTGGCCGGCCTGGCCTGGTCCGGCCGGCTGGCCCGGAGCATCGCCGGGGTGGCGGGATGAGCCGCCGCCGGACCGCCGTGACCGGGGAGTTGGCCGGCTCGGCCGGCCGACGGGGTACCGCGACCGCGCGCGAAGACCGCGTCGCCCGTTCGCGCGGTGAGGCTGCCGGGTCTCGCGCCGACGTTGCTGGGTCGCGTGGCGGCGTCGCTGGGTCGCGTGGCGACGTCGCTGGGTCGCGTGGCGGCGTCGCTGGGTCGCGTGGCGGCGTTGCTGGGTCGCGTGGCGACGTTGCTGGGTCGCGTGGCGGCGTTGCTGGGTCTCGCGGCGGCGTTGCTGGGTCGCGCGGCGGCGTCGCCGGTCCAGGGAACGGGACCGGCGGGCCGGGCGCCGTGGCCGCGAATGGAGGTCCCGTCACCAGGTCTACCCGTGCGGGCCGGTCGCGCGGCCCGGTGGAAGGTCCCTGGTCCGCGCGGCAGTCCGGCGGGCGACACCCCGGTGCCCCGGCCACGGCGACGCGGCTGGGCGCGGCCGGCCTCGCTGCGCTGGCGACGGCTCTGCTGATCGGTGGATGGGGCGGCGCATTGGCCGGCGTGGCCGTCGCCGTGGTGGCGGAGCGGTTTCTGCGCCGCATGGAGCCCGCCCGGCGTCGGGCCGAACGGCTTCGCGCCGAGGCCGACCTGCCGTTCACGGCCGACCTGCTCGCGGCGGCGCTGCGGGCGGGGCTGCCCACCGATCGGGCGGTCGGGGCGGTCGCCGAGGCGGTGGACGGTCCCATCGCCCAGCGGCTGGCCAGGGTCGGCCGGTCGCTCGGGCTCGGCCTGACTCCGGCCCAGGCCTGGCTGCCGATGCAGGACCTGCCGGGCGGCGCCCGGATGGCAGCGGCTGTGGTCCGCAGCGCGGACAGCGGTTCGGCGCTCGCCGCGGCGTTCACCCGGCTGGCGGACGACCAGCGGGCGCGCCGGGCGGCCGAGGCGGAGACCGCGGCTCGCCGGGCGGGCGTGCTCATCGTGCTGCCGCTGGGCCTCTGTTTCCTGCCGGCCTTCGTCTTCGCCGGCATCGTGCCGGTGATCGTCGCCGTACTCGGCGACGCGCTTCGATACTGAGGAGGCTACGTGAGCTTGTTGAAACGACTCGTCCGACGGTTGCGTGACGACCGAGGGATGACGACGGCGGAGTACGCGGTGGGCACCCTGGCGGCGGTTGCGTTCGCCGGAATCCTGCTCAAGGTGCTGACCTCCAGCCACGTTCAGGCGGCGCTCACCGCGCTCATCGACCGAGCCCTCAAGTGAGCGACCCGGGCGGCCGCCACGATGCCAACCGTGGTGTCGACCCCGGTGGCGAGCGTGGTGCCGAGCGCCGGGTGGCGCGGGACGACGCCGGCCCGGGACCGAGGCCAGCGCCAGCGCCGGAGCGGGAGCCAGAGCCGGGGTCGAGGTCGTCGAGGTCGAGGTTGGGCGTCGATCGGGGAAGCGCCACGGCCGAACTGGCCGTCGCGCTTCCCGCCCTGGTGCTGCTGCTGTTGTTCGCGCTCGGCGCGGTGGACGCCGTGCTGGCCAGGATGCAGTGCGTGGACGCCGCCCGGGATGCCGCACTGGTGGCGGCCAGAGGAGGAGACGGCATGGCGGCCGGCCGGGCGAGGGCGCCGCACGGCGCCGTGGTCTCGGTGGCGGCGGACGGACAGACGGTCCGGGCGTCGGTGCGCATGAACGTGCGACCCCTGGGCGCACATCTGCCCGGGGTCGACGTCTCGGGAGACGCGGTCGCCGACGTCGAACCGACGGCGGTCCCGTGAGTCCGCGTGCCGATCGGGGATCCGCCTCGATCTGGCTGCTCGGTGCCGGATTCGTCGTGGTCGCGGTCGGCCTGGCCGGCGCGCTGGTCACCGCGGCCGCGACGGCACGGCATCGGGCCCAGTCGGCGGCGGACCTCGGCGCGCTGGCCGGCGCCCGCTACGCGATTGACGGGGCGCCGGCCGCGTGCGCCAGAGCCGGGCTGACCGTGAGCCTGAACGGTGCCCGGATGGTGGACTGCCGGCTCGACGCACTCGATCTGGTGGTGACCGCCGAGGTCGCGATGGCCGGGCTCGGCAGCGCGCGGGGGGTCGCCCGGGCCGGTCCGCTGCACGACCCGAGGAGCGTGGCCTTCTCGCGGCCGGCGCGGACCACGGCCCCTCGGACCACGGCCCCTCGGACCACGGCCCCTCGGGCAGTGGGGACCCGGGTGGTGGGGGCCCGGGCGGTGGGGGCCCGGCAGGGACCCCGGGGTCGGGAGGTCGTGCGCGAACGGTGGCGCGGCTCAGGCGGAGGCCGCGCCCCGTGGGGCCGGGACTTCCTGGGCTCTCTCGGCCGTTGGGACGTTCGCGGGCATCGGGGCGTTCGCGGTCGCTGGGGCGTTCATGGTCGTGAGGGCATCGTCGGGTGGCAGCGAGGCAAGGACAGCGTCCAGGACCCGTACCGCGTCGGCCTTGTTCAAGGGGTCGTTTCCGTTGCCGCACTTGGGCGACTGGACGCAGGACGGGCATCCGGCCTCGCAGCCACACGAATCGATGACGTCACGGGTAGCGTGAAGCCACTGCGCCGCCGCGTGGTACGCCCTTTCCGCGAAGCCGGCACCGCCCGGGTGCCCGTCGTAGACGAACACGGTGGGCGCCTCGGTGTCCGGGTGCGCCGCCGTCGACAGGCCCCCGATGTCCCAGCGGTCGCAGGTGGCCACCAGCGGCAGCAGCCCGATCGCGGCGTGCTCGGCGGCATGCAGCGCACCCGGGATGTCGGGTGGCTCGACCCCGCACCGGTCCAGCTCGTCGGGCGAGATGGTCCACCACACGGCGGTGGTGCGCAGCTGCCGTACCGGCAGGTCGAGCGGGCGGGTGTCGATGACCTCGCCCGTACTGATGCGCCGTCGCTGGTACCCGACCACCTGTCCGGTCACGTCGACGGTACCGAGGAACAGCCCGACCGGCCCGGCATCCAGGTAGGACGAGACCGACACGACGTCGACGTTGGTCACATCCCGGGGATGGGTGGTCCAGTCGGGCTCCTCGGCGTGCACCAGCGCCACGCTGTCCTCGAGGTCCAGCTCGTCAACGATGTACGAGGCGCCCTGATGCAGGTGCACCGCGCCGCTGTGTACCTGGGCGTGCGACGAGGCGCCGTCGACCGTACCGAGCAGCCGGCCGGTCGACGACTCGACGATCGATACCCGGGCTCCGCCGGTGCCGCGCAGGTCGACCTCGGGGCGCTGCGAGTCCGTCCAGTACCAGCCCGACGGGCGCCGCCGCAGCGCGCCGGCCGACACCAGGGCGTCCACGGTGGCGGGGGCGGCCTCACCGAACAGCACGAGGTCGGAGTCCGTCAGCGGCAGCTCGGCCGCGGCGCAGCACAGGTGCGGGCCGAGCACGTACGGGTTGCCGGGATCGAGGACGGTCGCCTCGACCGACCGCCCGAACAGCGCCTCAGGGTGGTGCACCAGGTAGGTGTCCAGCGGGTCGTCCCGCGCGACCAGCACGCACAACGCGTCGCGCCCCGCCCGCCCGGCCCGCCCGGCCTGCTGCCAGAGCGAGGCCAGCGTGCCCGGATAGCCGGCGATCACCACCGCGTCCAGGCCCACCAGGTCCACGCCGAGCTCCAGCGCGTTGGTCGACGCCAGCCCGTACAGTTCGCCGGAGCGCAGCGCCCGCTCCAGGGCGCGCCGTTCCTCGCGCAGGTACCCGGCCCGGTACGCGGCGACCCGGTCGGCCAGCTCCGGGACGGCCTCGGCCAGCGAGCGCCGGGCCATCGCGGCCACGACCTCGGCACCCCGGCGGGATCGGACGAACGCGAGCGTCCGCACGCCGCCGGCCACCGAGTCGGCGAGAAGGTCGGCCGTCTCCCGCAGGGCGGACCGCCGGATCGGCATGGCGTCGCGCACCCGCACCTCGGCGGGCTCGCTGGGTTGGTCGCTGGTCGAGCTGACCCTTCGACCGGTCTGGCTCGGCCCGTCCGGGACCGTGCCGCGACCCGGACCGGTCGACAGCAGCGGGGGCTCCCACAGCGCGAAGGTCACCCCGCCGCGCGGGGAGCCGTCCTCGGTGACCGCGGTCACCGGCAGTCCGACCAGCCGGGATGCGGCCTCGGCGGGATCGCCCGCGGTCGCGGACGCGAGGACGAACACCGGTGCCGACCCGTACCGGGCGCAGATCCGGCGCAGCCGGCGCAGCACCTGCGCGACGTGCGAACCGAACACGCCCCGGTAGGCGTGGCACTCGTCGACGACCACGTACCTCAGCCGGCGAAGGAACGTGGACCAACCGTCGTGCCGGGGCAGCACGCTGTAGTGCAGCATGTCGGGGTTGGTCAGCACGAACCGCGCGTAGGCCCGCACCCAGTCGCGCTCCTCGCGCGGCGTATCGCCGTCGTAGAGCGCCGGCCGGACGTCGGCGGAGGCCAGCGCGGTGAGCGTGGTCAGCTGATCGGCGGCCAGTGCCTTGCTGGGTGCCAGATAGAGGGCGGTGGCGCGAGGATCGCTCTGGAGGGTCGCGAGCACCGGCAGGTGATAGGCCAGCGACTTGCCCGAGCCGGTACCGGTGGAGACGACCACGTGCCTGCCGGAGTGAGCGAGGTCCGCGGCGACGGCCTGGTGCGTCCACGGGGCCGTGATCCCCCGCTCGGCGAGCACGGAGCGCAGCGCTGGCGTGACCCATTCGGGCCATGGAGCCGCGACGCCGTCCCGGGCGGGTACCCGTTCTACGTGGGTCAGCGGCTCGGTTTGGCCAGCCAGCAACCGGTCCAGCAATTCGTCGGGGGCGAGTGACCCGGCAGGGGACAGGGTGGGGCTGGTCATCCAAGCACTCTGACACCGGTGCCCGGGCCGCGTCCAACGGCCCACCGGCCGCGCATCCGGGCCACTCAATGGTGGCGGCCGATGTCGTGCTGCCCCCTCGCCCGTTGACGCCCGGCGGTTTGCCGGTCGCGAATGGCCGTTCCCGGCGTCCGCGCTGGCCGAACGTTGGCGACGCACGAAATTGGGTGCGGTACGCGGGCGCGCGAGATCGTCGGGCGGTGGTTAGATGCGCAAGGAGGTACGCCCTTCGGCGTCGCCACCGGAGGAGGTCCGCATGGAGCTGTCGCTGTCGGCCCGCGCCGCCGAGGGCCATCTGGTTCTCGAGGTGGCCGGCGAGATTGATGTCTACACCGCGCCACAGCTGCGTGAACGCCTGATAGCGCTGGTCGAGGGCGGCGCCCGACGGTTGATCGTCGATCTTGATCGGGTGGAGTTCCTGGACTCCACCGGGCTGGGTGTGCTGGTCGGCGCGCTCAAGCGGCTGCGCGGCGTGAACGGTGAGCTGTTCCTCGTCTGCGATCAGGAGCGGCTGCTCAAGATCTTCCGGATCACCGGGCTGGACCGGGTCTTCACCATGTACGAGACGGTGGAGGCCGCGACGGCCGGTTCCGGCGCGGATGCCGCGCCCGGCGCCGGCCCGGAGGGCGGCGTCGACCCCGCCGGCGCGGCCGGCTGAGGCGCGGATGCCGACGGTCAGGCTGTCCTTCACGCCCGCGCCGGCTCACGTACGCACCGCTCGCCTGGTCGGAGTGGCGGTAGCCCGCCGGGCGGGGGTGGCTCCCGAGCTGTTCGACGAGATCCGGCTGGCGATCGGCGAGGCCTGTTCCCGGGCCGTCGCCCTGCACCATGACCACTCCATCCCCGACCTTGTCGAGGTGGCGCTGGGCGACGACGAGCGGTTCACGGTGCGCGTCATCGACCGTGCGCCGATCGACGCCGCGCTCAGCCAGGCGCTGAACGATCCGGCCGAGCTCGCCGACCCGGTCGCGCTGCTGGAGGCGCCGGACGAGGGCGCGACCACCGCCGGGGCCTCCGAGGCCCAGGCCGCCAGCGAGGAGGCGGTGACCGTGGGGATGCGGCTGGCCCTGCTCGCCGGGCTGGTGGAGAACCTCACGGTGCGCCCCGCGGATCATGGCCCGGGCACCGAGGTGCTGATGTCGTGGCCGGCCGCGTCCGGCCGAACCGGCGCGGGCGGCCGGGGCTGACGGCCCGGACCTGACCTTCGGCCCCGCATCCTGGGGCGCTCACCCCCGCCACGGCCCGGCTCGGGCCGCTCTCCGGCCCGTTGAGGCGTGCTCGCCTGCGCCCCACAACCCGGCCCCGGCCGCGCTCCCCGGGGTCACGTTGAGGCGGGCTCGCGTCTGCTCCGACCCGGCTCCGAGCGCCTCAACCCGGCTCCGACCGCGCTCACCCGGGCCCGGCGCCGAGGAGTGCTCACCTTCGCCATAACTCATCGGAACGTCTCAACGCGAGACACAGGGTACGCGATGTGACTTGCCACACGCGAGACGACTAAAGTACCCCGGGTCATCAGCTATTCCTCGCCCCGGCGTCTGCCGGGGCAGGGACGCGGTTACGCCGCGTGGAGTCCGTCATCGCCACTGACCGGGCGATGATGGCACGTATCGGTACAGGAGGACATAGATGTCCAGGGGATCCCTCGCCGCAGGCGAGCTGTCCCTTACCGGTAGCAACCTGTCCTACGTCATAGTCGCCGCAGCTATCGCGCTGGTGGCGTTGGGCTTTGCGTTCGCCCTGGTCAGGGCGGTTCTCGCAACCGGTAAGGGCACCCAGAAAATGCAGGACATCGCCGGGGCTGTGCAGGAGGGCGCGAGCGCGTACCTCTTCCGCCAGTTCAAAACCCTCGGCGTGTTCGTGATCATTGCCGTAATTCTGTTGTTCCTGCTCCCAGTGAACGAGGGCGGTCTGTCTGTCAAGATCGGACGGTCCGCGTTCTTCGTGGTCGGCGCACTGTTCAGCGCGTTCATCGGTGGCGCGGGCATGGCGCTGGCCACCAGGGCCAATCTGCGGGTGGCCGCCGCGGCGAACACCGGTCAGGGTAGCCGCGAGCGTGCCATGCAGATCGCCTTCCGCACGGGTGGCGTGGTCGGCTTCCTCACCGTTGGCCTCGGCCTGTTCGGTGCGGCGATCGTCGTGATCATCTACAAGGGCGACGCGCCGACCGTGCTGGAGGGCTTCGGCTTCGGTGCCGCTCTGCTGGCCATGTTCATGCGGGTCGGCGGTGGCATCTTCACCAAGGCCGCCGACGTCGGAGCCGACCTGGTCGGCAAGGTTGAGCAGGGGATCCCCGAGGACGACCCGCGCAATGCGGCGACCATCGCCGACAACGTGGGGGACAACGTCGGCGACTGCGCCGGCATGGCCGCGGACCTCTTCGAGTCGTACGCGGTGACCCTGGTGGCAGCCCTGATCCTGGGCAAGGCCGCCTTCGGGGTGCACGGTCTGGTGTTCCCGCTGATCGTTCCGACGATCGGCGTGCTCACCGCCATCATCGGTGTGTTCATCACCCGGCTGCGCACGTCCGACCGCAGTGGGCTGACCGCGATCAACCGAGCGTTCTTCATCTCCGCCGGGATCTCGGCGGTGCTGAGCGCGGTGGCCGCCTGGCTGTACCTGCCGAAGACCTGGACGGATCTGCTGGGCAGCGGCTGGCGTACGACGCTGGGGCTGGCCGCCACCGACAACCTGCGGGTCTCCCCGCCGGTGGTCGCGATCATCGCCGTCATCATCGGCATCGTGCTGGCGGCGATCATCCAGGCGCTGACCGGCTATTTCACCGAGGTCGGCCGGCGTCCGGTGCAGGACATCGGCAAGAGTTCGCTGACCGGCCCGGCCACCGTGGTGCTGGCTGGCATCTCGATCGGCTACGAGTCGGCCACCTACTCGGCGCTGGTCATCGGCGCGGGCGTGTACGGCGCGTTCCTGCTCGGCGGCGGCTCGATCGTGCTGTCCCTGTTCGCGGTCGCAATGGCCGGCACCGGCCTGCTGACCACGGTCGGCGTGATCGTGGCGATGGACACCTTCGGCCCGATCTCGGACAACGCGCAGGGCATCGCGGAGATGTCCGGCGAGATCGACGAGGCGGGCGCCCGGGTGCTCACCGACCTGGACGCGGTCGGCAACACCACCAAGGCGATCACCAAGGGCATCGCGATCGCGACCGCCGTGCTGGCGGCGACCGCGCTGTTCGGCTCGTACACCGACACGGTGGGTACCGCGTTGGGCAAGGCGAAGGTCACCGAGTCGCTCGACCAGATCCTCAACGTGTCCAACCCGCGCAACCTCGTCGGCCTGCTGATCGGCGCGGCTGTGGTGTTCTTCTTCTCGGGGCTGGCCATCAACGCGGTTTCCCGGTCCGCCGGTGCCGTGGTCTTCGAGGTGCGGCGGCAGTTCCGCGAGTTCCCCGGGATCATGGACGGTACCCAGCGGCCGGAGTACGGCCGGGTGGTGGACATCTGCACGCGGGATGCCCAGCGTGAGCTGATCACTCCCGGCCTGCTCGCCGTGCTGGCGCCCATCGCGGTCGGTTTCGGCCTGGGCATCGGCGCCCTGGCCAGCTACCTGGCCGGTGCGATCGGCGCCGGTACCCTGATGGCCCTGTTCCTGGCCAACTCCGGTGGTGCCTGGGACAACGCGAAGAAGATGATCGAGGACGGCAAGTTCGGCGGCAAGGGCTCGGACGCCCACGCCGCGACGGTCATCGGCGACACGGTCGGCGACCCGTTCAAGGACACCGCCGGCCCGGCGATCAACCCGCTGATCAAGGTGATGAACCTGGTCTCGCTGCTGATCGCACCGGCAGTGGTGATGTGGAGCGCGGGCAGCGACAAGAACACGCCGCTGCGCATCGCGGTCGCCGTCGCGGCCCTGCTCATCATCGTGGTCGCCGTGACGATCAACAAGCGCAAGCCGATGGCGGTGGCCTCGGAGGAGGACATCGCGGCCGCCACGGGCGGCGGCTCGGCGGACCCGAGCGAGGACGCCGCCACCGCAAGGGTGTAGCACCAGGGTGTAGGGCACCGTTAGCCCAACCGGCCCCGGGCAGGCGTGCGTCGAAGGATGTTCGCGTACGCGACAAGCCCGGCACCGGCCGCGCTTCCGGCGTCGCGGCACGCCCTGGCCACCCATCGTGGCCACTCGAACAGTCGTACAGTGACGGGCATGCGTCGCGTGCTCCCTTCCCTGGCGGCTTTCGGTGTGGTGGTAGCGCTCGGCGCGTGCGGCAACGGCGGTGGCAGCGGCAGTGCCACGCCGGCGAAGACCTGGACCGTGCGGGTGTGCGGCGCGCTGTCCCCCTGGCGGTCCAGCATCGCCCAGCTCAACAGCCAGGCAGCGGCGCAGATGAAGAACGCGACGACCCCCGTCCAGACCAAGGACAACATGCTCCGGCTGCTCCAGGGCGCCTCGCAGACCACCGAGGCGGCGCGCAAGAAGGTCGTCGCCGCCGGAGTGCCCGACGTGGACGGCGGCAAGGTGATCGCCGACCGGTTCGTGAGCGGGCTGGCCAGGGTGCGCGACGCGTACGACAAGGCGCACGGCACCGTCCAGGCCCTCCCGATCACCGAGGCCAAGCCGTTCTACGACGGGGTGGCCACCGCGGTCGGCACCCTCGACAAGGAGTACTCGCAGGCCGGGCTCAACACGGGTGCGCTCGCCTCCACCGAGCTGCGCAAGGACTTCGAAGAAGTACCGGAGTGCGGGTAGGAGCGGCGGGTGAGGCCGGGATGCGGGTGAAGCAGCTCAACCTCTTCGGGGTCGAGGGGGCACCGCCTGCGCCGACCGACCTGGAGGGACTGCTGGCCGGCCCGGGTCAGGTGGTCCGGATGGGCGGCACGGCCCGGGTCTCGGTGGTCGTCGGCGACCTGTGGCGGGGCCGGGTGCTGCACGGGGAGCTGGCCCAGCGGGGGGTACCGGCGACCCTGGTGGCCACCGTCGATCAGAACATCGGGGTGCGCACCGCCTACTCCAGCACCCTGGCACCGCTGGCCGTGGCCTGGCTGCGTGGGGCGGTGAAGCTCCCGCCGCCCGGGTTCTGGCTGGACGGCCGGCGGCTGAGGCTGTGGGTGATCGCCGCCGGGTACGGTGACCCGCTGGGCTTCACCCTGCGGCTCGGCCCGTCCGACGAGCCGGCCTGGGAGCCGGTGGGTGTGGCGCTGGCCGCTGTCGGATTACCGGCAGTTCTCCTGGGTACCAGGGCCGGCGGACCGGCGTACCGGATCGCCGGCCGGCGCCGGATCTCCCGGCTGGCCGAACTGGTCGGCGACCGGCCGGCCGAGGTTCCCGCAGAGGCGTGGCCTGCCCCGTAGGCGCGTGGCCGGGGCGGCCGCGGGACGGCTGGGCCGCGGCCGGGTCGGGGAGCGGCCGAGGACCCCCGACACCCCCCGCGGGGTCACGCGATCGGGGCACGACCCACGCCGTGACGTGAGTCACCGGCAGAGTTGGGTGTACGGTGGCGCCGCCTGGCTGGCCCCGGTACGCCCAGTTCCGGAGCGTGCTGGGTTACCTTTGAACACCGTGTCCATGAGCAGCTGGGAGTGCCGTGCCACACGACGCTAAACGCCTGGTCATCGTCGAATCCCCGGCGAAGGCCAAGACGATCTCGGGCTACCTGGGCCCCGGGTATGTGGTTGAGGCGAGCCTGGGTCACGTGCGGGACCTGCCGCGTAACGCGGCGGATGTGCCGGCGAAGTATAAGTCGCTGCCCTGGGCCCGGTTGGGCGTGGATGTTGACAACGGTTTTACGCCGCTTTATGTGGTTTCCAGCGACCGGAAGCAGCAGATCACCCGGCTGATCAAGCTGGCCAAGGAGGTCGACGAGGTCTACCTGGCCACAGACGAGGACCGCGAGGGCGAGGCGATCGCCTGGCACCTGCTGGAGACGATCAAGCCCAAGGTGCCGGTCAAGCGGATGGTGTTCCACGAGATCACGAAGCCGGCCATCCAGGCCGCCGTGGCCAGCCCGCGGGAAATCGACCGAGCCCTGGTCAACGCGTACGAGTACCGCCGGATCTTGGACCGGTTGTACGGGTACGAGGTCTCGCCGGTGCTGTGGAAGAAGGTCATGCCGCGGCTGTCGGCGGGCCGGGTGCAGTCGGTCGCCACCAGGATCGTGGTGGACCGCGAGAAGCAGCGGATGGCCTTCCGGTCGGCGGAGTACTGGGACATCGTGGCCGACCTCGCCCTGCTCGAGGCGGCCGAGGAGGGGCCTCGCGGCTTCTCCGCCACGCTGATCTCGCTCGATGGCGACCGGATCGCCACCGGCCGGGACTTCGAGCCGACCACCGGGCGCGCCCGGGGCGACGTGGTGCATCTGGACGAGGGCGCCGCGCGCGGGCTCGCCGGCCGGCTGGAGAACCGACCATTCAAGGTCGTCCGGGTTGAGGAGAAGCCGTACCGGCGCCGGCCGTACCCACCGTTCATCACCTCCACGCTGCAGCAGGAGGCCGCTCGCAAGATGCGGTTCTCCTCCGCCCAGACCATGCGCACGGCCCAACGGCTGTACGAGAACGGTTACATCACCTACATGCGTACCGACTCGGTGAACCTCTCCGAGTCGGCGATCGCGGCGGCCCGTACCCAGGTCGCGGACCTGTACGGCGACCGGTTCGTGCCGCCGCAGCCGCGCCGGTACACCTCCAAGGTGAAGAACGCTCAGGAGGCGCACGAGGCCATCCGGCCGGCCGGGGACGCCTTCCGTACCCCCGGCGAGGTGGCCAACGAGCTGTCCGCCGAGGAGTTCAAGCTCTACGAGTTGATCTGGCGGCGCACGATCGCCTCGCAGATGACCGATGCGGTCGGTTCGTCCGTTTCGGTGCGCATCCGGGCGGTATCCACCACCAACGAGGAGTGCGACTTCGGCGCGACCGGTAAGACGATCACCGACCCCGGCTTCCTGCGCGCGTACGTCGAGTCCAGCGACGACGAGGAGGCCGAGGCGGAGGACGCCGAGCGCCGGCTGCCGAACCTGGTCAAGGACCAGGCGCTGCGCGGCGACCGGCTCAACCCGGTCGGGCACACCACCCAGCCGCCGGCCCGCTACACCGAAGCCTCGCTGGTCAAGGCGCTGGAGGAGCTGGGCATCGGCCGGCCCTCCACCTACGCCAACATCATGGCCACCATCCAGGACCGCGGGTACGTGTTCAAACGCGGCCAGGCGCTGATCCCGTCGTTCACCGCGTTCGCGGTGACCAACCTGCTCGAGGGGCACTTCCCCCGGCTGGTGGACTACCAGTTCACCGCCTCCATGGAGGACGAGCTGGACGACATCGCCGACGGCGAGCACTCGGCGCTGGAGTTTCTGACCGCCTTCTACTTCGGCGGCCTCGGCGAGGAGGGCTCGATCGCCCGCGCCGGTGGCCTGAAGAAGATGGTCACCGAGAACCTCGGCGAGATCGACGCCCGCGGGGTCAACTCGATCCCGCTGTTCCGCGACGACGCCGGCCGCGACGTGGTGGTGCGGGTCGGCCGGTACGGGCCGTACCTGCAGCGCACCCTGCCGGGCGAGGAGCCGGGCGAGGACGACCGGGCGTCGCTGCCCGAGGGCATGGCCCCGGACGAGCTGAACCCGCCAAAGGTCGACGAGCTGTTCCTGGGCGGCGGCGGCGAGCGGAAGCTGGGCGAGCACCCGGAGACCGGCGAGCCGGTCGTGATCAAGTCCGGCCGGTTCGGCCCGTACGTGTCCAGCGGGGAGCGCAACGCGTCCCTGCTGCGTACCCAGACCCCGGACGGGGTGTCGCTGGCCGACGCGCTGCGGCTGCTGTCCCTGCCCCGGCTGCTGGGCGCCGACCCGGCGGGCGCGGAGGTGTTCGCGGGCGCGGGCCGGTACGGGCCCTACGTGAAGCGGGGCGACGAGTACCGGTCGCTGGCCGATGAGTCGCAGCTGTTCACGGTGAGCCTGGACGAGGCGCTGACGCTGCTCGCGGCGCCGAAGACCAGGCAGCGCCGGGCCGCCGCACCGCCGCTGCGGGAGTTGGGGCCCGACCCGCTGACCGAGAAGCCGCTAGTGATCAAGGACGGCCGGTTCGGCCCGTACGTGACCGACGGCGAGACCAACGCGTCGCTGCGGCGGGGCCAGACGCCCGAGACGCTGTCGGTGGAGCAGGGCTCGGAGATGCTGGCCGAGAAGCGGGCCAAGGGCCCCGCGCCCAAGAAGGCGACCGCCAAGAAGGCCGCCCCGGCGAAGAAGCAGACCGCGGCCGAGACGAAGGGCACCGCGGCGAAGAACACCACCGCGAAGAAGGCCACCGCGGCCAAGAAGAGCGCGGCGGCCAAGAAGACGGCCACCAAGAAGGCCGCGCCGGCCAAGGCGACGGCCGCGAAGAAGGCCACGGCCAAGAAGACGACCTGAGTCCCGACCGGTCTGGGTCGTCGCGCGGGCGCCAAGCGCCGAGCCAGACCGGTCGGAGTCGGGGTCAGTCGCCCAGGACCCTCGACGTGTACGCGTTGGCGAAGACCCGCCCGGGGTCGAGTTCGTCGCGTACCGCCAGGAAGTCGTCGAAGCGCGGGTACTCCGGGCGCAGGTCGTCACGGCTGCGCCAGTGCATCTTGCCCCAGTGTGGCCGGCCGCCGAGCCCCTCGGCGACCTGCTCGAACGCCCGGAAGTATGGCTCGTGCGGCATGCCGACGTACTGATGGATCGCGATGTACGCGTTGTCCCGCCCGTACCCGTGGGACAGCCAGATGTCGTCGGCCGCCGATACCCGGATCTCGACCGGAAAGATGATCTTGAACGGCAGGCCCTCGACCACCTTCCGCAGCCCCTCGAACGCCTCGGGCAGCGCGGCGCGGGGTATCCCGTACTCCATTTCCATGAACCGCACGCGCCGTGGCGTGCAGAACACCTCGTGGGACGGGCCCGTGTAGACCCTCGGAGTCAGCGCCCGGGCCTCGATGGCGGTGATCCCCGGCACCAGGGCCGGCACCGCCCGGCCGACCCGGCAGGCCCCGGCGAACACCGTGTTGGACAGGAAGTCGTCGTCCAACCAGCCGCGCAGCCGGCCCAGCGGCCGGTCGTGCGCGGGCACCCGGTTGTTGCGCTTGGTCTGCACCCGGTCGGTGTACGGGAACCAGTACATCTCGAAATGATCATTGCCCTCGACGTGCTCGGTGAGTCCGGCGAACACGTCGGCCAGGCGCTCCGGGCGCTCCTCGGCGCACAGCGTGAACGCGTCCACGCAGCGCAGCGTCACCTCGGTCAGCACGCCGAGGGCGCCGATCCCGACCCGGGCGGCCCGGAACACCTCCGGGCGCTCGGTCGGCGAGCACCGGATCACCGTGCCGTCCCCGGCGACCAGGGTCAGCGCCTCGACGAAGGTGGCCAGGCAGCCCAGCCGGGCACCGGTGCCGTGAGTACCGGTGGAGATCGCGCCGGCGATCGTCTGGGTGTCGATGTCGCCCAGGTTGGGCATGGCCAACCCGTGTCCGGCCAGCACCCGGTTGAGTACCCGCAGCGGCATGCCGGCCTGCACGGTGACCAGCCGCGAGGCCGGATCGAGCGAGATCAGACCGGCCAGGCGGTCGAGCTCCACCCGGATCCCATCGGCCGCGGCGGCCGGGGTGAAGGAGTGCCCGGCGCCGGCCGCCTTGACGGTCAGCCCCTCATCGGCGGCGGCTCGAATCACTGCGGATACCTCGTCCACGCTCGCCGGATGGGCCACCCGAACGGCCTCCGCGCGCTGGTTGCCGGCCCAGTTTCGCCATTCGTTGACGCTCATCGAGGCTCCTCGCTCCATGAACTCGCGCAATCTGCGGCGTTTTAAAGCCGAACAGGGCACTTCGAGCCCGCCTCGGCATCGTTGCTCTGAGTAGATTTGACATCAAGTGGCATGATCGCCCGTAGCCGCGAGAGGGGTGGCGCGCACAGTGACGACCGAGGCCTCCAGCCGGCCGCTGCGTCGCGTTCCGGTACAGGAACGAAGTGTCGCGCGGGTTAAGCGAATGCTGGATGCGTGCGCCGAGCTGGTCGACGAGATCGGGTACGAGGCGTTGACGACCACACTGCTCGCCGAGCGGGCCGGGGTCGCCATCGGCTCGGTGTACCAGTTCTTCCCGGACAAGCGGGCGATAGTGCAGGCGTTGACCCTGCGCAATCTTGAGGGTTATCTGCAGCGGATCAGCTCCCGCTTCGCGGATACCCAGTTCACTCACTGGTGGGACGTCGTGGACGCGGCGATCGACGAGTACATCTCGATGCATCGCTCGGTACCAGGCTTCCGGACCCTGCACTTCGGCGACGTGGTGGACGTGCACCTGCTCGACGAGGAGCGGGACAACAACACGATCATCGCCGAACAGCTCGCCGGGCTGCTGGTGGACCATTTCGGTGCGGCGTCCGGCCCGCGGCTGGACTTCGCGCTCGGGGTGGCGGTCGAGGCCGGCGACGCGCTCATCAAGCTGGCCTTCCGGCGCGATCCGGACGGCGACCCGGCGGTTCTGGCCGAGGCCAAGGCGTTGATCCGGGAGTACCTGTACCGCCACGTCAACACCATCTCCCGCTGAGTGGGTGAGCCGGACCGGGCCCGGAGGGGTCCGGCCCGGCCGGTGACGAGTCCGCGCCGGACCCCGGCGCGGACTTCCGCGTGCCCCGCGTCCTAGAGGAACGTCCGGGACTCGCCGCGGTAGCTGGGGACCACTCCGACGACCCGGTCGCCGGACACGAGGTGCACCACGTCCACGTGTTCGCACAGCTCACCGGCCTTGGCGTGGCGGAACCAGACCCGGTCACCGACCCGCAGCGCGTCGGCGCGGGCGCCGGTCAGCGGCGTCTGCACCTCGCCGGCGCCCTCGGTGCCGATCAGCGACAGCCCGCCGGGCAGCCAGGGGACCGGCTGCCGGCTGCGGCTGGTCTCGCCCGAGGCGATCCAGCCGCCACCGAGCACGGTGGCGATCCCCGGCGCCGGGCGGCGCACCACCGGCAGCGCGAAGAACGCCGCCGGCGTGGGCCGCCACGCCCGGTACCCATCGAACAGCGCCGGCCCGTACAGCCCCGACCCGGCGGTCACCTCGGTCACCGCCGGGTCCGCGGCGGTCGCGGCCACGCTGCCGGTACCCCCGCCGTTGACGAACTCGAGATCGGCGTGCCGGCGTACCGCGGCCACCGCGGCGCCCCGGCGCCCGATCAGTTCGGGCATGGAGCGGCGCTGCATGAACCGGATCGCGGCGCCCCGGGCCCGCTGCCCGCCGGGCGCGTCCCCGAGTCCGGCGATCTGTGCCTCGTAGGACATCACCCCGACCAGCCGGTATCCGGTGCGGCGGGCCACCTCGGCGGCCAGCGCGCCGGCCTGTTCCGGCGTGTGTATCGGCGAGCGGCGCACGCCGATGTGTAGCCGGTCGCCGACCGGTCGCCACGAGGCGTCCAGCTCGACGCAGAGCCGGATGGTCTGCCCGCCGGCGCCGCCGCCGAGCGCCGCGTCGATGAAGTCGAGTTGGTCGGTGCTGTCGACCATGAGCGTGATCGAGGCGGCCAACTCCGCATCGCCGGCCAGGGCGCGCAGCGCCTCGCGGTCGGTGGTTGGATATCCAATCAGCACGTCGTCGCTGACCCCGGTCTGGACCAGCCACTGGGCCTCGGCCAGGGTGAACGCCATGACCCCCCGCCAGCCCGGCATGGCAAGCGCCCGGCCGAGCAGGTGACGGCAGCGCACCGACTTGCTGGCCACCCGCAGCGGCTTGCCCGCCGAGCGCTTGACCAGCTCGGTGGCGTTGGCGTCGAAGGCATCGAGATCGACGATCGCGAACGGCGGTTCGAGCCCGACAGTGGCGTCGTTGTAGCGCTTGAGCAGGGCATCCCGCCCGGATGTTGCGTAGGACACATAAAGCACGCTAGCGGGTCGGTGTGGAACGCGAAATAGTCTCGCGTCGCTCCGGCGGGTCGCACCCCGATTTCGTACGGTTGGCACGCGTCGACAAAGGGGTATTCGACACGCCGCGCCGGTCTGTCCCGGACCGGTAGCCCGGCTACAGTGAACGCAATGGGAGCTGCTTGACAGCACGGCAGTGCGGAGGTTAGGGCCATCGGTACGACGTCCGAGCCGCGGGGAGGGCGCACGGAAACGCCGGCTTCGCCCCCGCCATCGCCCGTCGATTTGTCGGGAGCAGCCGCCTTAAGGGCAATTCTTAAGATCCGGCCGTTCCGCCGGCTGTGGCTGGTACTCGGCTTCTCCTCGCTCGGTGACTGGCTCGGCCTGTTGGCCTCGGCGACCTTCGCCAAGGAGCAGGTCTCCGGCTCCGCCGCGCAGGGCGCCGCGTTCGGCTCGGTGGTCGCCGTGCGCATGCTGCCGGCGCTGGTCATGGGCCCGCTGGCCGGTGTGGTGGCGGACCGGTGGGACCGCCGGTACACGATGGTCGTCTGCGACATCGGCCGGTTCCTGCTGTTCGCCTCGATCCCCAGCGTCACCTTCTTCACCAGCGACTCGAAGCTGGTGGTGCTCTGGACGGCCGTGGCCACCTTCATGATCGAGACGCTCCAGATGGGCTGGGGGCCGGCCAAGGACGCCTCGGTGCCGAACCTGCTGCCCAAGGGGCGCCTGGAGTCGGCGAACCAGCTGACCCTGGCCACCACGTACGGCGTCACCCCGGTGCTGGCCGGCATCGTGCTCGCGAGCCTGAACACCCTGCTCGGGTCGGTGGTCCGCTCCACCGGGCACAGCCCGATCAACTCGTCGAACGTGGCCCTGTACTTCGACGCGCTGACCTTCCTGGCCACCGCGTTCACGGTGTTCTTCGGGATCAAGGAGATCAGCGGCCGGTCCGCCGCCCGCCGCGCCAAACAGGCGAGCATCTGGCGCGAGTTCCTCGCCGGCTGGGCGTACGTGGGCAAGACGCCGCTCGTGCGCGGCCTGGTCCAGGGCATCCTGTGCGCCTTCGCGGTGGCCGGCGCCGTCGTCGGTACCGCCTCCTTCTACTCCCGGTCGCTGGGCGGCGGCGACTCCACGTTCTACATCCTGTTCGCGTTCCTGTTCATCGGTCTCGCGCTGGGCATCGTTGGCGGCCCGCGGCTGGTCGGCGAGTTGTCCCGGCGCCGCTGGTTCGGGCTGTCCATCGTGCTGGCCGCGTTGTCGGTGGCCGTTCTGGCCTTCGCCTGGCACCTGGTCATCGCCGTGGTCTTCGCGGTGGGTGTGGGCGTCGGCGCGGGCATGGCGCTGCTGGCCGGCACCACCCTGATGGGCCGGGAGATCAGCGACGATCTTCGCGGCCGGGTGTTCTCCTTCATCCAAGTGGGCACCCAGCTGACCCTGCTGTTCAGCGTGTCCGTGACCTCGCTGATCACCGGCTTCGGCGGGTCCCGCCGGGTGCTGGGCATCCCGGTGTCGACCACCCGCCTGCTGCTGTTCGTGGCCGGTGTGGTCGGCGTGGCCGCGGGCATCGCGGCGCTGCGGCAGATGGACGACAAGAAGGGCGTACCGCTCTTCAAGGACCTCGTCGGCTCGATCCGGGGCCGCCCGCTGTCGCTGGCCGAACCGGCGCCGCGGGTCGGCCGGTTCATCGTGTTCGAGGGCGGCGAGGGTGCCGGCAAGTCGACCCAGGTGCAGCGGCTGGCCAACCGGCTGCGCGCGGAGGGCCACGACGTCGTGATCACCCGGGAGCCCGGCGCTACCGACGTCGGCGCCCGGATCCGCGGCCTGCTGCTCGATCCGGCGCCGGTGGACGGCGGACAGATCGCCCCGCGGGCCGAAGCGCTGCTGTACGCCGCCGACCGCGCGCACCACGTGGCCACCGTGGTGCGTCCGGCGCTGAACCGGGGTGCGGTGGTGATCAGCGATCGGTACGTCGACTCGTCGCTGGCCTATCAGGGCGCCGGCCGGACCCTGCCGGTCGACGACGTGCGCTGGTTGTCCGGGTGGGCCACCGGTGGCCTGAAGCCCGACCTGGTCGTGCTGCTGGACGTCGACCCGAAGGTGGGGCTGGCGCGGGCCGGCCGCCGGTCCGGGCAGACCGACCGGCTGGAGGGCGAGGAACTGCCGTTCCACGAGCGGGTGCGGTACGCCTTCCTGGACCTCGCCGCGGCGGACCCGAACCGGTACCTGGTGCTGGACGCGTCCCGGCCGCCCGAGGCGGTGGCCGGGATGGTCGCCGAACGGGTGGTGGGCATACTCGGACCGGCCCAGCCCGGGGCGGCGCAGCCGGAGCCGGGTCACGGCGAGGCCGAGCACCTCCGCCAGGCACCGGAGCCACGCCCGGAGGCCGAGCCGCGTCCGGAGGGCGAGGCGCGCCCTGAGGCCGAGGCGGGGGCCGGGCCGCAGCCGGCCGCGCCGAGCGAGGCCGTGGCGGGCGAGGCCGTGGTGGGCGACGGTGCCGCGGGTGAGAATGCGGCGGGCGTCGGTGCGACGGTCGAGGGTGCGGCGGTCGGCGGCGGCAACGCGGCCGGGGACACCGCGCCGGGCGGTCCCGAGCAGCCCACCAAGGTGCTCGAGGGTCCGCTGTCCGCCCTGGAGAGCAGGCCGTCGTGACCGGTGTCTTCGACACGCTCGTCGGCCAGGACGAGGCGGTGGCAACGCTGCGCCGGGCCGCGGCCGCCGCGGGTGCGGTGGTGCGCGGCGAGCCGACCCAGGGTATGACCCACGCCTGGATCTTCACCGGTCCGCCCGGCTCCGGCCGGTCGGTCGCGGCACGGGCCTTCGCGGCCGCGCTGCAATGCGCCGACCAGGGCTGCGGCGTCTGCCCGGCCTGCCACACCACGCTCACCGGGACCCATGCCGACGTGCGGTTCGTGGTGCCCGAGGGGCTGACCATCGGGGTCGGCGAGATGCGCGCGCTGGTGCTGCGCGCGGCCGGCGCGCCGAGCCAGGGCCGCTGGCAGGTGGTGCTGATCGAGGACGCCGACCGGCTCACCGAGGCGGCCGGGAACGCGCTGCTCAAGGCGATCGAGGAGCCGCCGCCGCGCACCGTCTTCCTGCTCTGCACCCCCTCCACCCACCCGGACGACGTCTCGGTGACCATCCGTTCCCGGTGCCGCGTGGTGACCCTGCGCCAGCCGTCGGCCGCCGCGGTCGCGTCGGTGCTCGTCGAGCGGGACGGCATCGATCCGTCCGCCGCCGCGTGGGCCGCCGCCGCCGCGCAGGGACACGTGGGCCGGGCCCGCCGGCTGGCCAGGGACCCGCAGGCGCGGGAAATCCGGGACAAGGTGCTCGCGGTACCGCGCCGGCTCACCGGCGTCGGCGCGTGCTTCGACGCGGCGTCGTCGCTGATCGAGGCGGCCGAGGCGGAGGCCGCCGCGACGGTGTCCGAGGCGGACGCCAAGGAGCGCGCCGACCTGCAGATGGCGCTGGGTGCCGGCGGTACCGGCAAGGGAGCGGCGTCCGCCGCCCGGGGCATGACGGGCGCCATCCGGGAACTGGAGCGGCGACAGAAGTCGCGGGCCACCCGCACGCAACGCGACGCGCTGGACCGGGCGCTGGTGGACCTGGCCGGGTTCTACCGGGATGTCCTGGTGGAGAAGCTGGCCGCGCCGGTCGCGCCGGTCCACGTGGACAGCGTCGAGGTCGCCGCGCAGGCCGCCGCGCGCTGGACGGCCGAGAGTGCGCTGCGCCGGCTGGAGGCCGTACTGGCCTGCCGGTCGGAGATCGAGCTCAACGTCAAGCCGCGGATCGCGGTGGAGGCGATGATGCTCGCCCTCTGGCGCGGCTGACCGGCCCCGTACCTCGCACTTATCCACAGTCCACATCGACGGGCTTCCCTCCTCACCGTACGGTGCCGTACGGTGACCATCCGGGAGGGGGAGGCTCATGGCGCGCGAGATCGACGAGCAATTCATCGAGGAAGCCATCGAGCGCTATCAGCGTCTCGATGCCCGGCTCGC
Source organism: Rugosimonospora acidiphila (assembly GCF_039543385.1). Taxonomy (NCBI): domain Bacteria; kingdom Bacillati; phylum Actinomycetota; class Actinomycetes; order Micromonosporales; family Micromonosporaceae; genus Rugosimonospora; species Rugosimonospora acidiphila. The sequence continues at coordinate 291,977 of NZ_BAABJQ010000001.1, forward strand.
CGAGTTCGACAAGGCGCTGCACACCGTGGAGGTCACGGTCAGCTCGCCGGACGGCATGGTCGAGGTGGTGGTGGCCGCCGACGGCGCCATCCGCGATGTGACCGTCATCGGCGACCTCACCGGCCGCACCAACGCCGAGCTGTCCCGCTCGATCCGGCAGGCGGTGGCCGCCGCGTCCGACGCCGCCGCCTGGGCCCGCACCACGCTGCACGCCGAGACGTTCACCGATTACCGCCCGCTGGGGAGGGTCGATGGAGATCGATGAGCTTGCGGGCCGGGTCGGCTCGCTGAGCGAGGAGGTGTCCGCCGCCGCGACCCGGCTTGGGCGGGTCGACCCGGGGCCGACGACGTTCGGCGGCGACGGCCCGGGCGGCCTCGGCGAACTCGGCCGGACCATGCACGCCCGGTGGGGTGCCGCGCTCGCGGCGCGGGAGCGGGAGGCGGCGGCCGCCGGTGCCAGGCTGACCGACCTGGCCGGGGCGCTGCGGTCCGCGGCCGGGGGCTATCGGGCCGTAGAGGACGAGGCGCATCGCCGCCACCAGGGCGTCGGAGGCACCTGATGGACCTCCTCGACCGCACCTACCCGTCCGCCCGCGACCTGCTCGATCGGGTCGACGCGACACTGCTCGCCGGTGGGGTGCCGCCGGGGCATCCGATCCTCGCGCTGCTGCGCAGGCTCGGCGCGCTGCCCGGCGACGTCGCCGCGCACCTGGCCGAGGTGGCCCCCGGCCCGCTGATTGCCGCTGGCGATCCACTGGGACGGCAGGCCGACGGGTATGAGGCGGCGCAGGCGTCGGTGCCGATGCCGGCCGCATGGCGCGGCCCTGCGGCGGAGGGCTACGCGGCGCAATGGTCGACCCTGTCGGGATATCTCGCCGGGGACCCGGCGAGCATGGCGGGACGGCTGCGCGCGACCGCGTCCTACCTCGACGACCTGGTCGCCTGGCTGGTCCGTGGCCGCAGGGCGTTGGCCGGGACGCTGGCCGAGTGCCTGGGCTCGGCCGAGGCGGCCACCCTGCGTGCCTCGGCCCGCAGCGCGGTCGGTGGCGTCGTCGGCGGTGCGCTCTCGGGTGGTGCGCTCGCGGGCGGTGCGGTCTCCGGTGGTCCCGCCGGGGGCGGGTTCGCACCCGCCGGCACGTCCCGGGACGCGGTCACGGCAGCCGCCGACCTCGGCGCGCACGTCCTGGGCACCGCCGCCGAGATCCTGCACGACGGCCAACGGGTCGTGGACGCCTGGGTGGGCCGGCTCGATGCCCTGCCCTACCCCTCGTCCCCGACCGTCGCGATCGGCACCGGGGGTCACCTGGAACTGGGCTGAATCTCCGCCCGGTTGTTCACGAAAGCGGCCGGTCTCCGGCGCCCCGAACGGGGATAAGGTGGCTCAATGGGAATGCTGTGTGCGGTCAGCTTCAACCGGTACGGCCGGCTGTATTACCTCAACCCCGGTGAGCTGTCGATCGGCGTGGGCGACAAGGTGCTGGTCCCCACCGACGACGGAGCCGAGGTCGCCGAGTGCGTCTGGGCGCCACAGTGGGTCTCCGAGGACACCGACGGCTTCCCCAGACTGGTCGGTCTCGCCGGCGAGGACGACCTGCGCCGCGACGAGTTGATGCGCAAGCGCAAGGCGGAGGCCAAGACGGCGGCCAAGAAGCTGATCCGCGAGCACGAGCTGCCGATGAAGGTAGTGGCCGTCGACCACGTGCTGGAGAGCGCGACGGGCTCCGGCGGCCGGACCACTATCTACTTCACCGCACCGCACCGGGTCGACTTCCGGTCCCTGGTCCGCGACCTGGGTGCCACCCTGCACTGCCGGGTGGAGCTGCGCCAGCTCTCCGCCCGCGACTCGGCGCGGGTGCAGGGCGGGATCGGGTCGTGTGGGCGCGACCTGTGCTGCGCCACCTTCCTCACCGACTTCGAGCCGGTCACCATCCGGATGGCCAAGGATCAGGATCTGCCGCTGAACCCGTTGCGCATCTCGGGGGCCTGCGGCCGGCTCATGTGTTGCCTCAAATACGAACACCCGCTGTACCAGAGCTTCCAGGCCTCGGCGCCGTCGGTGGGTGCCCGGGTGTCCACACCGGACGGTGACGGACGCGTCGTGGGACACAGTGTGCCGCGCGACTCCGTGGTGGTCCGGCTGGACACGGACGGCTCGCGCTGCATGTGCAGCCGGGCCTCGGTGTGCGGGCCCCGCCAGGCCTACGAGAGCCGGTGAGTCGCGGCTACTCGATGCGCAACGGCGGCTCGATGAGCCGTACCTCGATCGGCTTCTCCGGCACGATCCAGGGGCTGGTCTCGGCCGCCTCGGGGTCGACCCGCCAGCGGCGGCTGACCCGGTCGACCGCCACCGGGTAGATCGTCAACGAGCCGTCCCGGTCGAACCGCAGTCGCAGGAAGCTCTTTGAATCCACAATGGACTGTCCGGCGAACAGCTCGTTGAGGTTCACCCGGGCCATGCTGGCCACCAGCAGGTACAGGCAGAAGACCTCGGTGCCGACCAGCCCGGACACCGGCAGGTAGATGACCAGCGCGGCGACCACGGGCAGCGGCCAGACCCAGTGCCCGAAGGGCAGGGCCAGCCAGGCCCAGGCTCCGAGAACCCCGAGCCCGGCGTGGACAAGCCCGTGCCCGATGCCTAACAGCCAGTGCTTCGGGCGCTTGCCGCCCTTGGGCGGCATCGCGAAGAAGGCGGCCCCGGCCACCATTACCAGGCCCATGAGCACGACCGGGATGGTGAACAGGCGCTGCAACGTACCCGCCGGGTGGCTCATCAGCTCGACGATGGCCATCCCGTACAGGGTGTGCACGGCACCCAGCAGGCCGGCGAAGCTGAGGTTGTTCGCCAGGACCCGGGTGAAGACCCCGCTGGCGTAGCGGCGCGACCCCGCCTTGCTCGGGAACGTGGTGGCCAGCGTGTACGGCTTGATCGTGCTCTGCCGGCGCGACCTGCTGGCCGGCGGCGGTACCTCGATCTGTTCGGGCAGCTTGTGCGTCGGGTACAGGTACGCGCCGCCGCCACCGCAGGTGACCAGTTGACGGTCGGGCCCCTGGTACCGGGCGTAGTGGTGCAGGTCCCCGGAGAGCATCAGCTTCACCTGCGCGCCGGTCGGTCCGACCACGGTGCGGATGAAGTAGTCGATGGCGTCGTAGGCGCCCTGGTCGTCGACCGACTCGACCCAGCCGGGGGTCGGCGAGCACAGGATCACCCTGTCGTCGGGCCCCAGCCGTGCGGCGACGTCCCGGAAGTAGCGCAGCTGCGGATCGTCGAGGTAGGTGCCGAACTGCGTGTCGATGGCCAGCAGCCACCAGCGGTGCGGCAGCGAGATGGCGAAGTACGACCGGGCTTGCGCGTTGACCCATCCGCCGATGCTGTCCGCCTCGTTCTTGGCGAACAACCGCAGGAAGGCGGTGAGCCCGTCGTACCAGTCGTGGTTGCCGGGCAGCGCGTACAGCTGCGGCTGGTCCGCGCCGTAGGCGCAGGGCAGGGCGGCCTTGTACGGCCCCTTGGTGCGGTCCTCATACGCCCCGGTGCTGGCCGTCGGGTATACCTCGTCGCCGCCCATCATGAGGACCTTGCCGCGCGGCAGCTCGTGCCCGTCGACGGTCAGGCTCGGCTGAGCGAGCAGATAGGCGATCGTGTACGTGGGGTCGAAGCCGTCACCGAGGTCGGCCACGTAGTCGAACCACAGCTCGTCGCGGTCGGCTCCCTCGTCGTAGATCCTGGCCGGCAGCGTGTTCTGCAGTTCGCGCTTGTCGAGGTACGCGCCGAAGAGTTGGGAGAGGATGACCCGCAGCGCGGTGCCCGAGAGCTGTACCGGTTGCAACCAACCGACCGGGGGTCGCGGCCGGAAGCCGAGTTCCTTCGGATCGAGCGTGCGCGGCCGGGATTCGGTGACGGGCTGCTCGTCGAGGGTCATGCGTTCGCAGGGTAACCAATGGTCGCCAGACCGGGTAGCGCCGCGAGTACCCGTGCGGGTGGCCCGATCGCCGCAACGACCAGCGGAATCGCGGGTCGGAGGAGGGTTCGCGGGCAAGATCGTAACGGTTTGGGAACGCCCTCGCGCCGACGGAATGATCTCGTCGATACCGGGTGGGCCCGGGGCGGGGAGGTCAAGTAGACTCTACGGGTCTACGCCGCCTTAGCTCAGTCGGTAGAGCACATTACTCGTAATAATGAGGTCGTCGGTTCGATTCCGACAGGCGGCTCCAAGCACCTTGGCCAGGGAAAATCGCCGAGGACAGCCGGACGACGGCGCGCTCGCGCGCCGGTCGTGGGCGCGGGTCGACGGGGTGCCCCAGGCGCCCTCCAGCACCTCGACCGTGAGGTGCGACGCGTCGGGGTAACCGGTCACGGCATATCGCGCGCTCTCGCTCGTGCAGAGTGTGCTACCGACCTTTCGATCCTCCCGCCAGGCCTCGACGCGGATCAGTCGGGGTCGGTCAGCGTCGCCGGTCGCTTGGCCGATCTGGTCGAGGATCGGCCCGATCCGCTCGACCTCGAGTCCCGAGCGAGGGTTCACGAACTGCCGCATCGTCCTGGCCGCCTTCCTGCGAGGTACGCGGTCGGAACGTACCTACTACGAGGCCCGGTGCTGCCCCGATACCGAAGTTCCCGCTGCGATCGGTGCCTATGTATAGATAGATATCATGATGCGCCCGACTCGCCCGGTACCGTCGACGGGTTCCCCGAGCCTTGCCGGTGGCCATATGCTCGCAGCGCGCGGACGCGTGCAAGTTGCCATATGGGAAACCGGGGGAGGCTGCGATGGCACGCATCGGATCCGGCCTCGTAGCCGGATCCGGCCGGGACCGCTTCGTTGACGCCTGGACGCGAGCCGTCGCCGGGACCAGCTATGTCCCGATCGGCCCGGCCGAGCTGAACCATTTGCTGTGCGGGCTCACCGACCAGCTGTTCGCCGCCCTGTCCGGCCGCCCGTTCTCTCCCGATCCCGCGCGGCAGGTCGGCGCGGCGCTGGTCAGCGCCCACTTCCTGAACCCCGAGGCGCTCAGCCGGACCGTCGCGCTGCTCGGCACCCACCTGGCCGACTGCGCGGGCGCCGCCGGCGCGACCCCCACCGTGCTGGCCAGCGCGGATGAGACCCGCCCCCCGCCTGGCGTTGATGACCAGGGCGCGGATGGCGAGGGCGCGGCCGGTGCCGCTGACCGGATCGCCGGCCTGCAGGGCGCGCTGGCCAGCGGGTACAGCTGGGCGCTGCGCAGGCGCACCCTCGACGACCAGGAACGGGCCTGGGAGGCGTTGACCTCCGCCCAGGCGCAGGCCGAGGCCCGATTCCGGGCGGTGTTCGCCAGCACCGCGATCGGGATCGGCATCGCCGACGTGAGCGGCCGGATCCTGGAGGCGAACCAGGCGCTGGCCGACCTGCTCGGGTATTCGATCGACGAACTGCGCCGACTGACCGTCCGGGACCTGTCGCACCCCGACGACGAGCCGGCCAGCTGGAACGGTCATCAGCAGGTGATCGGCGGCGAGGTCGAGTTCCTGCGCCGCAACCGGCGGTACCGGCGCCGCGACGGCGGCACGGTCTACACCGAGATGACCCTGTCGCTGCTGCGCGACCGCGACGGGCAGCCGCGGTACGCGGTAGCGATGATCCAGGACGTCACCGACCGGCAGCGGCTGCATGCCCGGCTGCGCCACGAGGCCCGGCACGACCCGCTCACCGGGCTGCCCAACCGCAGGCTGTTCCTGGAGCGGTTGAACGAGCTGTTCGACGGCGCGGACCCCGAGCGCAGGATCGGGCTGTGTTACCTGGACCTCGACGAGTTCAAGGTGGTGAACGACACGCTGGGCCACGACCTCGGCGACCGGCTGCTCGCGGCGATCGCCGGGCGGCTGGAGGCCGAGGTGTCCCGCCTCGGGCACCTCGTCGCCCGCATCGGTGGCGACGAGTTCGTGGTGCTCATCCCGGACTCCACCGGCACCGAACAGGTGGTCGCGGTGGCCCGCGGCGTACTCCGGGCACTGGAGGAGCCGATCCGCGTCGGCGACCAGGAGCTCAACGTCGGCGCGAGCGTGGGCGTGGTGGAGCGGGCGGTGGGCGCCAGCGACGTCGAGGACATGATGAAGGCCGCCGACACCACCCTGTTCTGGGCGAAGTCGGCGGGCGGGCGGCGCTGGGCACTGTTCGACGCGGACCGGCACGCGCGGGAGGTCACCCGGTACACGCTGTCCACGACCATGCCGGCGGCGCTGACCCGGGGCGAGTTCGTCGTCGAGTACCAGCCCCTGTTCCGGCTGTCCGACCAGGCACTGGTGGGCGTGGAGGCGCTGGTCCGCTGGAACCATCCGGCCTTCGGCCGGCTGCTGCCCGACCAGTTCATCGAGGTCGCCGAGGCGAGCGGGCTGATCGTGCCGCTCGGGCGCTGGGTGCTGGCCGAGGCGTGCCGGCAGGCCCGGCGGTGGCAGACCGACCGTGGGCGGGACCTCGTGGTCAGCGTCAACCTGGCGGTACGGCAGATGCACCAACCGGATCTCGCCGGCACGGTTCGGGAGGTGCTCGCGGAGACCGGGCTCGAGTCCCGCCTGCTCCAGCTCGAGCTGACCGAGAGCGCGGTGATGGAGACCGCCGGCGAGCCCATGCGGGTGCTCGGCGCACTGGCCGCGATGGGCATCCGGATCGCCATCGACGACTTCGGCACCGGGTACTCGAACTTCGCCTACCTGTGCGACCTGCCGGTGCACACGCTCAAGCTGGCGGCGCGGTTCGTCGAGGGGCTGGGCGAGCGACCGGCCGATCCGGCCCGGGACCGGATAGTGGCGGCCCTGGTCGGGCTGGCGCACGGGCTCGGGCTGTCCGCGACCGCCGAGGGCGTGGAGACCGTGGAGCAGGCCGCCCGGCTGCGCGAGCTGGGCTGCGACTGCGGGCAGGGCTGGCTGTTCGGCCGGCCGGTACCCCCGGACGAGATCGACCGGATGCTTCGGGTCGGTGTTCCGGTCGCGGACGCGGCCCAGCACCCGGCCGCCGGCCTCCGGGGTGCGCACGAATCGACCGTCGCCGCGCCCTGAACGGCCCCGCTCGGGCGAATTGGGCGAAAACGGCATCTACACCCCAAATGCGTCTAAAGTCGACTCGTAGCCATCGGGCGATCCAGGGGGTGGGGCGCCATGTCCAAGAAACAAAAGTCTGAAGAGCCCGAACGTCCGCACAGCGGGGGCGGCGGCGCGGGGTACGGGTTCCTGGCGGTGTTCGTCGCCATAGCCGCGATGCTCCTGTTCTTCGGCATCGCGGTGTACCGGTACCGCACGGGTACCGAGGTGGGCGCCGCGCTCGGCGTGATCACCGGCACCGTCGGCACGATTCTCGGCGGGTTCCTCGGCATACAGGCCGGCCTGGCGGGTAAGAGGCAGGCCGAGGAGGGCCGGCGGGAGGCCGAACTCGCACGCCGGGCGGCCGAGGAGCGAGCGACCGCGCTGGCCGCCGCGCTGGAGCCCGACAAGGCGGTGTACGTCCTGAACACCGTGGGCAGGGCAAACGGTTTCGCGAATCTGTCCTAGCGCGCATCGGGCAGCCGTCCCGCCGCCGACAGATCCTCGTTGAGGACGAGTTCTCGGGGGATTGGTGGGGACCACCGTTGGCGGACGATGACGTTCAGATCGGGCGTCAGTTCGGCATCTTCCTGCGTCGGGCCGACCGCTACTACGCGAGCCTTCGCTCGCCGAACGGCCTTGACCTGGAGCGGGCCGAATACATTCTGCTGAGCCGGATCGCCAGTGGCGGTCCGGCCCGGCTGTCCGCGCTGGCCGACCACGTCTGTCTCGACCTGTCGACGGTCAGCCGTCAGGTCGACGCGCTGGAGGCGGCCGGCCTGGTCACACGCACCCCGGATCCGACGGACAGGCGGGCCGTGCTGGTCGGGGCGACCCGGACCGGCGTGGAGGTCTTCGACCGCAACCGGGACCGGTGGCAGTCGGCGATGCGGGACCTGCTCGCGGGCTGGACTGCCGCGGAGCGGGCGGAGTTCGCCCGGCTCTTCACGCGAATCAACGACACCATGGCGGAACTGGGACAGGAGAAGAGATGAGTACGGCCGTCGGGCAGACCAGCAGGCCCGCGCTGAGTCATCGGCAGATACTCCTGCTGATGGGCGGGTTGATGACCGGCATGTTGCTGGCCGCTCTGGATCAGACCATCGTCGGTACGGCACTGCCGACCATCGTCGGCAAGCTCGGAGGCATCAACCATTACTCCTGGGTGGTGACCGCCTATCTGCTCGCCTCCACCGCCTCCACCCCGCTCTACGGCAAGGTCTCCGACCTGTACGGCCGGCGCCCGCTGCTGATGTTCGCGATCGGTACCTTCATGGTCGGCTCGCTGCTGGCCGGCATCTCCCAGAACCTGGATGAGCTGATCCTGTTCCGGGGCATCCAGGGACTGGGCGCCGGTGGCTTGATGACCCTCGCGTTCACCATCATCTCGGACGTGCTGCCGCCCCGCGAACGGCCCCGCTACCAGGGCATCTTCGGCGCCGTCTTCGGCCTGTCGAGCGTGGCCGGCCCGCTGGTCGGTGGCTACTTCGCGCAGCACGACTGGCGTTGGATCTTCTACATCAACGTGCCGCTGGCGATCGTCGCGATCTTCTTCTGCTACTCGGTGCTACGGCTGGTGCCGCACACCAAGCGCGAGCACCGGGTGGACTGGGCCGGCTCGGCGCTGCTGGTGACCACCGTCATCTCCCTGCTGCTCGCGCTGTCCTTCGGCGGCACCAAGGGCTGGGCCTGGACCTCGGCGAAGGTGATCGGCCTGCTGGCCGCGTTCGTCGTGCTCGCGGTCGGGTTCCTGCTGGTCGAGAGGCGGGCCGCCGAGCCGATCCTGCCGCTGAGGCTGTTCCGCAACCGCAGCTTCTCGATCTCCAACGCGGCCACGTTCATCCTCGGCTTCAGCATGTTCGGCGCGATCATCTACGTGCCGCTGTACCTGCAGATCGTGAAGGGCGCCACGCCCACGAAGTCGGGTCTGCTGATGCTGCCGATGATGGCCGGCTTGATCATCACTTCGATCATCTCGGGCCGCGTGATCAGCAAGCTGGGCCGGTACAAGTGGAGCACGGTCATCGGCACGGCGGTGCTGTCGGCCGGCCTGCTGCTGTTCACCCGGCTGAGCACCGACACCACGCTCTGGGAGGCGTTCAGCTACATGCTGATCATCGGCGTCGGGCTCGGCCTGTCGATGCAGCCGCTCATCCTCGCCGTACAGAACGGCCTGGCCCTGCGCGACATGGGCTCCGGCACCGCGACCGCCACCTTCTTCCGTTCGCTGGGCGGCTCGGTGGGCGTCGCGGCGCTGGGCGCGGTGCTGAGCAACAAGCTGGCCAGCAGCTTGGCCCCGCTGGTCGCGGCCGCCCTGAAGCGGCTGCCGCCGGGCGTCGCCCACCGCTTCGCCGGGAAGGCGAACAGCATCTCGATCAACGACCCGGCGTCGATCCGCGCGCTGCCCGGCCCGCTGCGCTCGGCGGTCCAGCACGGTTTCGTCGCCACGCTGCACCCGATTTTCCTGGTAGCGGGCCTGGTGTCGCTGATCGCGGTGGTGCTGTGCCTGCTGCTGCCGAACCGGGAGCTGCGCGGCGCCGCCCCGTCGGACGGGCGGAACGGGGAGATGCGCGACGCGTCGGCGGAGGCGCTGATCGGCTGAGCGCCGACGCCTCGGCGGAGGCGCCGATTGGCTGAGCGCCGACGCCTCGGCGGAGGCGCAGATTGGCTGAGCGCCCGTTTTGGCCACTGGCCGGCTGTGACCAACGCCACTAACGTGTGATCATGCGTAGCACGATGATGGATCTGCCTTTGCGGATTTCCCGGCTCCTCGAATACGGCCGTAGCGTGCACGGCACATCCGAGGTGGTGACCTGGACCGCCGACGGCGCCCGGCGCGAGACGTACGCCGAGATCGGTGCCCGGGCCGCCCAACTCGCCCACGCCCTGCACGACGATCTCGGGGTGGTCGGCGACCAACGGGTCGGCACCTTCATGTGGAACAACGCCGAGCACCTCGTCGCATACTTCGCGGTTCCGAGCATGGGCGCGGTGCTGCACACCCTCAATCTCCGGCTGTTTCCCGAGCAGCTGAGCTACATCGCCACCCACGCCGAGGACCGGGTGGTGATCGTCGACTCGACGCTGATCGCGTTGCTGGCCCGGAGCCTGCCGCAGATGCCGACGGTGGAGCACGTCGTGGTGGTCGGGGGCGGGGACGCCGGCCCGCTGGAGGCGGTGCCCGGGGTCCGGATCCACCGGTGGGAGGAGCTGCTGGACGGCAAGCCCACCGAGTACGACTGGCCGGAGGTGGACGAGCGGGACGCCGCCGCTCTCTGCTACACGTCCGGCACCACCGGCAACCCGAAGGGCGTGGCGTACTCGCACCGGTCCATCTGGCTGCACTCGATGCAGGTCTGCTCGCCCGCCGCGTTCGGCCTGACCCCGCACTCCCGCGAACTGACCATCGTGCCGATGTTCCACGCGATGGCGTGGGGCACGCCGTACGCGGCGTTCATGGCGGGCGCCTCGCTGATCATGCCGGACAGGTTCCTGCAGCCCGAGCCGCTGGCCGAGATGATCCGGACGGAGCGGCCGGACAAGGGCGGCGCCGTCCCGACCATCTGGACCGACCTGCTCGCCTACCTGGACGGGCACCCCGAGGCCGACATCTCGTCGCTCAAGGAGGTGGTGGTCGGCGGCTCGGCCTGCCCGCCGGCGCTGATGCGCGCGTTCTCGGAGCGGTACGGCGTGGAGATCCTGCACGCGTGGGGCATGACCGAGATGTCCCCGCTGGGCTCGGTCTCCCGGACCCCGCCGGGGGTCAGCGGCCAGGCGGCCTGGGACTACCGGTACACCCAGGGGCAGTTCCCGGCGGCGGTGGAGGCGCGGATCGTCGGGCCGCTCGGCGACATCCAGCCCAACGACGGCCAGGCGGTCGGCGAGCTGGAGGTGCGCGGCCCCTGGGTCACCGCCCGGTACTTCGGTGAGGACGTTCCCGACCAGGAGAAGTTCCGGGACGGCTGGCTGCGCACCGGCGACGTGGGGACGCAGTCGGCCGACGGGTACCTGACCCTCACCGACCGGGCCAAGGACGTGATCAAGTCGGGTGGCGAGTGGATCTCCAGCATGGACCTGGAGAACCACCTGATGGCACACCCGGCCGTGCTGGAGGCGTGCGTCGTGGGGGTGCCGGATCCCCGCTGGGACGAGCGGCCACTGGCCACGGTCGTGCTCCGCGAATCGGCCACCGTGACGGTCGAGGAACTGCGCGACTTCCTGGCCGGTCGGGTGGCCCACTGGCAGGTCCCGGAGCGGTGGGCGTTCATCGACGCGGTACCCAGGACCAGCGTGGGCAAGTTCGACAAGAAGGTGGTGCGGGCCCGTTACGCGGACGGCGCCCTGGACGTGCGGACGATCGGATAGGCGCGGGGCCGACCGGCCGGTGAGTCGGGGGCCGGAGGGTCGGGCGGCCGGAGCGTCGGGCGGGCGGCGGGTCAGGCGGAGCGGCGGGTCTTGCCCGCCGCCTTCTTGGCGGTCGTCTTCTTGGCCGGCGTGCCGGCCTTCGCGGCGGCCTTCTTCGCGGCCTGCTTGTCCTCGCCGGCCGATTCGGTGGCCTTGCCGCCGGCCGCCTTCTTCGCCGGGGCGGCCTTGGCCGCCTTCTTGGCGGGTGGGGTCTTGGCAGCGGCCGTCCTGGCCGACTTGGCCGAGGTGATCGGGGTCGGCTCGGCCGGCGGCCCGGCGTGCTCGCCGCGGGCCGCCCTGGCCCGGTCGACCGAGGCGCGCAGCGCGGCCATCAGGTCGACCGCCGGGGCCGGGACCCCCTCCTCCTCGGCCGGCGCCACCACCTCGCGGCCCTCGATCTTCGCGTCGATGACCTCCTGCAGCGCCTCGCGGTAGTTGTCCGTGTAGGCGTCGGGCTCGAAGTCGGCGGCCATCGAGTCGATCAGGGACTCGGCCATCGCCAACTCCTGCGGCCGGGCCGAGAAATCCTCGTCGAGGAAGTCGAACGCGGCGCTGCGCACCTCGTCCGGCCACAGCATGGTGTTGAGCACCAGCACGCCGTCGCGGACCCGGAGCGTGGCCAGCTGCTCGCGCTGGCGCAGGGCGACCTTGACGATGGCCACCCGGTCCACGCCGGTCAGCGCGTCGCGCAGCAGCACGTACGGCTTGGCGGCGGTGCTCTCCGGCTCCAGGTAATAGGCCTTGGCGTAGAGGATGGGGTCGACCTGCTCGGCGGGCACGAACTCCAGTACCTCGATGGCGTGCGAGGTGGTCAGCGGCAGGTCAGCGAAGTCGTCGTCGCCGAGCACGACCATCTCGCCGCCGCCGATGTCATACCCCTTGGCGATGTCGTCGTACGAGACTTCCTCGCCGTCCACGGAACAGACCCGCTTATACCGGATGCGCCCGCCGTCCGTGCGGTGCACCTGGTGAAAGCGGATGTCCTTCTCTTCGGTCGCGGAGTAGAGGCGGACCGCGATCGACACGAGGCCGAACGAGACCGCGCCCTTCCAGATGGCCCGCATAGTGCTCAGGATACGACCGGAGACCAGGGAAAACGACCGCTCCGGCGCCGATCGGCATGGGTTTCGCACCGGACGGAACGTGATGTGAGGGGCGCTCTCAGCGAGAGCGCCCCAGAAAGCAAGCAACGACCCCCTGCACAGGGGTCGTTGGTGTTCGGCGTACTTCAGCAGGCCAGGTCGAATTCTCCGTCCTTGGCGCCGGCTACGAACGCGCCCCATTCGGCTGGGGTGAATACCAGCACCGGACCGCTGCGGTCTTTGGTGTCGCGGACCGCAACGGCGTCGTCGAGGATCGCCACCTCGACGCAGTTGCCGTTGCCGCTGCTGCGTGTGCTTTTGTGCCACGCCGCGCGCGTCAGGTCCTTGGCGGCCATACCGCACCCCCTTTTGCGTTTAGAAGAGCTATCGGAGGAGTTACTGAATGTGACGAGAAGCAGCGCGGAGTAGGGCAATCGAGTCGTCGGGATCGAGTGCCATACTGCACAGCCTCTGATGCACGATGCTATACCCTCCGACGTGTTCGGGTTCTTCCAGTGCCTGTCCATACGTGAGATTGTCGAGGTAAACGATTGATTCGTCCGGAGCATCTGCGAAGCTCAGGATTACGTAGGGTGTTGTCATCGCGGGGTGTCCACCGGCCGACATTGGTAGTACCTGAATGGTAACGTTCGGTAATTCTGCAAGATCAGCCAGCTGTCGCAATTGCTCGCTCATCACCGTCGAGCCGCCGACCGGGCGCATCAGTACGGCCTCGTTGAGTACCGCGGACACGGCGACCGGGGAGTCCTGCCGGAGGATCTCCTGGCGCTGAATGCGTGCGGCCACCTTGCGGTCGAGCTCGGAGTCGCCTGCGGTGAGCAGGAACATCGCCCGCGCGTACGCCTCGGTCTGCAGCAGGCCGGGCACTGATTCAGCCTCATACGTGCGCATCGCGGACGCCTCAGCCTCAAGCCCGACATAGAACTCGAACCATTCCGGTAGGACATCGCTGTAGTTGTGCCACCAGCCGCGCTGCTGGGCGCCGCGCGCTATTTCAATCAGCGCCTCGGCGTCGGCATTCGACACCTGGTAGAGGGCGAGGGCGGCGCGCACGTCGCGCGGCTTGATTCCGATCTGCGCGTTCTCGATCCTGGACAGGTTGCTTTTGGACATGTCAAGCTGCCGGGCAGCCTGATCCAGGGTCAATCCATTTCGTTCGCGCAACTGCCGCAGCTCACGGGCAATACGGCGGCGGCGAACGGTAGGGCTGCTGGTCACGGCGCCGAGTCTCGCACTTGCGGCAAAGTAACGCTAGCGACCAGTGACGCAACGTTATTATCTGGGAGTTGCATCGCAATAGACGTCGGTGCATGCTGTGTACAGCGCTCGTCGCCGAGCTTCCCCGTGGCCGGCTGTTCCGGATGACGACGGCCGCGGGAGACCGGCGCCGGGCGCCGCGTCGCGGATCGAGCCCCTTGGGCCGGACCGACGAGCGGCGCAGTGGGGCGGTGGCCAGGGGGAGGAGGCAACGTGACCATGAGCGGTCCGGCCGATTCGGTCGCGACGACCACGGGTGCGGGGCTTCTAGCCATGGCTGCCGACCTCCTGCCGGCGATCGTCGGAGACGGTCCGATGCTCAGCAGTGACGTGCACGCCACCCTGTACTCGGCCGCCCGCGTGCTGCCCGGCGGGGACGATCGGGGTCGCGCCCACCTGGTGGCCGACCAGGCCGAGGAGATGTTCGCGGCGTACCTGGTGGCCGCGGGCGAGACCGGGCCGGCGACCTCGCCCCGGCGCACGGTGCGCGGCTGGGTGACCGGCAGCCCGATGTGGGCCGTGGCGCGCGGGCTGCGCGACGCCGCCGGCTACTTCTGGCGGCCAGGAGCCCACCAGCCGCTGTGATACCCGGATAGGGTCGAGGGGTGCCCGGCGCGCCCATGCTCGCCACCGCCGGTCCGCTGCCCAGCGGGCCGGGATGGGCCTATGAGTTCAAGTGGGACGGCGTCCGGGCGCTTGCCACCATCGAGCGCGGCACGCTGAGCCTGCGCGCCCGCAGCGGCGCGGACGTCACCGTCGCCTACCCCGAACTGGGGCCGCTGGCCGCCGTACTCGACCAGGCGGTACTCGACGGGGAGATCGTCACGCTGGACGGGGAGGGGCGGCCCTCGTTCACCGCGCTGGCCGAGCGCATGCACGTACGGGAGGCGGGCCGGGCCGGCCGGCTCGCGGCCACCCGCCCGGTCACGTACATGATCTTCGACCTGCTGGCGCTCGACGGGCTCGACCTGACCGGCCGCGCGTACGCGGACCGCCGGGCCGCCCTGGAGGACCTGGACCTGTCCGCGCTGCGGTGGCTGGTGCCTCCCCGGTTCGATGACGGCGAGGCCACCCTGGCGGCGGCCGACGAGTACGCGCTGGAGGGCGTGGTGGCCAAGCGGCTGGCGGCGCCGTATCGGCCGGGCACCCGCTCACCGGACTGGGTCAAGTACAAGCGCGAGCACACCGCCGACCTGGTGGTCGGCGGCTGGCGCCGGGGCGCCCGGACCATCGGGGCGCTGCTGGTGGGCACGATGCGGCCGGACGGCCGGCTCGAGTTCCGGGGCCGGGTCGGCGGCGGGATCTCGGCGGCCAAGGAGCGCGAACTGCTCGACGCGCTGCGCCCGCTCGTCGGGCCGGCGTCGCCGTTCGCGGGCGACCTGCCCAGCCAGGACGCCCGGGACGCGGTCTGGGTGCGCCCCCAGGTGGTGGTGGAGGTCCGGTACGGCCAGCTCACCCCCGACCGGCGGCTGCGCTTTCCGCGCCTGGAGCGGCTGCGCACCGACAAGTCCCCGGCGGAGTGCGTCGATGGTTGATCGCGACCGCTTTCCGGTACAGGTCGAAGGCGTCACGCTGGAACTGTCCAACCTGGACAAGGTGCTCTACCCCGCCGCCGGGTTCACCAAGGGCGAAGTGATCGACTATTACACCCGGGTGGCGCCCGTCCTGCTGCCGCACCTGGCGGACCGGCCACTGACCCGGATCCGGTACCCGAACGGGGTCGGCGGCAACGGGTTCTTCGAGAAGAACGCGCCGGCCGGGGTGCCGGACTGGGTACGCGTGGAGACGCTGCCCGCGCCGGGCTCGACCAAGGGGCGCGAGGCGCTGGACTACGTGATCGCCGACGACCTGCCGACCCTGGTCTGGTTGGCCAATCTCGCCGCCCTGGAGCTGCATGTTCCACAGTGGACGGTCGGGTCGAGCGGCCCGGACCGGCTGGTGGTCGACCTGGACCCGGGGCCGCCCGCCGGCCTGACCGAGTGCGCCGAGGTCGCCCTGTTGCTGCGGGAGCGGCTGAGGTCCGACGGCCTGGAGCCGCTGCCGAAGACCTCTGGTCGCAAGGGCATGCAGCTGATGTGCGCGCTGGCCGGTACCCAGCCGGCCGACGAGGTGGCCGGGTACGCCCGGCGGGTGGCCGAGGAGCTGGAGCGCGACAATCCCCGGCTGATCGTCGCCCGGATGGCCAAGAACCTGCGCCCGCGCAAGGTGTTCATCGACTGGAGCCAGAACAACGCGGCGAAGACCACGGTGGCCCCGTACTCGATGCGCGCCGAGCCGACACCGACCGTCTCGACCCCGCTGACCTGGCCGGAGTTGGAGAAGGGCAGGGTGCGCCAGTTCCGGGCGGACGAGGTGCTCAGCCGGGTTAAGCGGTACGGCGACCTGTTCGCCGACCTGCCCGGCGGGGGCGCACCGGAGGTACCCCGGGCGCCCCGCCGGTCCTGACGGCTCGCCGTTGCCTGACGCCGGCCCGGGCCCCCGGCGCCGGCCCGGGCCTCGGCCCAGGTCCCGGCGCCGGCCCGTTGGTTCAGGTCTCGGCCATCGCCCCCACTATCGAGGCGCGAGCCGCCCGGCGGGCCGGCAGCACCGCCGCGGCGACCGCCGCCGCCCCCGCCACGGCCAGGTACCCGAGCAGCTGCCCGACCGGCACCGTCAACTCCGGGGCGAAGCCGGTGAACATCACCCGCGTGGTGGCCCAGCCGTAGAGCAGGCCGAAGCCCAGCCCGACGATGGCACCGACCACCCCCATCAGCAGCGCCTCGACCAGCAGCGTGGCGCGCAGCTGGCCCCTGGTCAGGCCGAGCGCCCGGGTCAGCGCGGACTCGCGCGTACGCTCGAAGACCGACAGCGACAGCGTGTTCATGACGCCGATCAGTGCGATGATCACGGCTATGGCGAGCAGGCCCGCCACCGCCGCGATCAGCGAGTCGATCTCCTGGGTGAGCTCCGACCGCCACTCCGCGAGGCTGCTCACCTGGACCGTCGGGTACGCGTCGGTCACCGAATCCACCGCCGCCCGGGACGCGGTCGGGGACACCCCGTCGGCCGCCTTGATCAGCACTACGTTGTCGGTGGCCGTCGGGTCCAGTGCGGCCAGGTCGTCCCACCCGATGAGTGCCGCCCCGACCTGGGACTCGCCGGAGGCCAGCGCGGCCACGGTGAACCTGCCCGCGCGGCCATCCCCGGTAGACAGCGTGACGGTGTCGCCGACGCGCTTGCCCCTGGCCGCCGACGCCGAGGTGGACAGGACGACCGTGCCGTGCCGGAAGTTGGCCGCCGACCCGGCGACCAGGGTCATCGTCCGGCCGATCACCAGCGACTGGTCGGCCGGGTCGACCGCGCCGATCTCCACGCCCGTTCCGTCCAGCGTCCCACTGTCGATCCTGACCTCGACGACGTTGGACAGCTGCGGCCGTGACCGCAGCCGTCGCGCCACCTCCGGCGGGATGCCGAGGCTGCCGTGGGCGGTCTGGGCGGCCTGGAGGATGTAGTCGACGGGGTAGTGCGCGGTCAGCTGGTCGGTGGTGGTGGCCTTGACCGAGGCGAGCGCGACGCTGGCCGCGGACATCAGGCCGACCCCGACCATCAGCGCGGCGGTGGTGGCCGCGGCGCGGCCCGGGTTGCGCCGGGCGTTCGCGGAGGCCAGCCGGGCGGGGGTACCGAAGATCCGACCGGGCAGCCAGCCCAGCGCGGCGGTCAGCGGGCCCACGAACAGCGGCGACAGGATGAGTACGGCGAGGAAGTTGACCAACCCGCCGACCACCACCGTGATCGTCGCGACCTGGGAATCGCCGTGGTAGGTCGAGCCGGCCACGGTCAGCGCCGTGCCCGCGGCGCCGACCAGTACGGCGAGGATCACCTGCGGCGCGCGCCGCCGGTGCCGTCCCGGTGCGGCCAGTGGCGTGGCGCGCAGCGCGGCCAGCGGCGGTACCCCAGTGGCCCGCGCCGCGGGGATCAGCGCCGAGGCCACGGTGACCAGCACGCCCACCAGCAGCGAGACGATCACGGGGGTGCCGGTGAGCACCACGGCGTGTGACGGCAGCGGCTGGCCCAGCGCGGCGAGCCCGCGGAACAGCAGGTACCCCAGGCCGATGCCCAGCGCGATCCCGAGCACGGCCCCGGCCAGCCCGACCGCCACGGACTCCAGCAGCACGGAGCCGAACAGCTGCCCCCGTGACGCTCCGACGCAGCGCAGCAGCGCCAGCTCCCGGACCCGCTGCGCGATCAGGATGGTGAACGTGTTGTAGATGACGAACGAGCAGACCACGCACGCGATCACCGCGAAGATCAGCAGTACCTCGATGAGGCTCGCCAGCTGGTTGATCGCATCGTTGGCCAGGTCGTCGCGGTACTGCGCGCCGGCCACCACCCGGTCGTCGGGCAGGGCGGCACCCACCCGACGGGCGAGCGTCGACTGGTCCACGCCGGCGGCGGCCGACACCACCACCTGGCTGTACCCGGTCGCCCCGGCCAGGGTGGTCATCGCCGCCGGGGTGAGGATCACCACCGCCTGGTCGGCGTACTGCTTGGAGTCGCCGAAGTCGACGATGCCGACCAGGGTCACCCGGTGCGGTGCCTGCCCGGTGTCCAGGACGGTCATGGTGTCCCCGACCGCGTACCCGGTGCGCGCCGCCGTGCCGGCGTCCAGGGCGGCCTCGGTGGCGGTGGCCGGCACCCGCCCCGACTTCAGGTCGTAGGGCCGCAGCGCCGGCACGGTACCGGCGGACATGGCGATGCCCGGGTGCCCACCCACCGCGACCAGCCGGCCCCGCCTGTCCAGCAGCGGCAGGTTCTCCTGCATCCGGCCGTCGACGCCGCCCACACCCGGGACCGCTCGGACCGTGTCCATGGTGGACCGGGGCAGCTCCGTCCGGTGCGCCGACCGCGGTGTGACGGACACGTCCACGTGCTGCGCGGCGCGGGCGAACTCGTCGTACACCGCCGCTTTCATGGTGTCGCCGAAGATCAGGGTGCCGGCGACGAAGCCGACGCCCAGGACGATGGCCAGGGCGGTGGCGAGCAACCTCAGCACGTGCGCGCGCAGCCCCGCGACGGTGGTCTTGAACATCGCTCAGACCTCCCGCCGCGGCGCGGCCGGGGCGCGGTGCGGGTCGGCGGCGCGGTGCGGGTCGGCGGCGCGGTGCGGGTCGGCGGCGCGGTGCGGGTCGGCGGCCGCCACGCCGTCCAGCCGGCGTAGCGCGCCCAGCACGGCGTCCGGGCCCGGCGGCGCGTCCAGCGTGCCGGCCAGCCGGCCGTCGGCCAGCAGGATCACCCGGTCGGCGTACGAGGCGGCGTTCGGATCGTGGGTGACCATGACGACGGTCTGGCCGAGGTCGCTGACCGACCGGCGCAGGAAGCCGAGCACCTCGGCGCCGGAGCGGGAGTCCAGGTTGCCGGTCGGCTCGTCGGCGAAGACGACATCGGGCCGGGGCAGCAGGGCCCGGGCGCAGGCGACCCGCTGCTGCTGCCCGCCGGACAGCTGGGCCGGATAGTGCCGCAGCCGGTCGCGGATGCCCAGCACGTCGACGATGTTGTCGTACCACTGGCGGTCGACCGCCCGGCCGGCCAGCTCCAGCGGCAGCCGGATGTTCTGCTCCGCGGACAGCGTGGGCAGCAGGTTGAACGACTGGAACACGAAACCTATCCGCTGCCGGCGCAGCCTGGTCAGCGCCTTGTCGCTGAGCCCGGTGATCACCGTGGAGCCGATGCTCACGCTGCCGGAGCTGGCGGTGTCCAGGCCTGCGGCGCAGTGCATCAGGGTCGACTTGCCGGAGCCGGAGGCGCCCATGATCGCCGTGAACTGGCCGGCGCCGAACTCGACGCTGATCCCGTCCAGGGCACGTACCGCCGCTTCCCCGGTGCCGTACACCTTCACCAGGTCGTTCACCGACACCGCCGCGCGGGTGGTGGTCGCAACTGTGGTCATAGGGGCAAGCTATGGCGGCCCGGGGGTCCGGGTCGTCGGCATGAAGAACGCTTCGCGGGTACGACCTGAGGAGGAGAAGGGTGGTACGCCAGGCGTCGATGTGCCAGTTCCCGGCATGGGGTAGCCGGGGCCGGCCGGGCTGGGCCAGGATGAGCCGATGCGCGTACTCCGGCCCGCGTCCGCGGTCCTGTTCGGCGCGGTGGTCCTCACCGGGATCGTCCTGACCGGCTCACCGGCCATTTCGGCGCCGGGCGATGACGCGTCCCTGCGGGTCACGCCCGATCAGGGCGCGGCCACCTCGGTCTTCGTCGTCCGGTACCGCATGGTGCAGCTCGGCATGCGGCCGGGATCGCGCCTGGCCTGCCCGCTCGTCCAGTTCGAGTGGGATGGTGCGCCGCTGTCCGCGGCCCTGCGCGCGGTGCGCCAGAACGGCGTCTGCGTGGCCACCCTGCGGGCCCGGCCGCCGGCGCGCGACCGCGCACCCGGCCCGCACCGGATCGAGGTGCCGGGCCTGCTCGGGCTCGGCGCGCGCGCCGTGACGTACACCGTGCTCGGCCCGGCCAGTCCGACCCCGGCCCGGACCGCGTCCCCGGCCGCCCGGGCGCTGTCGGCCCCCACCCGGAGCGCCACTGCCGCCGCCGATCCGACCGTCGGCGACCCGCCGTCCCCCAGCCTTTCGATCGACCCGGTGGTGCCACTGCCCAGCGACTCGCCGGTCGAGGCCATGACGGTGCCCGGGGCCGGGGGCGGCGGCTCAGCCGCGGCCTGGGTCATGATCGTCGGTGGCTCCATGGTGCTGGCCGGCGTCGGCCTGCTCGGACTGCTGATTTACCGGTCCCGACGCGCCGAGGCAGCTCGCGACCTGGGCTTCGATCCGGAAATCCCCGGGCTCTACGAATAGTCTTCGCCCGACACGGCGGCGGCCGGGCGCATAGTGTCTCGACCATGGCTATGGCCGGGCCCCGAATGCACACGACCGTGGAAGCGCTGACCGAACTGCGCCAGCGGTCGAGGGCCGACCTGTCCGACCGCTGGCGCCGGTTGCGCGGCAGCCTGCTGTTCGCCGCACAGGCCGGGGTCGCGGCGAGCCTCGCCTGGCTGGCGGCGCACTACCTGGTCAGGCACCCACACCCGTACTTCGCGCCGATCGCCGCGGTCATCGTGCTCAACGTCTCGGTCGGCCAGCGCCTGCGCCGGGCGGTGGAACTGCTGGCCGGAGTGGCGCTCGGGATCCTGCTCGGCGATCTGCTGATCTATTTCACGGGTACCGGGCCGTGGCAGATCGGGGTATCCGTCGCGTTCGTGATCCTGGCCTGCGTGTTCCTCGGCGGCAGCCCGACCGTGATCGGCCAGGCGGCCTCCTCGGCGGTGCTGGTGTCCACCCTGGCGCCGCCGCAGAGCGGCATTTACTACTCGCGGTTCATCGACGCGGTGGTCGGCGGGGTCGTCGGCGTTCTGGTGCTGGCGCTGCTGTTGCAGATCAACCCGCTCACGGTGATGAAACGGGCGGCCGCGCCGGCCTTCGACTGCCTCGCCGAGGGGCTGCGGGACTGCGCCCGGGCGCTCGCGTCCGGCAGCCTGGAGCAGGCGCAGGCGGCGCTAAACGCGCTGAGCGACGCCGACTCGTCGATCACCCGCTTCCAGGACGCGCTGGCCGACGCCAGGGAGACCGCCACGCTGGCGCCGGTGCGGTGGCGGGCCCGGGTGCCGCTGACCGAGTACGTGGACGCCGCCCCCCACATCGACCATGCGCTGCGCAACGCCAGGGTGCTCGCCCGCCGGACGGTCACCATGATCGAAGACGGCGAGGAGGCGTCGCCGAACCTGATCGCGTCCCTGCAGAGCGCGGCGGAGGCGGTCGCCGTCTTCGTCCGGGAGCTGGCGGCCGGCCGGGAGCCCGACCGAACCCGGGAGCTGACCCTGGCGGCGGTGGCCCTGGCCGGCGAGGCGTACCGGCGGGGGCTCGACTTCTCCGCCGGGGTGGTCGCCGCGCAGGTGCGCACCATCGGCACCGACCTGATGCTGGCCACCGGCGTGTCGGACCGGGCGACGGCCAGGCTCATCCACCGGGCCGCCGGGCGGGTGCCGCGCCCCTCCCGGTCGGCCGGATAGTCTCGGCTGATGAGCCAGCTCGCCGGAAGCCTCGCGCCCATGCCGTCCGGGCGACCGGACTGGAAGCGCATCGGCCTGCTGGCCGGCCTGATCGCCTTCATCGCGCTGTGCGGCGTGGCGATGCTGATCCTGCTCGGGTTCAACATCGGACCGGTGGCCGTGGCCGTCGGCGTGATAGCGGCGATCATCCCGGTACCGCTGCTGGTGGCGGCCTTCTTCTGGCTGGACCGGTACGAGCCGGAGCCCATCAAGTACCTGGCCTTCTGCCTGGCCTGGGGCGCGTGCGTGGCGACCCTGGTCGCCTTCCTGCTCAACAACCTGGCCAGTTGGGCGTTCGGCCGGCTGGGCTGGCCGACCGCGCTGGTGGCGGTGGCGGTGGCCCCGGTCATCGAGGAGTCGATGAAGGCGCTCGGCCCGATCCTGCTGTTCTGGCGCCGGCGGCGGGCGTTCTCCGGCATCGTGGACGGGATCGTCTACTGTGGACTGTCCGCCACCGGCTTCGCCATGGTGGAGAACATCCTTTACCTGGGCGGGTACGGGTACGCCAGCGGTGCCGACAAGGGCGGCGTGGCCGGCGGGCTGGCCGGGGTGCTCGGCCTGTTCCTCGCCCGGATCCTGCTCTCCGGATTCGCCCACCCGCTGTTCACCTCGATGACCGGCGTCGGGCTGGGCATCTCCGCCCGGGCCAGGTCGCGCACCGCGCGCCGGCTGGCCCCGTTCGCCGGCCTGCTGGCGGCCATGATCATGCACAGCTCGTGGAACCTGATGATCACCATCGCCCAGGACACCGGCCAGTACCTGGTGCAGCTCTACGGGTACTTCTCGGTGATGATGCCGATCTTCCTGGGCATGGTCGGCCTCGCGCTGTACCTGCGCTCCCGGGAGGGCCGGCTGACCGAGCGGATCCTCCCGGAGTACGTGCGCGCCGGCTGGCTCACTGCCCCGGAGGTCGCCACGCTGGTCACCATGGGCCGGCGGATGTCCGCCCGGGCCTGGGCCAAGCGGGTGGCCGGCGAGGAGGGCGAGCGGGCCATGCGCGGGTACCAGTTCGCCGCGACCCAGCTCGCGCTGCTGCGCGACGGCCTCCAGCGCGGCCTGGCCATGCGGCCGGAGGAGTTGACCGGGATGCTGACCGAGGAGCGCCGGCTGTTGGAGTGCGTCGCCTGGTACCGAGGGGTGTTCTCCCGGGACCCGCACGCGCCACCGGTGACCTGGGACGGCGGCCGGTACCACGTGAGCTTCCCGGACGGCTCGGTACGCGCGGTCGAGGCCCCGCAGGTGCCGGTGGTGCCGCTGCCCGTGGTGCTGCCCCGGTACCCGCAGTCCGGGTACCGTTAGCCGCCGGCCCTCGTCGGCTACAGGTAGAGGCCGGTGGCGTCGGTCTCCACGCGGCTGGCCGCGACGGCGTGAACGTCACGCTCGCGTAGCAGGATGTAGTCGCGCCCGTGCAGCTCGACCTCGGAGCGGTCGTCGGGGTCGAACAGCACCCGGTCGCCGTTCACGATGGAGCGCACGTGCGGGCCGACACCGACCGCGGTCGCCCAGGACAACCGGTGGCCGACCGAGGCGGTGGCCGGGATCACGATCCCCGCGGCCGAGCGGCGTTCTCCCTCATTGCCCTCGAGGCGGACGAGGACGCGGTCGTGTAGCAGGCGGATGGGCAGACCGGGTTCGGGGTCGTTCACGTTCACGACCGGTACGGTACAGCGGATCTCGATTGCCCGCGTCGGTACGGTAGGTGTGGTCCGGTCGCCGCAGGGGGCGCGGTGCCGGACGCGTGGGGGTGGCCGCCGAAGGGTGGGATCGGCAAGGCTGGCGGATGGAGAGCGCCTTGGGCCGTTTCAGGCAGGTACAGGAGAATATCCGGCGGGCCTACCAGGCCGGCAGAGAGACCGTACGCAGCGCGGCGCAGGATCAGGATCACGAGCCGGAGCCGATGGGCGACGAGCCCGCGGCCGAACAGGTGTACCTGGAGCATCCGGTGGGGCAAGACGGCCAGGACGTGCCGTACCCGCTGCGCATCGCGGCGGCCTGGTCGTGGCGTCTGTTGATCGTCGCCATCGCCGGGGTGGCCGTGCTGTGGGTGGTCGGCAAGCTACACCAGGTGGTCGTGCCGGTCGCCATCTCGATGCTGCTCTCCGCGCTGCTCTCGCCGCTGGTCGGCTTCCTGCGCAAGCACGCCCACCTGCACCGGTCGCTGGCCACCGCGCTGACGATGATCGCCGGCCTGGCCGTGGTCGCCGGCGTGTTGACGCTGGTCATTACCGAGTTCGTGAACAGCTGGAGCCAGCTCAGCCAGCAGGCGCAGGGCGGCATCCAGCAGATCCAGGGCTGGCTCAAGGGCGGGCCGATGCACCTGTCCGACCGGCAGCTCGACTCGGCACTCAACTCGGTACAAGACTGGCTCAACAGTCACAAATCAGTGCTGACCAGCGGCGCGTGGTCGACGGCCACCACCGCGTTCGAGGTGATCGCGTCCGCCTTCCTGATCCTGTTCACCACCTTCTTCTTCCTGCGTGACGGCCGGCGGATCTGGCGGTTCCTGGTCGGCCTGCTGCCGGTCGCGGCTCGGGAGCCGCTGGGTACCGCCGGCGAGTACTCGTGGCAGACCCTGGTCGCCTACGTCCGGGCCACCGTGCTGGTGGCCTTCATCGACGCCACGGGCATCGGCATCGGCCTGGTGATCCTCCGGGTCGACCTGGCGTTCGCGCTGGCCGCCCTGGTCTTCCTGGGTGCCTTCATCCCCATCGTGGGCGCCACGCTGTCCGGCACCGTGGCGGTCCTGGTCGCCCTGGTCACCCGGGGTCCGGTCACCGCACTGGTGGTCGTGGCGGTGGTCGTGGCGGTGCAGCAGTTCGAGGGGCACGTACTCCAGCCGGTCATCATGGGCCGCGCGGTGGCGGTACACCCGCTGGCGGTGATCGTGGCCATCGCCACCGGCGTGGTGCTGGCCGGCATCATCGGCGCCCTGGTGGCGGTGCCGATCCTGGCCGTACTCAACACCGGGATCCGGCACCTGGCGGCCAGGCGACGCCGACGACCGGAGCCGCCACCGCCCAGCGACGTGGTGGTCAAGAGCTAGGCACCGCATCCGACGCCGGGCGGTCAGCGCCCGGGCGGTCAGCGCAGCCGGCGCAGGGCTCCATGCACCACGTCGGCCTTGGTCGTGTACCAGAACGGCGGCAGGGTCTTGCGCAGGTAGCCGCCGTAGCCCCGGGCGGTCTCCAGCCGCGAGTCGAGCACGGCCACGACGCCCTTGTCGCTGGCGCTGCGGATCAGCCGGCCGACACCCTGGGCAAGCCGGACGGCGGCGATCGGCACGCTGACGGCCGCGAAGCCCGAGCCGCCGGCCGCGTCGACCGCGGCCGCCCGAGCCGCCGCCAGGGGCTCGTCCGGCCGCGGGAACGGCAACCGGTCGATGACCACGAGCTGGCAGGCGTCGCCCGGCACGTCGACGCCCTGCCACAGCGACATCACGCCCATGAGGCAGCTGTTGCGGTCCTCCCGGAACTTGCGCACGAGCAGCGGCAGCGCCTCCTCGCCCTGCAGCAGCACGTGCAGGTCGGTCTTTGCCCGCAGCACCTCGGCCGCCCGCTCCGCGGCCCGGCGGGACGAGAACAGCCCGAGAGTCCGGCCGCCGAGCGCCTGCACCAGAGCGATCAGCTCCTCGGCGGCCGCGTCGGAGAGCCCGGACGCGCTCGGCCGGGGCAGGTGCGCGGCGACGTAGAGGATGCCCTGCTTCGGATATTCGAACGGCGAACCCACGTCCAGCGAGGTCCAGGACGGGGTGACCTTCGGGTCCTCGGTGGACGGGGTCTCGGCCAGGCCGAGCGAGCGAGCCACCGTGTCGAACCGGCCGCCGAGGGCCAGCGTGGCCGAGGTGGCCACCACCGTGCGGTCCTCGTACAGGTGGTTGGACAACGTGCCGGCGACCGACAGCGGCGCCACCACGATGGCACGGCGCCGGTCGCCGCGCTCGATCCAGGCGACGTCGAAGTCGGCCGAGGCGAGCAGCCGCTGCGCGGTCTCGGTCATCTCGGAGAGCACGGCCCTGGCCTGCTGCTTGCGCACCGGATCGGGATCGTCGGCCTTGACGTCGCCGAGCCGGTCGAGGACGCGCCGGCAGGCCGCGTCGAGCAGGGTGAGCGCCTCCTGGATCGCTGCCGGCAGCCCGGCGGTGAGCCGGCCCGGCTCGGCCCCGGTCAGCCCGTCCGCCAGCGCGTCGCCGGACTCGGTCAGCCGGTCGTAATCGTCGGGGTCCACCAGGGTGCGGACCCGACGGGCGGCCCGCTCGATGGCCTCCGGCGACAATTCGGCCTGCGCCGCGCTGGACACCCGGTCGGCCAGCTCGTGCGCCTCGTCGATCACGAGCAGCTTGTGCGGCGGCACGATGTGCCGGCCGGCGAGCATGTCGACGGCGAGCAGGCTGTGATTGGTCACGACGATGTCGGCCTCCCGGGCCCGCGCTCGCGACGCCTCGGCGAAGCACTCGCTGCCGTAGGGGCAGCGGGCCGCTCCCACGCACTCCCTGGCGGGCATGGACGCCAGCCGCCAGGCGGAGTCGTCGACGCCGGGGTCCAACTCGTCGCGGTCACCGGTCTCGGACTCCAGGGCCCAGTCGCGCAGCCGCTCGACCTGCTTGCCCAGCCGGCCCGCCTCGCCCAGCCACTTGCTGCCGCCGTCTTCGGGCTCGAACAGGGCGTCGGCCGGCTCGTCCTCGTTGAAGTTGTCCAGCCGGGCCAGGCAGGCGTAGTGATGCCGCCCCTTGAGCACCGCGAAGGTCGGTCGCCGGCGCAGCAGCGGCTCGACCGCGTCGGCCAGCCGGGGCAGGTCGTGGTCGACGAGCTGGGACTGCAGCGCGAGGGTGGCGGTGGACACCACCACCGGCCCGTCGACCAGCAGCGCCGGCACGAGGTAGGCCAGCGACTTGCCGGTGCCGGTGCCGGCCTGGACCAGCAGGTGCTCGCCGTTCGAAACGGCCTCGGTGACGGCCGTGGCCATGGCCTGCTGCCCCGGCCGGGCCGCCCCGCCGGGCACGGCACCCACGGCGGCGGCGAGCAGGTCCTCAACGGTGGGTCGGCTCACGGGTCAGAACGCTACCGCGTGCCTCCGACGGGCCTGTGCGTCGTCCACACTCCGGCGAGTTATCCACAGGTTCGGGAAAACGGCGGTCGCTAACTGTATTAGCCAGGGTCGCGGCCAGTACTGTCGGGGCATGGCCAAAGACGTGGTGCGCGTCGAATACACGAAATATGACGGCACCGCGCATCGGGGCTATCCGGCCCTGCGGCTCGGGGAGGATCAGCACGGCATCTGGCTCGGCGTTCCGCAGCCGCTGCACGCGATGAACGACGGTGGCTACAAATATGACGATCCCTACGTCCTGCTCGTGCCCCGGCAGTCCTGGTGGACGGCGCTGTTCAACGCGCCGCCCCGGCGCACCGAGGTCTACTGCGACATAGCCACGCCGGCCACCTGGGTGGACCCGCACCTGGTGCGCTTCGTCGACCTTGACCTCGACGTCCGGCGGCGGCGCGCCGCCACCGGACCGGAGCTGGTCGACGAGGACGAGTTCGAGGTCAACCGGCTGCGGTTCGGCTACCCGGTCGACGTGGTGGGCAATGCCTGGGCCGCCGCGCACTGGCTGGTCAAGGCGTTGTCGGACGGCACCGAGCCGTTCGCCGGCGGATACCAGGCCTGGCTGGATCAGGTCGTCTGACGCCCCGCCGGGCCGCTCGTCGTCTGAAGCCGGCTCACGTGTCGCTGCCAGGTCACGTGTCGTTGAGGCCGGGTCAGTTCTCGATGAACTGGTAGTCGCGGGCGATCCGGCCGTCCTCGTCGAGCACGATGAGGTCGGTGCCGATCGAGGCTACCTCGCCGCCGGCAGCCGGCAGCATGTCCCAGCGCAGCCGCAGGGCGTCGTGGTGCGTCGCGGCCCCGTCCCGCGCGCGGAAGACGTAGCCCTGCCCGATCCACCGCTCGTGGGACGCCTGGATGGCGTCGGTGATCTCGTCGAGCCCGTCGTACCGGTGCAGCGCGTTGCAGTAGCGCGCCCGCTCGGCGAAGACCTCGGCGATAGCGAGGCACCGTGCGCCGGGATCGGGCTCGTTCCACAGTGCGACGTACCGCTCGGCGAATCGTTGGGGATCAAGCATCGGGCTTCTCCTTCGGGTACAGCGTGCTGATGAGTTCGAGTTGGTCGAGTTGGGACTTGAGGTCGAGCGCGCCGATGCGGCACACGAGGTGCCGGGCGCCGGCGGCGACGTACCGGTCGAGGGCGGCGGTGACCTGCTCGCGGGTACCGGCGAGCAGCACCTGGATCGTGCGCACCACCTCCACCGGCATCCCGTACGTGGCCAGGGCGTAGTCGGCGATGGCCCGCTGGCCCGTCTCGGCGTCGTCGGTGATGAGCACCGTCACGAACAGGGCCGGGGCGACCGCCGTGGCGGGGCGGCCGGCCTCGGTCGCGGCCTCGCGTACCCGCGACAGCCCCGCCTCGTAGTCGGCCGGGTCCGGCGGGTACGGCAGCCAGCCGTCGTAGAGCCGGCCGGTGCGCGCCAGCGCCGACGGTGACGCGCCACCGAGCCAGATCGGCGGCCCACCCGGCCGGGCCGGCCGCAGTTGCTCGGGGATGTGATCGAAGCGCAGCACCTCGCCGTGGTACGCGGTGGGGCTGTCGGCCGCCCACAGGTGCCGCCACAGCGCGACGGTGTCGTCGAGCCGGGCGAACCGTCCTCGCCAGGGCACTTCCGACACGGCGTACTCGGCCTCGGAGCGGCGAGGAAAGCCGGCGCCCACGGTGACCACCAGCCGTCCGCCGCTCAGCAGGTCGAGCGAGGCGATGGCCTGCGCCGCCTGGACCGGCCGGCGCAGCGCCGGCAGCAGCGCGGCGGTGCCGAGCCGTACCCGCTCGGTCGCCGCCGCCGCGGCGGACAGCATGGTGAACGTCTCGATGACCGGCCGCAGCAGCGTGTCGCCGGCCCAGAGGGAGGCGAACCCGAGCCGTTCCGCCCGCACCGCGAAGTCGATCAGGTCGCGCGGATCCGTACCCGGGCCCCATTGGGCCCTCCCACTCGGTAGCACCACGCCGAGGCGGATGCCGTCGCCGATGCCGTTCGCACTGTTCATGCCTGAAATCGTGTGGTCGACCGGGTATCGCGGCAATTCCCCGCGAGGAATGGCAGCCGCCCGGGGACCGCTGTTACAACCACTGGTGTGGACTTCCCTGAGGCGCTGCGTACCCGGCGCACCCGGATGCAGGTCAGCCAGCTGGAGCTGGCGCTGCGCGCCGGTACGACCCAGCGGCACGTGAGCTTCATCGAGAGCGGGCGCTCGGTCCCCGGCCGCGGGATGGTGGTGCGGCTGGCTGAGTCCCTGGAGCTGCCGCTGCGGGACCGCAACGATCTGCTGCTCGCGGCCGGGTTCGCCCCGGCGTACCCGGAGAGCCCGTTGAACGATCCGGGACTGGCGCCGGTGCGGGCCGCGCTCGGCCACATCCTCGACGGGCACCTGCCGTACCCGGCCATCGTGGTGGACCGCCACGGCGACCTGGTCGCCGCCAACGACGCGTTCGAGGTGCTCACCGAGGGGGTGGCGGCGCACCTGCTGGCGCCGCCGGTGAACGTCTACCGGGTCGCGCTGCACCCCGACGGAATGGCGCCGAGGGTGCGCAATCTCGCCCAGTGGGCGTACCACATCCTCGACCGGCTGGAGCGCCAGGCGCGGCGCGACCCGGGCGGCCGGTTGGCGGCGCTGCACGCGGAGCTCGCGGCGCACGCCCCGGCCCGGGACATCGGCACCGATCAGCTCGGTTTCGCGGTACCCCTGCGGCTGCGCTCGCGTTGCGGCGAACTCCGGCTGATGACGACGGTCACCACGTTCGCCACCGCCGAAGACGTCACGCTCGCCGAGCTGAAGCTGGAGGCGTTCCTGCCCGCGGACGAGCCGACGGCGGCCGCCCTGGCGGCTCGGCCGCCCGACGGTGCTTAGATCCGGGGCGGCCAGGCCGTGGTGGCCGGGTCGGGCCGGGGCACCCCGACGAGCTTGCTCGGATTGAGCTGGTTGTAGAGCGCGGTGATCCGGCCGTCCGCGGAGGTCGGCACCATGACCATCAGGACCGGCGTGCCGGACGCGTCGACGGCGTCGATGAGCAGCCCGATGTCCCCGTTGACGAGCACCGGCTCGGCGCGCACCGACTGGTACCGCTCGACCTGCCGGAACAGGCCGAGCACGAACCGGCTCACCTGCGTGGCGCCCGTGACCGGCTTGTGAGCGGCGGGGGCCAGGCCGTTGCCGTCACCGATGGCCACCACGTCCGGCGCCAGGATGCGGGCCAGCCCGTCCAGGTCGCCGCGCTGCGCCGCGTCCATGAAGGCGGACATCACCCGGCGCTGCTCGGCCAGGTCCGCGGTGTGCCGGGGCGCGCCGGGATCGGCCAGCGTGCGCCGGGCCCGGGTGGCCAGCTGCCGGGCGGCGGCGGGCGTGGTGTCCAGGGCGGTGGCGATGGCGTCGAACGGGACGGCGAACACGTCGTGCAGCACGAACGCGACCCGCTGCTCCGGGGTCAGCCGTTCGAGCACCACCAACAGGGCCAGGCCGACCTGCTCGTGCTCGGTGACCTCGTCGGCGGGGTCGATCCCCGCCGGCAGCCGGGTGACGATCGGTTCGGGCAGCCACTGGCCGACGTAGGTCTCCCGGCGTACCCGGGCGGAGCGCAGCAGGTCCAGGCAGATCCGCCCGGTCACGGTCGTCAGCCAGGCGCGCAGGTTGGCCGGGTCGGGGCTGGTGGAGGCGAAACGCAGCCAGGTCTCCTGCACCGCGTCCTCGGCCTCGGACCGGCTGCCGAGCATCCGGTACGCGACGCCGAAGAGGTGACCTCGATGCTCTTCGAACCGTTCGCCGAGTTCGTCGACCATGTGTCGAGGGTACGAGCAGAGCACCAGGGGTTGCTCAACGGCGTGGATGGGCGATGATCTGCCGGTGGACCTACGAGAAATTCTCCGGGTGGAGCCGGGCAGCCGGGTGGATCTCGGCGCCATCGATCCGGACGGGACCCCCGGCCTGCCGGGCAAGGCCGGCAAGCGACCCAAGGCCTGGGCGCGCCAGGAACTGGAGAAGGTCGGCATCGAGCTGGCCTCCCACCAGGAGCGCCTGTACGCGAACGCCAAGGCGGCCGCCGGGCGGCGGCGGGTACTGCTGGTGCTGCAGGCCATGGACTGCGGTGGCAAGGACGGCACGACCCGGCGGGTCGCCGGCACCATGAACCCGCAGGGCCTGCACATCGTCGCCTTCGGCACCCCGACGCCCGAGGAGTTGGCACACGACTTCCTGTGGCGCATCCGGGCGGCCATGCCGACCGCCGGATATGTCGGGGTATTCAACCGCTCGCACTACGAGGACGTGCTGATCGCGCGGGTACACGAGATCGTCACGCCGGACGTGTGGCGGGCCCGGTACGCGCAGATCAACCAGTTCGAGCGGGACCTGACGCGCAACGGAACCACCATCGTCAAGGTGATGCTGCACATTTCATTCGAGGAGCAGCGCAAACGCATCGAACAGCGGCTGGATGACCCGACCAAGCACTGGAAGTACAACCCGGCCGACGTGGACGAAAGGGGTTACTGGGCCGAATACCAGAACGCCTATCAGGACGCCCTCTCAGAGTGCTCGACCGGCTACGCACCGTGGCACATAATTCCGGCAAATAAGAAGTGGTACCGCGATTGGGCCGTCGCTTCCCTGCTCAGAGGGGCTTTCCGGGATTTGCGGCTAACCTATCCGGAGGGCGCATTCGATCTGGCGGCGGAACGGCGCCGGCTTGCGGCCGCGACCGTACCCGTGAAACAACGGGTGACCCGGCGGTGAACTAAAGTTCCCGGAGATCACCCCCCGTACCGTGTGAGGTTCCCGCGTGCGATTCCGACTGCGTCCGAGCGACAACTCCTTCTACGACTTCTTCAGCCGGGCCGCGCAGAACCTCGTCGTCGGCACGGAACTGGTGGCCGAACTGATCCTGCCCGGCGCGGACATCCAGGCGATCAGCGAGCGGCTGGTCGAGGTCGAGCACGCGAGCGACGCGATCACCCACGACCTGTACCAGAAGATCAATTCGACCTTCATCGCGCCGTTCGACCGGGAGGACATCTACCGGCTCGGCTCGAACCTGGACGACGTCATGGACCACCTGGAGGCGGTGGGCAGCCTGGTCTACCTCTACGGGCTGACCAAGATGCCGGCGCTGCCCCGCGAGATGCACGAGATGGTCGACGTGCTCGACCGGCAGGCCAGGCTCACCGCCGCCACCATGCCCCGGCTGCGCGGCCTGAGGGACCTCGAGGACTACTGGGTCGAATGCAACCGGCTCGAGAACGAGGGCGACCGGGCCTACCGGATGCTGCTGGTGCGGCTGTTCTCCGGGGAGTACGACGCGCTGACGGTTCTCAAGATGAAGGAGGTCGTCGAGGAGATGGAACTCGCCTGCGACTCCTTCGAGCGGGTCGCCAACACCGTGGAGACCATCGCGGTGAAGGAGTCGTGATCGCCTCCGACCCGCGCCGTGCTTCGCACCGGGCCGGACCGGCGTCATGAGCTTCGAACTGTGCGCCACCATCGCGGTGATCCTGTTCGCGATGGGCTTCAACTACACCAACGGCTTCCACGACGCGGCCAACGCGATCGCCACCTCGGTCTCGACCCGCGCGCTGACCCCGAGGGTGGCGCTGGCGATGGCCGCGGTCGGCAACCTCATCGGCACCTTCCTCGGTGGCAAGGTCGCGGCCACCGTGGGCAAGGGCATCGTCCGGCTGCCCGAGGGCTCGGCCAGCCTCGGCGTGGTGATCGCTGGGCTGATCGGGGCGATCGCCTGGAACCTGACCACCTGGTACTTCGGCATCCCGTCCTCGTCGTCGCACGCGCTTTTCGGCGGCCTGGTCGGTGCGACCCTGCTCAGTGGGCCGGGCGTGGTGCTGTGGGGCGGCATCCTGAAGAGCGTGATCATCCCCATGGTGCTCTCCCCGATCATCGGGCTGATCCTCGGATACTTCGTCATGCTCGGCGTGCTCTGGGCGTTCCGGCGCGGTCACCCCGGCACCCTCAACCGGGGCTTCCGGGGAGCGCAGTCGGTGTCCGCGTTCGCCATGTCGATCGGGCACGGCATGCAGGACGCGTCGAAGACGGTCGGCATCGTGCTGCTCGGGCTGACCATCGGCGGGTACGAGTCGATGACGCGCCACCAGTGGTGGGTGGACGTGTTGACCGCCCTGGTACTGGCCGTGGGCACCTACTCGGGGGGCTGGCGGATCATCCGTACCCTCGGTCGCAAGGTCATCCACCTGGACCCGCCGCAGGGCTTCGCGGCCGAGGCCACGGCCTCGGCGGTGCTCTACACGGCGACCGCGTACGGGCTGCCGATCTCGACGACCCACACGATCACCTCAGCGATCATGGGGGTGGGCGCGACGAAGCGGCTCTCCGCGGTCCGCTGGGGCGTCGCCGGCAACATCCTGGTCGCCTGGGTGCTCACCTTCCCGGCCGCCGGTGCCGTCGGCGCGATCGTCTACCTGCTGATCCGGCCGCTGTTCTGAGCCGGCGGTCGGGCCGGCCGCACCTCGGCCGCCCCGACCGCCCAGGCGTTCGCCGCGCGGGTCCGGCGGTGCCGGGCCGCGCCGCCGGCCGGAGTCAGTACCGGACGCCGATCTGCGCGCGGACGGCGTCCAGGCAGCGCATCACCTCGATGGTCGAGGACAGCGGCACCAGCGGGCTCTCCGTCAGTCCCTCGCGCAGGCAGCGCATCACCTCTTCGGCCTCGTAGCCCATGCCGTTGCCGCGGATCGGCACCTGCACCACCTCGGCCTGCTGGCCCCGGTGGATGGTGAACCGGTCGGGCCGGAAGAACAGCGTGGGCAGCTCGATCCGGCCGGTCTCGCCGACGATCGTGGCGGTGCACGGGGTCGCGCCCACTATCCCGCAGTGCAGGCTGGCCAGCGCCCCGCCGTCGTAGCCGAGGATGATGCCGGTGTTGTCGTCCACCCCCTCGGGCGTGAGGCTGGCCAACGCGGCGATCCGCTGCGGTGGGCCGAGGAACAGCTGAGCGAAGGTGACCGGGTACACGCCGAGGTCGAGCAGCGCGCCGCCGCCCAGTGCCGGATCGCGTAGCCGGCTGGTGGGCTCGAACGGGCCGGCGATGCCGAAGTCCGCGTAGACCGCGGTCACCTCGCCGATCGCGCCGTCGGCGACCAGTTCAACGATCTTCCGGATGGCCGGGATGGTGCGCATCCACATGGCCTCCATGAGGAACACGCCGCGCTCGCCGGCCAGCGTCACGAGATCCTGCGCCGAGGCCAGATCGAGGGTCATCGGCTTCTCGCAGAGCACCGCCTTGCCGGCCTCCAGGCACAACCGGGCCGCCTCGTGGTGCGCCGAGTGCGGGGTTGCCACGTAGACGACGTCGATCTCGGGATCGGCGGCCAGTTCGGCCCAGGAGCCGTAGGCGCGGGGGATGCCGTGCCGGGTGGCGAAGGCGCGAGCGGCGTCGAGAGTACGGGAACCGACGGCCGCGATCTCAGCGTCCGGCAGCAGCGCCAGATCCTGGGCGAAGGTGTTGGCGATGTTGCCGGTGGCCAGGATGCCCCACCGAATACGCGTGCTCATGGCATGATCCAACCATGTCCGGTGCGGGCAAGTAGGGTCGATGGGTGAGTTCTGAGTCCGTCGCGCGCCCCCGCCCGGCAGCGACCGTGCTGCTGCTCCGCTCGCCCTACGAGGTCTATCTGGTGCGCCGGGCCGCCAGCATGGCCTTCGCCGCCGGGATGTACGCGTTCCCCGGGGGCACCGTCGACCCCCGCGACGCGGGTACGGATCTGGACTGGGTGGCCCCGCCCGAACGGCTCGGGCTGCCCGCCGACGAGGCCCGGGCGGTGGTCTGCGCCGCCGTGCGCGAGGTCTTCGAGGAGACCGGCGTGCTGCTGGCCGGGGCGAGCGCGGACACCGTGCTCGCCGATGTGTCCACAGTGGAGTGGGAACACGCCCGGCGCGCGGTTGAGGCGCGCGAGGTGGGCTTCGCCGAACTGCTGCGCGAGCGGGGGCTGGTGCTGCGGGGCGACCTGCTGGCCGCGTGGAGTCGGTGGATCACCCCGGAGTTCGAGCCCCGGCGGTACGACACGTACTTCTTCCTCGCCCGGCTGCCCGAGGGGCAACTGACCCGGCACATCGGCACCGAGGCGTCACATTCGGTGTGGGCGGCTCCCGCCGACACCGCTGAGTTGCCGATGCTGCCCCCGACCCGGACCACGCTCGACCAACTGGCCGACTACCGCAGCATCGACGCCGCGCTGGCCGCGGCGGCGCACCGGGACGCGGTGAACCCGGTGCGCCCACGACTGGTCGACGGTCGGCTCGTGTTCTGAAGGCCGCCACCTTCTCGAACCGGCCGTGTCCGACCGGCCTGGCTCGGCGCGTCTGCCGACGCGCGACGGGCCAGGTCGGTCGTCCGACCGGTCCGGGCCGGCGCCTCTAGCGCCGCACCACGCCCCAGACCAGTCGTCAGCCACCGCGGTTGGCCGTGATCGGCCGGCAATCGTCAGCCGAAACGGCCGGTGATGTAGTCCTCGGTCTTCTTGACCGAAGGGTTGGTGAAGATCTTGGCGGTCTCGGCGTACTCGATCAGGCGGCCGGGGTCGCCCGTCTTGTCGATCGAGAAGAACGCCGTCCGGTCGGAGACCCGGGCCGCCTGCTGCATGTTGTGCGTGACGATGATGATCGTGTACTGGTTCTTCAGCTCGCTGATCAGGTCCTCGATCGCCAGCGTGGAGATCGGGTCCAGCGCCGAACACGGTTCGTCCATCAGCACCACCTGCGGCTCGACCGCGATGGCCCGCGCGATGCACAGCCGCTGCTGCTGACCACCGGACAGTCCGGCGCCGGGCCGGTTGAGCCGGGTGTGCACCTCGTTCCACAGGTTCGCCGCGCGCAGCGCCTTCTCGCAGGCGTCGTCGAGCACCGACTTGCGCCGCACGCCGCCCAGCCGCAGCCCGGCCACCACGTTGTCGTAGATGGACATGGTGGGGAACGGGTTGGGTCGCTGGAAGACCATGCCGATCGTCCGCCGCACCGCGGTGACGTCGACATCGCGGGCGTAGATGTCCTGGCTGTCGATGGTCAGCTTGCCCTCGACCCGGGCGCCCGGCAGCACCTCGTGCATCCGGTTGATCGAGCGCAGGAAGGTCGATTTGCCGCAGCCGGACGGGCCGATCAACGCGGTGACCGACTTCGGCTCGATCACCATGCTGATGCCGTCGATCGCCTTGAAGGCGCCGTAGTACGCGGTGACGCCGACCGCTTCTATCCGCTTCGCCATTACCGACTCCTGAGGGGCGATCATTTCTGGTTCAACTTGGTGCGGCGCGACAGCAGCTTTGCCACGACCGTCAGTGCGAGCACGAGCGCCACCAGGGTCAGCGCCGCGGTCCAGGCCCGGGGCGGGCCGTACTTCGAGGCCAGGCTGGCCTGCTCGTAGATGTAGACGGACAGCGACTCCTGGTTGCCCTGGAACGGGTTGAAGTTGCGGTCCGGGGTACCCCCCGCCACCAGGAGAACCGGCGCCGTCTCGCCGGCCGCGCGGGCGATGGCGAGCATGATGCCGGTGACGATGCCGGGCAGCGCGGTCGGCAGCACGATCCGGGCGATCGTCCGCCACTTCGGGATGCCCAGCGCGTAGGAGCCCTCCCGCAGAGCCCCGGGCACCAGCCGCAGCATCTCCTCGGTCGACCGGGTGACCGTCGGCAGCATCAGTACGCACAGTGCCAGGGCCGCCGCGAAGCCGGAGTAGAACGGCTTGTCAGTCGGGGAGAAGTGCGGCGAAACGATCAGCACCCAGAACGCCAGGATGAACAGGCCGGCCACGATCGACGGGATACCGGTCATGACGTCCACGAAGAACCGGATGGAGTTGGCCAGCCGGCCCCGGCCGTACTCGACGATGTAGACGGCGGCCAGGATGCCCAGCGGCACCGTGATCACCGTGGCGATGCCCACCTGCTCCAGGGTGCCGACGATCGCGTGGTACGCGCCGCCGCCGGAGTCGAAGGCGGTGATGTTGCGCATCGAGTTGTTGAAGAAGGTGCCGTCGAGCCGGGTCTTGCCCTTGTTGACAAGGGTGACCACCACCGAGACCAGCGGCAGCAGTGCCAGGATGAACGCCGAGTAGATCAGCGACGTGGCCACCCGGTTACGTGCGGAGCGACCGCCCTCGACCACGGTCGAGACGACCGCCAGCACGATCAGGAAGATGAGCACGGCGCCGACGATGGTGAGCACCCAGCCGGCGTCGAGCAGGCCGCCGATCTTGAAGACCAGGTACGCCACCACGGCGGCCCCGACCCCGATGCTGATCAGCGACCAGAGCGGCAGGCGGCGGGTCTGCAACGAGGTGGTCAGCGGTGCCTGCGGAGAGTTGGTAAGGGTCGTCATGCTCATACCGCGCTTCCGAGGAACTCACGGCGGCGGTACACGATCGCCCGAGCGATCACGTTGACCACCAGCGTGATGGCGAACAGCACGAGACCCGAGGCGATCAGCGCGCCGCGGCCGATGTCGGTGGCCTCACCGAAGCCGTTGGCGATGTTCGCGGCGATCGTGTTGCCACCGTCGTGGATGATGTCGATCCCCACGCCGAAGCCGCCGCCCAGGACCAGCGCCAGGGCGATGGTCTCGCCCAGCGCCCGGCCGAGGCCGAGCATGACCGCCGCGATCAGGCCGGGGCGGCTGTAGGGGAGGACCGCCAGGCGGACCACTTCCCACTTGGTCGCGCCGAGCGCCAGCGCCGCCTCCTCGTTCATCGGCGGGGTCTGCCGGAACACCTCCCGCGACAGCGAGGTGACGATCGGCAGCACCATGATGGCCAGGACCAGCGCGCCGAGCAGGATCGACTTGCCGTAGGGCCCGTCGCTGCCGAACAGCGGAATCCAGCCGAAGTACTTGTGCAGCCAGCCGGAGAACTGCTCGACGGGCAGGTACAGGTAGTCCCGGCCCCACAGGCCGAAGACGATGCTCGGCACCGCGGCGAGCAGGTCGATCAGGTAACCGAGACCACTGGCCAGCCGCTTGTGCGCGTAGTGGGACAGGCACAACGCGATGCCCAGCGCCACCGGCACCGAGATGACCAGCGCGATGGCGGAGCTGTAGATGGTGCCGATGGCCAGCGAGGCGATGCCGAACTTCGGCACCTCGTCGTCTGGGAACCACTGGAAGTGAGTCAGGAAGTTGGCCTTGTCGGCCCGGATCGCCGGCACCGCCTTGGCGATCAGGAAGACCGCGATGGCCACGATGATGACCAGCACGACTACGCCGGAACCCGTTGTGAGCCAGCGGAAGACGCTCTCCGGGCCGAACCGGCGCCTGGTCGGCAGGGCGCCGCCGCCACCCATGGGGGCGACCGGGCCGCGGCCGCCGGAGCGGTGCCGCGGGATGTCGACGGTACGGGTGTCGTCCTCGACAGTCAGGTCATTCGGCGAATCCGCCGAGGCCGCGGAAGCGGCCTCGGCGGAGCCGGGAAACGATGGTTGGCTCATCGTCTACCTATCGTTCGTCTTACCGGTCGGTTAGGGGCGTCAGCTGAGCTTGGCCACGGTGGCGGCAACCTTGGTGCGGACCGTCTCCGGCAGCGGGGCGTAGCCCAGCTGGGTCACCGACTGCTGAGCGGCGCTGCTGGAGGTGTAGCCCAGGAAGCCCTTCAGCAGCGGCAGCGCCGTCGAGGAGTTGCCCTGCTCGCAGACGATCTCGTAGGTCACCAGGACGATCGGGTAGGCACCCTGAGCCGTGGTGTTGTAGTCGATCTTCATCTGCATGTCGTCGCCGGTGCCGGTGGTCTGCGCGCTGGCGATGGTGACACCGGCCGAGGCGGCGGTGAGGTCCTGGAACTGACCCGCGGCGTTACCGATCTTGGCGGTGTTCAGGCTGTCGGCCTGCGCGTAGGACCACTCGACGTAGCCGATGGCGCCATCGGTCTTGCCCAGCTGGGCGGCAATGCCGTCCGAGCCCTTCTCGGCGTCGCCGCCCGGGCCCTTCCAGGTCTTGTCGTGGCCGAAGGTCCAGTCGGTCGGGTCAACGGTGCTCAGGTAGTTGGTGAAGTTGTCGCTGGTGCCCGAGCTGTCCGAGCGGTGCAGCGTCAGGATCTTGGTGGACGGCAGGGTCGCACCCGGGTTGTCCGCCTTGATGGCGGCGTCGTTCCAGGTGGTGATCTTGCCGGAGAAGATCTTGGCCAGCGTCGCCGGCTTGAGCTGCAGGTTGCTCACGCCCTGGACGTTGTAGACCACCGCGATCGGGCCCACTGCCATCGGCAGGTGGATCGCCGGGCCGGTCTTGCAACGGTTGTTGGCCTTGGGCTGGTCAGCGGCAGTCAGCGCCGAGTCCGAACCAGCGAAGTCCGCAGTGCCGGAGATGAATGCCTGCTGGCCAGCGCCGGATCCGGTGCCCTGGTAGACGATGTTCGCGCCCGAGCACTGGGTCTGGTAGTCCTTGACCCACTGGTTAATGGCATTCTGCTGAGCCGTCGAGCCCTGAGCGTTCAGGGTGCCGGTCGCGCAGCTAATCGTGCTAGCGGAGGCGCTGCTTCCACCGGTGGGGGTGGACGGCGAGCTCGCGGTGTTGTTGTCCGACCCGCACGCGGCGAGCGCGAACGTCGCGGTCAGCGCGAGGCCGGCCAGGATGCCGTGCCGCTGGAGCTTCACGTGCTGTCCCTTCGAGAGTTTTCGGTAGTCATACCGGGCCGGCGGCGAAGCCCCCGTCCAGTCAACCGGCGATCTCGCCGGATGACTGGACGTTAAGAGCGGCAGATGGACGGTGCAGAGGCCAGAAGTGAACGCATGGTGAACTCGTCAAGGTGCTCGGTTGACGATGTGCCGATGGCGAGATGTCGGTTGCGTGAACGGTGGTGCTGATGCCCGATTTCATGCCTCATTTGTGATGACAATGTGGAGTTCGGCGGGTGAGTCCGGCAGCTCGGAAGTGAGTTGGCTCACCGACTCGACGTCATCGGCCGGCGTCGGCGGAGCTGATCCGCGGACCATCCGGGAATGCCCGTCCCGGTAGGGCGTGCGGGCCGCCGGGATATCCGGGAATGCCCGTTCGGTCGAGACGGGTGGCCGTACGTGCCGTCGGCAACAATCGGATCGTTTCCGGATCGAGTCCGGCGGCGGTCAGGCCCCGCGCCGGAAGGAGACGTCCGTCGACCAGCGCACGAAGCCGTTCTTCTGGTACAGATGTACCGCCGTCGAATCGTTCCCGTCCACGTACAGCATGGCCTGGTCGAGCCCGCGGTCCCGCAGGTGGCGCAGGCCGGCAAGGGTCAGCGCGGTACCCAGGCCGAGGCCCTGCGCGTCCGGGTCCACGCCGAGCACGTAGACCTCGCCGATCGGGTCGTGCTGGTGGACGTCGGTACCGTCGACGCGCCGGGCGCCGTGCACCTTGGTCCAGTGGAAGCCCAGCATCGGGCGCTCGCCGCCCGCTGCTGCTTCATAAGCACCGGCCTCATCGGCGCCGGCCTGCTTCGGTTCGCCCGCCCGGCCCGGGTCGCCCTCGGGCGCGCGCTCAGCGATCAAGAAGCCGGTCGGGTCGAACCATGGTTCGGTCATCCGGACCCGTAGGTCCTTGAGCGTCCACCGGCCCTGGTCGGGGTGGTGCGCGAACGCCCGGCCGTTGAGCTCGACCCACCGCTCATCGTCAGCACCCGGCCGGAACGCGCGGATCCGCACGTCGGCCGGCAGGGCCGGCGCCTCGATCGGGGCGTCCAGCGGGCGGCGCATCTGGTACAGCACCCGGTGCCGTTCGAAGCCCAGCGACAGCGCGAGCGCGGAGGCCGAAGGGTGGTCGCCGTGCGCCCACAGCCGCAGCCGGCCGCTCGGGTCGTGTGCGGCCGCCGCCTCGGTGACCGCCGTCACCAGCGCCCGGCCGAGCCCCCGCCGGCGGAACATCGGGTGCACCACCAGTTCGGCGCTGGCGCCCTCCACCGTGTCCGTGGTGTCCACGTGCGCGTACCCGACCAGGCGCCCGTCCGAGCGGATGAGAAGGTGCTCCGCGGGCTCGTCGCCACCATGGCTCAGATGCAGCATGACGTGCTCGGACAGCGGGTTGACGCCGTCGGCGTCGCTCGCCGCCCGGGTCAGCTCGATGACCTCGCTCACCTGCTGCGGATCCAGTCGTTCCAGGCGCCGAACCGGCAGGGTGGAGGTCATTGCGCAACGTTATCCCGGCGGCGGCGCGGGCCTCCGGCAGACCGCCCACCCGGGTGCGGACCACCTATCCGCCGCCGGAACGCCCGTTCGATGCCGGAACGCCCGCCCGGGCCGCTATACGGGGGTGGGGATGGTGACCGGCTCGGTCTCCGGCAGCGCCCGGGCCTGTGGGGCCACGAACTTGTACCCGACCTGGCGAACGGTGCCGATCATCGACTCGTACTCCGAGCCCAGCTTGGCGCGCAGCCGCCGGACGTGCACGTCCACCGTGCGGGTGCCGCCGAAGTAGTCGTAGCCCCAGACCTCGCGCAGCAGCTGATCCCTGGTGAACACCCGGCCGGGGTGCTGGGAGAGGAACTTGAGCAGCTCGAACTCCTTGTAGGTGAGGTCGAGCGGCCGGCCCTTGAGCTTCGCGGCGTAGGTGTCCGGATCGATCGACAGCTCGCCGGCCCGGATCAGGGTGCCCTCGTTGGCGTTGGCCTGGCCCAGCCGTCCGGCCGCCAGCCGCAGCCTTGCCTCGATCTCGGCGGGGCCGGCGGAGGCGAGCACGATGTCGTCGAGCCCCCACTCGGCGGACAGCGCGACCAGGCCGGACTCGTAGACCACGGCGATCAGGGGCACGCCCAGGCCGGTGGCGTGCAGCATCCGGCAGGTGGCGCGGGCATCGGCCAGCTCGCCGCGGGCGTCGATCATGACGACATCCGGCGACGGCCCGGAGACCAGGGTGCGTACGTCGCGGGGTGCCGTGCGCACCGAGTGTGGCAGCAGGTCCAGAGCCGGCAGCACGGCCGCCGCCTCGCCGGCGGGTCCGCCGGTCAGCAAGAGGATTTCCACGCGTCTCCTCCGTCTCGTCTTGACTGATTCCCGACGGCGCTGACGGGCGGGTTAAGAGAGAAGGATAACCGATGGTGCGGGCCGATTCACCACGTGAAATGGGGCACTGGCGGACCCCGCCGCCGCGAACATCCGACGGCGGCCGGCGTCGCGGTACCCGGTCACACTCTGGCACGATCAGGGGCGTGTCCCCGACAAACCCACCGGGCGGAGGTCGCGAGGCGCCGGACGGCGCCCGCGAGCAGTGGCAGCACGGGCAGCGTGCGGCCGTGCGCCGCCCGCGCCGGGCAGACCCCACTGGCCGCCGCATCGACGACTCCGACCCGTACGGCTGGAGCGCGACGCGGGACGGCGGGATCGACTACCCGCCCGGCGGGCCCGACGAGGATCCCTCGGCCGGGCGGGACCGTCCCGAGCGTGGCCGGCCGGAGCGGGGCCGGGGCAATCCCGGACAGCCGGGCCCGGTCCCGGCGGGTCCGATGCAGGCCGCCCCGGGGGGTCCCGGGTGGGCCGACCCCCGCCAGGAAGATCCGACCCGAGCCATGACCGGAGCGCCCGAGGGCGACCGTGACCCGGGCTCCCGCGGCGGCCAG
Organism: Rugosimonospora acidiphila; assembly: GCF_039543385.1. NCBI lineage: Bacteria > Bacillati > Actinomycetota > Actinomycetes > Micromonosporales > Micromonosporaceae > Rugosimonospora > Rugosimonospora acidiphila. The sequence continues at coordinate 334,483 of NZ_BAABJQ010000001.1, forward strand.
CCCCGGGGGGGCGGCGGGCGGCGGCTGCGCGGGCCCCACCGGCGGCGGGCCGTCGAGGGCCAGCAGACCGGCCTGACCCAGGGCATGCAGTCCGACCTGCCGAGCTGGCTGCAGGAGCGTGGCGAGGGCGTGGCGCCGTTGGACCGGCTGCTCTCGCTGGCGGTGGCCGGGTTCGCCGGCCTGCTCGGGCTCGCCCTGGTGCTCGGCGCGTACGCCGGCGCCGGCTCGTACGGGTTGGTGGTCTTCGCGGTACAGGTGCTGTTCGTCCTGGCCTGGACGGTGACCATGCGGCCGACCGGGCCCCGGGTGGTGGCCGGCGTGTCGCTGGCCGCCGCGGCGGGCGTCGACCTCGCCGCGACCATGACGTCGCACGCCTCGCTGGCGCCCCTCTGCCTGATCACCGTCGCCGCGGTGGGCGCCGCCGTGGCCGGGCAGTTGCTGCGCCGCAGCCCCCGGCCACGGGTCACCGAGTCGCTCGGCAGCACCTTGATAGTCGTGATTGGCGTGGTCTGCTTCGGGATGCTGGTTGTTTTGAATCGGCACGCCCCGGGTACTCCGGCGATCGTCGCCTGCCTGGTCGCCGCCGGGGTCGCGCTGGTGGTGGCCAGGCTAGGCGACATCGTGTTCCCGTCGCCGCGCACCAGCCCCCTGGTGCCGCGGGGCACGGTGGGCGTGGTGGCGGGCGCCATGGTGGGCACCGGCGTGGCCGGCGTCATGGGCTCGGTGCTGGTTGGGCTGGACCCCAAGCGGGCCGCGCTCGCCGGCTTCGCCACCGCGCTGGTGGCGGTCCTCGCGGACCTGGCGGTCTCCTATGCGGAGGTGGGCAGGCAGTTGGAGGGCGAGCAGCCGGCACTGTGGATCGCGCGGCACATGCAGGGCCCGCTGGGCGGGTTCGCGTTGGCCTCCCCGGTCGCGTACGTGCTCAGCGTGATGGTGCTGGTCACGAACCTGAACTGACGCCCCCCGTCTCGAGGACCGAGGAGCATTCACATGGCGGCCAGTCGTAGGCGTGGACGCAAGGCCCTGCTCGTGTTGGTCGTCGTGGTGATCGCCGTCGCCGGGCTGTTCGTGATCGCCGACCGGGTGGCCGTCATCGCCGCCGAGCGCACAGTCGCCGACCAGGCCAAGAAGCAGCTGACCGCGCAGGGGGTCAGCTCGCCGTCGAACCCGTCCGTCAAGATCGGCGGCTTCCCGTTCCTGACCCAGGTCGTCGGCGGCAGATACAACAAGATCACGATCGACATCGCGAAGCCGAGCACCCGGGACGTCACGCTCGACGACCTCACCGTGGTGGCCACCGGGGTCAACGCCAGCCTCGGCGCCTTGATCAACGGCAGCGGCGACATAACCGCCGACCACGTGGCCGGTACCGCCCGGCTGGACTGGTCCTCGGTGTCTCAGCTGATTGATCTGTCGCAGTTCGGCAGCGGTGGCGCGACGGTGGCGCCGCTGCCCAACGGCGAGGTCCAGATCACCGCGCCGGTGAAGGTACTGACCCTGTCGATCAATGTGGTCGCCACCGGAAGCATCCAGGTGGTCAACGATGCGGCGCAGGTGCACATCAACAAGGTGAACGTCCAGGGTGGCAACGTACCGCCCATCCTGCAGCAGGTGCTGGGGTCGCTCGAACAGCAGCTGTCGTTCAACGTGAAGATCCCGCCGCTGCCGTACCACCTGAAGATCCAGAACGTCCAGGCGAAGCAGGCCGGAGTGACAATTACAGCGACCGCCGCCAATGTCCCGCTGAACAGCGGCGGAGCGTAAGTGAGCATTGTCGCAAGGTGAGGCGCCCTGTCCGGGGGATGCCGGCGATGGTAGGCTCCGGAGCCATGAGCCCACTGGTCCCCGCGTCGCCGTTCCTGGCGTGCCGTGACCGTGATCTGATGCTCACGAAGCGCCGGCCGATCGACTTCGGCCTGGTCGCGGCCTGCCTGTGTCCCCGGGCCTGACACGGCGGCCGTTCCACTCCCAGCCTCATTGCCGGTAGCGGCGCCGTCCGACGTACCCATCGATCGCCCACGGGTCGCGTCGCGCATGATCGCGGCCCAGCCACCACCTTCGAGAGGTAACCATGAGTCGCGACTCTGTACTCGTCTCCGCCGATTGGGCCGAGAAGAACCTGGGCGCCGCCGGCGTCGTCTTCGTCGAGGTCGACGAGGACACCGCGGCGTACGACACGGCCCACATTCCCGGCGCCGTCAAGCTGGACTGGCGCCTGGACCTCCAGGACCAGGTCCGGCGGGACTTCGTGAACCGGGAGCAGTTCCAGGCCCTGCTGTCCTCACGCGGCATCGGCAACGACGACCTCGTCGTCCTCTACGGCGGCAACAACAACTGGTTCGCCGCGTACGCCTACTGGTACTTCAAGCTCTACGGCCACGGCGACGTGCGGCTGCTGGACGGCGGCCGCAAGAAGTGGGAGCTGGACAACCGGCCGCTGACCGGGGACGCCACGACCCGCCCGGCGACCAACTACGTCGCGCAGGACCAGGACCTGTCGCTGCGGGCGTTCCGCGACGACGTGGTCGCCGCGATCGGCACCCAGAACCTGGTCGACGTGCGCTCCCCCGACGAGTACGCCGGCCGGCTGCTCGCCCCCGCCCACCTTCCGCAGGAGCAGGCGCAGCGGGCCGGGCACGTGCCCACCGCTATCAGCGTGCCGTGGAGCAAGGCGGCCAACGAGGACGGGACGTTCAAGTCCGACGACGAGCTCCGGGGAATCTACGGAGCGGCCGGCCTGGACGACAGCAAGGACACCATCGCGTACTGCCGGATCGGTGAGCGTTCGTCGCACACCTGGTTCGTGCTGCGCGAACTGCTCGGGCACAGCAATGTCAAGAACTACGACGGTTCGTGGACCGAGTACGGCTCGCTGGTCGGCGTGCCGGTCGCGCTCGGCGACGAGCCGGGTCAGGGGTGAACAACATGACCGACATCTCAGGCTGCGGCGCGCCGGAGCAGTCCGCTCCGCTTCCGGCGAGCGTCAACGTGGAGAAGGAGACCGTGATCAGCGGCGTGGTGAGCGCCGAAGGGCAGCCGGTCTCCGGCGCCTACGTCCGGCTGCTCGACTCCTCCGGTGAGTTCACCGCCGAGGTGGTGACCTCGGCGGCCGGCCAGTTCAGGTTCTTCGCCGCCCCGGGCAGCTGGACGCTGCGCGCCCTGTCCCGCGCGGGCAATGGCGACGCGACGGTCGATGCCGGCCGCGGCATCAACGAGGTGGCCCTTTCGGTCGCCGCTTGATCGGACGCACCGCCCTCCCGGGCGTAGCGGCGTCGCCCTCCCGGGCGTAGCGGCGTCGCCCTCCACGGGCGTAGCGGCGCCTCACTCATGGGCGTGAAGGTGCCGGTCGCGCGCGCAGCGTGCGGCCGGCACCTTCGTCGTTGGCCGGCCGGAAGACGGTTGGCCGGAAGAGGGACGATGGTCGGGTGACGCTCGACGACCAGCCGAGGTACGTGCCCTACCTGCCGCCTCCGCCGCCCCCTCCGCCGGACCCGCGCCGGCGCCGGGTGATGGTCGCGGTCTGCTCCGCCTGGGCGCTGGTGCTGCTGGTCGGCGGGGTCTGGTACGCGCGGCACGGGAAGCCGAGTGTGCGCGAGCAGACCACGATCGCGCAGGCGCAGTCGACCGTCGACCGGGCGATCGGGCTGGTGGTGGACGCGGCCGGAGCCGGGGTGGTGCCGGCGATCACCGGGTACGACAGGTTGGACAGCTGCGAGATCACGCCGGTCCGGTCCGGGGAGCGCTACGACCGGGAGGTCTGGCTGGCCACCGCCCCGGGTACCGAATCGGCCCTGCTCAACCGGATCGCGGCCGGGCTGCCCCGCGCGTACCGGCCCGGGGTCGCGCGCCCCGCCACCACCGGTACCCCGGCCCCCCGGCTGGCCGCCGACGCCGGCGACTACGTCGAGATCACGGGCTCGGTCGACCGGGCCGGGCTGGTCCAGGTGACCGCCGGCACCGGCTGCCGCCCGCTGGGCCAGCGGCCCGCCGCCGACCCGACCGCCACGCCCGGAGCGGCCGATCGTGCCCCGGTCGAGCCGGTGCTCCGCCAGCTCGGCGTGGCCGCGGCGCACTGGTCGATCCATCAACTGCCGTGCGGGCTGCGTACCGTCGAGGCGGTCGGGGCGCCGACGGCGACCCTCGACTCCCTGCCCACCCCGGCGAAGCCGCCCGTGGTCGACCGCGACGACGTCTACGCCGACCCGTCCGGCCTGCTGGTACGCGCCGACGGCGACCAGGTGACGGTGACGTTCACCGCCGGCGCCTGCCGGTCCTGACCGGGCACCACCGCCACGCGCGGCCGGCCGGTGAGTCGGGCCGGCCGTGGCTCGGGCCGGCCGTAAGTGGGGCCGGCCCGGAGCGGGCTGGCCGTGGGTGGGGCCGGTTGGTGGTCAGTAGACGAGCGCCTGCGTGCCCTCGGTCATGATCTCCTCGACGAAGGCCGCCGAGCCGGCGATGCGGATCGGCGGGATGACGTCCTCCGGCCCAATCGAGCGGCGGGCGGCGCACTGCGTGCACAGGGTGACCCGGCCACCGGCCAGCACGGCGTCCAGCAGGTCGGGCAGCGGCGCGGAGTGCGGGAGTTCGAGCTGGGCGGCGCGTCCGGGCAGTGCGAACCAGGCGGCCTCGCCGGTCAGCCACAGCGACACGTCGACACCGGCGGCCAGCGCGGTGGAGGCCACGGTGAACGCCTGCGAGCAGCGTTCCGGAGCGTCGCTGCCGGCTGTCACCTTGATGACCAGAGAACGGAGCATGTGGACCAGCATAGGATCGGGAGCCGTGGTTACCGAGATCGGTTTCGTCAGCCTGCTGGTCGCCGGGTTCGGCGCCCTCGCGGGCGGGCTGGTCTACCTTGCCGTACGGGTATCGAGAGGACGCTGGTGACTGACAGTCTGACCCCGCCGCCGTGGCTGAACGCCCCGCCGGTGCCGGAGTATCCGTACGAGGAGACGCACGACCTGCGTACCGGGCCCGACCTGCACCCCGCGCTGCTCGGCCTGCTGCCGTTCGTCGGGGTGTGGCGCGGCCGGGGCCGGGGTGGTTACCCGACGATCGAGGACTTCGACTACGCCCAGGAGGTCCGGTTCAGCCACGATGGCCGGCCGTTCCTGTTCTACGAGTCGCGGTCCTGGCTGATCCAGGACGACGGCACCCCGATCCGGCCGGCGGCCCGGGAGACGGGCTGGTGGCGCCCTGTCATGCAGGACGACCAGGCCGGCGATGAGCTGGAGGTCCTGCTCAGTAACCCGACCGGGATCATGGAGCTGTACGTCGGCCGGCAGGACCACCTCAAGGTCGAACTGGTGACCGACGCGGTGGTGCGTACGGTGGCGGCGAAGGAGGTCACCGCCGGCCAGCGGCTGTACGGCATCGTCGAGGGCGCCCTGCTGTACGCGCAGGAGATGGCCGCGGTCGGGCAGCCGATGAGCGCGCACCTGTCCGCCCGGCTGATCCGGGTCGGCGGCTGAGGCGCCTGCGCTAGGTCCGAGGACAGGGCTAGGCCCAAAGACAGGCGCTAGGTCCGAAGACGGGGGCTAGGCCCGGAAACGGGCGCCAGGTCCGAGGCCGGTACCGGCCAAGGAGCCGGCGCCTGTTTCCGGGCGGCGTCAGAAGCCGAGCAACCCCAGCATCCGGGCGGTGTCCGCGGCCGGGTCCAGCGGCTTGCCGTCGAGGGTCCGGATCTCCGCCAACCCGCGGATCGAGGAGGCCAGCCAGGCCCCGTCCACGGCGGTCAGCTCGGCCGGACGGATCATCCGCTCGCCGGCCTCGTAGCCCAGGTCGGTGGCGTGGTCCAGCAGCCACCGCGCGGTGATGCCGGGCAGGATCCCGGTCGAGGCGGCCGGGACCGTCCACAGCGTGTCGCCGGCCAGCCAGACCAGCGTCGAGGTCGGCGCCTCCAGCACGTACCCGTCGCTGGAGACCCACAGCATGTCGTCCACGCCCCGGCCGCCGGCCCACCGCTGGGAGGCCATGTTCACCGCGTACGACAGCGTCTTCGCGCCGGCGAGCAGCCAGGGCGCGGCCGACCGGGCGTCCGCCGCGACGCCCAGCGACGCGGTCGCCACCGAGATGCCCTCCCGGCGCCCTCGGAGCTGCCCGGCGCCGATCGGGGCCAGCGTGGCGAACGCGGTGACCGGCCCGCCGTCCTCGCTGCCCCGGGTGCAGACCAGGCGCAGCGCGCCCTCGACGTCGGTCGGCCACTCGGCCAGCGCCTGGTGGGCCAGTTCGAGGAGCGCCTCGCGGGCCGGCAGGTCGAGCTCGACCAGCCGGGCCGAGCGACTCATTCGATCAAGGTGGTCCTCGATGAGCCAGGGCCGCGAGCCACGCACGTGCATGGTCTCGAAGATCCCGTCGCCACGCAGGACTCCGAGATCATCGGCGCGGAGGATGGGGCTCTGGGCTGGTACAACGCCGCGACCCAGCACGGCGACCACTCGCTGCGACACGTCAGGCAGACTACCCGGCCGGCGCCCGCCGGCCGCCGGTCGCCGCCGGCTCTGGTCGGCTGATCGGTCCGAGTACCCTCGAAAGGTGTCCAATTCGCCGCTGGCGGAGGTGCTGCGCTCCCGGGGTCTCCGGCTGACCGCTCAGCGCCAGCTCGTGCTGGAGGCCGTGTACGAGCTCGGTCACGCCACCCCGGACCAGGTGCACGCGCGGGTCGCGAAGACCGCCGCCGGGGTGAACATCACCACCGTGTACCGGGCCCTGGAGCTGCTCGAGGAGCTGGGTCTGGTGACCCACGCCCACCTGTCCCACGGCGCCCCGACATACCACGCGGTGGGTGAGGCGCAGCACGTCCACTTGGTGTGCCGGGGTTGTGGCGCGATCGTCGAGGTGTCCTCCGGCGTACTCGGCCCGCTGGCCGAGACGCTCACCCGCGACCAGGGCTTCCTGATCGATATCGGCCATGTCGCGCTGTTCGGGCTGTGTGCCGGGTGCGGAGGCACAGACGCCTGTGGAGGTACGGATGCCTGAGGTAATGATCGAGGCCGTCGAGCCGGGCTCGCCGGACACCGGCGCGGTGGCCCACTACGGCGACCCGGTGCGCGAGCAGCGAACCCTGGAAACCGCCGCCGGGCTGGTCGACCGCTCGCACCGGGGGATCATCGCCATCCCCGGCGAGGACCGGCTGGGCTGGCTGCACAGCCTGACCACCCAGCACCTCACCGACCTGCGGCCGGGCGAGGGCAGCGAGCTGCTGGTCCTGTCGCCGCACGGGCACGCGGAACACCACGCGGTGCTCACCGACGACGGCACGACCACCTGGCTGGACACCGAGCCCGGGGCCGGGCCGGCGCTGCTGGACTTCCTGAACCGGATGCGCTTCCTGATGCGCGTCGAGCCGGCCGACGTCACCGCCGACTGGGCGCTGTTGTCGCTGGTCGGTCCCGAGGCAAGGATCCCGGGCATCGAGCTGGACCCGCCGCGGGTGGCACCGGTACCGGGGGCGAAGTTCGCCTCGGCCGACGTGGCGCCCCGGCCGACCACCGTGTACTCGACCGCTCCGCTGCCCGGCGGCGGTTGGGCGCGCCGGATGTCCTACGGGTACGACCTGCTGGTGCCGCGTCCCCGGGTGGCGGCCGTCGCCGAGGAGTTGGGCGTGCCGTGGGCCGGGATCTGGGCGTTCGAGGCGCTGCGGGTGGCCGCCCGCCGGCCGCGGTACGGGCTGGAGACCGATCACCGGACGATCCCGGCCGAGGTGGGCTGGCTGGCCGACGCGGTGCACCTGGACAAGGGCTGCTACCGCGGCCAGGAGACGATCGCCCGGGTACACAACCTGGGGCGGCCGCCCCGTCGGCTGGTACTGCTGCACCTGGACGGCGTGAGCACCGACGAGCTGCCGGCCGCCGGCACGGCGGTGTCCACCGCCGACGGGCGGGAGGTGGGCTTCGTCGGCACCGCGGTGCGCCACCACGAGCTGGGGATGATCGCACTAGCCGTGATCAAGCGGAGCGTCGGCGACGGCGAGCCGCTGCGGGTCGGCGTCTCGGCCGCGGCGATCGACCCCGCCTGACGGCCCGCCGAGCGGGCGCGGCCGGGCCTGGATGGGGCGCGGGCCCACCCCGGACGAGCGGACCCGCGCCATGTTGGTCTATCAGATCAGCCGGTGTAACTGGAGAAGATCTTGCTGAACTCGTACGGCGACTGGCTGATGTTGGTGCACATGTAGAGCGCGCCGGTGCAGGCGTTGCGGTCCCGGGTGACCTCCCAGAAGGCCAGCTCGCCGAGGTGGTTGGTCTTGGCGAAGGAGACCAGGTTCCGCGCGGCGGTCTGGTTGTAGATGTGCCCGTCGTCGTTCTGGCCAAGCATCGGCGTCACCCCGACCATGCGCCACAGCTGGGCCGTGGTCTTGGTCGGGTACAGCGACTTGAGCTGGTTGAACGTGGACTGCGCGGCCTGCAGCGCGAAGGCGCCGTAGTCGCCGTTCTGGTAGTAGTCCATCGCCATCACGTTGACCACGTCGAGGTTGACCCCGGCGTTCTTGGCGGCGGTCACCACGTTCACGCCATTGCCGTCAAGGCCGGTCGGCAGCACCGGCAGGGTGAGCGAGATCTTCAGGTTCGGGTTGGCGGTCTGTAGCTGCTTCATCGCCTGTGAGCGCAGGTTGATCGAGTTCGGGTCGGCCACCGCCGCGCCCTCGATGTCGAAGTCGATGTACTTGAGGCTGTACGCGTTGATGACGGCCTGGTACTCGGCGGTCAGCGCGCTGACGCTGCCGCACGCCTGGGCCAGCTCGATGCCGCTCGCGCCGCCGAAGGAGATCTTGACATCGCCGCCGCGGGCCCGGATGGCGTTGATCTGGTCGAGCTGCCAGCCCGCGCGCGGGTCGTACGCGTTGAACCAGCTGGCGTGGCAGCCGGCCGAGGTGATGAACGCGAGGGTGAAGTTCTTCAGCGTGCTGGCGCTGGCGACGTCGGCCAGTACCGGCGTCGGCCACGAGCCCATGTCGATGTACGGCGCCGTGGCCAGCGTGGTGCCCGTACCACCACCACCGCCTCCACCGCCACCGGTGGGCGTCGGGCTGGGGGTCGGGGTGCGGGTCGGCGGCGGCGTGGGTGAGCTGCCGCCACCACCCGAGCCCGTGGTGCACGACGCGCCGTTGATCGTGCAGCCGGCGGGCGCCCCCGAGCCACCGTTGACGACGAAACCGAAGGTCACGCTGGCCCCGGGCGCGACGGTGCCGTTGTAGTCGCGGTTCTTCGCGGTCACGTGCTGGCCGCTGGTCGTGATGAGGGTGTCCCAGTAGGTACCCATGGTCAGCCCGGCCGGCAGGTCGAAGGCGACCGTCCAGGCGCTGATGCCGGCCGCCGTACCGTTGGTGATCGTGTATTTGCCCTGGTAGCCGGTGCCCCAGTCGGAGTCCTTGCTGAACGTCGCGATGACGCTGCCGGCCGCCTGGGCGGGCAACGCCAGGGCGAGCGTCGTGGCGACGAGCGCGGCGCCGGCCAGCGCGGCGACGGCGGTGAGAATGCGTGATCTGGCCAAGATCGGCCTCCCTACGGAACCTCTGTGACAGGGACGGATGTCGATGGAGAAACGGTAAGGAGTGTTATCTATTTCGTCAATACATACCGGGCTGAGCAGCAGGTCAGCGACCGTGGAAGGATCGCGGCCATGACAACACCGACGTTGATCACGGTCGCGCCGACCGGCGCCGAGTCGGCCAAGAGCGAGGTGCCGCCGCTACCGGTGAGCCTCGATGAACTGGTCACCACCGCCCGGGAGTGCGAGGCGCTGGGCGCCGCCGTCATCCACGTTCATATCCGCGACGACGACGCGCGGCCCACCCTCGACCTGGGCCGGCTGCGCGACACCGTCGCGGCCCTGCGCGAGCAGACCAACCTGATCGTCCAGCTCTCCACCGGGGGCGCGGTCACCGACCCTGAGCCCGATCGGCTGCGGGTGCTGGACGCCGAACCGGACATGGCCTCCTGCACCATGGGCACCGTCAACTTCGGCGACGACGTGTTCCTCAACCGCTGGGAGTTCATCGTCGAGCTGCACACCCGGATGCGCGAGCGCGGCATCGTGCCGGAGTACGAGATCTTCGACCTTGGCCAGCTGACCACGCTGCGCCGGCTGCTCGACCGGTACGGCCCGCCGGCCGGCGGGCACGTGCACGTCGACCTGGTGATGGGGGTACCGGGCGGGATGCCGGGTACCGCCGAGGCCCTCGTGGCCTGCCTGCGCGACCTGCCCGAGGGCGCCACGTTCTCCGCCACCGGGATCGGCCGGTCCACCATCCCGGTGCTGCTCGCCTCCCTGTCCACCGGCGGCCACCTGCGGGTCGGCATGGAGGACACGATCACGTACGCCAAGGGTCAGCCGGTCGAGTCGAACATGCAACTGGTCGCCCGCGCGGTCGGCCTCGCCCGGCTGGCCGGGCGAGCACCCATGACGGCCGAGCAGGCCCGCACCCTGCTGGAGGTGAAGCGCCATGGCTGAGCGGCTTTCCGCCATCCCGGCACAGGCCGGCAGCGGCGGCGTCGCCGCGCCCGACCCGGCGGCCGATGGGCGTGCCCCCGGCGGCTACGCGGGCGGCGAACTGCTCGCCGAGGTCACGCGGTCCGGCTTCGTGGAGAGTTACCACCGGGGTTCGGTCGTCGTGCTGTCCGCCACCGGCGAGGCGGTGGCCGCCGCCGGAGACGTGACGGGGCCGATCTACCCGCGCTCGTCCAACAAGCCGATGCAGGCCACCGGCATGCTCAAGGCCGGGCTGGCGCTGGCCGAGCCGGCCCAACTCGCCCTGGTCTCCGCCAGTCACCACGGCGAGCCGATGCACGTCGATCTGGCCCGGACGATGCTGCGCGGCGGCGGCCTGCCCGAGCAGGCGCTGGCCTGCCCGCCCGACCTGCCGCTGGCCGAGGCAGCCCGCCGGGACGTGATCCTGGGCGGCGGCGGCCCGTCCCGGATCTACATGAACTGCTCCGGCAAGCACACCGGCATGCTGCTCACCTGCCTGGCCGCAGGCTGGCCGATCGAGGGGTACCACCGGCCCGACCATCCGCTGCAGCGGCACCTGCGCTCGGTGGTGGAGGAGATGTCCGGCGAGCCCGCCGCGGCGGTGGGCGTCGACGGGTGCGGGGCACCGGTCCTGGCGATCTCGCTGTACGCGCTGGCGACGGCGTACCTCCGGCTGGTGCAGGGCCAGCCGGGCACCGCCGGGCGTACCGTGGCCGACGCCATGCGGGCGTACCCCGAGCTGGTCTCGGGGACCGGAGCCGACGACGCCCGGCTGATGCGCGGGGTGCCGGGCCTGCTCGCCAAGGGCGGCGCCGAGGGCGTGCTGGCCGTCGCGGTGCCCGGGGCCGGTGCGGTGGCCATCAAGATCGACGATGGTTCCCGGCGGGCCAGATTCCCCGTCGTGGCCAGCGCGCTGCGCCGCCTGGGCGTGGACGCCCCGATCCTCGACGAGCTGGCCGGAGACGCCGAAGGCGTGATCCAGCGCGGGCGGGGCGAGCCGGTCGGCGTGGTGCGCGCGATCTGGTGAGTTCCCGGTGCGCCCTCCTCGGCGAGGGCGCACCCGCGAGGCGCACGGGCGGCGAGGGTACGGCGGCGGCGAGGGTGCGGCGACGGTGCGGCGGCGTCTGCCGGTGGCGGGGGTCACGCTAGCAAGCGCTAGCACTTTGCTTGCTGCTGCAAGCGCGGCGACGTACCGTTGATGGCATGCAAACGCCCAAGGACCTGCCGCACGACATCGGCGACTTCATCCGGGACCTGCGCCGCAACGCGCGGATCTCGCTCCGCCAGCTCGCCGAGCAGGCCGGGGTCAGCAACCCGTACCTCAGCCAGATCGAGCGCGGCCTGCGCCGGCCGAGCGCCGAGGTGCTGCAGCAGCTAGCCGGTGCGCTACGGGTCTCGACGCCCCTGATGTACCTGCGTGCGGGCCTGCTCGACGGCAAGGAAGGCCACAACGTCCTCGAGGCGATCGCGGCCGACCCGGGGCTGACCGCGGCCCAGAAGCAGTCGCTCATCCAGATCTACGAGACGTTCCGCCGGGAAAACGCCCGTGAGGCCGAGGCCGCCGCGGCGCGCCCGCCGGCCACCGACCCGGACGCCAACCCCGAGGCGGACGCCGACCTCGAAGCGGACATTGCCGCCGAGGCAGGCATCAACCTCGAAGCAGACAATGACCTCGAACCGGACGTCGGGAGCGTCACGGCCGACCTCGCCGTGGACGTCGACCCGGCCGCCGACCGCCCCGCCGCGGTCCCGGAGCAGCAAACGAAGACAGCCACGAACGCGGCCGACCCGGCCGCCGGAACCAAGGAGATCTGATGGCTGAGAAGGAAGACGCCAAGATTCCCGCCCCGCTGTACGCGGCCGCCGCCGTCGGCGACCTCGCCTACCAGCGGCTGCGCAAGCTCCCCGCCGCCGTGACCGAACTGCGCGGCCGGGTGTCCAGCGGGGAGTTCGACAGCGACCGGCTGCGCGACGCGGCCGGGGGACGGGCCGTGCGCCTGCGCGACGCCGCCCAGCGCAACGTCGTCAGCCTGGTGACCAACGCCCAGGCCGCGCAGGAGCGTGCCCAGGAGATCTACACCGACCTGGTCGCCCGCGGCGAGCAGGTGGTCCGCGGTCGTCGGGTCGTCCACGCCACCGTCGGCATCCGGCCGGACGCCGAGGCGGACGGGGCCGCATCGGAGCAGGTCAGGCCCGAGAGCAAGGCGGCGCCGGAGGCCGGCGACGCGCCGGCCGAGGGGACCGACCCGGCCGGGAAGTAGGCCAGCACGGCGCGGCCCGGCGGTCCCGGGCCGCGTCGGCATAAGCTCTTGGCTATGGTCATTGCCGCCGCGCCGCTGTTCTACAGCACGGTGACCGCTGATGTCACCTACGCGCTCACCGTGGTGAGCTTGATCGTCGAGCTGTTCGCGTTCGTCAACTGCCTGACCCAGCGGACCGACGCGTTCCTGGTTGTCGGTCGCATCCCCAAGGGCGGATGGCTCGCGATGACCGGCGGTGCCGTGCTGGTGACGCTGCTGTTCGGCAGCGTCCGGAACTTCCTCGGTCTGATAGCGGTAACCGTCTCGCTGGTCTACGTGCTCGATCTGCGCCCCGCACTGCGCGACGCGGTCGACGGCCAGGGTTCCTGGTAGGGATGGTGTCGCTTCCGGCCCCGCCGACCGAGCTGTTCACCACCGCCGCGGGCGTCGAGCTGGAGTACCTGCTCACCGGCGCTGGCCGTCCCGTCACCGTGTTCGCGCACGGGCTGGGCTCCGGCATCGCCGACACCCGGCCGCTGGGCAGCGCGGTACCCGGGACGAGGATCTTCGTTCAGCTGCGCGGGCACGGCCGCTCCGGCGCGCCGCCCGGCCGGTGGAGCTACGCCGACCTGGCGGACGACCTCGGGGCCGTCGCCGACCTCCACGGCGCGAACCAGGCGCTGGGGGTCAGCCTCGGCGCCGGTGCGCTGTGCGGGCTGCTGGCGCGCCGGCCCGACCGGTTCGAGCGGGTGGTGTTCTTCCTGCCGGCGGTGCTGGACTCGCCGCGTACCGGCCCGGCCCGCCGGCGGATCGGCGCGCTGCTCGACGCCGTCGGCTCGGGCGACCGGGAGCGGGTCGCCGAGGTGGTGTCCGCCGAGGTACCGGTCGATCTGCGGGGCACGGCGGCGGCGTACTCGTTCGTCCGGCAGCGCTGCGAGCAGTTGCTGCGCGACGGCCTGGGCGCCGGTCTCGCCGGTCTGGCGGAGGGCTTCGCGGTGCCCGACGCGTCGGCGCTGGGCGCCGTGACGGCCTCCGCGCTGGTGATCGGCTGTGTCGGTGACGACCTTCACCCGGTCGGGGTGGCCGAGCGCCTGGCCTCGCTGCTGCCCCGGGCGCGGCTGCACATCTACGACCGGCCCGGGGTGCTCTGGACGGCCCGCGCCGACCTGCGGCAGCGGATCAGCGGCTTCCTGGCCGGCGCGGACGGGTAGGGTCGCCGGTTATGGGTGTCACCGAGCACGGCCGCACGCACCGCCTCGACCTCGCCGATCCCGGCCTGCGGGAGTGGGAGTGCACGGTGCTGTTCTCCGACGCGCAGGACGGGATAGTCCTGGACCGGTCGGCCTTCTACCCCGGGGGCGGCGGGCAGCCGCCGGACCACGGGGTGCTGCTCTGGCAAGGCGTACAGACCCGGATCGTCGGTACCCGCAAGGGCGACGACCTGTACCTGCTGCCCGCCGAGGGGGATCCTCTGCCGCCCGCCGGCACGACCGTCACCGGCGCCGTCGAGGACGCGCGGCGCAGCATGCTCATGCGCACGCACTCGGGTCTGCACGTGCTGTGCGGCGTGGTCTTCCGGGACTTCGGCGCGCTGGTCACCGGGGGCAACATGGAGCCCGGTGAGGCCCGGATGGACTTCAACCTGCCCGAGGTGCCGCCCGACTTCAAGGCCCGGCTCGAAGACCTGGTCAACGCCGAGGTGACCGCGGACCGCCGGGTGCTCGCCCGGGTGCTGCCCCGCGACGAGGCACTGGCCCTGCCGGACATCATCCGTACCCAGTCGAACCTGATTCCGGCCGACGAGCAGGAGATCCGGATCGTCGACATCACCGGGCTGGACGTGCAGGCCGACGGGGGTACGCACGTGGCGTCCACCGGCCAGATCGGCAAGGTGTCGGTGGTCAAGGTGGAGAGCAAGGGCCGGGCCAACCGGCGGGTACGGGTGCGCATAGCGGACTAGCGGACTGATCCCGCGCCCGGCCGGGCTCCACCGACCAACGGGCGGCGGCCCGCGCACGGCGGGCCGAAGTGGACCATGACCGTTAGGCTGCCGGCGTGGACAACCGAGTACGCGACGCCGGCCGGCCGGTGCGAGAGTTCATGACCGGCGTCGGGCTGCTCGTGCGGGGACTCGGTACCTACGCCCGCAACCCCGGCCTGGTCGTGCTGGGCATGCTGCCGGCCCTGATCGCCTTTGCCCTGCTGCTCGTCGCGCTGATCGCGCTCCTGGTGTTCCTCGGCCCGGAGTCGCGGGCGGTGACCTGGTTCGCGAACGGCTGGTCGGACGGGCTTCGCGATCTTCTCCGGGTGCTCGCCGCGATCACCATCGTCGGGGTGTTCGCGCTGCTGGCCTTCGTCGCGTTCACCGGGCTCACGCTGGCCGTCGGCGACCCGTTCTACGAGAAGATCTCCGAGCGGGTGGAGGACGCCCTGGGCGGCGTCCCCAACGCGGTCGAGGTGCCGTGGTGGCGGGGGATCTTCCGGGGCCTCGCCGAGTCGATCCGGCTGCTGGTCTTCTCCGCGGTGGTCGGGGTACTGCTGTTCGTCGGCGGGTTGCTGCCGGCGGTCGGGCAGACGGTGGTGCCCGTGATCGGCGCGCTCGTCGGCGGCTGGGTGCTGGCCCTGGAGCTGACCGGGGTGGCCGGCGCCCGCCGGGGGCTGCGGCTGCGGGAGCGCCGCGAGCTGCTGCGGCGGCACCGGTTCCTGGCGCTCGGCTTCGGCGTGTCGGTTTTTGTCTGCTTCCTGATCCCGTTCGGCGCGATCCTGGGGATGCCGGCGGCGGTGGTCGGCGCCACCCTGATGACCCGCCGCATGCATGGGCTGCCGATCCAGGCTCCATGATGCGGGGATGAGCCTCGAACTGGTCCAGGGGGACATCACCACGCTGGCGGTCGACGCCATAGTGAACGCCGCGAACTCGTCGCTGCTCGGCGGCGGCGGGGTGGACGGCGCCATCCACCGGCGCGGCGGTCCGGAGATCCTCGCCGAGTGCCGGGCGCTGCGGGCGTCCCGCTACGGCCGGGGGCTGCCCACCGGCCAGGCGGTCGCGACCACCGCCGGGCGGTTGCCGGCCCGTTGGGTGATCCACACCGTCGGGCCGGTCTACACGGGCCAGGACGAGCGCTCCAGCCTGCTGCGGGACTGCTACACCAACTCCCTCGCGGTCGCCCACGAGCTGGGAGCTCGCTCGATCGCCTTCCCGTTGATCTCCGCCGGCACGTACGGTTGGCCGGTCGAGGACGCGGTCCGCCAGGCGCTCGTGGCGATCGAGGAGGCCACCGTGGGCCCGGACGAGGTCCGGCTCGTCCTGTTCGGGGCCGACGTTCTGGCGGTTGCCCGTGAGGTGGTGAGCGAGCGCTAGCCTGGATCGGGGTAACGCGCGTTGGAGGAGCGTATGACGCAGGGCACACCGCAGTCGAACCTTGATCTCGAGCTGCTCGCCGCCCAGCTACGCCGGCATACAGATGATCTGTCGCTGTACTCCGGGATGCTGCTCAACATGCTGTCCGCGACCCTGCCTCCGGATCTGGTCCAGGTCCGGCGGGAGGGCAAGTGGAAGGCGCGGATGGCCGGCCGGGAGCCGGCCGTCTTGGGCATCTCCGTACACGTCGGCGATCGCCGCTACGAGCTGGACCGGACCGACGTGGGCGCCCGGGCCGTGACCAAGGTATGCCACGAGTCCGGAGGCGTGGTGATGTCGACCAAGTCCGTCACCGCCGAGGAGTGGTCGCGATCGCTGGCCGAGGCCTTGGCCGCGGTCGCCGGCACCAACGCCGCGGCGGTGGCGGCGCTGCAGAAACTGACCGCACCGTGACCGGGGTGGCCGAGACGGGCGTGGGCGCGCCGGGGGTGAACCGATGACCGTCGACCCGACCGGCAAGACCTGGTCGGCGGACGAGATCGCGGAGGGCAGCGCCGCCGAGATCGCCGCCGGTCGGCTGCCGCTGCGCGCCCAGTGGCGCATCAGCGAGCAGCGTGAGCGGCGGGACCGGGGCGAGTCCGGGAGCTTCACCTCAGACCTGACCGTCGAGGAGTTCGCCGCGATCCGGTCGGTCGGCTTCTCCCCGGTCGGCCAGGTGCTGGGCAGTGCGGTCTACAACGTCGGCTGGTCGTACACGGGCTGCGGGTACTACGGGCGCGGGCTGGCGATGGGCGGCGGCTGGGTGCGCGGCGGGTTCGCCGGCGGGGGGATGCCCGGCGGCGGCATCGCCGGCGGCGGCTTCGCGGGCGGTGGCGGCTGGGGGATCGCCCCGGTGGTACCGGTGCCGGCCACCCAGGAGCTACTCAACCAGGCCCGGCACCGGGCGGTCGAGCGGATGCGCCGGGAGTGCGCCGGGCTGGGCGGCGACGGTGTGGTCGGGGTCCGGCTGTCCGTACGCTCGTTCTACGACAACGGGCTGGAGTTCATGGCCATCGGTACGGCCGTGCGGGCCGACGGAGCCAAGCGGCCGCGCCGGCCGTTCACGTCCGACCTGAGCGGGCAGGACTTCGCCAAGCTGATCCGGGCGGGCTGGGTGCCGGTGGCCCTGGTGCAGGGGGTCGGCGCGATGGTCCGGCACGACGACTGGAGCGTGATGAGCCAGCGCCGGTCCTGGTACAACCAGGAGCTCGCCGGCAACACCGAGCTGGTACACGCCGCGCGCGACGCCGCCCGCAAGTCGCTGGCCGCCGACGCGCGGCACCGCAGCGGCCACACGGTCCTGCTCCGGGACATGATGCTGCAGGTGTCCGGGCAGCGCTGCTCCAGCGGCGGGGAGGGCGAGGACCACGTCGCCAACTGTTTTATCTGGGGTACCGCGGTGGTGCCCTTCGAAACGACCGCCTCACTCGAGGCGCCACTACCTATGTTGCGCCTGTAAGGCGATGAGGAGAGCTTCCATGATTTCCGACAAGAGTTCGGGAGTTGCCGCATGAGCGCCGATCCGACGGAGCTGGGTGTCCCGCAGGACGCCATGAACCGGCTCGCCGAACTCCGGCCGGACAAGCAGGGCCACATCTTCACCTCGGACCTCACGGTCAATGAGTTCCTGCTGGTCAAGCAAGCCGGCTTCACGCCGCTCGGGTTGGTGCTGGGCACCTCGGTCTATCACGTCGGTTTCCAGGTGGGCCGTTGGAGCAAGAACCAGGAGCTCGACGTGCTCTCCCAGGCGATGTACCACGCCCGGGAGCTGGCCATGACCCGGATGCAGGCGGAGGCGGACACGCTCGGCGCCGACGGGATCGTGGGCGTCCGGCTCGAGGTGGAGTTCAAGGAGTGGGGCTCGGACGCGGCCGAGTTCCTCGCGGTCGGCACGGCGGTCAAGGCCGACGACGGCAAGAGCTGGCGCAACGATCATGGGCAGCCGTTCACGTCCGACCTGTCCGGCCAGGACTTCTGGACCCTGCTGCAGGCCGGGTACGCGCCGCTGGGCATGACCATGGGCGTCTGCGTCTACCACGTCGCGCACCGTACGTTCGGCAACATCCTGTCCAACCTCGGCCAGAACACCGAGCTGCCGCAGTTCACCCAGGCGCTCTACGACGCCCGGGAGCTGGCCATGGCGCGGATGCAGAAGGAGGCGGAGGCGCTGTCCGCGGAGGGCATCGTGGGCGTACAGCTGGACCAGCGCAACCACTCGTGGGGCTCGCACACCACCGAGTTCTTCGCCATCGGCACGGCGGTCCGGCCGATCCGCCCGGACCACGAGATCGCCCGCCCCCAGCTGGTGCTGAGCCTCGACCGCTGAGCCTCGACCGCTGGCCCTCGACCGCGGGCCCTCGACCGCGGGGCCTCGATCGCCGGGCCGGGGGCGCGGATCGACGCCTCGGCCGCCCGGCCCGTGAACCTCGCCGGGCCGGCCCGGCGAGGCCCGGCTCAGCCGGTGCGCAGCGCCTCGAGCAGCCGCTCGTCGCCGGCGAGCTCCAGCAGGTCGAAGCCGACCCGGCCGTAGAGGGCCAGCATCAGGTCGCTGGCGGTCCCGCGGGCCACCGCCCGCTCGCGGTGCTCGTCGGTGTCCAGCAGCGTGTCGGTGTCCAGAAGGGCGACCCCGCCGTCGGCGCGCAGCCGGACCAGCCACTCCCGGTCCAGGTCCGTGGCGCCCAGCCCGACGACGCCCACCAGGTCGCTGGGGCCCCGCCGCCGGCCCGCCGGCAGCCAGGTGTCCAGCACCTCGTCCACGCCGTCCGCCGCGAGCTTCGGCTCGATCGGCTCGGCGTTGATCGTGGCGAACTGCGCGTCCCAGCGGTGCACGGTGGTCTCGTGCGCCGCCCGCCGGTGCCAGAACTCCACCGTCTTGGCCTGTGGCGCCCAGTTCCACGCGGGCATGTCGGGGTCGAGCGCGTCCAAAGTGGAGATGACCTGCTGGTACCGCTCGTCCCACCAGGAGAGCGGGTCGGCGCCCGACGGCGGCTGGAACTCCTCCGGTGAGGTGTCCTCCGGCCGGCTGGTCACGCCCCGCCCGACATGGCTCAGAACGAAGCCGTAGAACTCGCCGAGGTGCCCGATCAGGTGGGCAACCGTCCAGCCGGGGCAGGACGGCACGGGTGCGTCCAGCGGAGCATCCGTCACGGCCTCCCGGAACGCCGGCCCCTCGGTGCGCAGCGCCGCCAGCCAGAAGTCTTTGTTAGCCAAATTCCTGGTCATCCCGTCCATGCCTGGTCATCGGCACGGCCGGAGATCATCGCCGCGCCTGGGTCGCCACTGCCGCCGACGGTCCGACCGAGATGGCGGTCCGCCGAAGCCGCACCTACTGTAGAGCCTAGGGTTGTCCTGTGCATGTTGGCAGCCGTGACTTGGCATCCCTGACCACGCTGCGCCTGGGCGGCCCGGCCGGCCGGTTGGTCACCGTCACCGATCCGTCGGAGATCGCCGAGGCGATCCCAGACGATGATCCGGTACTGGTTCTGGCCGGCGGTTCCAACGTGGTGATCGGGGACGAGGGCTTTCCCGGCACCGTGGTGCTGCTGCGTACCCGGGGCTTCGAGGCGGTGGCCGACCCCAACTCGGACGGCGTGCGGCTCACTCTCGCGGCGGGCGAGCCGTGGGACGAGGTGGTCGCCCGTACGGTGGCCGAGGGGTGGGCCGGCATCGAGTGCCTCTCCGGCGTCCCGGGCTCGTCCGGCGCCACGCCGATCCAGAACGTCGGCGCGTACGGGCAGGAGGTCGCGGAGACGATCACGTCGGTGCGTGTGTACGACCGGCAGCTCGGCCAGACCACCACGTTCACGCCGGCGCAGTGCGGGTTCGGGTACCGGGCCAGCGTGTTCAAGCACGTCGACCGGTGGGTCGTGCTGTCCGTGACGCTGCGGCTGAGCCGTTCGGGGCATTCGACTCCGGTCCGGTACCCGGAGCTGGCGCGTGCGCTGGAAGTGCCGGTGGGCGGCCGGGCGCCGCTCGCGGAGGTGCGTTCGGCGGTGCTCCGGCTGCGGGCCGGCAAGGGCATGGTGCTGGACCCGGACGACCCCGACACCTACTCGGCCGGCTCGTTCTTCACCAACCCGGTGCTCGACGCCGCCGGGTACGCGGTGCTGCGCCGCCGGGCCGCCGACCTCGGCGAGCCGCCGGCGTGGCCGGGGGAGGACGGCACGGTGAAGACCAGCGCCGCCTGGTTGATCGGGAACGCCGGCTTCACCAAGGGGTACGGGCGGGACGGCGTGGCCATCTCCGGCAAGCACACGCTGGCCCTGACCAACCGCGGCGCGGGCACCACCGACGCGCTGCTGGACCTGGCCCGGGAGGTTCGCGACGGAGTGCAGAAGCGGTTCGAGGTCGAGTTGCGCCCGGAGCCGGTGCTGGTCAACTGTTCGCTGTAGGCGGGCCGGCGGCGCGGATGCGGATGTTCGCGTCGCTCGTGGCGGTCGGCTAGGCGGGCCAGTCGATGGTGACCTCGCCGAGGCGCCACCGCCGGGTACCGTCCCGCACCGGCCAGCCGGCCGCCCTCGTGGCCGCCACCGTCTGGATCCACCGCTGCCGGTGGCTGAACACGGACAGCGGCGCCGCGGCGTGCCACGCGTCGTCCAGCGCGGTCAGGTATTCGTATACCCAGTGGCCCGGCACGTTGCGATGGATCAGCGCCTTGGGCAGCCGCTGCGCGACCTCCGCGGGATTGTTCAGTGTGGACAGTCGCATGGAGAGCGTCAGCGACCGGGGGCCGGAGGAGTCCAGCAGGATCCACGACGACAGCCGGCCCAGCTCGTCGCAGGTGCCGTCGATGACGTACCCGCCCGGCGCGATCGCCCCCGACATCGTCGACCAGGCGCCCGGCACCTCCGGCTCCGGATACTGGCGCAGCACGTTCATCGCGCGTACCAGCGCGGGGCGCAGCCCGGCCAGCTCGAACCCGCCGAGCGCGAAGTTCAGCCCGGGCGGGTCGCGGTATCGCGATGCCTCCGCCACCCGTGCCCGGTCGATCTCCAGCCCCACCACCCGTGCGCGCGGGCGCACCCGCGCCAGCCGGTCGCGCAGCTCGACGGTGGTCACCGGCCAGGAGCCGTACCCGAGGTCCACCACGAGCGCGTCTTCCGGCAGCCGTGGGCCCAGCGTGGCGCAGATCCAACCGTCCACCCGGCGCAGCCGGTTCGGGTTGGTGGTGCCCCGGGTCACCGAGCCGACGGGGCGACCGGTCTGGGCCGTCGCGCGGTGCTCCGCACCCGCCGAAGCGGACCTCACTGAACCCGGTGCACCTTGTGCTGTGCGGCCTGGGCGAGCGGGCGAACCACCAGCCGGTCCACGTTCACGTGGTGCGGTCGCGTGGCGCACCAGGCGACGCAGTCCGCGATGTCCTCGGCCACGAGCGGGTTGGCTACGCCGGCGTAGACCGCGGCCGCGCGCTGCTCGTCGCCGCCGAACCGGTTGAGCGCGAACTCGTCGGTGCGCACCATGCCCGGATCGATCTCGATAACCCGGATCGGCCGGCCGCACAGCTCCAGCCGGAGCGTCTCGGTCAACGCCGCCTGGGCGTGCTTCGCCGCCGTGTACCCGGCCCCGCCCTCGTACACGATCTGCGCGGCGGTCGAGCCGAGCACCACGACCGTACCCGCGCCGGACGCCTCCAGCGCCGGCAGCAGGGACTGGGTGACCCGCAGCGTACCGGCGACGTTGACCTCGTACATCCAGCGCCAGTCCTCGACGCTGGCGGACTCGACCGGGTCCATGCCCAGCGCGCCACCGGCGTTGTTCACCAGCAGCGTCACCTCGCCGGGAAGCGTCGTCACCGCATCGGCGAGCGCGGCGACCTCGGCGTCCGACGTGACGTCGGCGCTCACCGCGGTCGCCTGCCCACCGCCGGCCCGGATCTCCTCGACCAGCGTGGCCAGCCGGTCGGCCCGCCGGGCCGCGGCCACCACGTGGAAGCCCTCGGTGGCCAGCCGGCGCGCCGTGGCGGCACCGATCCCGCTGGACGCTCCGGTGATCACCGCTATCGGGCGGACCGTGCCCGCCGTCGGGTGAGCTGACGTGGTCAATCGTCCTCCTAGGCGAGCCCGGCATTCTCCGCGATCCTGCCATCCTCGCCGTCCGCGCGCCGTGGCGTGGTGCGAGTTTGCTCACCCGAATGGCGTGGCGGGATCGGGAAGCGGGAAGATGCGAGTCGGTCTGGCGGTTGACAGCGTTGGGTATGGGCACAACCAGAGCCAGGCCCGACGACGGTTCCGACGACGCGGGGAGGGCACGTGGCCCGAGTGAGCACGCTGGCCGGAACGAGGCTGCCGCGTCGGGTCGCCACTCTGTCGGTGCACACCTCCCCACTCGAACAGGCCGGTAGCGGCGACGCGGGCGGGATGAACGTCTACATCGTCGAGGTCGCCAAGCGTCTCGCGCAGGCCGGCGTGGAGGTCGAGATCTTCACCAGGGCCACCCGCTCGGGGCTGCCGCCGACGGTGGAGATGGCGCCCGGTGTTCTGGTCCGGCATGTGATCGCCGGGCCGTTCGAGGGGCTGTCCAAGGAGGAGCTGCCGGCCCAGATGTGCGCCTTCACCAACGGGGTGCTGCGCGCCGAGGCCTCCCGCTCGCCCGGTTGGTACGACCTGGTCCACTCCCACTACTGGCTGTCCGGTCAGGTCGGCTGGCTGGCGAAGGATCGGTGGGGAGTGCCCCTGGTCCACACCGCGCACACCCTGGCGAAGGTCAAAAATCGTCAGCTGGCGGCCGGCGACCGGCCCGAGCCCAAGTCCCGCGTGATCGGCGAGGAGCAGGTGATCACGGAGGCGGACCGGTTGGTGGCCAACACGCCCATCGAGGCGCGCGAGCTGATCGACCTGTACGGCGCATCGCCGGCCCGGGTCAGTGTGGTCGAACCGGGCGTCGACCTCGACCGGTTCACACCGGCCGCGGTGGGGCGCGAGGAGGCGGCGCGGGTGGCCGCCCGGCGCCGGCTGGGCCTTCCGGCGCGCGGGTACGTGGTCGCGTTCGTGGGGCGGATCCAGCCGCTCAAGGCGCCCGACATCCTGCTGCGCGCCGCGGCCCTGCTGCCGCCGGACCTGCGTGACGAGGTGACCTTCGCCATAGTCGGCGGTACGAGCGGCAGCGGCCTGGACCTGGCCGGCCTGGCCGGCGAACTGGGCATCGCCGGCATGGTGCGGTTCCTGGCGCCTCAGGACAGGCAGTCGCTGCCGGAGGTGTACCGGGCCGCCGATGTGGTCGCGGTGCCCAGCTACAACGAGTCCTTCGGGCTGGTCGCGCTGGAGGCGCAGGCGTGCGGCACGCCGGTCGTGGCCGCGGCGGTGGGCGGGCTGCCCACGTCGGTGCGGGACGGTCGCTCCGGGCTGCTCGTCAACGGGCACGACCCGGCGGAGTGGGCGCGGGCGCTGGCCCGGCTGCTGCGGGACCCGCGGCGGCGGGCGGTGCTGGCCAGGGGCGCCATCGAGCACGCCCGCCAGTTCTCCTGGAACCGGACGGCGGCCGGCCTGCTGGCGGTGTACCGGGACGCGGTGAGCGGGAACCGCTCGCAGGGCTTCGAGTTGGCCACGGCGCAATGAGCGGCGACCTCGCGACGCTCATCGAGTCCACATTGAGCGAGCGGGAGCTGACCTGGGACAGCGCCGGACCCGGGCGGTACTCGGTGACCCTGCCCGGCACCCACAAGCTCAAGACGGTGTGCAATCTCACGATCGGCGACCACGCGCTGGCCATCGAGGCCTTCGTGATGCGCCAGCCGGACGAGCACCGCGAACAGTTGTGGGCCTGGCTGCTACAGCGCAACGCCCGGCTCTACGGTGTCGCGTTCGCCATCGACAAGGCCGGTGACGTCTACCTCACCGGCCGGGTGCCGCTGCACGCGGTCACCGAGGAAGAACTGGACCGGCTGCTCGGGTCGGTGCTGACCTACGCCGACGAGAGCTTCGACACCATGCTGGAGATCGGCTTCGGTGCCGCGATCCGGCGCGAATGGGAGTGGCGGGTCAAGCGCGGGGAGCCGCTGGACAATTTGCGGGCATTTGAGCACCTGGTCAACCGACCGTCGTAAATAGACCTACCCTTTCCCGGTGCTCCCACGACTCGCGTGGCGTCCGGTCGGTGTAGTCATGGTCGCGGTCGCCGGCCTGCTGGCGGCCACCGTCAATCAGTACGGTTACGAGCGCGACGAGCTGTATTTTCGCGTGCTCTCCTCCCATCCCGCCTGGGGCTACGTCGACGAGCCGCCGCTGACGCCGCTGCTGGTCCGGGCCGGCGTCGCGCTGTTCGGCGACAACCTGTGGGCACCGCGCGTCCCGGCCGCGCTGTGCGCGCTGGCCGTGATCCTGCTGACCGTGCTGCTGGTCCGCGAACTGGGCGGCACCGCGGTCGCGCAGACGCTCGCGGCCGTCGGGATGTCCTCCACCTTCGTGCTGGTCAGCGGCCACGCGCTGCTGACCGCGTCGCCGGACCTGGTGGCGTGGTTGCTGGTCATCCTGTTCGCGGTTCGCGCGCTGCAGCGCGCCCAGCCGCGCTGGTGGCTGGCGGCGGGGCTCGCGGTCGGACTGGGCCTGTACAACAAGCAGCTCATCGTGCTGCTGCTCATCGGGCTGGCGGCAGGGCTGCTGATCGCCGGGCCGCGCCGCGAGCTGGCCAGCCCGTGGCTGTGGGCCGGCGTCGGGATCGCGGTGGTGGTGGGCCTGCCCAACCTCATCTTCCAGATAGCCCACCACTGGCCCGAGCAGACGATGGCCCGCGCCATCGCCAGGGACAAGGGCTCGGACGACCGCACCTTCCTGCTGCCCTTCCAGTTCGTCCTGATCGGGGTGACGGTCGCCCCGATTTGGATCGCCGGGCTGATCCGGCTGCTGCGCGACCCGCGGTGGCGGGCGATCCGGGCGGTCACCTGGGCGTACCCGGTGGTGTTCGTGCTGGTTCTGATCACCGGGGGCCAGGGGTATTACACCTTCGGGCTGCTCGCCTATCTGTTCGCGGCCGGCTGTGTGGTGACCGTGGGGTGGGCCACTGGCCACCGGGGCAGGTGGGCGTGGACCTGGGCGGCGGCGGCCGTGAGCGTGCTGACGGGCGTGGTGATCGCGCTGCCGCTGATTCCGGCGCGCTCGCTGCCGGACGTCATCGGCCAGATCAACCAGGCAGATCGCGACTCGGTCGGCTGGCCGGAGTACGTGCGCCAGGTCGCCGCCGTGTACGGGTCGCTGCCGGCCGCCGACCGTGGCCGTACCACCCTGGTCGCCGGCAACTACGGCGAGCAGGGCGCACTGGACCGGTACGGCCCCCGGTACGGGTTGCCGACCGCGTACGGCGGGCTCAACGAGCTGTACCGGCTGGGTCCTCCACCGGCGTCGGCGACCGTGGCGGTGACGGTCGGCGAGGACCTCTCCCGGTGGTTCGACGACTGCGCCCAGGCGACCACATTGGACAGCGGGCTGCCGGTGAGCAACGAGGAGCAGGGCGTGCCAGTAACTGTCTGTCATGGACGGCGGGAGCCCTGGAACACGATCTGGCCTGCTCTACGCCACTACGGCTGATCCCTTACCAGGCAAGGGATCCGGCCGCTCGGTGACGGCTTGTGATTGAGGCTACAACGCAAACGGCTTGCCCGGCCGTTCTTCCAACCCGTACGTTTACGCCAGACGGGCTGCCGGCCGGACGTACGAGGGGGTCGTTACGCCGGGCCGACAAGCAGCCGTCTGGTGGCGCACGTTGGGGGACGTTGGTACGCCACCGGTACCAAGGAGGGTTCGCCGATGTCCCGAGGGATCGCGGCGAACCCTTTTGGTGTCCAAGCGGCAGGCGTGGCCGACGCGGCAAGGGGATCCGCGTCGCCCGCCCGCCGTAGGGGCTTACCTGGTCAGTGGGGTCGGGGGCTCGAGGGATCGATAGGCTGCGGGTGACCGGCGCGGACCGGCGGCAACTCGGTAGCGGTGCTCTCATTCAGGATCATGCTGAGGCCCGGTACGTGCGCGACGCCGATGACGTGTTGTTCATCGTGGGGTGCCTGGCCGGATACCGGCCCTGGCCAGTTGTCCTCGCTCATAGATCTGCGACCATACGGGATCATCCGCCGCCGCGCTCGTTCTCGCTCCGGCGTGTCAAGACCGGCCGTCCACCAGGGCGCGCCGCTTCGGGGTAGCGGCCGCCCGTTCCGCCGCGCGCCGCGCGACCTGGCGCTCCCGGGCCGGCGAGGCGACCAGGTGCCCGACGCAGGCGACCAGCCCCACTCCCGCGCACAGCAGCCAGTGCCAGGAGCCCAGGTACTGCCAGCTGATTCCACCCAGGGCCGGCGCGATGAAGCTGGCCAACGAGAAGGTCAGGTAGAACACCGCCTGGTACCGCGCCCGGACCGCGGGCGGCGCGAGGTCGGAGATGATGGTGGCGTTGGCGGGCGCCCCCAGCATGGCGCCGACCGTCCAGACCGCGGCGCAGGCCAGGTAGAAGGCGAGCGAGCCGGCGAACGTGAGGGCGCCGTAGCCGAGCGCCAGCAGGCCCAGCGACAGGGCGAGCACCCGGCCGTGGAGCAGCCCCCGGATCAGCCCGGGTACGAACAGTTGCCCGGCCACGATGAGCAGTCCGGCCAGCGACATGAGCAGCCCGTACCCGGCCGGCGGGATGTGGTCCGCGGTCATGGACAGCGGGAGGATCGAGGTGTTCTGGGCGGACAGCACCGCCTGAAGCAGGGTCAGGCCCACGAACACCATGAAGATGCGGTCGGTCAGCGCCAACCGCACCCCGGCCCGGGCCGGTCCCGGTCCCGGTCCCGGTCCCGGTCCGCCGCCCGCCGCGACGCGATCTTCCGGGCCCGAGCGGTGCGGCACGCTCTCCGGCACCCAGAGCAGGATCAGGATGGCGGTGATGAGGGTGCTCGTCGCATCGGCGGCGAACAGCAGCACGAAGCTGAGCCGGGCCACCGCGCCGGCGATCAGGCCGGCCGCGGCCTGACCCAGGTTGAATGCCCAGAACTGCAGGTTGAAGGCGCGCGGCCGATCGGCCTCCGGCGTGATGTCCACGATCGCCGCCACGAACGCCGGCTGGGGCATGCCCTGCGCGGCGCCCATCAGCACGACGCAGGCGGCGATCGCACCGAGGTTCTTGGCCAGCGCCAGCGCGAGCAGCACCGCGGAGCCGGTGAAGTAGGCCAGCAGGAGGGTCCGCCGCCGCCCCCAGCGGTCGGCCAGGACGCCGCCGAGCATCGTCCCGCCGGCGGCGCCGACGCCGTACCCGCCGACGATCGTGCCGGCCAGGCTCGGGGTGAGGTGCCGCGGCCCGGTGAGGTACAGGGTCAGGAACAGCACGGCGAACCCGCCGGCCCGGTTGACCAGGATCCCCGACCAGATGACCCAGTAGGTCCGGGAGAGCCCACCCGCGGTCGACCGGAGCCAGGCGCGCACCCAACCTCCCCAGTAAGTTTTATTTACAGATCATCTAAGCAGGCTGCCCAACCCGGTTCCATGTCGTGGTCGTCACGCCGGCCGGGCGAGGCGACCGCGGGTCGATCGGGCAGGATGAGCGCATGACTGTGGGCACCCTCGTGCTGCTCCGCCATGGCGAGAGCGAATGGAATGCGAAGAACCTGTTCACCGGTTGGGTCGACGTGGACCTGTCGGCGCAGGGCGAGGAGGAGGCGCGCCGCGGCGGTGAGCTGCTGCGCGAGACTGGTCTGCTGCCGGACGTCGTGCACACCTCGGTGCTGCGCCGGGCGATCCGGACGGCGGAGATCACACTGCACGCCACCGACCGGCACTGGATTCCGGTGCGGCGCAGCTGGCGGCTCAACGAGCGGCACTACGGCGCGCTGCAGGGCAAGAACAAGAAGCAGACGCTGGAGGAGTACGGCGAGGAGCAGTTCATGCTCTGGCGCCGGTCGTACGACGTCCCGCCGCCGCCGATCGACGAGAACGACGAGTTCTCCCAGTTCGGCGACGCACGCTACGCCACGCTGCCGGTCGACATCCGGCCGCGTACCGAGTGCCTGAAGGACGTGCTGATCCGGGCACTGCCCTACTGGTACGACTCGATCGTCCCGGATCTGCTGGCCGGCCGCACCGTGCTGATCGCGGCCCACGGCAACTCGCTGCGGGCGCTGGTCAAGCACCTCGACCAGATCTCCGACGAGGCGATCGCCAAGCTGAACATCCCGACCGGCATCCCGCTGCGCTACGACCTCGACCCGCAGACCCTGCGTCCGCTGGTCGCGGGTGGACGCTACCTCGACCCCGAGGCGGCGGCCGAAGCCGCCGCCGCCGTGGCGAACCAGGGCCGGTAGCCGGCGCACGGTGAGGTCACCGGCGCCGGACGCCTCAGGCCGTCTGCGCCGGTGCCTCACCGGTGACGAGGTACACGATCTGCTCGCCGGCGTTCACGGCGTGGTCGGCGAACCGCTCGTACCAGCGGGCGAGCAGCGCGCCATCGATGGCCGCCTCGACCCCGTGCCGCCAGGCGGTGCCCAGCAGCAGCCCGAAGAGCTGCTTGTTCAGCTCGTCCATCTCGTCGTCGTCGCGCTCCAGTTCGGCGGCGCGCTTGGCGTCCGTGGACTGCAGGATCTCGGCGATCTTCCCGGAGATCCGGTCGGCGACCCGGGCCATGTCCCTGACCACGGGTACCAGTTCGTCGGGCACCGCGCTGTTCGGCAGCCGGCGCAGGCAGGTCTTCGCGACATGGTCGGCGAGGTCGCCCATCCGCTCCAGGTCGGCCGCCACGTGGATCGCCGTGACCACCTGGCGCAGGTCGGAGGCGACCGGCGCCTGCCGGGCGAGCAGGTCGTAGACCTTGTCCTCGACCTGGCTGCGGTAAGCGTTGATCTCGGCGTCGCCGTACACGACCTCCTCGGCACCGGTCTGGTCGGCGGCCAGTAGGGCTTCGGTCGCCCGGCGCATCGCGGACCGGACTCCCTCGGCCATCGCGACCAGGGTCTGCCCGACGCTGGCCAGGTCTGCTCGGTATTCCTCGCGCATGTCGCTCCCAAGGACGTTCACGGATCTGGGGGCCGGCCGCGTCGCGGGTCTTCGCGGGTCTGGTCGGCCGGTCAGACCGGTCAAGAGGTGGTCGCGGCTGGCCCATGGTCCAGACCGCTCAGCTGGTGTTTTACTGTAAGTTCCGGCGTGACGGTAGGTGGGCGGAGCGTCGCCGCGGTGAACCCCGGTGAACTGCGCGAATCCGACCAGTGAATTCTGTGCGTCGGGTGTCCCATTCGTCCTTTGCTGCGAAATCGTTAGGTTAACAACCCGCCTACGATCATTGCGTGGAGTGGATGCGCCGTCGCGGCGCCAAGGATCGCGGCGGGCCGACTGCGCAGCATTCGGCTTCGTACACGGAGGACTCGGTGGAGCAAGAGGCCGCCCGGAGCACCTCGATCAAGGGGCTTGGCCAGCGGAGTCTGGACGCGCTGCGGGTCGGCGTGCTGGTGCTGGACGAGGAAGACCGCCCGGTGCTCGCCAACCCGGCCGCCAGGGAGCTCGGCCTGCTTCGGGCCGGCACGGTGGCCGGGGGTACCCCGGTCGCGCACACCGTCGTGCGTACCCTGGCCGGCCAGGCCCGGCGTACCGGCACCCGGCGGGAGGTGGAGCTCGACCTGCCCCGGGGCAATGGCCGTGATCCGCTAGGAGTGCACATCAGGGCCGTGGCGCTCGGCGACGGCCACGTCACCGTCGAGGCGGCCGACGTCACGGAGGCGCACCGGGTGGCCCGGGTACGCCGGGACTTCGTGGCCAACGTGAGCCACGAGCTGAAGACCCCGGTCGGAGCCCTACAGCTGCTGGCCGAGGCGCTGCTGGACGCCCTGGAGACCGACGGGGACGGGCCGCCCGACCCGGAGGCCGCCCGCCGGTTCGCCGAGCGGATCCAGCACGAGTCGACCCGAATGGGACGTCTGGTCACCGAACTGCTCGAACTCTCCCGCCTCCAGGGCGGCGAGCCGCTGCCCGAGCCGGCGCCGGTGCCGGTCGACCGGATCGTGGCGGAGGTGATCGACCGCACCCGTACCCCGGCCTCGGCCAAGGGCATCGAGGTCACCTTCTCCGGCACCCGGGGCCTGACCGTGTACGGCAGCGAGAGCCAGCTGATGACCGCGGTGGCCAACCTCGCCGAGAACGCGGTGGTGTACTCGCCGGACGCCGGGGTCGGTTCGCCGGACGGGGTCGGCGAGGAGCCGCCGCTGAAGGTGACCATCGACGCGGGGGTCAAGGGGGAGTTCGTCGAGATCTCGGTGACCGACCGGGGCATCGGCATCGAGCCCAAGGATCTCGACCGGATCTTTGAGCGGTTCTACCGGGCCGACAAGGCGCGCTCCCGGGCCACCGGGGGCACCGGGCTCGGCCTGGCGATCGTCAAGCACATCGCGACCAACCATGGTGGACAGGTCGATGTGGTCAGTACGTTCGGTGAGGGTTCGACGTTCATCCTGCGGCTTCCGGCACGCCCACCGGACGACGCGCTTCCGCTACCGCCGTCGGTTGTGATCGCGGCGGGATACTCCGCCGCGGAGTTGCAGTGAAAGGAAAGGCTTAGTGGCCCGCGTGCTGGTCGTCGAGGACGAAGAGTCGTTCTCAGACGCTTTGTCATACATGCTGCGCAAGGAGGGCTTCGAGGTCTCCGTCGCGGCCACGGGTACCCAGGCGCTGACCGAATTCGACCGGACCGGCGCGGACATCGTCCTGCTGGACCTCATGCTGCCGGAGATGTCCGGTACCGAGGTGTGCCGGCAGCTGCGTTCCCGGTCGCACGTACCCATCATCATGGTCACCGCCCGCGATTCGGAGATCGACAAGGTGGTCGGGCTGGAGATCGGTGCCGACGACTACGTCACGAAGCCCTACTCGCCCCGGGAACTGGTCGCGAGGGTCCGCGCGGTGCTGCGCCGGCAGGTCGGTGAGGCGGTCGAGGTGACCGCGCCCACTCTGGCCGCCGGTCCGGTCCGGATGGACGTCGAACGGCACGTGGTGACGGTCTCCGGCGACGCGGTGCCGCTGCCGCTCAAGGAGTTCGAGCTGCTGGAGATGCTGCTACGCAACGCGGGCCGGGTGCTCACCCGGGGCCAGCTGATCGACCGGGTCTGGGGCGCCGACTACGTGGGCGACACCAAGACCCTGGACGTCCACGTGAAGCGGCTCCGGTCCAAGATCGAGCCGGAGCCCTCGACGCCGCGGCACATCGTCACGGTCCGGGGACTGGGCTACAAGTTCGAGCCCTAGGCCGGGTCACCGGGTCAGGTCCGGGCGCCCAGCGGCGCTACCGGATCGACGCCCGGGATTGGCCCCGCCCGGCGAGCGGCCGGCCAGCCGCCGACCGGCGGTGAGCCGAGCCGCCGCGGGCGGGCGTGCTCAGTCCTTGCTCCGGGCCTGCGCGGGCTGGCGGCGCTCCGCGGTCTTGTTCCGGGCGGGCTGGCTCGCGATGACCGGGATCGTCTTGCGCTGCGGGCTGGCCGGGTGCGGCGCCACCAGCCCGAGCTCCGACCGGGCCGCGCACAGCTCGGCCAGCTTGGCGTACGCCGCCTTGCCGACCAGCGCGGTCAGCTCGGGCTCGTACGAGCGGTAGAGCGGCTCGGCTCCGACGTGCGCCTCCGGCGATGAGGTGCACCACCAGTCCAGGTCGTGCCCACCCTCGCCCCAGCCGCGCCGGTCGAACTCGGTGATGGTCGACACCAGGACCTTGGTGCCGTCCGGCCGGGTGGCCCAGTCCTGGTCCCGGCGGATCGGCAGCTGCCAGCAGACGTCCGGCTTGTACTCCAGCGGGTGCGCCCCGTCGCGCAGTGCCTGAGCGTGCAGCGCGCAGCCGCCACCGCCGGCGAAGTCCGCGTCGTTGAGGAACACACACGGCCCGCCGTCGCGGGTCGCCGTGCGCCTGGCCGGATTCGTGCCGTCCACGGTGTCCATCTCGGTGTAGTTCTTGAATCCCCGCCGGTAGTGCTGCCAGGTCTGCGGGGTCAGCTTCTTGGCGGATTCGCGGGTGCGCTTCTCGTCGTCGGCATCCGTGAAGAACGCGCCGTGAGAGCAGCAGCCGTCGCCGGAGCGCCCCTTGATGATCCCGTGGCAGGCCTTTCCGAACACACAGGTCCAGGCGGACAGCAACCAGGTCAGGTCGGCCCTGATCATGTGCTCGGGATCTGCCGGGTCTGGAAACTCGATCCATTCCCGGGGAAAGTCCAGCCCAACCTCCAGGCTGCGGGGATCGGTCGGGTCGTCGACGGACGCGCGGATGCTCATCGGACTAGCGTATGCCGCATGCGACTCGGTGTCCTCGACGTCGGCTCCAACACCGTGCATCTTCTGGTGGTCGACGCACATGCCGGTGCCCATCCGTGGCCGGCCCATTCGGAAAAGGCCGTCCTGCGCCTGGCGGAACAGATCAAGCCGGACGGCCGGCTGTCCACCCAGGGCGCGGACGCGCTGGTAACCGCTGTCCGTGACGCCCGCAAGGCGGCGGAGCAGCTGCAGACCGAGGATCTGCTGGCGTTCGCCACCTCGGCGGTGCGGGACGCGACCAACTCGGCCGAGGTGCTCGCCAGGGTGCGCCGGGAGACCGGGGTGGAGCTGCGGGTGCTCTCCGGAGAGGGCGAGGCTCGGATGACCTTTCTCGCGGTACGGCGCTGGTTCGGCTGGTCGTCCGGCCGGCTGCTGGTGCTGGACATCGGCGGGGGCTCCCTGGAATTGGCCGCCGGGATCGACGAGGAGCCGGACATCGCCCTGTCCGTGCCGCTGGGGGCCGGCCGGCTGACCCGGGAGCGGCTGCACGGCTCCCCGCCCAAGGCGGGCGACGTCGACGCTCTGATCGAGTACGCGGAGAAGGTGGTCGACGGGGCGGCCCGGGTCATCGAGCCGAGCGGGTGGGACCGGCCGGTGGCCACCTCGAAGACCTTCCGCACCCTGGCCCGGCTGGCGGGCGCGGCGCCGTCGGGGGCCGGTCCGCTGACCCCCCGGGTGCTCACCCGTACGGGACTGCACCAGGTGCTCGCCTTCATCCGGCACATCCCGTCCAGCGCGCTGGGCGAGATGGACGGGGTCAGCGCGCCGAGGGCGCACCAGTTGCTGGCGGGCGCGGTGGTGGCGGAGGCCACAATGCGCCGGCTCAACATCGAGGAGCTACAGATCTGCCCGTGGGCGCTGCGCGAGGGTGTGATTCTGCGCAGGCTGGACATTTTGGAGACTTGAGGGGCATCGGCCCCGCCCGGAATGTGGAACGGATTCCATTTGTCCGGACGATTCGGGCCGGGCTACCTCCCCGGCGCTACTCTGGCGGTGTGATTCCTGTCCTGCTTTCGACCTCGTCGGTCTTCCCCGAGCCCACCTCGGCCGCCTTCGCGATGGCCGCCGCCCTCGGGTACGACGGGATCGAGGTGATGGTCTGGACCGACGCCGTGAGCCAGGACGCCGGGGCACTGCGCGGCCTGTCCGAGCACTACGGCGTGCCGGTCGGCTCCGTCCACGCCCCCTGCCTGCTGGTCACCCAGCGGGTCTGGAGCCCCGATCCGTGGGAGCGGCTGCGCCGCAGCGCGCGGCTGGCCGAGGCGTTGTCGGCCCCCATCGTGGTGGTGCACCCGCCCTTCAGCTGGCAGCGGGACTACGCCCGGACCTTCTCCTCCGGCATCGCCCGGCTGCGCGAACAGCACCCGAGCATCACGTTCGCGGTGGAGAACATGTTCCCGGTGCGGATGGCCGGGCGGGAGTTCGTACCCTATTCGCCGGGTTGGGACCCGACCAAGGTCGGGTTCGACGCGTACACGCTGGACCTGTCGCACTGCGCCGCCGCGCACGGTGACTCGCTGGCGATGGCCGACGCGATGGGCTCGTCCCTCGCCCACGTGCACCTCGGCGACGGCACCGGCGAGGCGCGCGACGAGCACCTGGTGCCGGGCCGGGGCACCCAGCCGTGCGCCGCGCTGCTGGCGTCGCTGTCCGGGCGAAAGTTCACCGGCTCGATAGCGGTCGAGGTGTCCACCCGGCGGGCGGCCAGCCGCTCCGAGCGCGAGGCGGACCTGGCCGAGTCGCTGAGGTTCGCGCGCACACACCTCGCTCAGACGTCCACTGTGGACGTCTGAGCGAGGCTTTCCATGGGTCTGGCTCGGCGCGTCCGCGCAGGCGCGACGACCCGGACCGGTCGGTCGCTGGGGAGGGTCAGCCCACCGGGGTCAGCGCGTCAGCGGCGCGCTTTCGGGCCCGGTGCGCCGCGACGTGTGAGCGGGTGGCGCAGCGTTCCGAGCAGAACCTGCGGCAGCAGTTGGAGGACGTGTCCAGGTAGACGTTGCCGCACCGTTCGTCGGCGCACACGCCGAAGCGGGCGCTGCCGTACTCGCAGAGCCAGACCGCCAGCCCCCAGACGGCGCCGGCGAGGTATTCGGCACTGATCGTCGAGCCGCGGCTGGTGACGTGCATGTGCCAGTCGGCCGCGTCGTGGCCGGAGATGCGGGGCTGGACCGGGTGCGCGTCGAGCAGGGCGTTGAGGGCGGCCACCGCCTCGGCGTCCCGGTGGCCGGTGCCCAGTTCGAAGACCTCGCGCAGCCTCTTCTGGGCGCGACGGAGGGCGGCGATGTCCCGTTCGGTGGTCTCGCACTGCAACCGTGACCCGGAGTCGAAGAGGCTTCTCAGGTCATCGAGATCGTCTAGCGGCGCGTTAACAAGATCGACAGCCCGGTGGGCGTACGCGTCGAAGTTCACGCGACAACGGTAGACGGTGTCGGCGAGCCCGGCGCAATCTAGGTACGCCGATGGCTATCTTGTTACATAGTGTGGGACGAAACGCTCATATCCGTCTACCCCGGACTCCCGCAGGCCGGCCCCGGCGGTGTGCGTCCGCCCGCCCTCCCCGCTGACCATCCAGCTGGTCAGCACCACCGGATTACCCGAGAAGCTGGGCGGTTGCGGCAGTTCCAGGGTCCGTCCCGGGAACGCCGGCAGCAGGTTCGGGTGGTCCGGGTACAGCTGCCACAGGGTGGCCAGCAGCGGCGTTCCGGCCAGCAGCAGCTTCCACGGCGGCTCGATCCAGGTCGTCATGGCGTTGGCCGCCGTCGCGACCCGCCCGTACGGTTCGCGGATCATCCACTCCCACGGGTAGCGCTTGAAGCAGGTGACGATGGGGGTGCTCTCGTCGTCGAGGAACCGCTCGCCGTCCCACCCGATCTCGTGCATGGGTATCAGCCGGGGAGCGAGGCCGGCCTGCTCGGCGAGGCCGGCCAGGTACCCGGCGGCCAACTCGTCGCCGCCGGCCGGATCGAGCTGCGACCAGCCGAAGTGGACCGTCGGGTGGCGCAGGCCCTGCGCTATCGCCCGCCAGCCGGCCAGCAGCCGCTCGTGCAGGTTGTTCCACTGGTCCTGGTCGGGTCTGGTCTGCTCCAGCCAGTACCACTGCGCGATGGAGGTCTCCACCAGGCCGCCCGGCACGTCGGACCGGCAGTCCAGCAGCTTGGGCGCGCGATGCCCGTCGTACCACAGGTCCAGTCGCGTGCACAGGCTCGGCGCCCCGGACAGCAGGGATGCCTGGATGGCCGGTACGGCCCACTCCGGCACCCCGAATTCCGCGTACCGCCCCTGCTCGACCACGTGCCGTGCGGCCGCGAGGCACATGTCGTAGAGCTCCGCGGTCAGCGCCTCGAGCCGCAGGACCTCCCCGAGGTCAAGGACATAGCAGGCGCTTTCGTCCCATCGGGCAAGAGACACTCCCTGCTCCCGTACCGTCTGCTGCCACCCAGTCCGGGGCGTACTGCTGATCCGGTGCATCGGTCCTCCACTCGGCAGGAACAGAGGTTAGCGGGTCGAAGGTATTCGTGGGCGATACGCTCGCCCCATGCTCCGAACGGCCATCCTCGCCGCGGCTCGGTCGACCCGGGTTGAGCGGCTCGTGCAGACGGTCCCGCTGAGTCGGGACGTGGTTGCCCGGTTCGTGGCGGGCGCGGCCACCGACGACGCGCTGCGGGCCACCCGTGAGCTCGTCGCCCAGGGACTC
This sequence comes from Rugosimonospora acidiphila, assembly GCF_039543385.1. Classification (NCBI taxonomy): domain Bacteria; kingdom Bacillati; phylum Actinomycetota; class Actinomycetes; order Micromonosporales; family Micromonosporaceae; genus Rugosimonospora; species Rugosimonospora acidiphila. Next base: position 370,507 of record NZ_BAABJQ010000001.1, read on the forward strand.
AAGGTGACTCTCGACTACCTCGGCGAGGACACCCAGACGCCCGGGCAGGCGGCGGCCACCAAGGATGAGTACCTGCGGTTGCTCAAGTCACTCGCCGACGCCGGGGTCACCCCGGCCGCCGAGATCAGCGTCAAGCTCTCCGCGCTGGGTCAGCGGTTCGACGAGGCGCTTTCCTGCGAGTACGCGCATACCATCTGTGAGCTCGCCGCGTCGCTGGGGACCACGGTGACCCTCGACATGGAGGACGCCGCGACCACCGACCTGACGCTGGACACCCTGGCGCGGCTGCGGCAGGACTTCCCGACCGCGGGCGCGGTGCTACAGGCGTACCTGCGCCGCACGGAGGGGGACTGCCGTGAGCTGGCCACCCCGGGCTCCCGGATCCGGCTGTGCAAGGGCGCGTACTCGGAGCCGGAGTCGGTGGCCTTCCAGTCCACCGTGGACGTGGACAAGTCGTACGTTCGCTGCCTCAACATCCTGATGTCCGGGCCGGGGTACCCGATGATCGCGACCCATGATCCGCGCCTGATCGCGATCGGGGAGGACCGCGCGAAGTGGTTCGACCGCGGGCCGGAGGAGTTCGAGTTCCAGATGCTCTACGGGATCCGGCCGGAGGAGCAGCGCCGGCTGGCGGCCGCCGGGTACCAGGTGCGGATCTACGTCCCGTATGGGGAGCAGTGGTACGGGTACCTGATGCGCCGGCTCGCCGAGCGCCCGGCGAACCTGGTCTTCTTCGCCCGGGCCCTGGCGTCCCGGCGGTAGCTCGCCCGGCCGAGAGGTCCGTCCCCCGGAAGATGCGCCATACGGGACCAAATGTGAGAAGCCGTCGCGCGCTTCACACCAGTACCGGTACCGTTCTAGTTACACGCGCGTTCCCCGCCCCGGTGGCGCTCGCTGTCCCGACGGCGGAACGCGCCGGGACAGGGACCGAGGGTGAGCCATGGCAGGATCCTCACACTCCGAGGGCAGGTTGGCGGAGGTTCAGTTTCTGACCGTCGCCGAGGTGGCGGAGCTGATGCGGGTGTCCAAGATGACCGTCTACCGGCTGGTGCACTCCGGTGACCTCACGGCGGTCAGGGTCGGGCGGTCGTTCCGGGTGCCGGAGCACGCCGTCCACGCCTATCTCCGCGACGCGTTCCAGAGGTCGGCCTGACCCGACCCGAGCCAGGGGCATGGGCCGATTTCCCCTCACCGTAACCGGCCGGCTAGGCTTACCGGGTTTAATCAAGCGCACAGGTCGAGGGGAACACTCGTATGGGCTCGGTGGTCAAGAAGCGCCGCAAGCGGATGGCCAAGAAGAAGCATCGGAAGCTGCTGCGTAAGACCCGCGTCCAGCGTCGCCGTCTCGGCAAGTAGCTAGGCCGCCGCCTCGGCGGACGGGCACAGGCACCCCTCGCTCGGATCCTTCTGGCGATTACGCGGAGGAGTGACGTGAGCACCGGTCAGGAGCGCCGCATCAACGGCGCCACCCCGCGCCGGCGCCCTCGTGGCCCCGCTGTGGTGCTGGTCACCGGCGTGGCCCGATATCTCGGCGCCCAGGTTGCCGCTCGGCTCGCCGCCGATCCCCGGATCGGGCGGGTCATCGGGCTGGACAGCGAGGAGCCGCCGGCCGAGTCGGCCATCCTGCTCGCCGGCGGTGTCGAGTTCGTCGCGGCGGACATCACCACGACCGAGCCCGCGAAGATCATTGCTTCCGAGCGGGTGGAGGCGGTGGTTCACCTCGCCGTGGCCGGTGACCGGCGTGCCGGTGGCCGGCCTGCGATGAAAGAGCAGAACGTCATCGGCACGATGCAGTTGCTCGCCGCCTGCCAGCAGGCCCCGCACCTGCGCAAGATCGTGATCCGGTCGTCCACGGCGGCGTACGGGGCGTCCTTCCGCGATCCGGCGGTGTTCACCGAGGACACCGAGCCGCGAGAGGTGCCCCGGGGCGGGTTCGCCCGCGACGTGCTCGACATCGAGGGCTACGTGCGCGGCTTCCTGCGCCGGCGCAGCGACGTGGCGGCCACGGTGCTGCGCTTCGCGCCGTTCATCGGCCGGCGGGCGAACACCAGTCTGACCCGGTATTTCGCGCTCCCGCTGGTGCCCACCGTGCTCGGCCGGGACCCCCGGCTGCAGTTCATCCACGTGGACGACGCGCTGGAGGTGCTGCACCGCTCGGTGGTCGAGGACCACCCGGGCACCTTCAACGTGGCGGGCGCCGGCGTGATCACGCTCTCCCAGGCGGTACGCCGGGCGAACCGGGTAGCCATTCCGGTGACGGAGCAGGGGCTGTCCGCCGCGGCCGGGATGGCCCGCTCCGGCGTCAAGTTCAGCCTCGATCAGCTGGACCTGTTCGTGCACGGCCGGGTGGTGGACACCAGCCGGCTGATCCGGGAGTACGGGTACACGCCGCTGTCCACGTCCGACGCGTTCGCCGACTTCCTGCGGGGTACCGGGGCGGGCGGCATCGTCCCCGAGGACGCCATCGGCGCCGCGGAGCGGACCATCCTCGGTGGGATCCGCGCGGCACGGGCCGCCCTGCGGGGCGCGTCATGACCGATTTCGAGAACCGCCTCGCCGGCCCGTACCCGAACGGAGCCGGCCACCTCACGCCCGCGGCCCCGCCGGGCGGCCGCGCCCCGCGTGCCTTCAGGGCCGCCGCTCCGGCCCCGGTCCCGGCCCTGCCGGAGCACGCGCCCGCGCCGGACCGGGAGACGCCCGACGTCTGGGACGGGCGGGTCGCCGGCGCTCTGGCGTTTCTGCGGCGCCGGCTCACGGGTGCGTACGAGGTCGACGAGTTCGGGTTCGACCAGGAACTGACCGACGGCGTGTTCTTCCCGCTGCTGCGGCTGTTCTACCGCGAGTGGTTCCGGGTCGACGTCGAGGGGATCGAAAATCTGCCGACCTCCGGGCCGGCCCTGGTGGTGGCGAACCACTCGGGCGTGGTCCCGATGGACGCGCTGATGCTCTCGGTGGCGGTGCACGACGAGCCCCCGGGCGGCCGGCACCTCCGGCTGCTCGGCGCCGACCTGGTGTTCCGGATGCCGTTCCTGTCGGAGCTTGCCCGCAAGCATGGCAGCACGCTGGCCTGCAACCCGGACGCCGAGCGGCTGCTTTCGGCCGGTGAGCTGGTCGGCGTGTTTCCGGAGGGCTTCAAGGGCGTCGGCAAGCCGTACCGCGACCGGTACAAGCTCCAGCGCTTCGGCCGGGGCGGGTTCGTCTCGGCCGCGCTGCGCACCGGTACCCCGATCGTCCCGGTGAGCATCGTCGGCGCCGAGGAGATCTACCCGATGATCGGCGAGATCAAGCCGATGGCCCGGCTGCTCGGGTGGCCGTACTTCCCGGTCACGCCGACGTTCCCCTGGCTCGGGCCGCTCGGCTTGGTGCCGCTGCCGTCCAAGTGGCTGATCAGCTTCGGCACCCCGATCGAGACCGCCGGCCGCGCAGAGCAGGCGGACGATCCCGCGGTCGTGTTCAACCTCGCCGACCAGGTTCGGGAGACCATCCAGCAGACCCTGTACGGGCTGCTGGAGCGGCGCGATCGGGACGCCTAGGACCTCGCCCGGCTAGCCGCTGTGGCCCTGCCGGCGCCGGATGGCGGCCGTGGCCAGGACCGCTCCGATGACCATGCCGGTACCGAGGGCGGACGGTACGGCGATCCGCGCGGCCTTGCGCCCGGTCCGGAAGTCTCGGATCTCCCAGTTACGCTGCCGTGCCTCCCGGCGCAGCGTGGCGTCCGGGTTGACCGCCACCGCGTGCCCGACCAGCGACAGCATCGGGAGATCGTTGGCGGAGTCGCTGTAGGCGGTGCAACGGCGCAGGTCCAGCCCCTCGTCGCCGGCCAGCGCGGCGATGGCCTCGGCCTTGGCGGGGCCGTGCAGCAGGTCACCGACCAGCCGGCCGGTATACCGGCCCTGGTCGACCTCGGCGACGGTGCCGAGCGCCCCGGTCAGCCCCAGCCGGTCGGCCATCACCTGGCCGAGCTCGATCGGCGCGGCGGTGACCAGCCACACCCGCTGCCCGGCGTCGAGGTGCAGCTGGGCCAGGGCGCGGGTGCCCGACCAGATCCGTTCGGCCATCAACTCGTCGAAGATCTCCTCGGAGAGCCGGCGCAGTTCGCCGACGGGCCAGCCCTTGACGAACGCGAGGGCGGCCTGCTTGGCGTGCGACATGTCGCCGTTGTGCTCCCGGGCGAGCAGCCGGAACCTGAGCTGACTCCAGGCAAAACGGGCTAGATCGGCTGTAGTGAAGTATTTACGGGCGGCCAAGCCCCGGGCCAGCCAGTAGACCGAGGCGCCCTGCATCATCGTGTTGTCGATGTCGAAGAAGGCGGCGGCGGACGAGTCGGCGGGCATGGTGAGGGCCTCCTCGAGTTCGGCCGCCGCCCAGCCCGCGAGCACCTCGTGCCGTGGTGTGCCGGACACGCTGCTCCCTTCCCGCGATGAGGTATCGACCCCTGCGAGGGTATCCGTCCCGGACAGGAATCAGATCCCGGTGACGCTGAGAGTCCCCAAAGAACGTCGCCATGGGTTTGCCGCAACCTCGCCGGGACCTGAACAAAGCCCGCCGGAAAACGGGCAGTTCCGCCCGCTGGGGAGCGTTCGAGGGCCCCGGTGACCGGGGCGGACGGGCCGGGCGCGGCGATCGGCCGGCCGATGGGCCCACGATGACCGGCCGACCCGAGGCAGTTACCGAGGGTCACCAATCCATCAGGGCCCGGCCGCGAGCGCGGGCGGGCCCTGATGTGAGTCGGCGATCGGAGCCGAAGAGCGATTGGAGACCTAGTGGCCGGACGCGGCGGGGCCCGTCTGGCCGGCGCGGGACGCGCCCGGGCACGGCGGCGGCTTGGGGCCCAGCGTGTCGGAGGCCGTGCCGTTCAGCCCGCAGGACAGCGACGCCCGCAGGGCCGCCGACCGCTCGCCGATCTGGTCCAGCAGCCGCAGCGACTGCGCCGCGCGGGTCCGCGCCAGACCCGTCAGGCCGGTGACCAGGCGCACCACCTCCGGCCGCTGCGTCGAGACGAAGTCGTCGATCAGGCTGAGCGCGGTCGGGTTGTGCTGGTTCAGCGCCATCGCGGTGAGCAGCCGGACCCCCTGGGTGGTCTCGGCGTCCATGTCACCGAGCGCCGCCTCCAGGCGGTTCGGGTCGTCGCGCACCGCCGTGGCCTCCATGCCCCGGTTGCGGGCGAAGCCCAGGTATGCCTGGCCCCTGTCGATGTCCGAGCCGGTCAGGGCGAGCTGAGCGTTCTCGGTGGACCGCTTGACCCCGTACAGCGGGTCGCCGGGCATCGCGTCGCCACTGGCCATGGACATGCCGGACAGGGCGAGCGTGCCGGCGGCGATGCCGATGATGATGGCGCCGCGGGTGCGCTTGCTGCCCACCACCGGGCGCTTCTTCCCCCGCACCGGGGTACCGGTCGCGCCACCCTGTGCGGAGGCGCTGCGGTACACCTCCCCGACGAGCTGGCGGCGCTGGTCCTTGCCGGCGGTGAGGCCGATGCCCTCCCGCTCCGCGGTGGCCACCAGCATGGCTCGCAGGCTGGTGCGGAAGTCCTGGTCCGGCGTCTCTTCCTTGGCCGGCTCCCGGGCTGATAGCAACCGGCCCAGCGCCACGGGGTCGGCGAGTTCATCGTCGATCGCGGTGCGGCTGTGCCGGCGACTTCTGCCGTCGGACTGGTCAAGGAGCTGGGCGAATCGTTCGGCGCGACGGTGGTCGAAAAACCCGGCAGCCATCACCCGCACCTCCTCCCCCTGGTGCCGCCGGTAGCGGCCCGGACGGCTGGCATCCGTTTCAACGCGCGAGTCGCGCTATCAGTTACGGGTGCCCCTCCGGCACTCGTCACGCCTGGAAACCGTCTGGGAGGAGGCGGGCCAGCGCGCGTACCGCACGGTACTGCAACGCCTTGATCGCGCCCTCGTTCTTGCCCATGGCCTGCGCCGTCTCGGCGACCGAGAACCCCTGCAGGAAGCGCAGCACTATGCATTCCTGCTGCTCGGGGTTGAGCTGCTTCACGGCGGTGAGCAGGGCGACGTTGGTGATGTGGTCGACGACCGCGGACTCCGGGCTGCCCTCCGGGCCGCGATCCTCGCGGTCGGCGTCCAGCACGTCGCCGGTGGTGACCTCCAGCCGGTACCGGCCGGACTTGAAGTGGTCGGCCACCAGGTTGCGGGCGATGGTCACCAGCCAGGCGCCGAGGTCGCGGCCCTGCCAGGTGAAGCTGCCGATGCGCTTGAGGGCGCGCAGGAAGGTGTCCGAGGTCAGGTCCTCGGCCAACTGCCGGTTGCCGACCCGGAAGTAGATGAACCGGAAGACCGTGTCCACGTACCGGTCGTAGATCAGCCCGAACGCCTCCGCCTCGCCGGCCTGAGCCCGCTCGACCAGCGTCCACACGGCCGCGGCCGCGTCCGACGGGTCCGGGCGGACCGGGAACCCGGGGGGAGCGCCGTCCGGCGGGCCGGTCCGCGTTGGTGGCGGCTCGGTGGCCTGGTTGCCGGAGGCGCCGTCGATCAGACCGGTGGTGGGGGCGCCCGGCCGCTGCGGCAGGGGCTCGGTGTCGCCGCCCAACTCTGGCGCCTGGACCGGCACCGGGCGGGCCGGAACGGCCAGCCTTCCGCCGACCGGCTTGGTGTTGCCGCCCGGGATGTGCCTGATCGGGATGTCGTTGACGTGTGGCCGGTTGCGCGTGCGGGAGCTGGTGCCGCCGTCGCCGTGCAGGACCGAGCTCAACATCTCGGTCATGCAGTCGCGCAGCACCGAGAGGCCCTCGGTCAGCGCGAGGCGCGCGGCGAGCACCTCTCGGCCGACGGACCCGGTCGGGCCCGGTCGGGAGGTCGAGGACGTGGGAGAGGGAGACGCGCCCGGGAACGACGCGGCGAGCGGGAAGGACGTGCCGGTGCCCGCACCAGCCAACTCGTAACGGGTCACCACACCTCCTCCGCCGGCCCGTGCGCCAGCGCCCACGGGGCGAGAGCCGGAGCGCTATGCGAAATCCGACTCCTGCCCACGAGGTGGTGGTGCGGTGCTTTAACGGGCACTGCGGCCTCCTCAGGCAGAGGGGTGTCGACACACGACACATTGGGTGGGCCGACCCCAGAAATAATAGGGCCAACGTCACCGGTACGTGCGGAGTCCGTTACACAGAGGCGAAGTATTTCGAAGACCCTTCGATACCCGTCGCACACGTTGTCCGCCGCTCGGTAATTGACAAGGCTTTGATGGGTAGGGCTCGCCGCTTTTCCGCGACACGCTCCCCGCCGATCGGCGTGTCGTGATCAGCGTGTCGCCCGGCGCGTCGCGAACCGCCGGGCGTGTCGAGCGGAATGGAGACCCTCGGGCCGCGAAAATCGACCCCCGCCACGATCGCCGTCCGGCGCTAGGGTGCCTTCGTGCAGGAGCCATCGAACGTTGCCGAGACGGTTCGCCGGGCCGCGCGAACCACCCCGGGAAGGGCCGCGTTGATCTGGCAGAACCAGGTGGTGACCTGGGCGGATCTCGATCGTCGTATCGATGATCTCGCTGCCGGGCTGCGCGCGCTCGACCTGCCCGCGAGCGACGGCCACCCGGCCCGGGTGGCGATCGCCCTGCCCAATGCGCCGGGATTCGTGGAGTCCTACTTCGCCGTGCTGCGCGCCGGCCTGGTAGCGGTGCCGGTCAATCCCGAGCTCACCGGGCGGGAACTGCGCCACGTCCTCGCCGATTCCGGGGCCGCCGTACTGGTGGGCACGCCGGAGGTGTGCGCCGCCGCCGACCTGATCGCCGACGGTCTGCCGCTGCGTCGGCGGTACCGGCCGGAGGCCGCGCCGACCGGGGGGCGCCCGCCCGAGCCGGTGAGCCCGGCCGGCGGCGAGGATCTCGCGGTACTGCTCTATACCAGCGGTACCGAGGGCAGCCCGAAGGGCGTCATGCTCTCTCACCGGGCCCTGCTGGCCAACCACGCTCAGCTCGCCCGGGTCGAGCCCCCGCCGATGGGCGCCGAGGACGTGCTGCTGCTCGCCCTGCCGCTGTTTCACTCGTACGGGCTGACCGCCGGGCTCGGCGCCCTGGCCTACCACGGGGCGACCGGGGTGCTGCTGGATCGCTTCGACGCGGCCGAGTCCCTGGGGCTGGTCGCCGCGCACCGGGTCACCATCGTGATCGGGGTGCCGGCGATGTTCGCGGCGTGGTCGCGGCTGCCCGATCTCGGCGAGGCGTTCGCGTCGGTGCGGCTGGCGGTCAGCGGCGCCGACCCGCTGCGCCCGTCGGCCGGCGCCCGGTTTCTCGAGGCGACCGGGCGCCGGGTCTTCGAGGGGTACGGCCTGACCGAGGCCGCGCCGGTGCTCACCTCGACGCTGGCCGCACCGGAGCCGAAGCCGGGATCCATCGGCCGGGCGATCCCCGGGGTGTCGCTCAAGCTGGTCTCCGCGTCCGGGGAGGCGATCGACGTCGCCGACGACGACTTCGACGACGACGCCGCGGGCTCGCCCGGCACCGATCCGGGCGAGATCGTCGCCCGGGGCGCGAACCTGTTCAGCGGGTACTGGTCGGACGGACGGGACGGCCCGGCCGCGGACGGCTGGTGGGCCACCGGCGACGTGGCCTACGCCGACGCCGACGGCGATCTGTTCCTGGTCGACCGGAAGCGGGAGCTGATCGTGGTCAACGGGTTCAACGTGTACCCGTACGAGGTCGAGCAGGTGCTCATGGCGCACCCGGCGGTACGGGAGGCGGCCGTGCTCGGCATCCCGCACTCGCACGCGGGCCAGTCCGTCAAGGCGTTCGTGGTCACCGTCGCCGAGGTCGGTGCCGACGAGCTGCTGGACCACTGCGCCCGCAGGCTGGCCAGGTTCAAGTGCCCGTCGGCCATCGAGTTCCTCCCATCGTTGCCACACTCGGCGACCGGCCGGGTGCGCAAGGCTCACCTGCGCGACCAGGGCTAGGTTGGTGACGTGACGACGCCCAGACTGACCTTGATCACCCGGCCCGGTTGCCACCTGTGTGACGTGGCAAAGGACGAGCTGGCCCGCATCGCGGCCGACACCGGCGAGGACTGGGACGAGCTGGACGTCGAGTCGGACGCCGCGCTGGAGGCGGAGTACGGCGACCGGGTACCGGTGATCATGCTGGACGGCAAGGAGCACGGGTACTGGCGGGTCGAGGAGGGCCGCCTCCGCCGCGACCTGGCCGGCTGATCGGTGCGGCGGGCCGATCAATCGTGGGCCGGTCGATGCGGCGAGCCGGTCGCGGTGGCCGGTTAATCTCGGGCGGCCCGCTGCCGTCCGCGGCTAAGGTTGCCGGGTGCCACATCTTGTCTGGGACTGGAACGGAACCCTGCTCGACGACCTGACCCTGGTGGTCGCCGCCACCAACGCCTCGCTGGCGGCCTGCGGCGGACCGGCGGTGACCGCGGACGAGCACCGGCGCGACTTCCGCCGGCCGGTCGCGGACTACTACGGCGGCGTGCTCGGTCGCCCGATCGACGAGGAGGAGTTCGCCCGGCTGGACAAGACGTTCCACCTCGCGTACTCCGACGGCCTCCCGGGCTGCCCGCTGTCCGCCGGCGCGTTGGACACGCTGCGATCCTGGGCGGGCTCCCAGTCCCTGCTCTCCATGTGGTTCCACGAGGAACTCGTGCCGACCGTGGAGCGGTACGGGCTGAACACGTACTTCGCCCGGGTCGACGGGCTGCGCGGCGTTCTCGGCGGCGGGTTCAAGGCCCCGCACCTGGCTAACCACCTGCGGGAACAGGGGTTGAAGGGTGCGGACTGCGTGCTGATCGGCGATTCGGTGGACGACGCGGTGGCCGCCCAGAGCGTGGGCGCCCGCTGCGTGCTCTACTCCGGTGGCTTCACCGACCGGGCGAGGCTGGTGGCCACCGGGGTGCCCGTGGTCGACACGCTGGCCGAGGCGGCGCTGCTGGCGGCCCGGCCCGCCGCGTAGCCGCCCGCCGGCCTGGCCGATCGGCTCGGGCGGGCGACCGGCTCGGGCGGGCGATCGGCTCGGGCGGGCGAGTGGGGCTCGGGCTCGGACCGCCGGCCGGGTCAGCCGCGTAGATAGGTGAGCACGGCGAGCACCCGGCGGTGCTGCTCCTCGTCCGGCGGCAGGTCGAGCTTGGTGAAGATGTTCTTCACGTGCTTCTCCACGGCGCCGTCGGTGACCACCATGGTCTTGGCGATCGCGGTGTTCGACTTGCCCTCGGCCATCAGCGCCAGGACCTCGCGCTCCCGTTGCGTGAGCGAGTCCAGCGGCGCGCGGCCGCGACGGATCACCAACTGCGCCACCACCTCGGGGTCGAGCACGGTGGCACCGGTGGCCACCCGCGTGAGCGTGTCCAGGAAGTCGGCGACCTCCGCCACCCGGTCCTTGAGCAGGTATCCGATCGCGCCCACCCGGTCGGCCAGCAGATCGTCGGCGTAGGAGACCTCGACGTACTGCGACAGGACGAGGATCGGCGACCGGGGCACCAGCCGCCGGGCCCTGACCGAGGCCCGCAGCCCCTCGTCCGTGTGCGACGGCGGCATCCGCACGTCCACTATCGACACGTCCGGGCGGTGTTCGACGATCGCGTCCACCAGCGTCGGGCCGTCCGCGACCGCGGCCACGACCTGGTGCCCGTTCTCTTCGAGGAGGCGGATCAGGCCCTCCCGTAGCAGTACCGCGTCGTCCGCGACGACTATTCGCATGGCAACTCCGCTCGGATCTCGGTCGGCCCGCCGGCCGGGCTGGTGACGTGCAGCGTGCCACCCGCCGCCCGTACCCGGTCGGCCAGGCCCGTCAGCCCGTGGCCCTTGGACAGGTGTGCGCCGCCGATCCCGTCGTCGAGGATGGCCACCGTCAGCCGGCCCTCGGCCCGGCCGAGGTATACCGCTCCGGCCTGAGCCTGGCTGTGCTTGGCCAGGTTGGTCAGCGCCTCGGCGACCAGGAAATAGGCGGTGTTCTCCAAGATCGGGGCCAGCCGGCCGAGATCCTCCGGCACGCTCAGGGCCACCGGCACCGTGCTGCGCGAGGCGAGCGCGGCCAGGGCGCTGGGCAGGCCGCGGTCGGCCAGGATCGGCGGGGCGATGCCCCGGGACAGGGCGCGCAGTTCGTCGAGGGTCTCCCGGGTCTGGCCGAGCGCCTCGTCGATGGTGGCCCGGGCCGCCTCGGGGTTGATCTCCAGTTGCTGGCGGGCCCGGCCCAGATCCATGGCCAGCCGTACCAGCCGCTGCTGCGGCCCGTCGTGGATGTCGCGCTCCAGCCGGCGCAGCGCGGTGGCCTCCGCCGAGACCGCCGAGTCCCGCTGCTGTTCCAGGCCGCTGATCCGGTTCTGCACCTCGGCGATGCCGGTCAGCAGCGCCCGGGCGAACTGGGCCCGGATCACCGCCGTGATCCGGACCACGAGGGGCAGAGTGATCAGGAAGAACGCCCCGAGGACGGTGTACAGCCCGACCCGGTCGGACAGTCGGTCGGGCAGGCCGAGCAGGTCGTTGAGGTCCTGATCATTAGCGCCATCCGGGATGTACCGGGCCCAGATGGCCGAAGTCAGGCCCCCGAGCGCGACAGCCCACCAGGTGACGGTGAACACGAAACTGACCGTGTTCACGATCCACCCGAAGAACGCGTGCATCAGGTCGAGCCAGCCCTGGCCGTCGCGCAGCGAGGCGAAGACGCGCCGCCAGAACCCGGAGCCCTCCCGGGCGTGCCGGTACCTCGGGCGGGGCGCCGCCCGGTGGGTGACCGCCGGCAGCCGCAGCCGTTCGAGGTCGGCGAACCCCCGGGCGACGATCAGCGCCGCCACCATGATCGGGAGACCGATCACCGTGACCAGGGTGCCAACACCCAGCGCGAACAGCGGGAACGTCACGATGAGGCCAGCTAGGGCGATCGGGAAGCCGATGATCACGTACGCCGTGTCGGCGCCGATCTGGCGGACCATCCGGGTGAGGGCGTTCCCGGGTCGGGGGTGTGTCATGCATCGAACCTAGACACTGGCACCGGAATGCCCCATCCCGCGGGCCGCCGTTCCGTTGTTCGGGTTAACCCCACCGGCCAGCGGGTTGACCTGCGGTGGGAGCTTCCAAGATCGCGATTTGTGCACGTCTTCACGAGCGCCTACTCTGTAAACGCGGTGAGCCTCCTAGCACAGTCGACCATGGTCGACACGGCGGGGTTCCCAGCAGGCACGTACGGAGTGACGACGGGTGGCCGGCGGCGTCGCGGCAGCGACGCGTCCCCTCAGGCGACCTGGATCGAGAGGAAGACTTGAGTCAGCAGCGCAACGAGCGGCCGGGGGGAAGTGCTTCCCGCCCCGCGCGCTCGGCGGCCGGGCTGCCAGCCAACGGCTCGCCCGCCCATGGACTGTCCGATCGCGGGGCACCGCTCTCGGAGCTGCCGGACCTGCCCGAGGCCACCGTTGCCCGGCTTCCGGAGTACCTGCGGGCGCTGCACGTGCTCGCCGAGCGCGGCGACGACGTGGTGTCCAGCGAGGAGCTGGCCCACGCGGCCGGGGTGAACTCCGCCAAGCTGCGCAAGGACCTGTCCTATCTGCGCTCGAACGGCACCCGCGGCGTCGGGTACGACGTCGGGCAGCTGATCGACAAGATCGAACACGTGCTCGGGCTCAACCAGCACCGGGCGGTGGCGCTGGTCGGCGTCGGTAACCTCGGCCAGGCGCTCGCCGGCTATGGCGGCTTCGGTTCCCGGGGCTTCCATATCGCGGCACTCTTCGATGTCGATCCGGCCCGGATCGGGGACCGGATCGCGGGCCTGCCGGTGCGTCACATTGACGATCTTGCTGAGGTGGTCGCGCTCGAACGGATCGCGATAGCGGTGATCGCGACGCCCGCGCACGCCGCCCAGACAGTCACCGATGCCCTGGTCGACTGCGGGGTGACCAGCATCCTGAACTTCGCGCCGTGCGTGCTGTCCGTGCCCGAGAATGTGGACGTGCGCAAGGTCGATCTCGCGATCGAGCTGCAGATTCTCTCCTTCCACGAACACCGGAAGGCCACCCTGACGGCGTTGCCGGAGGCGATCAGCTGATGAATCTAGTGGTCGTCGGCGTCTCGTACCGTACGGCGCCGGTACCCGTGCTGGAGCGGCTCGCCGCGCCGCCGGTCGAGGTACCGGAGATCCTGGCGCAGTTGTTGGCCCAGCCGTTCATCGGCGAGGCGCTGATGCTGTCGACCTGCAACCGGATCGAGGTCTATGCCGGGGTGTCGGCGTTCCACGGCGGGCTGAGCGACATCGTCTCGGTACTGGCGCCCCGGGCCGGTTCGACCCCCGCGGAGCTGGCGCCCTACGCGTACGTGCACTACGACGCCGAGGCGGTCCGGCACGCGTACCGGGTGGCCACCGGCCTGGACTCCATGGTGATCGGCGAGGCGCAGATCCTCGGCCAGCTGCGCGACGCGTACGCGGTGGCGGCGGAGCACGACGCGACCGGCCGGCTGCTGCACGAGCTGATGCAGCAGGCGCTGCGGGTCGGCAAGCGGGCGCATGCCGAGACCGGGATCGACCGGGCCGGCCAGAGCGTGGTCTCGGCGGCACTCAACCTGGCCGCCGCGGTCGGCTCGACCGGCCCCGACGAGGCCACGCTGGCCGGACGCTCGGCGCTCGTCGTCGGGGCCGGTGCGATGGGCTCGCTGGCCCTGGCCACCCTGCGTCGAGCCGGGGCGGGGCCGCTCTACGTGACCAACCGGAGCGCCGAGCGGGCCGCCCGGCTCGCCGAGCTCTACGACGCGGCCGCGCGACCCGAGCTCGACTTGTCCAATGTGGACCTCGTGGTCTCGGCCACCGCCTCGTCCGGCCACGTCATCACCGCGGCCGACGTGACCGGCCCGGTCACCATCGTGGACCTCGCGGTGCCCCGGGATGTCGCCCCGGAGGTGGCCGACCTGCCCGGGGTCGAGGTGATCGACATCGAGCGGCTCGGGACCGCTCTGGCGGCGGACGGCGGCCTGACCGCGGACACGGCCGCGGTCGCGGACATCGTCGAGGTCGAGGTCGAGGCGTTCCTGGCCTGGCTGCGCAGCTCCGATGTGGCGCCGACGGTGGCCGCCCTGCGGGCCCGAGCAGACGAGGTAGTCGCCGCCGAGCTGCGCAGGCTGTCCCAGCGCCGCACGGAGTTGACCGACGAGCAGCGGGCCGAGGTGGCGCGTACTATCCACCGGGTCGTGCAGCGCCTGCTGCACCAGCCGACCGTGCGGGTCCGGGAACTGGCGGCCGGGCCGGGCGGCGACCGGTATGCCGCCCTGCTGCGTGAATTGTTCGACTTGGACGTGCCGTCATCCGGCGCGGTGAACGGGGTTCCGGAGGTCGAATCGTGAGCATCCGCCTCGGAACCAGGGGCAGCACGCTCGCCGTGAGGCAGTCGCGCATGGTCGCCGACGCGTTGGCCGAGGCCAGCGGTCAGGACGTCGAGCTGGTCGAGATCAGCACCGCTGGCGACCGCTCCACCGCTCCGGTGGCCGCGTTGGGCGTCGGGGTGTTCGTCTCCGCGCTGCGCGACGCGCTCGCCGCCAAGGAGATCGACCTGGCGGTGCACTCCTACAAGGATCTGCCGACGGCGCCCGCCGACGGCCTGGTGATCGCGGCTACCCCGCTGCGCGAGGATCCGCGCGACGCGCTGGTCGCCCGGGACGGGCTGACCCTGGCCGAGATGCCGGCCGGCGCCCGGATTGGTACGGGTGCGGTGCGGCGGATCGCCCAGTTGCACTCCCTCGGGCTGCCCATCGAGATCGTGCCGATCCGCGGCAACGTGGATACCCGGCTGCGCAAGGTCGCGTCCGGCGAGCTCGACGGCGTGGTCGTGGCGCGGGCCGGGCTGGTCAGGCTCGGCCGGGCCAATGAAGTGACGGAGATCCTCGACCCGGGGCAGATGCTGCCGTCGCCCGCGCAGGGCGTGCTGGCCATCGAGTGCCGGGTGGACGATCCCGACCTGTTCGACGCGCTCCGCGCGCTCGATCACGCCCCAACCCGGGCGGCGGTCGACGCGGAGCGTGCGCTGCTCGCCACGCTGGAAGCGGGCTGCAGCGCCCCCGTCGCCGGTCTCGCCGAGATCGTCGAGCACGGCCAGACGGATCCGGCCGGGGAGATATACCTGCGCGGTGCGGTGCTGAGTCCGGACGGGCGTGTCGCCCTCCGACTGTCCCGTACCGGGACGCTCGCCGACGCGTCCACGGTTGGCCGCCTATTGGCGGAGGAGCTGTTGGGCGCCGGCGCCAACGAAGTACTGGGAGTACAGCAATGACGCGGACCCGAAAGTCCACCGGGCATATCAGCTTTGTCGGGGCCGGCCCCGGCGACCCCGGCCTGCTCACCCGCCGCGCCCATGACGCCTTGGCCTCGGCCGACCAGGTCGTCTACGACCGGGGCGTATCCGAGGTCATGCTCGGAGCGATCCGTGAGCTGGCGCCGCAGGAGGCGGAGTTCTCACCCGCCGAGGGCGCGTCCGGTGACGTGGCCAAGGTACTGCTCTCCGCGGCCCGGTCCGGGCTGCACGGGGTGCACCTCGTGGCCGGAGACCCGTTCGGCCACGAGTCGGTGGTCCGGGAGGTGCAGGCGGTCGCCAGGACCGCGGTGCCGTTCGAGGTGGTGCCGGGCATCGCGCAGGCGGCCGGGGTGGCCACCTACGCCGGCATCCCGCTGACCGGGGTGCGTACCTCGGCCGACATCGACGACATCGGCGCGGTCGACTTCGAGGCGCTCGCCGCGGCGGCCGGCCGTGGCGCGGTCGCGGTCGCGGTCGAGGCCGGCGAACTCGGCACGGTGCGCGACGGCCTGCTGGCGGCCGGCATCGACCCGCAGACCCCGGTCGCGGTCACCGGCGACGGCACCGGTGAGACGCAGTACACCTCGACGTCCACAGTGGACAGCATGGTCGCCGCCGCGCTCGGCTTCAGCGGCCGGGTGGTGCTCTCCGTGGGCACGGGTACCGCCCAGCGGGACAAGCTGGGCTGGTGGGAGAGCCGCCCGCTGTACGGCTGGAAGGTGCTGGTACCGCGCACCAAGGAGCAGGCCGGTGTGATGAGCGAGCGGCTGCGCGCCTACGGCGCCATCCCGTGCGAGGTGCCGACCATCGCGGTCGAGCCGCCCCGCACCCCGGCGCAGATGGAGCGGGCGATCAAGGGCCTGGTGGACGGCCGGTACGCCTGGGTGATCTTCACCTCGGTCAACGCCGTCCGCGCGGTCTGGGAGAAGTTCGCCGAGCACGGCCTGGACGCCCGGCACTTCGGCGGCGTGAAGATCGCCTGTATCGGTGAGGCGACCGCCAGCGCCGTGCGGGCCTTCGGCATCCAGCCCGAGCTGGTGCCGGCCGGCGAGCAGTCCAGTGAGGGCCTGCTCGCCGAGTTCTCGCCACACGACGAGATCCTCGACCCGGTGGGTCGGGTGCTGCTGCCGCGCGCCGACATCGCCACCGAGACGCTGGCCGCCGGCCTGACCGAGCGCGGTTGGGAGGTCGACGACGTCACCGCGTACCGGACCGTCCGGGCCGCGCCGCCGCCCGCCGACATCCGCGACGCCATCAAGTCGGGCGGCTTCGACGCGGTGCTGTTCACCTCGTCCTCGACCGTTCGCAACCTGGTCGGCATCGCCGGTAAGCCGCACACCCGCACGGTGGTCGCGGTGATCGGGCCCAAGACGGCCGAGACCGCCGTCGAGTTCGGCCTGCGGGTGGACGTCCAGCCGCAGCATGCCTCGGTGCCCGACCTGGTCGAGGAGCTTGCCACGTACGCGGTCGAGCTGCGGGAGAAGCTGGCCGCCATGCCGGCCAAGCAGCGCCGCGGCTCCAAGGTGCAGGGTCCGACGGCGCTGCGATTCAGGTGAGGCGGCCATGACCTATCCAGATGTTCGTCCGCGTCGGCTGCGCCGCACGCCGGCCATGCGTCGCCTGGTCAGCGAGACCGAGCTCGCGCCGCGCCAGCTCATCCTGCCGATGTTCGTGCGGGAGGGGCTGACCGAGCCGCGGCCGATCTCCACGCTGCCCGGGGTGGTGCAGCACTCGCGCGAGTCGCTGCGCAAGGCCGCGGCCGAGGCGGTCGCGGCCGGGGTGGGCGGAATCATGCTGTTCGGGGTGCCGGAGCGGCGCGACGAGGTCGGCTCCGGGGGTACCGATCCGGACGGCATCCTCAACGTCGCCATCCGGGACGTCATCGCCGAGGTCGGTGACTCCACGGTCGTGATGGGCGACCTGTGCCTCGACGAGTTCACCTCGCACGGCCACTGCGGGGTCCTGGCGCCTGACGGCAGCGTGGACAACGACGCCACCCTGATCCGGTACGGCGAAATGGCGGTGGAGCAGGCCGCCTCCGGGGTACACGTGGTGGGCCCGTCCGGCATGATGGACGGCCAGGTCGGGTTCGTTCGGCACGCGCTCGACGAGGCCGGGTACGCCGACGTGGCCATCCTCGCCTACACCGTGAAGTACGCGTCGGCGCTGTACGGGCCGTTCCGCGAGGCGGTGGAGTCGACGCTGGTCGGTGACCGCCGCTCCTACCAGCAGGATCCCGCGAACGCGCGGGAGGCGTTGCGGGAGGCGGCCCTGGACATCGCCGAGGGCGCCGACATGGTGATGGTCAAGCCGGCCCTGCCGTACCTCGACGTGCTCGCCGCCATCGCGTCCGCCGTGGATGTTCCGGTCTCGGCGTACCAGATCTCGGGCGAGTACGCGATGGTTGAGGCGGCCGCGGCAAACGGCTGGCTGGAGCGGGATCGGGTCATCCTGGAGACGTTGACCTCGATCCGCCGGGCCGGCGCACAGACGATCCTCACCTACTGGGCGGTGGAGGCGGCGCAGCTGCTGCGCGCCGCCTACTGATCCGTCCGCTCCCCGCACCGCGCGTCCATCACCCGATATCCGCTGGTAGCGGTGGGTCGATGGTCGCGGGTCAGGGTGTGGCCAGGTGCAGCACCCGGAACAGGTCCGCCACGTCGGCCTCGTATTCGCGCCATTGCCGGTCCGGCAGGAAGCCCAGTTCCGCGTTCACCTTGAGCATCGGCTCGTTCTCGAAGGCGTTCCAGGTCTGCACCTCGGTGAGGCGCGGCTCCGCCGAGCGCAGCTCGAACAGCATCCGTGCCTTGATGGCCCTGCCCAGCCCGTATCCGCGGTGGGCCGGCACGACGATCGTGTCGTACTGGTCGGCGCGGCTGGGGCGCTGGGCCGGCACCACGACCTCGGTCAGGCCGGCCACCTTCCCGGTCCGCTCGTGGATGCCGAGCACGATGTAGGGCTTGAGGCCACGTGCGTGCAGGGTGGTCAGGCTGGCCCGCAGGCGCCCGGGGTCGTAGGAGCTTGGGCGCAGTTCCAGGTCGCTGAACTCATAGGATTCGCGAACAATCTCCTTCGCCTCGGCGTACGCCTCGTAGAGCTCCTCCGGCGGGCCGCCGGGGTAGTACTCGATGCGGTAGCCGGAGCTGACCCCGCCGGCCATCTCTCCGAGCCGCATCCAGTCGACGCTCGACAGCTTGAGTACGTTGCGAATCTCGACATAAGCGCAGCTGAACCCGTGGCGCTCGTAGAAATCGATGGCGGGGGTGTCGCCGATGGCCTCGGCGCCGACCGAGGTGAAACCCTCGCTGTAGGCCCGGCGAATCACGGCACCGAGCAGTTCGCGCCCCAGCCCGCCGCGGCGAGCCTTGGGGTGCACGACCACCTCGACCACGCCGATGTCGCCCAGCAACAGGATGTTGGCCTCGCCGAGCACCGGTTCGCCACGGGCGGCGGCGCCGGGGCTCGACTCCGCCAACCAGCACACTCGCCGCTCACCGGGCATAGTGACGGCAAGGTATTCGCGGAACGCGTCGACCCGCCATTGTGGATCTTCGGGAAGATCGACAGACTGCGCTGCGTTGAGTGTGGCCAGAACGGCTTCGATCTCAACGGACGGCGCGGTTCGGGGATCCCACTCGCGTACCATCACCGCTCTAGCTTGCCGACAATCGGGAGTCGGCGAAAGTAGTTGTTCCGGCGATTCTTCGGGTTGCCGGAAAGTTGTCCACGTCAGATCACGCCTCGGCTGTGAATTCCGTAGTCGTTGGCCGCGGTGAACACATTCTCCGCGTAGGACTGTAGGGCGTTGTAGGACAGAATCGCGGCCCACCAATCGCCGGGCTTCGAAAGGTCGCGGCCGCCCGCGCAGAGATAGTTGGCGGCGGCGAGCGCAGCGTCATTGATGTCGTTGGGATCCGCGGTCCCGTCCTGGTCCGCGTCGACCTGGTACCTGTTCCAGGTGCTCGGCACGAACTGCATGGGTCCGACGGCGCGGTCGTAGACGCTGTCGCCGTCGTACTGACCGTGGTCGGTGTCCGTGATCTTGGCGCGGTTCCCGTTGCCGTCCAGGGGCAGGCCGATGATGGGTGGCACCGCCTTGCCGCTGCTCAGCAGCTCGGCGCCGTTCGCGCGGCCGTGGTTGGACTCCACCTTGCCGATGCCGGCCAGGGTGGTCCAGGTCAGATGGCAGGCGGGCTCACTCTGCTGCTCCGACAGCTGGGCGTACCCGTACGCCTGCAACGCCACGATCGGGATGCTGAGCGTCGTGGAGAGCGGGCCCGCCCATCCGACCAACGCGTCCTGCGGTTGGGCCGGGGCGGTGGGCCCCTCGGTCGGCACGTCGGTCATGCCGGGCAGCGACGTGTCGGTCGGATCGGGCTCGGTCGGCACACCCAGCTGCGGACCCCCGGCCTGGGCCGGGTCGGTGTCCTGAGCGCCGCCGGACGGCACGGGCAGCGGCTGGTTGGGCGCGGTCGCCGGAACCAGATATCCGCCGGCGCTGCCCGCCACGGCCAGCAGGGCGGCCAGTGCCAGGGCCGGGAGCGCGAAGCGCCCGCTCGGGCGTAGCGCCCACCGCTGGGTCGCCCGGCCGGTGGCGATGGCGGCTCGCCCGATGTGCCGTCCCACGACGAACACCCAGCTCAGCCGCGGTCGTCGGTGGCGGGCGGGATCGGGAGGGGTCGCTGGGCGCAGCGCGGGTGGGGAGGCCTGGTCCGTGCCGGTCACAAGGTGAGTATCGCACCCGTTCCGGTGTGGCCGCAGCCGTCGTAACCTGTGAACATGCCGAGATACGAGTATCGGTGCCGCGCCTGCGGTGACACGTTCGAGCTGACCCGGCCGATGGAGCAGTCGGCCGCGCCCGCACGCTGTCCCGACGGGCATGACGACACGGTCAAGCTTCTCTCCACCGTTTCGGTAGCGGGCCGGGCCTCCTCCGCGGCGCGCCCCCCGGCGTCAGGTGGGTGCTGCGGCGGCGCCTGCGGGTGCTAGCTTTTTGACCGCCTCGCGCGATCCGTGAGGCACGCGCGAGTCGATGGCGGCGCATCCCTCGCGGCCGGACGGGGACCATGCCCGGCTGGTCGGCCGACCCGAAGTGACCTTGTAGACCGCAACTCGGCCTGGTGGTCGTCGTTACGTCAGCCGTAGCACTCCCACGTTTCTCCGCTCGTTGAATCCCCCGTGCCATGATCCGGATTCAAGGCTCGACCTTGAGCCGATCCGTGCCGGACCGTTTCTCCGATGCGGTCGCTTCGGAGGGTGCGTCAGCATGAGGCACGACTTCCAGGGGGCGGAGGTTCAGGCGTGTCGGAACGGATTCACCTGCCAAGTGGCCTGGTGACATTCCTCTTCACCGACATCGAAGGGTCGACGCGGTTGGCCCAGATGCTCGGTGCGGGGTACCCGCCGGTCCTGAACCAGCACCGCAGGCTTCTCCGCGACACCCTGGCCTCCTGCGCCGGCACGCCGCTGTTCGCCGAGGGCGATTCGCTGTTCGTCGCGTTCGGAGACGCCGGCGACGCGCTGCACGCCTGCGGCGAGGCGCAGCGCGCCCTGGCCGTGCACGACTGGCCCACCCCGGAGGCCCGGCCGCAGGTGCGGATGGGGCTGCACACCGGGTACGCCGAGCCGATGGGTGACGAGTACACCAGCCCCGAGGTGCACCGGGCGGCCCGGATCGCATCGGCCGCGCACGGCGGTCAGGTGGTCTGCTCGGCGTCGACTGCCCGGCACGCCGGCCAGCTCGCCGAACAGTCCTGGCTGCTGGACCTGGGCCTGCACCGGCTGCGCGGGTTCGACGACCGGGAGCGGCTCTTCCAGCTCATCGCCCCCGGGCTGCACCGGCAGTTCCCGCGGCCGCGCACGCTCGACGCGACCCCGCACAACCTGCCCGGTACGGTCACCAACTTCGTCGGCCGGGCCACCGAGCAGGACGAGTTGGCCGCGCTGGTCGAACGGCACCGGCTGGTCACCGTGGTGGGGCCGGGCGGCTCTGGCAAGACGCGGCTGGCCGTCGAGGTCGCCTCCACCCGGGTGGATGCCTACCCGGACGGGGTGTGGTTCGTCGACCTGGCCTCGGTCACCGACCCGGGGCTCGTGGCGGTGACGGTGGCGGCCAACCTGGGGCTGCGCCCGGAGCCCGGGCGCGCGGTCGTGGACACCATCGCCGACTACGCGACCAGCCGGCGGTTCCTGCTCGTCCTGGACACCTGCGACGCGCAGCCGGGCGCGGCCGCGATGGTCGTCGGCCGGCTGCTGTCCGGCAGCCGGGGCGCGCAGGTGCTGGCGACCAGCCGGGAGCCTCTCGGGCTGGCCGGCGAGGTGGTGTGGCGGATCCCACCGCTGTCCCTGGAGCCCGACCGCGACGGCGGCCCCGGCGACGCGGTGGCGCTGCTGCTCGACCGCGCCACCGCGGCCCACGGCGGCAAGCGACCGGCGGGCGCCGAGCTGGAGCAGCTGTGCCGGGTGGCGTACCGGCTCGAAGGGCTGCCGCTGGCGCTGGAGCTGGCCGCCGCCAGGCTGCGGGTGTTGACCGCGGGCGAGCTGGTGAACCGGCTCGACGATGTTGTGTCCACATTGGACGCCGGATTGTCCATGGTGGACACCGTGTCGCTGAACGGCGGTGCGGCCCTGCGGCACGCCACCCTGCAGGCCACCGTCACCTGGTCGTACCGCACCCTCGCACCGCGGGCGGCCCGGCTGCTGCGGTGGCTGGCCGTCTTCGCCGACCAGGTGGACCTTCCGGCCATCGAGTGGCTGCTGGGCGAGGATCCGCTGGACGTGCTCGCGATCCTGGTGGACAAGTCGCTGGTACAGGCGCAGCCGACGGCGTCCGGCACGACGTACCGGATGCTCGGTCCGATCCGGGCGTACGCGGCGCGCCGGCTCGCCGAGGCGGGCGAGGAGCGGGTCGCGCGCAACCGGCACGTGGCCTGGTGCCTGCACGCACTCGAACGGGCCCATCAGGGTCCGGATCGGCGGCCCGTCACGCTGTCCCTGTTCGCCATCGATCCGCTCGCCGACGAACTGCGCGCCGCGCTGCGGTGGAGCGCGAACGAGGGCAGCGCCCGGCAGGGGCTGCACATCGTCGGCGGGCTCGACCAGTGGTGGCGCGAGCGCGGGCTGGCCCGCGAGGGGCGGCTGTGGCTGTTCCGGCTGTACGAGCGGATCGCGCTCACCGGCGAGGAGATCCCCGAGGCCGAGCTGGCCGTCGCGTACCACACGCACGCGCTGCACGCGGGTGCCGATGGGGAGTACGCCGAGGAACTGCGCTTTTCCCAGCGGGCCGAGGCGTACGCGCTGCGTGCCGGGGACCACGCCCTCGTGGCGCGGGCGCTGTCCGGGCGGGGTTCGCCGCTGCGCAGTATCGGCAGTCCCAACGAGGCCGAGGCGGCCTGCCGCGAACTGATCGGCTGGGCGCACGAGCGGGACGTGGTCGGGGAGGCGCTGCCCGCCGTGTACTGCCTCGCGCAGATCCTGTGGGAGCGTGGCGCCCTGGACGAGGCCGCCGACCTGCTCGGCGCGGCCCGTCCCGTGGAGGCCGGGCGGCCCATCGAGCGGGGCCGGCGCACCGTCGACATGATCCTGGGCATGGTCGCGCTCGCCCGTCGCGACCTGATCGCGGCGCACGACCACCTGGCCGTCGCGCTGCGCTCCCGGATGGGCTACGGCTTCCACTCCTGCGCGGTGGAGACCATCAACGGCTTCGCGGTGCGCTGCGCGTTGGGGGACGACGGGCTCACCGCCGCCCGGCTGTTCGGCGCGGCCCAGGCCGCCCGGGCGCTGCTGCCGGATGTGGCGAGGATCTACGGCGGGTACTGGGCGGAGCAGCAGAGCCGGCTGCGCGCGGCGTTGGGCGACGCGACGTTCGACTCCGCGTACGCCGAGGGCGCCGCGCTCACCCTGGAGGAGGCGGCCAAGGTCGCGCTCGCCGTGCGGCACCCGGATCTGGAGGCCGGTTCGGAGCGCTTCACCGAGACCGACCGGTGCCTCGACGGCGACCGCTACGCCGAGACCGACCGGCGCACCGGTCCGGCGCAGCTGCCCGCCCGCGACGTCGACTCCCGGGCGTCCTGACCCTCACGGTCATCGCCGCGCCGGATACTCAACCGCCCCGGCGACCCGATCAACGGGTCGCCGGGGCGGTCTGCGTCTACCGGGCCGTGGCCGCTAGAGGATCGTCCAGGTGTCACCGGAGCCGAGCAGCGCGCCCAACTCCTCGTCGAGGCCGCGGGTGAGCTTGCTCTGCGCGGTCGCGACCTGCTCACGGACCACCGTGTCGTACGCCGGCCGTTCCACCGAGCGGAACAGTCCGATCGGGGTGTGCCGCAGGTCGAGGTCGGGCAGCCGGGACAGGGCGAAGGCGTAGGCCGGGTCCTTGACGGTCGCGTCGTGCACCAGGATGTGCGACGGGTCGGTCTCCGCGGTCCGCTCGACCGACAGCCCGAAGCCGCCGGGCGGGTGAACGACGCACCACTGCCCGTCGGCCCCGAAGGTGACCGGCTTGCCGTGCTCCAGCCGGATCAGGAAGTCGTCCCGGGTGGCCGGCTCCTTGAGCACGTCGAACGCGCCGTCGTTGAAGATGTTGCAGTTCTGGTAGATCTCGATGAACGCCGAGCCCTCGTGCTGCGAGGCCGCCCGCAGCACCGACTGCAGGTGCTTGCGGTCCGAGTCGATGGTCCGGGCCACGAACGACGCCTCGGCGCCGAGCGCGAGCGAGATCGGATTGAAGGGCGAGTCCGCGGAGCCGACCGGGGTCGACTTCGTGATCTTGCCAACCTCCGAGGTGGGCGAGTACTGGCCCTTGGTCAGCCCGTAGATCTTGTTGTTGAACAGCAGGATCTTCAGGTTGACGTTGCGCCGCAGCGCGTGGATCAGGTGGTTGCCACCGATCGACAGCGCGTCGCCGTCGCCGGTGACCACCCACACCGACAGGTCGGGCCGGGACACCGACAGGCCGGTGGCGATCGCCGGGGCGCGGCCGTGGATGGAGTGCATCCCGTAGGTGTTCATGTAGTACGGGAACCGGGACGAGCAGCCGATGCCAGAGATGAAGACGATCCGCTCGCGCGGGATGCCCAGCTCGGGCATGAACGACTGGACAGCGGCCAGGATCGCATAGTCACCGCAGCCCGGGCACCAGCGCACCTCCTGGTCGGACTTGAAGTCCTTCGCGGAGAGCTTGATCGATACCGATTCAGACATTCTTCACGACTTCTTCCAACATCGTCTCCAGCTCGGCCGCCGTGAACGGCAGGCCGCGGACCTGGTTGTAACCGATCACGTCGATCAGGTAGCGAGCCCGGATCACGTGGGCCAGCTGACCCAGGTTCATCTCCGGGATGACCACCTTGTCGTACCGCTTGAGCACCTCGCCGAGGTTGCGCGGCATCGGCGAGAGGTGCCGCAGGTGGGCCTGGGCGATCGCCTGCCCCCGCTGCCGCAGGGCGCGGCAGGCGGCACCGATCGGGCCGTAGGTGGAGCCCCAGCCGAGGACCAGCACCTGGGCGTCGCCGTTCGGGTCCTCGACCTCCAGGTCGGGCACCTCGATGGCCTCGATGCGCGCGGCCCGGGTGCGCACCATGAAGTCGTGGTTGGCCGGGTCGTACGAGATGTCCCCGGTCTTGTCCGCCTTCTCCAGGCCGCCGATCCGGTGCTCCAACCCGGGGGTACCGGGGATCGCCCACGGCCGGGCCAGGGTCTTCGGGTCACGCAGGTACGGCAGGAACTCGCCGGACGGCCCGTTGGGCTCGGTGGCGAACTCGACCGACAGGTCGGGCAGGTCGGCGACCTCCGGCAGCAGCCAGGGCTCCGAGCCGTTGGCGATGTACCCGTCGGAGAGCAGGATCACCGGGGTCCGGTAGGTCAGCGCGATCCGGGCCGCGTCCAGCGCCGCGTAGAAGCAGTCGGACGGCGACTTCGGCGCGATGACCGCCACCGGGGCCTCACCGTGCCGGCCGAACAACGCCATGTTCAGGTCGGCCTGCTCGGTCTTGGTCGGCATGCCCGTGGACGGTCCGGCGCGCTGCACGTCGATGATGAGCAGCGGCAGCTCGAGCGCGACCGCGAGGGAGATCGTCTCGCCCTTCAGCGCGACGCCGGGGCCGCTGGTCGAGGTGATGCCCAGCGCGCCGCCGTAGGAGGCGCCCAGCGCCACGCCGATGGCGGCGATCTCATCCTCGGCCTGCACGGTGGTCACGTCGAACCGCTTGTGCTTGGACAGCTCGTGCAGGACGTCCGAGGCCGGAGTGATCGGGTACGCGCCCAGCACCACCGGCCGGCCCGACCGCACCCCCGCGGCCACCACGCCCAGCGCCAGCGCCGCGTTGCCGGTGATGTTGCGGTAGTTGCCGGGTGGCATCTTGGCCGGCTTGACCTCGTAGCGCACCGAGAAGTCCTCGGTCGTCTCGCCGAAGTTCCAGCCGGCCTTGAACGCCGCGATGTTCGCCGCCACCAACTCCGGACGGGCGGCGAACTTGCGCTCCAGGAAGGAGAGCGTCGACTCGTACGGCCGGGAGTACATCCAGGAGAGCAGGCCCAGGGCGAACATGTTCTTGGCCCGCTCGGCGTCCTTCTTGGACACGTCGAGGTCGGCCAGGGCGCGGACGGTCATGCTGGTCAGGCCGACGGGGTGAACCGCGTAGCCCTCCAGCGACCCGTCCTCCAGCGGGTT
Source organism: Rugosimonospora acidiphila (assembly GCF_039543385.1). Taxonomy (NCBI): domain Bacteria; kingdom Bacillati; phylum Actinomycetota; class Actinomycetes; order Micromonosporales; family Micromonosporaceae; genus Rugosimonospora; species Rugosimonospora acidiphila. The sequence continues at coordinate 396,381 of NZ_BAABJQ010000001.1, forward strand.
GGCGGCGTATCCGACCTTGGTCAGATTCCGGTTGGTGAACTCATCGGTGTTGACGATGATGTCCGCCCCGCCCGGCAGGTCACGCAGGTTGGCCTTGAGCGCGGCCGGGTTCATCGCCACCAGCACGTTCGGCGCGTCGCCGGGGGTGAGGATGTCGAAGTCGGCGAAGTGCACCTGGAAGCTGGACACCCCGGGCAGGGTGCCAGCGGGTGCCCGGATCTCCGCGGGGAAGTTGGGCAACGTCGATATGTCGTTGCCCAGCTGAGCGGTCTCGGAAGTAAACCGGTCACCGGTGAGCTGCATACCGTCGCCGGAATCGCCGGCGAACCGGATGACCACCCGATCCAGTTGGCGGACCTGCTTGGTCACGGGAAGGGACCTCCTCGCGGCGGGCCATGCGTGTGCGGGTGCGCAACGCCGTTGTAGCCGGGCCCGCTAGGTTTTTGTCAAGCTTGAGCCTACGTCGAGCTTGAACCCGGGTTCTGTCCCGGGTCCGACGAATGTTAGGGCAATTGGTCACAATCATTGATGGCCCAGTAGCCGGTCGGTGTAGCCGCGAGATTCCCGGCTATCAGCGGAATCGCCAATACAGCCACTGTTGCCCGCAATAAGGGCAACCCGGCGCGATTCCGACCGCAGGAGATCAGGGCATCGGCGGGCCCCCGGCTGCCGTTGCGGGTGCTCGCCGGAGCTCTCGGGGCCGCTAGCCGGCGGGCTGCCCGTCGGTCTCAACACCCTCTCCGGTGCTCCCATCGCCCGTCTCGCCGCCCGTCGCGGCGGTGGCCTCGCCGCCCGTCGCGGCGGTGGCCACGTCGGTCGCCTCGGAGGCGCCGTCGCCAGTCTCGGTGGTGGCCGCGTCCGCCGCTCCGGCGCCGCCATCATCGCCGGGATCGGCGGTGATGGCGTCACCGCTTCCGGCGTCACCGGTTCCGGCGTCACCGGTTCCGGCGTCACCGGTTCCGGCGTCACCGGTTCCGGCGTCACCGGTTCCGGCGTCACCGGTTCCGGCGTCACCGGTTCCGGCGTCACCGGTTCCGGCATCGCCGCCGGCTGGATCGCTGGGCGGCGGCGAGTCGGGCAACCGGGTCCATTCCAGCTCTACCGGGCCGGTCGGCTCCGCCCCGACCACCCCGCCGGCCTTCGGCCCGGCCTCAGGTCCGGCGGGCACCGCCGGCGCCTCGGCCACCGGACTCGCCGGCGCCTCGGCCACCGGGATCGGCTCCACTGCTGGCTGCGCGACCGGCTGCGCTGCTGGCTGCGCGACCGGCTGTGGGGCGGCGGGCACGCGGTCGGGCAGGTAGCGCCGGACCGGGGCCGTGGGGCCGGACAGTCCCGCGGCGTTCCGCATCGCCGGCCCACCCGCGAACCGGGGCGCCGCCGTCACCGGTCGCCCGCGCAGCACGATCACCAGTGCCACGATGACCCCGATCAGGACCACCGTCGAGACGGCGATGATCGGCCAAGCGGCGGTGTTGTGCGGGGTGAGGGCGAACGAGCCGTACTCCTCGTCGTGGTCGTTCCCGAGCGGTGTCGCCGAGTCCGATGCCGTACTGCCGACATCCACGCCGGTCTGGCCCGCCGGCACGAGGATCTGGTACGAGGCCTGGGTGGTCCGGCCGTCCTGCCCGGACGGGGTGAGCGTGGCCCGGACCAGGCCGGCCAAGGGCGCGTCGGCGCGTGCCCGCGCGTCCACGGTCAGCGGTACCGAGAACGACTCCTGGGCGCCCGGAGTCAGGGTGCCCAGGACGCATCGCGTCGTGGCGCCGTCCAGCCGCTGCCGTTGTTGGCAGCTGGTGGGCAACGAGCCCTGGCTCACACCGTTGGGCACCACGACGTCGACCGACGCGGCCGCCGGTAGGTGGCCCGCATTGGCAACCTTGATCCTGAGCTGGCCGGGCACGTCGGGATCGGTGCCGAGCGCGACGTTCTCGACCCGCAGGTCGATGTCGGGGACCGGCGGCCCGGCCGGGAAGACGATGCTCCACGGGCGCTGCCCGCTGCTCACCCGGGCGTCGTCTCCGGTGGCCGTGAAGCCGAACTGCCCCGCCAGCGGCGCCGCGCGCCAGGCGTCCGGGGAGACCGTGATCGCGACCGTCAGCGGTACCGACGCGCCGGGCGACAGCGATGAGATCGAGCAGTGGCCCCCCTGGCAGGCGCCCGTCGCCGAGTCGGTCACGCCGTTCGGAACGGTGTAGCTGACGTCGACCTTCGCGGCCACCGTGCCGGTGTTCTTGACCGTGATCGTGAACGCCGTGCCGTCCGTGCCGCTCCAGTACTCGTCACCGAGCATCGCGCTGCTGGCGTAGGCCCGTACCCGCAGGACCGGGGCGTGGGGCGGAATTTCGGTCCGGCCCACCGACGGGGGCGGCGGCTGCAGCCACGACGGCGGCGCCTGCGAGGGCGGCGGCGTCGGCGACTCGGGTGCCTCCTCGCTCGGGGTGGGCGTCGGCGAATCGGCCGGCGGCGTCGGCGAGTCGGTGGGGGTCGGGCTGTCGTCCGAGGCGGCCGGTGAGTCCTCCACGGTGACGCCCGAGGCGAGCGCGGGCGCGGTGCTCAGCGCCCCGGCGCCGATCAGTACGGCGGCCAGTAGCGCAACCAGCCCCCGGAGTGCGGACCAGCGTGGCAAGGGCACCTCGCGATCTCTTGTGACAATGTTTCGCACGCTAATTCTGAGGGCTCCTGCCGGTTTCCGGGTGCGCCTCTCCGGCCGGATTCGAGCGCTAACTTGGTCGATTTTCGGCGGTACGATCGTCCGTATGGACGGGTACCTCGGCTCGTACGCGACGTTGGGCCTGTTGCTCGTGGTCGCCGCGCTGGTGTTCGTCGGCGCCTTCTCGGCCAACCGTCTGCTGCGCCCGGCCCGGCCCAACCCGGCGCCGGACAAATACCGGAACTACGAGTGCGGTCTCGATCCGGTCGGGGGCGACTGGGCGCAGGCCCAGATCCGCTATTACCTCTACGCGTTTCTCTACGTGCTGTTCGCGGTCGAGAGCGTCTTTCTCTTCCCGTGGGCGGTCATCTACGACCGACCGGAGTTCGGCGCCAGCGCGGTCGTGGAGATGGGTATCTTCGTCGGCGTACTGGCGCTTGGCCTGCTGTACTCGTGGCGCAAGCGGGTGCTGCGCTGGGCCTGAGACGCCGGGCGGGTTGCGCGGGTCGGATCAGGCCAGGCCGCGACGCGACACCGCCGGCTGGCGGTCGCCACGGATGGCGGCGACCATGTCCAGCACCCGTCGGGTCTGCCGGACCTGGTGCGCGCGGAACACCCGGGCGCCCAGCCATGCGGAGACGGCGGTGGCGGCCAGGGTGCCCTCCAGCCGGTCCTGCACCGGCAGGTCGAGGGTCTCGCCGACGAAGTCCTTGTTGGACAGTGCCACCAGCACCGGCCAGCCCGTACCGACCAGCTCGCCCAGGCGCCGGGTCACCTCCAGCGAGTGCCGGGTGTTCTTGCCGAAGTCGTGTGCCGGATCGATCAGGATGCCGTCCCGGCGTACGCCCAGGCTCAGCGCGCGCTCGGCCAGCGTGGTGACGGTACCCACGACGTCGGCGACCACGTCGGTGAACGCGGACCGGTACGGCCGGGCCCGGGGCACCAGCCCGCCGGCGTGCGAGCAGACCAGTGCGGCTCCGGTCGCGGCGGCGACCTCGGCCAGGGTGGGATCGGCGCTGGACCAGGTGTCGTTGATCAGATCGGCGCCGGCCGGCACGGCCTCGCGGGCGACCTCCGCCCGCCAGGTGTCGATCGAGATGACCGCGTCGGGGAACTCGGCCCGGACCGCGGCGATCGTCGAGACGGTCCTGCGGATCTCCTCGGCGGCGTCCACGGTCTCGCCGGGTCCGGCCTTCACTCCACCGATGTCGATGATGTCCGCGCCGTCGTCGATGGCCCGCTCGACCGCGCGCAGCGCGGCGTCCTGAGCGAAGGTCGCCCCCCGGTCGTAGAAGGAGTCCGGGGTCCGGTTCACGATGGCCATCACCGCCAACTCGCCGGGGCGCAATGTCCGCCGGCCGAGCCGCAGATCCCCACCGACCGGGCCGCTGCCCCCGCTTGGCTCATTGCCTTCGGCTGGCCTGCCGCCCCCGTTTGGCCCGCCGTTCCCGGGTGGCCCGCCGCGCCCGTCCGGCCCTCCGTTCACGTTCGAGACGGCCGCTCCGGCCGTGGCGGGAGTTCGGAGATCATCGATCCGAGTGCCATCCGGCGATCCCACAACCTGGGACTCGACCGCCCCGTTCCAGGCACTTCGCTCGTCGTGGTCGCTCATCTATCTCCTCGTCCGGGTGGCGGGGTCGCCCGCACCGGGCAAGCGTGCCACGATCGTGCACATGGGCCAGCTCTTCATTGTGCTCGCCGTGGCGCTCGTCGCTGCCGCACTCGTCTTTGGTATCACTGTGTTGATCATGGGAGGTGACCAGGGCCTGGAGCCTGCCGAACCGGACGGGCGGTCGGTTCCCCTGCCGGGATCCCGGCCGCTGACCGAGTCCGATCTCTCAGGGGTGCAATTCGATGTCACGTTGCGTGGCTACCGGATGACCCAGGTGGACCAGGCGCTCCGGCGGGCCGGCTACGACCTCGGGTACAAGGAGGAGCTGATCGGCGTCCTGGAGGCCGAGGTCGCCGCGCTGCGCGCCGGACGGATCGAGGAGGCGGACGCGCTGCGCGAGGCGCGCGAGTCGGCCGCGCGGCCCAGCCGGGCCACCGACGCGGACCTCGATCCGGCGGCCGAGGTCCCGGTCGACGCGCAGCCCATCGACCTCGACGGGGAGCCCATCGACCTCGACGGGCCCGAGGGCGCGCAGTCCGACGGTGAGAAGTCCCACCGGGCCGCGAAGCGGGACGAAGCGGAGACCTCCGGCGAAGCGACCGGCCCCACCGATGCCGATGCCGCGGGCGCCGACTCCGACCGCGATCGCGACTCCGACCGGGCGGGCCGCGGCTGGCCCACGGGCGTCGGCGAGATGGGCGACGCGGCGGCCGTCGAGCCGGCCAAGTGACCGGTCCGAGATCCGCGTCGACCCCGCCGTCGGCTCCGGGGGCCGGCGAGGTCACCGCCACGGTGATCGTGAACGCGCCGGCGGAGCGGGTGTACGCCGCCTTCACGGCGTGGGAGCGGCAGGGCGACTGGATTCCGTTCACCAGGGTGCGCATCACCCAGGGCGACGGAGGCGAGGGCAGCACGATCGAGGCGGTCACCACGGTCGGTCCGGCCGTCCTGCGCGATGAGATGAAGGTCGCGAAGTTGGACCCGCCGTACGAGGTGCGGGTGATCCACACCGGGCGGCTGCTGCGCGGGCCGGGCGTGATGCGCTGCACCCCGATGGGCGGCGGGCGCACCCAGGTGGTCTGGCACGAGTGGTTCCAGCTGCCGGCCGGACCCGCCGGCCGGTTCGCCGGAGCGGTGCTCTGGCCCGGTTCCAAGGTGAGCCTGACCTCGATGCTGCGGCGCTTCGCCCGGCTGGTCGAGGCCGGGAGCCTGCCGTAACTGTCGTACCGGTTCATTAGGCTGGCCGCGTGGACCTGCTGATCGGAGCCGACGGGCTGGCGCGCTGTGGGTGGGCGGGCAGCACGCCCGACTACCTGGCCTACCACGACGTGGAGTGGGGCCGGCCGGTGCGCGACGACGACGCGCTCTACGAGCGGCTGAGCCTGGAGGCGTTCCAGTCCGGCCTGTCCTGGCTGACCATCCTGCGCAAGCGGCCGGCGTTCCGGTCCGCGTTCGATGGCTTCGTCATCGAGAAGGTCGCCACCTACGGCGACGCCGACGTCGAGCGGCTGATGGGTGACGCCGGCATCGTGCGCAACCGGGCGAAGATCGACGCGGCGATCAACAACGCCCGGGCGGCGCTCGATCTGCCCGGCGGGCTGTCCGCGCTGCTCTGGTCCTACGCGCCCGGCGGCCGGCCACGCCCGACGTCCTACGCGGAGGTCCCGGCGTCCACGCCGGAGTCGACCGCGATGGCCAAGGATCTCCGCAAGCGCGGCTTCCGGTTCGTCGGCCCGACCACGGCCTACGCGCTCATGCAGGCCACCGGCATGGTCGACGATCATCTGGCGGAGTGTTACGTGGCGAGCGGACGACCGGCGGGTCGGGCCGCCCGCGACGGCGCGCGGTAGCGCGCGATGACCGAGCGGTGGCTGATCAGCCTCAACCTGCCGATCGAGGCGGACTCGGCGGCGGACGCGGTCGCCCGGTTCTGGTCGTTCGTGGATCAGTTGGGCCCCACCGAGCTGCCGGTCTTCGTCTCGCCCGCCGGCGACGAGCTGGCCATGCAGGCCTACCTGATGGGCGGGCAGACCAACCTGGACCCCGAAGAGGACGAGTGAGGCGGGCCGGGGTCAGCGGCCGGTGAACTCCGGCCTGCGCTTGGCGGCGAAGGCCGCGGTGGCCGCCCGGTGATCCTCCGACGCACCCGTCTGCGCCTGCGCCTCGGCCTCGGCGGCAAGCGCGTCGGCGAGGCTGCCGATGCTGCCGATCGCCAGCTCGCGCTTGATCGCGCCGTACGCGAGCGTGGGGCCGGCGGCGAGCCGGGCGGCGAGTTCCCGGGCCGCGGGCAGCACCTGGTCGTCCTCGTCGACCAGGGTGGTGAGCAGTCCGAGCCGGTGCGCCTCGGCCGCCGGTACGGGCTGGGCGAGCATCAGCAGCTCGGTCGCCTTGGCCAGCCCGACCAGCCTCGGCAAGGACCACGAGGCGCCGGTGTCGGCCGCGAGGCCCACGTTGGCGAAGGCCATCAGCAGGCTGGTCTTCGGGCCGCCGATCCGGAAGTCGGCGAGCAGCGCGAGCGAGGCACCCGCGCCGGCGGCGGCGCCGCGAACGGCTGCCACGACGGGCTTGCTCAGTTGGGCCAGCCGGGAGGCGATCGGGTTGTAGTGCTCGCGGACGGTGCCCAGCGGGGCGGTCGAGCCGGACTCGAGCACCTCCAGGTGCTCGCGCAGGTCCTGACCCACGCAGAAGGCCCGTCCGGCGCCGGCAAGCACCACCGCGCGGCACTCCGGGTCGGTGTCCAGGTCTGACAGGGTGTCCCGCAGCGACTCCTTGAGCGCCCGGTCGAGGGAGTTGAGCGAGTCCGGCCGGTTGAGCGTCAGGGTCACCACGGCGCCGTCTCGCTCGATCAACAACTCGTCGCTCATGATCTCTCCTCGCGGAAATCCGCCTACGGTCGAACGCTCTTGATCGGGGCCCGGGCCAGGTGCCGCACGGTCGGGCCGCGGCTCGACTGATCGAGACACAGGTCGACGTACCGGTCGGCGGCGGGCCGCAGCCGGCCGGCGTGTCGATCGAAGAAGGCCGCCGCCGCGGTGCCCGGCCAGCGCGCCGGGAGCAGGGTCGGTGGCAGCTGAGGATCGCTGAACAGGAACGTTCGCCAGGCGTGTACCAGCCGGAATCGGGCCGCGTAGCTTGCCTCGTCCGTACTCTGATCGTTGATCGCGGCTACCAGGGGGCGCAGCTCCCGGACGAACCGCTCGTACGCGCCGCCGATCTCGTCGAGGTTCCACGCCCGGCGTACCAGCGCTACGGCACCGGCCGTACCGGCGGCGTGGCTGGCGGTGAACCGCTCGTACCGCAGCCCGGACTCGCGCAGCAGCGCGTCCACGTCGTCGGCGGCCCGGGTGGCCACCCAGGTGGTCTCGTCGATGTTGCCGTAGCCGAGGAAGGCGAGGTTGGTGGCGAGCCGGGACCGGTCGCCCCGCTGGGGCGGGGCGTCGATAACAATAAGATCAAAGGTTCCGTCCCAGCCGGCCCGGCCGGTGCGGTAGATCCGCGCTGCCGCCTCGTCGAGCCGCCGGGCCGCCTTCGGGCTCATCAGGTACCCGGGCCCGGTCGACAGCCGCAGCGGATGTAGCCAGCCCTGCCGGACCATGCGGGACACGGCGGTGCGTACGGCGGGGGCGGCGATCCCCAGCGGCGCGAGCAGCCGGACCAGGGCGGCAACGGGTGCCCGGCCGCCCCGTGGGCGTAGATAATCGCCGTAGAGATCGAACAGGGCCGAGCGGGCCTGCATGGGTTGCCCTCACCCCCCGTGATCGACATCACGCCGCCGGCCGGCGGAAATGCCGCTCATTGTGACAGCTTCGTTGCTTCCGGTCTAGTTCAGTGTCATATCTCTGCAGGGGCGGTTTGGGTCTGACGCCCTTCATCAGGGAAAATCATGAGTCGGCACCGTTCCGGGGCGCATTTCCGGAGCGCGGGCCGCTGCCGTACAGGTCCGAGGAGCCGCTCTGACCTGGGGAAAGTTTGAGGGGAGACGAGATGGCGGCGATGAAGCCGCGGACGGGCGACGGTCCGCTGGAGGTCACCAAAGAGGGCCGGGGCATCGTGATGCGCGTCCCGCTGGAAGGCGGTGGCCGGCTCGTCGTTGAGATGACTCCCGACGAGGCGAACGCGCTCGGAGACGCGCTGAAGGCCGCCGCCGGCTGACCCTATCCGCCGGCAGAACCGCAGGCGGGGCCGTCTCTCGGTGCGCCGCTGGGCGCCGGAGGGTACGGGTGAACACGTCAGGCCGCCGTCCGCACCCGGACGATCCACGGATCACCGGGTGCGGACGGCTGCCATGGCAGTCGAACCATGACGAACGGGAGATGACCGCGCCTTGCTCACCATCCGCCTCTCCGCAGCCACCGGAGCCTCGGCCGCGCTGGCGCTGCCGGTCGACCCGGACGGGCTGGTTGCCGTCGGGGTGCCGCTCGGCGACGCCATCGTCGCCCAGGCGACCGCCCTCGTCGATGACACAGACCACAGCGGCGCGGCGGGCGTGGTGCACGTGCTGCCCCGGCCGGGGGAGCGGACCCACCGGCTGCTGCTGGTCGGGGTGGGCTCGGCGAACGAGGCCGGGTGGCGGTCGGCCGGGGCCGCGCTCTACCGGGCCGCGTCGCGGGAATCCTCGCTGACCATTGCGCTGCCGCCCGCCGCCGAGCCGTCGGCGGTGCGCGGGCTCGCCGAGGGGCTGCTGCTCGCCGGGTACCGGTTCCGGCTGGGCGCCGAGAAGCCGGGCGGCGGCCCGACGCTGCGCCGGGTGACGGTGGCGGTCGACGCGCCCGAGCGCTTCGAGGCGGCCCTGGCGACCGCGAACGCGGTGGCCAGCGTGACCTACCTGGCCCGCGACCTGACCAACATGCCGAGCCAGGACAAGAGCCCGGCCTGGTTCGCCGCCCGGGTGGCTCGCGAGGCGGACCGGCTGCCCGGCCTCAAGCTACGGGTCCGGGAACCGCAGGAGTTGGCCGCCGAGGGGTTCGGTGGCATCCTCGCGGTCGGCGGCGGCTCCAGCCGGGGACCGCGCCTGGTCGAGCTGGGCTGGCGCCCGCGCGGGGCGCGCCAACACGTGGTACTCGTCGGCAAGGGCATCACCTTCGACTCCGGCGGCATCTCCATCAAGACCCGCGACGGCATGAAGCTGATGCGCAAGGACATGGGCGGAGCGGCGGCGATCATCGCCGCCACCCTCGGTGCGGCGGCGCTCAAGCTGCCGGTGCGGGTGACGGCGCTGGCCCCGCTGGCCGAGAACATGGTCAGCGGCTCCGCGTACCGGCCGGGCGACGTGGTCCGCCACTACGGTGGCCGGACCACCGAGGTGCTCAACACCGACGCCGAGGGACGGGTGGTGCTCGCCGACGCGCTGGCCTACGCGGCACGCCGGTTGAACCCCGATCTCCTGGTCGACCTGGCGACGCTGACCGGGGCCAACGCGGTCGCCCTCGGCAAGCGCACCGCCGCGCTGTACAGCGACAACGACGAACTGGCCGGAGCGCTGAGCGCCGCAGCCGGTGCCGCCGGCGAGAAGGTGTGGCGGCTGCCGCTGCCGGACGACTACCTGGAGCTGCTGGCCAGCGACATCGCGGACGCCGCCAACGTGGGTGACGGCGGAGCCGGCTCGGTGACCGCCGCGCTGTTCCTGCGCGAGTTCGCCGGGGCGGCCCGCAACCGCTGGGCGCACCTGGACATGTCCGCCCCGTCCTGGATCGAGGGCCCCGAGGGCGAACTGGTCAAGGGTGCCACCGGCTGGGGGGTACGCACGCTGCTGCGCTGGCTGGAGGGCATCGCCGCGGAGAACGGGCAGGCCTGAGTCCGCTCCGCCGGTCCGGGCAGCCGGGATGGATCAGCGCTTGACGGCCGCGAGTAGGCCGTCGCCGACCGGTAGCAGGGCCGGCAGCCACTCCTCCGCGTCGCGCAGCGCCTTGACCAACTCCCGCAGGACCACCGTCTCCGGGTCCCGGGCCGCCGGGTCGGCCACCTTGCCGCCGGCCAGCATCCCGTTGATGGCCAGCACCCCGCCCGGCCGCAGCAGCCGCAGCGCCGAGCCGACGCAGGATCCGTACTCGTCCCGGTCACCGTCGATGAAGAGCAGGTCGTACATTCCGTCGGCGAGGCGGGGCAGCACGTCCAGGGCTCGGCCGGTGATGATCCGGGTGCGGGACGCCTGGTACCCGGCCTCGGCGAAGATCCGGCGCGCCATCCGCTGGTGCTCGGCCTCAACGTCGATGGTGGTCAGGATGCCGTCGGGCCGCATCCCGCTCAGCAGCCACAGGCCGCTCACGCCGGTACCGGTGCCGATCTCCACCACGGCCTTGGCGCCACCCGCGGCGGCGAGCAGCCGCAGCGCGGCGCCGGCACCGGGCTGGATGGGGGCCACTCCGACCTCGTGGGCCAGTGAGCGGGCGACGTGCAGGATCCGGTCCTCGGGCGCGTACGCCTCGGCGAATTCGCGTGCCGCCGCGGTGACTGGATTGGGCGGGTTGATGGTCGCGGCGATGGTGCACCTCCCGATCCGTGGGCAGGCGCCTCCGGTTAGCGAGTGGCGCCGAGGGGTGTGCGCCGCACCGGGGCGCGGACGCTACCCGCTAGAGCCTAGTCAGGGTCGCACCAGTATCCCGCCCCCCGGGAGGGGAGATCGGTGGAGATCCGAGCGCCGGCTTGCGACGCCGCGAGGCGTGCGATGCTGGAGGCGGGGATGGACAGGAGAGGGTGCCGATCGTGACTGACGGTTCGGCCTGGCGGCAGCCTGACGGCGTCGCCCGGCAAGGCGCGCCCGGCGCTCGCTCGACCAGCACCACGGGAACGGGCCAGTCGCCATGGTGGTCCGACGCTCTGGGGGACCCGTGGCGGGATCCTGACGCGCCGTCGGCCGTGGTGATCCGCCCGGCTGCGGCGCCGCCTCCCCTGGAGCCCGATCCGACGATCACCGCGCCCGGGGAGCGCCGTTCGCTCGGGATGGTGTTTCTGGTGGCCGTGGTGACCGCGCTGCTCGCCGGCGCGCTCGGCGGCACGCTGGGCTACGTCTTCGCCACCAAGGGGGGCGCGCCCGGGCAGACCGTCCTGGGCGCGGCGGGCAACGGCACGCCCGCCTCGCTGGCGGTACGCCCGCCGGACTCGCTGGCCGGGGTGGCGTCCCGGGTACTGCCCAGCGTCGTGACGATCAAGGTGGGTACCGACTCCGGATACAGCCTGGGTTCGGGGTTCATCGCCTCCAGCGACGGTTACGTGATCACAAACGATCACGTTGTAGAGGGGGAGAAGGGCCAGGCCACCGTGACGTTCAGCGACTCCACGACGGTCGACGCCAAAGTGGTCGGGGAGGACCAGGAGTCGGACGTGGCGGTGCTCAAGCTCAGCAAGAGCGGTCTGCAGCCGGTCCAGTTCGGCGACTCCGACCAGGTGGCGGTCGGTGACCCGGTGCTGGCGATCGGCTCTCCACTGGCGCTGGCGAACACGGTGACCTCCGGGATCGTCAGCTCGTTGAACCGGACCATCGAGGCGGACGAGCCGGGCGGTCCGACCCGGTACTACTCCGCGATCCAGACCGATGCCGCGATCAATCATGGGAACTCCGGTGGTCCCTTGGTGGATGCCGGTGGTCGGGTGATCGGGATGAACTCGGTGATCCGTTCGATGGCCTCCGATGCGGACGAAGCCGGAAATATCGGACTCGCGTTCGCGATTCCGATTAACCAGGCAAAACGGATAGCGCAGGACATCATCAACAATGGTAAGGCCCGTCGTACGGTGATCGGTGCTGAATTGTCCAATTCATACCAAAATCCGAACGGCGGGGTCGAGGTTACGGTCGTGCCCTCGGGCGGGCCGGCCGCCAACGCCGGGATCAAGCCGGGCGACGTGCTGACCCGGATCAACAACGTGCCCCTGGAGGAGCCGGCCGATCTGATCGCGTTGGTGCGGATGTACGCACCGGGCCAGGCGGTAAATGTCCAGTATCAGCGGGATGGCGGGCCGCATACCGTGCAGGTGACCTTGGCGGCGGACTCCAACTGATCCGCTTCGCCCTCTCGCCGCAGGGCCGAGCCATGCGTACCCTGTAAAACGGGCCCGTCGGCAACGCGCGGACCGGCGAGCGCGCGGCCCATCGCCGTCGGGGGAAGTAGGTCGACATGTTCGGGCTGGACAACCTCGATAGCGAGAAGATCCTCCTGCTGTTGCTGTTGGCCCTGTTCATCTTCGGCCCGGACAAGCTGCCCAAGGCGATCGCAGATGGCGTGAAGATGGTGCGCAACCTGCGGGACATGGCGCGCAATGCCACCGGGGACCTGAGCCGGGAGCTGGGCACCGACATCCAGCTGGAAGACCTGAACCCCAAGTCGCTGCTGCGCAAGCACCTGCTCTCCGAGGAGGACGAGAAGGCGCTGCGCAAGCCGCTGGAGGACCTCTACGAGGGGGTCCAGAAGGACCTGAAGGGCGTGCAGGACGACCTCAAGGGCGTCCACAACGAGCTGAAGTCCACGGCCGAGTCGGTGGACCGGCAGCTGAAGCCGACCTCCGCGGGAGGGCCGGCGATCACCAGCCAGGTCGCGTACGACATGGACGCCACCTGATCGTGGCTCATGCCACCCCGCCGCCCGGCACCTCGTGACGGGCGGCTCCGCTGGGCGACCTCAACGGCCGGTCGGGCCCGGCCCGATCTCAGCCGCCGGACGAGGGCCGTAGCCCCAGCGGCTTACCGATCAGTGATTCGCGGCGGATCGCCAGCCGGTCGGCCACCGCCGAGAGCGCCTGGGCCGCCGGCGCGTCCGGCGCGTCCAACACGATCGGAGCACCTTGATCGCCGGCCTCCCGTACCCGGGTGTCCAGCGGGATCTGTCCCAGCAGCGGCACGGTGGCTCCGGTCAGCCGGGTCAGCGACTCGGCCACGGTCTGCCCGCCACCGGCACCGAAGATCTCCATCCGCTCGCCCGTGGGCAGGGCCAGCCAGGACATGTTCTCGACCACACCGATCAGCCGCTGGTGCGTCTGCAGGGCGATCGCCCCGGCCCGCTCGGCGACCTCGGCCGCCGCGGCCTGCGGGGTGGTGACCACCAGGATCTCCGCGCTGGGCAGCAGTTGAGCCAGGGAGATCGCGATGTCGCCGGTGCCCGGGGGCAGGTCCAGCAGCAGGACGTCCAGGTCGCCCCAGTACACGTCGGCGAGGAACTGCTGCAGCGCGCGGTGCAGCATCGGGCCGCGCCACACCACGGCCGCGTTGCCCTGGGTGAACATGCCTATCGAGATGACCTTCACGCCGTACGCCTGAGGCGGCATGATCATGTCTTCGACCTGGGTGGGGCGGGCCGAGATGCCGAGCATCCGGGGCACCGAGTGCCCGTAGATGTCCGCGTCCACCACGCCGACCGACAGGCCCTTGGCGGCCAGTGAGGCGGCCAGGTTGACCGTGACGCTGGACTTGCCGACGCCGCCCTTGCCGCTGGCCACCGCGTACACCCTCGTACGGGAGCCGGGCTGGGCGAACGGGATGACCGGCTCGGCGGCGCCCGGCCCGCGCAGCGAGGACTGTAGGGCCTGGCGCTGCTCGGTGGTCATCGCACCGAAGTCGATCTCGACGCCCGTGACGCCGGGCACCGCGGAGACCGCGGCGGTGATGTCCGTGTTCAACTTGTCCCGCATGGGGCAGCCGGAGACGGTGAGCAGGATGCCGATCTTCGCCCGGCCGTCGGTGTCGACCGTCACGGCGCGGACCATCCCGAGATCGGTGATCGGCCGACGGATCTCCGGATCCTGCACGGTTGCCAGGGCGGACTGGATGGCGGCTTCCACGGACGTGGTCGGAGCTGACATAGCAACCATGCTACGTCCGGCGCCGGACCGGCCGACCGGCGCGCGACGTCGGTGACCGACGGCACCGCCACGATCACTGTTGATCTTGAGAATGGGCTCTGAGGTGCGACGATCCGGGGTATCGGCGAGTCCGCCAACCAACCCTCCGGGGGTCTCCCGGCGGCGTTGTCCGGCACTGCGCAGGCACCCGGACAACGGCGGGCTTCCCGGCCGGCGGCACGGCCCGACGATTCCGCGCCGCCCGTGCCGCGCGCCTAGCCCCTCGGGGCGCGCGGCGGAGTCTGCTCCAGCGGCTCCGCGTCGTCGCCGAACTCGTCGAACGGCTCGTCCAGGCCCTCCGCCCCGGCCGCCCTGCGCGCCGCCCGGCGGGCCTCCCGCCGCAGCTCCTTACGCTCCGTCTTCTGCCGGCGGGTCGCGGCCTGATCCAGCTCCTCGATCAGCCTGACCAGCTCCGAGCGGAGGAAGTCGCGGGTGGCCACCTCACCGAGCGCGATGCGCAGCGAGGCGATCTCCCGGGCCAGGTACTCGGTGTCCTCCTTCTGCATGGCGGCGCGGCGCCGGTCCTCCTCCATGGTCACCCGGTCCCGGTTGGCCTGGCGGTTCTGGGCGAGCAGGATCAGCGGGGCGGCGTACGAGGCCTGGGTGCTGAAGAAGAGGTTCAGCAGGATGAACGGGTACGGGTCCCACCGCAGCCCGTACAGGCCGACGATGTTGAGCACGATCCACACCAGTACGAAGATCGTCATGTACGCGATGAATCGCGGGGTGCCCATGAAGCGGGCGAACACCTCCGCGAACCTGCCGAAGGTCTCGCTGTCGATTTTCGGGACCGGTACCCGTCGGGACACCCGCGGCTGATCGAGCCGGGCGTCCCGGCGGAACTCAGCCATGGCCGATCCGCAGCGGCACATCCTGATCGCGGTCGCGCCAGTCCGGCGGCAGCAGGTGGTCGAGCACATCGTCGACGGTGACCGCGCCGACCAGCCGGTCGTTGTTGTCGACCACCGCGATCGCGATCAGGTTGTAGGTGGCCATCCGCCGGGTGATCTCGGGCAGCGGGGTGTCCGGGTCGAGCGGATCGATGTCGTTGTCCACCACGGCGCCGAGCAGCTCGGCGGGCGGCTCTCGGAGTAGCCGCTGGAAGTGCACCATGCCCAGGTACCGGCCGGTCGGGGTGGCCATCGGCGTTCGCGCCACGAACACCTGCGCCGCGACCGCCGGGGACAGCTGCGGCTCGCGGATCCGGGCCAGGGCCTCGGCCACCGTCGCGTCCGGCGGCAGCACGATCGGCTCGGAGGTCATCACGCCGCCGGCGGTGCCGGGCGAGTAGTCGAGCAGCCGGCGGACGGGATCGGCCTCCTCCGGCTGCATCAGGTCCAGCAGCACTTCCTGGTCCGGCTTGGGCAGCTCGGCGAGCAGGTCGGCGGCGTCGTCGGGGTCCATCTCCTCCAGGACGTCGGCGGCCCGCTCGGGCTTGAGCGCGGCCAAGATCTCCACCTGGTCGTGCTCGGGCAGCTCCTCGAGCACGTCGGCCAGGCGCTCGTCGTCCAGCGCGGCGGCCACCTCGTTGCGCCGGCTGTCGGACAGATCTTGCAGCACGTTGGCCAGGTCCGCCGGGCGCATGTTGTCCAGCACCGCGAGCAGGTTGGCGGTGCCCTGCTGCTCGGTGACCCCGATCAGGCCGGTCACCTCGGACCACTCCAGCTGGTGCAGGTGCCCCCGGCGGGCCAGCCGGCCCGTCACCTCGCGCACCGCGACCCGGGTCAGCGACCACTCCCCGGCGCGGTCGGCCTCCATCGCCACGTCGACGACCGTGCCGGCCCGGCTGGTCGCGGCCACCGTCACCCGGCGGTCCAGCAGCTCGGTCAGTACCAGCAGCTCGCCGGCGCGCTTCTCGAAGCGCCGCAGGTTGAGGGTCCCGGTGGACAGCACCACGGAGTCCGGTTCGATGGCGGTGATCCGGTGGATCGGCAGGAAGATCCGGCGGCGCAGCGGCATCTCGGCCACCAGCCCCACGACCCGGGGCGGCACGCTGCTGCTGCGGATGCGCGCGACCGCGTCCCGGACCCGACCGACCTGATCACCGTTGGGGTCGAAGACGGCGAGGCCAGCGAGCCGGGCGACGTACACCCTGGTCGCCGTGGTCACCCGTCCAGAGTAGTTGGCGGATAGGGTGATCACATGATCAGCCTGCCGTATCAGATCGTGGACGTGTTCACGGACCGACCGTTCACCGGTAACCCCCTGGCGGTGGTGTTCGACGCCCAGGATCTCGCCGCCGAGCAGCTGCAGGCGCTGGCCCGCGAATTCAACCTCTCGGAGACGGCCTTCGTGCTGCCGCCGACCACCCCCGAGGCGACGTACCGGGCGCGGATCTTCACCACCGAGACCGAGCTGCCGTTCGCGGGTCACCCGAGCGTCGGGGCGGCGGTCACCTTCGCCGAGCGGGCGGGGCGGGAGCCCGGCGCCCTCGTCCAGGAGTGCGGCGCGGGGCTGCTGCCCATCCAGGTGTACGAGGGCGGGAAGGCCACTCTGACCGGTGGGCCGGCCACCGTCGGCGAGGCGCTCGACCCCACCAACCTGCTGGCCGCCGCCGGCCTGACCGACGAGGATTTCGTCGGACCGGCCCCCCGGATCGCGGGCTGCGGCCTGGAGTTCCCGTTCGTCTCGATCACCCGGGACGCGCTGGCCCGCGCCGCCGGGGACGCGGCGGCGGCCCGGGCGGCGGGGCTGTTCGCGGTGAGCCTGGTCGCGTGGGACGAGGCCAACCGGGTCGCGCACACCCGGGTGTTCTTCGGCAGCGGCATGGTGGAGGACCCGGCGACCGGCTCGGCCGCGCTCGGGCTGGGAGTCTGGCTGGTCGCGTCCGGCCTGCTGCCGGGCGAGGGCGAGTCCGAGTACCTGGTGGAGCAGGGGCACGAGATGGGCCGGCCCTCCACGGTCGAGTGCCGGGTGACCGCGCGGGGCGGCACGGTGGTGAACGCGACGGCCACCGGTCGGGTGGTCCCGATCGCCCGTGGCGAGATCGCCGTCCCGCCGTTCGTGGGCTGAGGCCCGCCCTCCCCGGCGCCCAGCGCCGGAGCGTTTTAGTGCTCGGGGCGGGTCGCCCCGCGCACCCGGTGCAGCCGGAAGGGCTTCGCCGTGCGGTTGGCGGCCGGCGTCGGGCGTGGCGGGGCCGCGCCCGAGGCGTCGTGCAGGTCGGGCGCTGCCTCGATCGGTTCGCCGACCGGGACCAGGCGGGCGACCAGGCACTCGTCCGCCCAGCGCCGGACCGTCTCCGCCACGCCGGCCGGTGCGTTGAGCCGCTTGCCGGCCAACTGCTGGGCGATCGTCGGCCACAGCTCGTCGTCCGGTGCCAGCCGATCGACCCTGGCCGGCCAGGTGACGATGCGCCCGCCGTGATCTCCCCGGGCCGAGACGTCCACCACGGTGGCGCCTTCCAGCCCCGGCGCCGGCTGCTCGCCCGGCCCGCTGACCAGGTACAGCGCCCCGTCGCTCCACAGGCACCAGACTGGGTACGGCCCGGGCCGCCCCGGTACGGCCAGCCAGGCCACCGCGGCCTTCTTCATGGCCTCCTCAACCAGCGGGTGCATGCCGGTCACCCTATGTCCTCGCGCGGCGGGGCGTCAGTGAACTCCTCGCTGGTGTAGCGGGCGGCCCTCATCCCGTCCGGCCAGGCCCCGTCCGGCCAGCCCCCCTTGGCCAGCAGCGCCCGGACGAACTGGTCCGGATCGGCGAGCTTGCGCCACACCGCTGGCAGAAAGGTGGCCCGCCGGCGGCCGTCCGTCAGGATCAGGCCGTCCAGCCCGGGGCGCAGGGCGGCCACCAGCCCGGCCAGCTCGCGCACCGGCAGCGGTGCGGGGTCGGTGAGCACCGATACGGACACCGCCAGGCCCGGCCAGTCGGCCCTGGTCACCGGTGGCAGGCGAGGGTCGGTGGTGGCCCGGCGGGCGTTGCGCGCCACGTCGAGGTACAGCGGCCGGACCGGGAGCAGGCTGCCGATGCAGCCGCGTAGCCGGCCGTCGGTCTCTAACGTGACGAACGACGCACCCGGCCTGTGCAGCCGCGCCTCGACCGGGGGCCGGTCGTCTGGCGGGGCGCCGCGCAGCCTCGCGGCGACCGCGGCCACCGCGAGGCTGGCCAGGCTCCGGCCCTCCGCAGCCGACAGCCCCGGGATGGCCGACAGCCGCGGATTGGCCGACAGCCCCGGGATCGCCGACGACGGCGGCTTGATCGCCGACGACGGCGGCTTGATCGACGACGGCGGGGCGTTCGAGGGCGGCGGATCGGCGGACAGCGACG
Source organism: Rugosimonospora acidiphila (assembly GCF_039543385.1). NCBI lineage: Bacteria > Bacillati > Actinomycetota > Actinomycetes > Micromonosporales > Micromonosporaceae > Rugosimonospora > Rugosimonospora acidiphila. The sequence continues at coordinate 414,737 of NZ_BAABJQ010000001.1, forward strand.
GGGCACCCGATCGCGGCGGGCCGGCCGGCGGCGCGAGCCGGGTCGAGGGGACCGGCTCGGCCGGCCACGGGGCGCTCGGGGGCGGTGCGCTCGGGGGCGGTGCGTTCGGGGGCGGTGCGCTCGGCGGCGATGCGTTCGGGGGCGGTGCGCTCGGCGGCGATGCGTTCGGGCGTTCGGAGCGAAGGCGAGGCTCGCTCATCGGTTCAGTCTAATTTCGTTCGGCCTTTTGGCCAGTTTTCGATCGGTTCCTTCGGTTGGCTCCCCGGGCCTCCAACGGGCGGATCGAGGTGCGGCCCGGGGAGCCGACCGGTCGGCGGAGCACCGGGTCTTCCCTGCCCGGTTACGATCCATCCATGACGCCGGAGGAGTTGGGTACCCGGCTCGGTGGCGCGGCCTCGGTCTCCGGGGGTGGCGCCTGGTCCAGGGTGACCGTTGACGTGGCGGTGGACGGCTGGGCGCCGGCCGTGCATACCGCGCGGAACGATCTCGGATACGACTACCTGGACTGGCTGTCCGCCGTCGACGAGTTGGACGACGGGTTCCGGATCGTCGCGCACCTCTGGTCCACCACCGGGCGGACCGGAGTCCTGCTGCGGACCCTGGTGTCCAGGGAGTCGGCCGCCGTGCCGTCCATTGTGGACGTGTTCGCCGGCGCGGCCTGGCACGAGCGGGAGACGCACGAGATGTTCGGCGTCGACTTTCCGGGGCACCCGGGCGGCCTGCGGCCCCTGCTGCTGCCCCCGGAGTTCGAGGGGCACCCGCTGCGCAAGGAGTTCGTCCTCGCCGCGCGGGTGGCGAAGGCCTGGCCGGGCGCCAAGGAGCCGGGCGAGTCCCATGATCCGCACGCGGCCCGACGGGCCCCGATGCGGCCCCCGGGTGTTCCGGCGCCGGGCGAGTGGGGTCCGCGCCCGCCGGCCGGCGAGCCGAGCGGGGCGGGCGGGTCCGGCCCGGCCGGCCGCGAGCCCGGCCCGCGGCCGCGCACCCCCGACGGCCAGGGGTAGCCGTGATCGAGGTCATCATCCGGGTGCTCGGCGTGGTGGTCGCATTCCTCACCCTGCCGCTGCTGGTGGGCCAGGCCGAGCACAAGGTGATGGCGCACATGCAGGGCCGGCTCGGCCCGATGTACGCGGGAGCCTTCCACGGGTGGGCCCAGTTGATCGCGGACGGCGTGAAGTTCGTCCAGAAGGAAGACATCGTCCCGGCTGACGCCGACCGGCCGGTGTTCCGGCTCGCGCCGGTCATCGCGTTGCTGCCGTACCTGGTCGCGCTGCTGTTCATCCCGCTCGGCCCGGGCGACTGGATGGTCGGCCAGCCCATCGACATCGGGCTGTTCGTGGTGCTCGCCGTGGTGGGCGTGGGCGTGGTGGCGGTGCTCATGGCCGCCTGGTCCAGCGCCAACAAATACTCGCTGCTCGGCGGCCTGCGGGCGGCGGCCCAACTACTCGGGTACGAGCTGCCGTTCGTGCTGTCCGCGGCCAGCGTGGCGATGGCGGCCGGCACGCTGAGCCTGTCCGGCATCGTGGCGGCCTGGCGGCCCTGGTGGCTGCTCTGGCAACTGCCGGCCATGGTGGTCTTCTTCGTGTCCGGGCTGGCCGAGATCCGCAGGCCGCCGTTCGACATGCCGATCGCGGACTCCGAGCTGGTCTTCGGGTACCTGACCGAGTACACCGGGCTGCGCTTCGCGTTCTTCCTGCTCGCCGAGTACGTGGGCATAGTGGTCATCTCCGCGCTGACCACCGTGCTGTTCCTCGGCGGGTGGAAGGGCCCGTTCGACGCCCCGATGGGCTGGCTGTGGACGCTGGTCAAGACGTTCGCGGTGAGCTTTGTGGTGATCTGGGTGCGGGTGGCGTACCCGAGACTGCGCGAGGATCAGCTCCAGCGGCTGTGCTGGCTGGTACTGGTGCCGGTGTCCCTCGGTCAGTTGGTGCTCACGGCGGGGGTACGGGTGCTCGCGTGAGCGCGCGGAACGGGGAAGGATGAGCGGCATGGAAGCAATACCCGGCAAGGGCCTGGCGAAGGGCCTGGCGGTCACCGCCCGGACCATGGCCCACCGGGCGCACACCCAGCAGTACCCGGACGTCGAGCCGGACCTGCCGCCACGATCGCGTGGGGTGATCGCCCTCTTCGAAGAAAATTGCACCGTCTGCATGTTGTGTGCCCGGGAATGCCCGGACTGGTGCATCTATATAGATTCGCACAAGGAGGAGGTGGTGGTACCGGGCGCCGCCCGGCCGCGCCAGCGCAATGTGCTGGACCGGTTCGCCATCGACTTCTCCCTCTGCATGTACTGCGGCATCTGCATCGAGGCGTGCCCGTTCGATGCCCTCTACTGGTCGCCGGAGTTCGAGTACGCGGAGTACGACATCCGCGACCTGCTGCACGAGAAGGACCGGCTGCGGGAATGGATGTGGACGGTGCCGCCGCCGCCCGCGCACGACCCGATGGGCGAGCCGGCGAAGGAGGAGAGCGTCGCGGCCCGCAAGGCCGCCAGATAAGCGAGCGGAGCGAGCCATGGAGGATGGTTCGATCTACGTGTCGACCGGTCTGGCTCGGCGCGTCTGGCGCCGCGCGACGACCCGGACCAGTCGATCGACCGGTCTGGCTCGGCGCCTCGGGCGCCGCGCGACGACCCGGACCAGTCGCGGGCCGGCCGGGGCGGCGTGATGACCGCGGCCGACGTCCTCCTGCTCGCGCTCGGCGCGATAGCGATCGGCGCCGGCGCTCGGGTCGTGACCACCCGACACGTGGTCCGCGCCGGGCTGTGGCTCGTGGTCACCCTGGGCGCCGTCGCCGGGGCCTACCTGGTGCTGGCGGCCGAACTGGTCGCCTGGGTGCAGGTGCTGCTGTACGTCGGCGCGGTCGTGGTGCTGCTGCTGTTCGCGGTGATGCTCACCCGGGCGCCGATCGGGGCCAGCCCCGACCTGGACCGGCCGGGCTGGACCGGACTGCTGGTCGGTGGCGGCGCCGGGGCGGGCCTGGCCGCGCTGCTGATCGATGGGTACCGGTGGCAGCGGGTGGACGCGCCCGCCGTCGGCTCGGCGCAGCTGCTCGGCGGTGAGGTGTTCCGGCACTGGGTGCTGCCGTTCGAGGTGCTCTCCGTGCTGTTGCTGGCCGCCCTGATCGGCGCGGTCGTGGTCTCCCGGCCGGACGCCGACGACGATTCCGGCGGCGACTGATGCACCCCGTCATCCCGTACCTGACGGCGGCCGGCCTGTTCGGATTCGGCGTGTACGGCGTGCTGGTGCGCCGCAACGCGGTGCTGCTGCTGATGTCGGTCGAGCTGATGCTCAACGCGGTGAACCTGATCCTGGTCACCTCGGACGCCGCCGTGCGGGCCGAGCTGCCCGCCTCCGGCCAGGTGTTCGCGCTGTTCGTCATCGTGCTCGCGGCCGCCGAGGTGGGCGTGGGGCTGGCCCTGATCCTCCAGCTGTACCGGCTGCGGGCCAGCGTCGCGGTCGACCGGATCCCGCTGTCCGACCCCGATCCGGCGCGCGTCGAGCGAGGCCCGTCCATCGACGGCACCCCGGCATCCGAGGGCATCCCGGCGCCCGAGGGCATCCTGGCACCCGAAAGCGTCCCGGCATCCGAGGGGATCCCGGCGCAGCGCGGCACGCCCGGGGCCGGCGTGCCGTTGCGCGACGAGGCGGACCGGTGAGCGTCGTGGCCGGCGCGCTGCCGGCGGTACCCCTGCTGGCGGCGCTGCTCGGCCTGCTGTTGCCGGCACGGGGTGTCGGCCGGGCCCGGGCCGGCGCGATAGCGCTCGGCGTCGGCGGTGCCGCGGCGGCGCTCGGGCTCGCCGTCGCCCTGGCGCTCCACAATGGACCGGTCGACGGCGGGTACCGGATCGCCGACTTCGGCGACCTGCCGGTGACCCTGTCGGTGCGGGTCGACGGCGCCGCCGCGCTGGTGGCCGTCGCGGTCGGCGTCGTGGCGCTGGCGGTACAGGTGTACTCGGTGGCGTACTTGACGCACGACGACCGGTACCCGCCCTATGCCGCCCAGGTGTCGCTGTTCACCGCCGCAATGCTGCTGGTGGTGGTCTCCGGCGACCTCATCGCGTTGCTGGTCGGCTGGGAGGTCATGGGCATCTGCTCATACCTGCTGATCGGGCACGACCGCGCCCTGCCGGAGGCGCCGGGCGCGGCGGTCAAGGCGTTCCTGGTCACCCGGGTCGGCGACGTGGGCTTCCTGATCGGCATCGCGCTGCTCGGCCTGTCCGCCGGGTCGTTCCGGATCGCCGACGTGCTCGCCGCGCACTACTCGCCGGCCCGGCTCACCCTGGCCACCCTGCTGCTGCTCGCCGGGGTGGCCGGCAAGAGCGCGCAGTTTCCGCTGCACACCTGGCTGCCCGACGCGATGGCCGGCCCGACCCCCATCTCCGCGCTGATCCACGCGGCGACCATGGTGGCGGCCGGCATCTACGTGGTGACCCGGCTCTACCCGCTGTTCCTCGGCGCACCCGCCACCCTGGCCGTGCTCGGCGTCATAGCGTCGATCACCATGCTGCTCGGCGCCCTCGCGGCGACCGCGCAGGACGACATCAAGCGGGTGCTGGCCTGGTCCACCGTCTCCCAGATCGGGTACATGGCCGGGGCGCTGGCCGTCGGGGCGGCCCCGGAGGCGCTGTTCCACCTGCTGTCCCACGCGGCGTTCAAGGCGTTGCTGTTCCTGGCGGCCGGCTGCGTCATCCACGCGGTGGGCACCAACTCGATGGCGGCCATGGGAGGGCTGCGCCGGGCGCTGCCGGTGACCTTCTGGTGCTTCACCGTCGGGCTGGCCGCGCTGGCCGGGGTACCGCCGTTCGCCGGGTTCTGGAGCAAGGACGCGGTGGTGGCGGCGGCCTTCGACGCCCGAGGGGGCGGGCCGGCGGCCGGCTGGGTCGACTGGGTGGTCTGGCTGTCGGCGTTGGGCACCGCGCTGGCCACGGCCTGGTACGCGACCCGGCTCTGGCTGCGCACCTTCTTCGGCGCGAGCCGTGGCGACCGCCGGGGCCACGAGGCCGGACCGCTCATGCTCGTACCGGTCGTGGCGCTGGCCGTGCCGGCGACGCTGCTGGGCCTCGCCGGCCTGGTTCCCGGGTTCGCCCGCCAGCTGGGCGCCCCGGCGCTGGTGCACCTGAACGCGGCCACCGTTCCGCCGCTGCTGTGCCTTCTCGCCGGGGCGCTGCTGGGCTGGGCGCTGTGGCGGCGCGCTCCGGCCGCCGATCCGGCGCTGGCCCTGGGCCGGGCGGCGCCGGTGTTCGCCGCCGCGTTCTACCTCGACGCGGTCCAGCGCGCGGCCGTCGTCCGGCCCGTACTGTGGCTCGCCGCACTCGTCCGACGCGCCGACGAGTCCCTTGTGGATGGAGCGGTGGAGGCGACGGGGCGGCACACGATGGGCCTCGGCGAGGCGGTCGGCCGGTGGCACCGGACCGCGCTGCCCCGGGCGACCGCCACCGTGCTCGGCGGGGCGCTGCTGATCGGACTGGTCGCGGTGCTTCTGGCGGGTGCCCGATGACGGCCGGGCAGGCGCTGCTCGTCGCCACGCTGGCGTTCCCGGCGCTCGGCGCGGCCGGCGCGGCGATCCTGCCCGCGCGCGCAGATCGGGCCGGCCGGCTGGTCGCCGTCTCGGGCGCGGCGCTCGCCCTCGTGGCCAGCGTCCTGCTCTACGGCTGGCGTCCGGCGGCCCCGGCCGGTCCGGCGCGGCCGGGAGAGATCCGCCCCTGGCACGAACTGAACCTTCGTTGGGCCTCCGGCCTGGACCTACGCTTCCACATCGGGGTGGACGGTATTTCCTACCCCTTGGTAGTGCTGACCGCCCTGCTGACCCTTATCTGCGGTATCTATACACTGTGGACGGTTCCAGCCGTGGAGGTGGTGAGCCAAGAGGCACAACCTCGAAGCACACCACCTCCATGTACGCGTGGACGCCTGCTCGCCGCACTGCTGCTGGCCATCGAGGTCGGCATCGTGGGCGTGTTCCTGTCGCTCGACCTCGTCCTGTTCTTCGTGTTCTTCGAGGTCGTCCTGCTACCCATGTACGCGGTCATCGCGGTGTGGGGCGGGCCGGCGCGGCGGCACGCGGCCCGCAAGTTCGTGCTCTACACGCTGTCGGGCTCGGTGCTGCTGCTGGTCGGGGTGTTCCTGGTGGTGACCCGCGCGGGCACCGGCGACCTGGTGGCGCTGTCCGCCGCACACGGAGCCGGACTGTCCGAGGGGCTCCAACTCGCCGCGTTCGTGTTGCTGGCCCTCGCGTTCGCGGTGAAGAGTCCACTGTGGCCACTGCACAGCTGGCTGCCGGACGCGCACACCGAGGCGCCGACGGTCGGCTCGGTGATCCTGGCCGGGGTGCTGCTGAAGATGGGGACGTACGGGCTGCTGCGGATAGCGGTCGGGGTGCTGCCCGACGCCGCGCGCCGGGTGGCGCCCGTACTGGGCGTGCTCGCGGTGGCCGCGATCCTGGTAGGCGGGCTGGTGTGCCTGGCGCAGACGGAGCTCAAGCGCCTGATCGCGTACTCCAGCGTCGGGCACATGGGCTTCGTGCTGCTCGGTATCGCCACCCTCAACGCGACCGGCGTGCAGGCCGCCCTGATCGGCAACATCGCGCACGGCATAGTCACCGGCCTGCTGTTCTTCCTCGCCGGGGCCATCAAGGACCGGGCGCACACCGGGGAACTGGCCCAGCTCGGCGGCCTGCGCGACCGAATGCCCCGGCTGGCCGGCCTGCTCGGGTACGCGGCCATCGCCTCGCTCGGGCTGCCCGGGTTGGCCGGGTTCTGGGGCGAGGCGTTCGCGGTGATCGCGGCGCTGCGCCATGGCGGTCCATTGTGGACCGTGTTGGCCGTGGCGGCGGCGCTCGGCGGGGCGCTGGCCGCCGCGTACTTCCTCCGGCTGCTGCGCCGGGTCAGCCACGGGCCGGTCGGGCCGGCGTTCGCCGGTGGTTGCCCGCCGCTGTCCGCCGGTGAGCTGGTGTCCTGGGCCCCGCTGGTGCTGCTGACCCTGGCCGTCGGGCTGATCCCCGCGCTGGTGCTCGGGTTGGCGCACGATCCCGTGATGGCGCTGGTGGCACGATGAACCTGAACCAGGTCGCCCTGCTGCCCGGGTACTGCGCGGCCGGCACCGCGCTGCTGGCGTTCCTGGTCGACCTGCTGGTACCGGCCCGGCGGGCGGCCGTCGCGGCGGCCACCGCACTGGGTACCCTCGCCACCGCCGTCGCGGCGGTCGCGGTCGGACGGGGCCCGGTGCGCCGCACGTTCTGCTCGGTCGGCTGCTCGTACGTGGCCGATCACCGGGCCGCACTGGTGGCCGTCGTCTTCGCGCTGCTGACCCTGGTGGTTGTGGCGCTGTCGGTGCCGAGCCAGTCGCAGGGCGAGTATTACTTCCTGCTCGGCTGCTCGATGACCGGGGGCGTGGTGCTCGGCTACACCCGGGATCTGATCAGCCTGACCGTCGCGGTGGAGACCCTGACCCTCCCGCTGTACCCGCTGGTCGCGTTCCGCCGGCGCAGCGTGGCCAGCGCGGAGGGCGCGGTCACCTTCTTCGTGGTCAGCGTCGTGTCCACCACGGTGACCCTGCTCGGGGCCGCCCTGCTGTACGCGTCCACCGGCGCGCTGCACTTCACCCGGCTGGCCGCGGCGTTGGGCCACGGGCCCCGTCCGCCGATGGTGACAACCGGTGCCGTACTGGTGATCGCCGGACTGGCCTTCAAGGTGGCCGCGGTGCCGATGCACGCCTGGGCGCCCGCCGCGTACGATGGCGCGCCGGTCCCGGTCGCCGCGTACCTGTCGACCGCGTCCAAGCTCGGTGGCGTCATCGCGATCCTGTACGTCGCCGTGGACGCGCTCGGGCCGGCGCTTCCCATCGTGGGGCCGGCACTCGCGGTGGTGGCGACGCTCACCATGATCGTCGGTAACCTCGGCGCGCTGCGCCAGGCGCGGATGGTGCGGCTGCTCGCCTGGTCCTCGATCGCACAGGCCGGGTACATCCTCGCCCCGCTGGGCGCGCTGGCGCTGGCCCGGGGGCGTACCGCTCAGGGGGTGTCCGGGGCGGTGGCGGCCACCCTCGGGTACGCCGTGTTCTACGTGATCCTGGAGATCGGCGCGTTCGGCGCGGTCGTCGCCCTGCGCGGCGGTCGGGACGGCGGCCGGATCACCGACTATGCCGGCGCGGCGCGGCGCGCGCCCTGGGTGACCGGTGTGTTCGTGCTCTCGATGATCGGCCTGGCCGGCCTGCCGCCCGGCCTGGCCGGGCTGTTCGCGAAGGTCGTCGTGGTCCGGGCGCTGCTGTCCGGCGGTGCGGCCTGGTTGGCGATCGTGGTGGCGATCAACTCGGTGGTCGGGCTGGCCTACTACGTCCGGGCGATCGGGGCGCTCTTCGCCGGGAACGGCGAACCGGATTCCCGGATCAAGATCGGGTGGCCGGTCGCCGCCGCGCTCGGCGGGGTCGCTCTGGTGGCCGTGGTGGTCGGATTCGCCCCCCAGTTGGTGATCGACGCGGTGGCCTGACCGTCTTAAACCTGATCATGATCGGCGGATTTTCAGGCTCCTCCCAGCCGATTCACGGCAAAATGCGGGAAGGCACCCCGGCCGGCAACGCGTTGTACCGGTCAACCGTAAAAGGAGTGAACGTGCACCGGCACTTCAATGGATTCAAGACTGCGGCCCTCCTGGGCCTGTTGACCGGCCTGATTCTGGCGGTCGGTTGGCTGTTCGGCGGGAGCGGCGGCCTGATGATCGCCGTGCTCATCTCGCTGGTGATGAACGCTGTCTCCTACTTCTACTCCGACAAGATCGCCCTGCGCGCGATGGGGGCCCGCCCGGTCGGCCAGGCCGAGGCGCCGCAGCTGTACGCGATCGTCAGCGAGCTGAGCAGCAACGCCCATCAGCCGATGCCCCGGCTGTACATCAGCCCGACGCCGCAGCCCAACGCGTTCGCGACCGGTCGCAACCCGCAGCACGCCGCGGTCTGCGTCACCGAGGGCATCATGCGCATGCTCGACCCGCGTGAGCTGCGCGGGGTGATCGGCCACGAGCTGTCCCACGTGTACAACCGGGACATCCTGATCTCGTCGGTGGCGGCCGGGTTGGCCGGCATCATCACGATGCTGGCGCACCTGGCATGGTTCATTCCGCTCGGCGGCCGCTCGGACAACGACCGGGACGGGGGGATCCTCGGTGCCCTGGCCATGCTCATCCTCGGCCCGCTCGCCGCGACGGTGATCCAGCTCGCGATCAGCCGTAGCCGGGAGTACCAGGCGGACGCCTCCGGCGCCGCGCTGACCAAGGACCCGCTCGCGCTGGCCAGCGCTCTCCGCAAGATTGACTCGGGTACTCGCGCGCTGCCGCTGCCGCCCGAGCGCCAGCTGACCAGTGCGGCCCACCTGATGATCGCCAACCCGTTCCGCCGGCAGGGCCTGGCCCAGCTGTTCTCCACCCACCCGCCGATGGCGCAGCGCATCGCGCGGCTGGAGCAGCTGGCGGGCAACCAGGGTCCCGTCACGTACCTGCGCTGACCCTCGAAAACCGCAAACCAGCCTGGTCGCCGCTTCGCGGCTGGCCAGGCTGGTTACTTTTCGCGGGTCGCGGCACCGGCTTCGCGGGCCGACGGCGGGCGGTGGCCCGGCCGATCTACCGGTAGTTCGTGAACTGGAGCGCCACTCCGAAGTCGGCCTGCTTCAGCATCGCGATCACGGTCTGCAGGTCGTCCCGCTTCTTGCCGCTGACGCGCAGCTGGTCGCCCTGGATCTGAGCCTGGACGCCCTTGGGCCCGTCGTCGCGAATCTTCTTGCTGATCGACTTGGCCTTGTCCGACTCGATCCCCTGCATGATCTTGCAATCGATCCGGTAGGTCTTCCCGGAGGGCTTCGGCTCGCCGGCATCCAGCGACTTCAGCGAGATGTTGCGCTTGACCAGCTTCTCCTTGAAGACCTCAAGGGCGGCCCGGGCGCGGTCCTCGGTCTCGGCCACCACGGTGACCGCGTTCTCGCCGGCGTGGCTGACCTTCGCACCGGTACCCCGGAAGTCGAACCGCGTCTCCAGCTCCTTCTCGGCCTGGTTGAGCGCGTTGTCGAGCTCCTGCCGGTCGACCTTGCTGACGATGTCGAACGATGGATCTGCCACGTCGTCTCTCCTGTATGCGAGATTCGTCCATTCAGCTTGCCACGTACCCGGCGGCGTGCCGACGGTACCCGTTTGCGCGAGACCCCGGCTCTACCGTTATCCTTGCTTCCGCTACGGTGGCGGAGCGCCACGGCAGCGATTGTCACGGCGGGTTGCCCGAGTGGTCAAAGGGAGCAGACTGTAAATCTGTCGCGAGAGCTACGGAGGTTCGAACCCTCCACCCGCCACAGTCTCGCACAACGGCCCCTGATCAGCGGAAACGCTGACCAGGGGCCGTTGTCGTGAGTCCCGCTCAGTCTCACCCGGGCCAGTCTCGGCTCACTCGCTGCGGCAAATACGTGGCAAGGTTTCAGGCATGATCCACTAGCTGTGACCTGGCATAACGTCCTCTGGCAGGTTCAGCGCGGACTCGATCCGGCGGCGCGCCGCCCCGGCCCGCCCGTCGATGCGCTTCGCGTAGACCCGCAGCGGCACGTGAACGCTATGCCCGGCCCACTCGGCGACCTGGGGCGCCGGTACCCCGGCGCTGAGCCAGGTCGACACGGCAGCGTGACGCAGATCATACGGGCGGCGAGCCAGCGTCGACCGCCGTCGGACAGGCCGGCGCACAGCTCGGCGCGCGCGGCGCCGGCCCTGGCGGCGACCGCCCGCACCCGCGCCACGACGCGACCCACACTCAAATCGGGGGAGGCGGACTAATACCGCTGCGCGTACCAGGTCGGTGGCTCGCCGAACATGCTCTTGAAGTCGCGGATCAAGTGGCCCTGGTCGGCGTAGCCGAGGTCTGCCGCCAGCGCGGCCCACTCGATTGCCCCGCCGGCGGCCATGCGTGCGGTCACCTCGTGCAGGCGGTAGCGGCGGATCACCCACTTGGGCCCGATGCCGACGTACTCCGCGAACAGCCGTTGCAGCCGCCGCATGTTCAGCCCCAGCTCGCCGGCGAGGCGTTCGACCGTGGTCACGGCCTTGTCCTTGGCGATCAGCTCGACCGCGGCCATCGCCTGGCGCACCCGGGGGTCGTCGTCCGGCAGGTGTTTGCGCAGGAACGCGTCCACGGTCGGCACGTCGAGCGTCGTGGGCAGGTCCGGGCCGAACACCTCGGTCGCCGGGACGACGCGGTCGGTGATCGTCGAGACGGAGGCACCGAGGAACGGGCGGAAGCAGCCCGGCCGGAACGCGACGCCGAAGACGTGGTCGCGGCCCTCGAGGACCTTGAGCTGGTAGCCGCTGCACACGCCGTTGACGTCCGCGCGGCCGCCGCTGAACGACAGGTGCACGTTCGGGTACGGCACGATCTTCTGCCGGTAAGGCTCGGCGTAGTCCCAGCGAGCCTCCCAGTACTGCTCCACCCACGGCGCGAGCGTCGGCGACGGGCCGTGGAACGCGTGGCGCTGATACCTGGTCCACGCACCCCGCAGCTCACGAACGTCTCGCCCCACACGGCAGAGTTTATGTCGCCTTTGTTCAAGACCCCTCCGGCCCGCGCCGCCTATCGTCGCCGTCATGTCACACCTATCCAACGCGGCCGAGGCCATGGCCGCGGTCGCCCGCACCATCACCGACGACCAGCTCGCCAACAAGACTCCGTGCACGGAGTACGACGTGCGGGCACTGGTGAACCACCTCCTGTTCTGGGGCCCGTCGCTCGCCGGCGGCGGCCGCAAGGAGTCCGTTGCGCAGCCGGCGGCCGCCGAGTCCGATGTGGACCTGGCGGCCGGCGACTGGCGCGGCCGCCTACTCGCCCTGCTGGACGACATCACGTTGTCGTGGGCGCCGCCGAGCGCCTGGGAGGGCGAGACGAGCATGGGCACGCCGCACACGCTGCCCGCGCCCGTCATGGGCGACATGATCGTCGGCGAGTTGGCCGTGCACGGCTGGGACCTGGCGGTCGCGACCGGGCAGCGGCTGGAACTGCCTGACGACCTGTTGGCGCATCTGCGCGACACGGTGTTCGCCGGCGTGGAGCAGGGGCGGGAGATGGGCATGTACGGACCGGAGGTCGCGGTGCCGGCCGACGCGCCCACCTTGGACCGCATCATCGGCCTGACCGGCCGTGATCCCGCCTGGGCGTAGTCACCGACTGGTGATGTCGGCCATATCTGGCGCGAACCCTTCACCCGCCACATTCTCGCGGAACGGCCCCTGGCCAGCGGAAACGCTGACCGGGGGCCGTTGCCGTAGGTCTCATTGGGGCTCACCCGGGCGCACTCAAGCTCACTGGTCGTCTCGCATACGTGTCGGCGTCTCGGAGGGCTGGCCGGCCGCCTCGACAGCTAGGGCAACCTCGATCATCCGGCGGGCCGCCCCCGCCCGTCGATGCGCTCGGTGGACGGTTTCCTCGCCGATGCGAACGATCAGGTCGGCCCACTCTTCGACTGGTGTGTCAACGGCGATGTCGAAATCATCGACGGTGGCGAAATCAAGGTCTCGCAGGCGTCGGCCGACTACGTCATGACGATGTGGGCGGGGATCGGGTCGATGGTGATCGGGCGCCACCTGTTCGACATGATCAATGGCTGGGAGGGCGTGCCGCCAGCGGGGGATCACGTGATCGTGGTGTCGCACCGGCCCAGACCCGACGATTGGCACCCCACGGGGTTGCACTCCGTACACCCCCGGGAGCGTCAGGCGTCGTACTACTTCATCAGCGACGTGGCCGAGGCGATCGCGAAGGCCAGGGAACTCGCCGGGGAGCGCGCTGTCGCCGTGGCGGCGGGCGACGTCGGCGGACAGGCATTCGCCCTCGGCCTGGTGAACGAGGTGGCGATGGACGTCGCGCCGGTGGTCTTCGGCTCAGGCAAGCGGTACTTCGGGTCGACCGATGCCCAGCATCTGCTCGAAGACCCGCACACGGTGATCCAGGGCGACCGCGTGCTGCACCTGCGCTACCGAGTCCGCCGCTGATCTAGATGTCGCATTCGAGTCCGACGGCCCCTGGTCCGCGCGGACGCCGACCAGGGGCCGTTGTCGTAGGCCCGCCTCGACCCCGCCGGGCGGCCCGACGCCGGCGACGTTCCCGGTCGCCGCGGTCCCGGCCCCGCTGACCCCGGCCGCCGTTGACCTGGCCTTTGGGTCGCCGGGCGTGGTTTTCTTCCGAGCGCCAGACGTACCGCCTCAGAAAGATCCGAACCCCCGTGACAACGTCCGCGCCCATACCGGTGTCTTTCCCGATGTGACGACCGTAATGAAGCACCGACCAGCCGGGACGGCGAGCGGCGCGGAGCAGGATTTCCGGGATTTCGTCCAGAGGATCGCCGCATCGTTGCACCGCACGGCGTACTTGCTGTGCGGGGACTGGTATCTGGCCGACGACCTCGTCCAGGAGGCCCTGGCGAAGGCGTACAGCCACTGGCGCAAGGTCCAGCGGGCCGACAGCCCGTCCGCGTACGTGCGACGCATTCTGATCAACGAGTCGCGACGCAGCTGGCGCCGGAACCGGAACCTCACCGTGCATCCCGACGCCGACGTGACCGACATCACCGTCGCTGACCTGTCCGACGAAGTGGTGAACCGCGCCGAGCTGCTCCAGGCGTTGCAGTCGCTGCCCGCGCGGCAGCGGGCGACCGTCGTCCTGCGGTTTCTCGAGGGGCTCAGCGAGCGGGAGACCGCGGCGGCCCTCGGGTGCAGTGAGGGCACCGTCAAGAGCCAGACGAGCCGGGCGTTGATCAAGCTCAAGTCCGTCCTGAATCAAGGAGACCACTGACCATGTCGCACGAGACCGAGGAACGTCTGAGCACGGCGCTGCAGGACATCGTCGGGGACCGGCCGTACGCGCCCGACCTCGATCAGATCGAGACCCGCGGACGGAAGCTGCGGAACCGTCGCGTGGCGTGGCGCGCGACCGCCGGTACCGGCTTCGTCGCGGCGGTCGCGGCGGTCGCCGTGGCTACCGCCGGCGTTGGCACCCAGGCTCCGGCGCACAATCTGGCCGTCCCGAGTTCGGCGGCGACCGGTGGCGCGACGGACGCGAACGCCCCACTGGTGCAGCTGGCCGGTTACCTGACCACCGCTGCGCAGCCCCAGGGCGACGCGACGCTTCTGCTGCGCGACCAGGTGTACACGAACGGCCTCAAGGTCGACGTCTGGGACCTGCACGCCGACAACGGCGACTACTACTTCTCCAAGACCCGCGGCGGCCTTCCGGCCCAGGTGAAGGGCGATCACAAGCAGGCGGACGAGGCCGGGCGCAAGAACGTGGTCGCGGCGGCGAAGCAGGCGGCCGACGGCGACCTGGACCAGGCCCGCAAGCTGATGGCGCTCGCGTACCTCCCGGCCAACCCGAAGGTCAAGCCGACTCTCGACCCGCCCGGTGCCAAGCCCGCCGTCGACGACAAGGTTCTTGAGAAGCTCAAGGTCCTCGCGCAGAACGGGATCCACGAGGATGTGTCCGACCTGTCCAACTGGACCGACAACTGGGTCTGGAACGACTCGATGGACGCCCTGACGGTCGGCGGCGGCAGCCCGACGGTCCGCGCCGGGGTGCTGCGGCTGCTGGGGCAGATGCCCGAGGTCAAGGTCACCAAGGGCACCCTCGACGGCCAGGCGGTACTGACCCTCGCCGCCGGCAGTCTGGCCACCGGAGACGGGACCCAGAGCCTGATCGTCAACGCCGACACGGGCCTGCCGATCAAGTACGTCGCCAACGGCGTCACCGTCAATTACACGGCGACCCGCGTGACCCTCGCGGATGTGGCCAACGGCCAATTCTGATCCGCACCAGCTGATGCCAGGGCCGGCCCGTCCGCCGGCCCTGGCATCGTCGCGTCGCCCGCCGACCCGGCCGTCACCGCCGGCTCGACAACTACAGGGACAGAACAGTGACACAGGTCACCATCGACGCGCGGGATGATCCCGTGGCACCGTGCCTGGCCACCTACGAGTGCTCTGCCGATGTATCGACGCTTCTGCGTACCGAGCCCCGGAAAGGTGCCTCTACCAGGTCGTGTCCGGCGCGGGATCTTCGTCACGACCGGTTTACGCACGTCCTCTATGGGGAGTAACGTCCACGCATGCCCGTCGTTGCGTCGCCCCGTCGTCGACGTCACGCGCATCGATCGCTGCCGCTGCTCGTCGGTCTTGCCCTGCTTTCTGTGGCGGCCGGGGCGCGGTATGGGCATCCGGTTCCGGTCAACACGGCCTCGGTTGGTGCGTCCGCATCGGCCCACGCCGAGCTGACCGCGCGGGACGCATCCATCCCGGCTCCCCTCGCGACCGGCGTCGACGCCGGTTACACCACGGTGGCCGAGGCCACCGGTCCCCGCGACGGCGCCGACCAGTGGAGTGCGCACCGGGCCCCGCTCACCGCGACCGCGCCCATCATGGCGCCCGCGGCCGCGAGCCGGCCGGCCGCGGCGTACCCGTCCGCCGCACTCCGCACCTCCGTGCCTCTCACGGTGGGCTCGCGGGCTCCTCCGATCGCATAACACCTGACGGCCGCGCTTCGGGCCGCCAGGAACTCCACGCCACCTTCCGTTCCCACATGGGTGGACCCCGCCGGTCATAGCGGCGTACCGGTCCATACCCCACAGGCCGCCCCTTGTGGACCTTCTCATCGGAGTGGCCACCCCGCACGCCAAACGCATCGATCTTGGACGAGGTATCGATCGTGGGAAATTTCGTCATGCATGAGCTCCTCACCGATGTCCGTGAGGCCCTGACCATCTGGCTGGGTCTCGTCGCGCTGACCGCGCTGGTCTGCGCGGTCATCTCGCTGACCAGCCAGCGCGGTCGCGAGCGGCGTGCGGCCCGCCGAGCCGCGCGGGCCCGTCGCGCCGCCGTCCGAAGGGCGCGCGCCGCCGCCGATCCCGCCCAGCGGGCCGAGGTGACACCGGCCGGCGTCGCGGCTCGCCGGGGCCGCGGGTCGCTGCCCGCCGCCGTGGCGGCCACCGCCGGCGATTCCTCCGGCGACTCGCCCGACGAGCTGCGCCGGTACGCCGAGGAGGTGGCCGTGGCCGCCGGCCGGGCGGCGGTGACGGCGCAGCGACGGCGGCAGGAGTGGCACGCCGTGCTCAATGCGCAGGATGCGGCGTGGCGCGCGTACGAGAACGCCGACAAGGCCGCCCGTCGTGCCATGAAGGCGGCGGTCTACCCGGTGCCGGACACCGAGCTGAACACCGAGGAGGCGCAGCAGCGGGAACGGTACCTGCTGCGGGCCGCCACCAGCGCGTACCACCGGGGCGAGCTGACCATCGAGCAGTTGAGCGCGGCCATGATGCACCGCGAGGGCTGGGACCCGAAGCTGCATCCGTTCCAGCAGGATCTGATCATCCGCCGCACCGGCCGTGCCCGGCTGCTGCGGACCTATCAGTCGGTGTCCGACATCGAGCGGATCGCGTGGCAGCAGGCGGAGATCTCCGCCGCGGCGCAGCGCAGCCTGAACGCCGAGGCGTTCGATGCCGCGATGCGTGCCCACCGGGCGCGGCACCCGCTGCCGGACAAGAGCCAGCCGGCCACCGTGCCGGTCGCGGTGTCCGTCGCTCCGGCCCCGGCCCGCCGGCCGGCCGTGGGACGCGCCCGGGTACCCGCACAGCTGCGGCACGGCGTCTCCGGCTCGTAGTGCCGACGGGAGGCTCGCCCGGGCGTCCACGTGCCGGCACCCGGAACCGTCGGGAGCGCCGCCCCGGAACATCGCGGGATATAACCGATTCGTCGGTATCCTCTGCGCGGTCAGCTGTCCGGAAAGGGGCAATACCGAGCATTACCGCTATTCCGCCGTTAATTGTCGATCTGGCGGTGCAAAGCGCGATAGTCAACTGCCGTGACTTCCCCGTGGGGTAACGCTATCTTGACCCCTCCACTGGCCCCTGTGTTTCTCATGAATGGTGGCCCAGTGGTCGATGGCGCTCCGAAGGAATCAGTGACGATCCGTAATTTCCCCGGTTTCGAACCCGAGTGCGGATGAGTCCCTTTGCGGAGGCCGGACCCGGGACTCAGGGTGCGACGGACTCGCCGGCCCGCCGCCAATAGATCCGGACCGCCGCCCGGGGCTGCGGTGCGTTCCGGGCGATCCTTCCCAGCAGGCCGGCGTCCCCCTTGGCCACGAGAAAACACCCGTCAGGCCGCCGGCCGTCGCCGCCTCGCCCACCGGCACCCTGCGCGATCGTGGAATCACAACCGCCGGCTGTCGACGGGCGCGATAACCAGGCGGTCGATCA
Organism: Rugosimonospora acidiphila; assembly: GCF_039543385.1. Classification (NCBI taxonomy): domain Bacteria; kingdom Bacillati; phylum Actinomycetota; class Actinomycetes; order Micromonosporales; family Micromonosporaceae; genus Rugosimonospora; species Rugosimonospora acidiphila. Next base: position 431,987 of record NZ_BAABJQ010000001.1, read on the forward strand.
TACTTTCGGCCATATCGCGATGACCTTTTGGCCAGCATCTGCACTAGCCGCCGGGTCATCCTTGGCCACTTTCGCTGGTCTCGTCGTCGCAATGGGTGAGAATTGACGAGTCAATCGGCTCAAGGGTGCAGCTGGACTTTTGCTATGACGGCTTCTGTGGCAACATCGTCAACATTACTCCTCGCTAACCATCGACTGGTCTCGCCAACAGGAGCTGCAATGAACAGACGCAGGCTGCGTAGCGGCACGCTGCGGCTCATAGTGATGGCGGCGGTCGCGCTCGGCATCATCATCGCCGCCGCCCCAACCGGCCGGGTGGCCGCCCCCGCGAGTGACGACAGCCCCCAGGCGGTCGTCGTCAGCGTTGTCGGTTCCACCCCGGGCTCCCCGCTGCTGGGCGGGATGCACGAGATGAGCCCGGCGGACGTCATTTGGGTCTGACCCGCCGGTCCTGACGTTAGGGAGCGTGACGATTACCGTGACCGCTCCGCGCCGACCGGAGTACCTCGCCTGGTTTATTAGCGGGCCGCTGACCGTCCTAACGATCTTGCTGGCGGTGCCGGCGGTAGCGCATCACCGGCCCGTCTTCGGCTCGCTCCCCGAGGCCGCCGCATTTCTGGCGGTGTTCGTCGCGGCCGACGCGCTCTCGTTCACCGTAGAGGTGCGTCGGCACGGTCTCCGGATCGTGCCGACGGAGATTCCGTTCATCGTCGCACTGTTCTATCTGCCGCCGCTGACCCTGCTGCTGGTCCGGACGCTGGCCAGGTTGATCGTGCAGGCCCGGGTCGGGCCACCGGTCAAGCTCGCCTTCAACACCTCGAGCATTCTCGCCAGCACCGCGGTCGGGGCGCTGATCGTCTCGTACTCCGATCCGCTGGGCACCGGGCCGCGCAGTTGGCTGGTGCTGTTCGCGGCGACGGTGGCGACCGTGCTGTTCAGCGTCGCCGCCGTACTCGGGGTGATCTCGCTGGTACAGGGCGGCGCCTCGCTCCGGCGGATAGTGCGCACCTCGACGCCCGGCCTGGCGGTGGGCAGCATCAATTCCGCGGTCGGGCTGCTGGTGCTGATCACGATCCAGCGCAGTCCGTGGGCACTCCTGCTGGTGGCCGGCCTCGCCGCCGCTCTGTTCGTGGTGTACCGGGCGTACGCGCAGTCGCTGCGGCAGCACCGGTCGCTTAGCGAGATCTACGACCTGACTCGTGCCGTGGCGGAGACCAACAACGACGTCACCCTGGCCGATGTCCTGCTCGCCCGAGTGCGCGGGCTGCTGCAGGCCGAGTGGGCGACGTTGTGGCTGCCGGCGCAGGGCCGCTTCCCGGAGACGCTGCTGTCGGCGCGGGTCGACGACGGCGGCCTGATCGACCTCTCGGCGACCCCGGAGAGCCAGCGGCACCGGGCGTTCGACCAGGGCATCACGGTGGCCACCGGGCCCAAGCTGGACGGCGACGACCAGTCGCGGGCCGCGCTGCGGGAGGCGGGTACCAAGGACGCGATAGTGGTACCGCTGCGCTCCGGTGGAGCGGTGATCGGCACTCTCGAGGTGGCCGACCGGCTCGGCGGTCCGACGGTCACCTTCCGAGCCGAGGACATCCGGCTGCTGGAGACCGTGGCGGTACATGCCTCGGCGGCGGTGGAGAATTCGCGGCTGGTCGACCGGCTCCGGTTCGACGCGCACCACGACGCGCTCACCGGCCTGCCGAACCGCCGGCGCATGGCCAACGCTCTGGAGCAGGCCGTGAAGGTGCGTGCCCCGGGCGAGGCGGTCGCCGTACTCCAGTTCAACCTGTCGGGACTGCGTGACGTCAACGAGTCCCTGGGGTACGCGGCCGGCGACGAACTGCTGTCCGAGGTGGCTCGCCGGCTGCGCGAGGCCGCCCCGGCGGCGGCGCTGGTGGCCCGGCTCGGCGGCGACGAGTTCGCGGTGATGCTGCGGACTCCGGGTGCGGACGCCGCGATCGCCCTCGCCGGTGAGCTGCGGCAGGCGCTACAGGATCCGATAGAGATCGGTGAACTGAAGCTGGACGTGGACTCCGCGGTGGGCATAGCGATGCATCCGGACCACGGCGCCGAGCCGGGGATCCTGCTGCAACGCGCCGACGTGGCCACCCACGTGGCGAAGCTGATGTCCCCGGCCGTACAGCTGTTCAACATCGGCCTGGAGTCCCGGTCGAGCCGGCGGCTCGCCCTGGCCGGCGACCTGCGGCGCGCGCTGGACAACGACGAGCTCGAGGTCTATTTCCAGCCGAAGGTGTCGTTCCGCACCCGCCAACTCGTCGGGGTGGAGTGCCTGGCCCGGTGGGAGCGCAGTGCGCACGGGTCCGTCTCGCCGGAGGACTTCGTCGCGGTGGCGGAGCACACCGGGCAGATGGGCCGGCTCACCGAGGCGGTGCTGCGGGAGGGGCTGCGCCGGTGCCGGGAGTGGTCCCTGGCCGGCAAGCCGCTCAACGTCGCGGTCAACCTGTCGCCCCGTACCCTGACCGATCCCGAGTTCCCGGCCTGGGTGAGTGGGCTGCTGGCGGAGTACGACGTGAGCCCCGACCAGCTGACCCTGGAGATGGCCGAGAACGGCATGTCCGGTGGCAGCGACCGGATGCTCCCGATCCTGAATCAGCTCAGCGAGATGGGCGTACGGCTGTCGGTCGACGACTTCGGAACCGGGTACTCGTCGCTGTCGTACCTGCGCCGGCTGCCGGTACACGAGGTCAAGATTGATCGGACGTTCATCCAGGGCATGGCGACCGATCCGGGTGACCTGGCGATCGTTCGGGCGATCGTCGACCTGGCCCGGCACTTCGGGCTGAGCGTGGTCGCGGAGGGCGTGGAGAGCGAGCTGACCCTCTCGCTGCTGGAGGACATCGGCTGCCACACCGGCCAGGGATTCCTGTTCAGCCGCCCGCTGTCCTACGACCGGCTGGAGGCATGGTTCTCCGCTCAGACGGAGCCGGAGCCCACGCCGGCGGGTGAGATACGACGGCTGCGCGCCGTTCCCTGACACCCGCATACCGGTTCGACCCGCCCGCATGAGTTGTGTACTCTTACCCGGTGCGCTTCTCCGGACGGAGATAGCGACGCCCCCTTAGCTCAGTCGGCAGAGCGTCTCCATGGTAAGGAGAAGGTCTACGGTTCGATTCCGTAAGGGGGCTCGACCTGCCAGTTGACGCTGCGGGGGCTCCTGCCGGTCGATTCCGGTAGGTGGTCTCGCCGGTCAACGCCGGAGGGCAGTTGGCGGTGTAGCTCAGTTGGTAGAGCAAGCGGCTCATAATCGCTGTGTCGCCGGTTCAAGTCCGGCCACCGCTACGGTTAGCGGGGCGTCTCCAGGGCGCCCGCTTTGCGTCCGTGGCCGTCAAGCGGCTACCCTGGGACGCCGAGCAAAAGTCCCATCAGCGAGGAAGGCACTCCGCCGTGGCTAAGGCGACCGACGTACGTCCCAAGATCACGCTGGCGTGTGTGGAGTGCAAGGAGCGCAACTACATCACGCGCAAGAACCGCCGTAACGACCCGGACCGCGTTGAGCTGAAGAAGTTCTGCCCGCGTGACGGCAAGCACACTCTGCACCGCGAGACCCGGTAGTCCCACCGACCGGTCGAGTCGGTCGGGCGGCGCCCTCGGCGCCCGGGCCCGGTAAGGCGAAGAAACATCGTCCGCGGATGGCGGCGTCCCGATTTCGGGGCGTCGCCATCAGTGCGTTCCGGCGCGTACTGGGCGCCCAGCCGGTCGTTTCCCCGCCTACGTATTCGGCCCGCCTCTCGGCCTTATCCGGCCGGATCGTGGGCCTCATTCGGCCGGCTCGTTGGTCTGCGCCGGCGCCGGGTTCGACGGGGGTGTCCAGAGCCCTCCGCGCGCCCTGGGCGGCGCCGGGCGGGTCCGGGCGGTGTTCCGCCGGCGGGGACGGGCTCCGGCGGCGTGGGCGGCGCTCGGGCGGCGTGGCCGGGGCTGGGCCGGCGTGGCCGGGGCTGGGCCGGCGTGGCCGGGGCTGGGCCGGCATGGACGCGCTCGGGCGGCATGGACGCGCTCGGGCGGCACGGACGGGCTCGGGCGGCACGGACGGGCTCGGGCGGCATGGATGGGCCCGGGCGGCAGGGATGGGCCCGGGCGGGGCGGACTCTCGGGCAGCGTGGGCGGGCTCGGCTGGCTGATGGCGGCGGCTCGGCGTGGGTCGCCGGGCGGTAGGTTCGCACCATGCCACTGGATCCGTCGTTCGAAGGCCACGCCTACCCGCCGACCCCGCCCTACCGGGTCGGGCGGGAGAAGATCCGTGAGTTCGCCGAGGCCATCGGGGCCGAGGACGAGGAGTACCTCGATCCAGAAGCTGCCCGGAAGCTGGGCTACCCGGACGTGATCGCTCCGCCGACATTCGCCGTCGTGCTGACCAACTCGGGCGTCCGGCAGCTGGTCGAGGACTCGGATCTCGGGCTGGACTTCAGCCGGGTCGTCCACGGCGACCAGCGCCTCCAGCACAGCCGCCCGATTCACGCCGACGACGTGCTGACCTGCCGGAGCACCATCGAGAAGATTGTGTCGCGGGGCGGGCACGACTTCGTCACCGCGCGCACCGAGGTGGTCGACCAGGACGGCGAGCTGGTGGTCACCGGCTGGTCGAAGCTCGTGGTACGGGGGGAGTGAGCGAGATGGATCTCGTGGAGCGCAGGTATCGGATCACCCGGGCGGATCTCGTCCGGTACGCGGGTGCGTCCGGTGACTTCAACCCGATCCACTGGAGCGACCGGGTCGCGACCGGCGTCGGTCTGCCCGGCGTGATCGCGCACGGACTGTTCACCATGGCGCTGGTGAGCCGGGCGGTGACCGACTGGGTGGGGCACCCCGGTTCCGTGATCGACTATAGTGTCCGTTTCGCGCGCCCGGTGGTGGTGCCGGACACCGACGAGGGCACCGAACTGGTGGTCACCGGTGTCCTGAAGGGCACGACAGAAGAAGGCCACGCGATCCTGGATCTCACCGCCACCTGTGAAGGAGAGAAAGTACTCAGTCAAGCTCGGGCGACGGTGCGGGTGGCATGACCGGGGATGCCCCGCGGGTTCCGGTTGGGAAATCCCGGTCGATACCCGTACACTGGGCGGCCGTAGGGTGATCCAACCCTGGCCGGGTGCGGTCAGGGTGAGCTCTTCCTAGGGGTGTGGCGCAATTGGTAGCGCAGCGGTCTCCAAAACCGCAGGTTGCAGGTTCGAGTCCTGTCGCCCCTGCAGGCTTTGACGGACGGCGGGCCAGCCGGCCCGCATTTAAAAGGAAGAGCGCGGCAGTGATCCGCAGCGCGTGACATATCACCTTCGATTGGAAGAGGGCGAAGTGGCCGAGAGCAAGCGGCGCGGCGAGGACGCCGTGGATGAGCACCTTGATGAGGTGCTCGACGACGCTGTCGACAATGACTCCCTCGACGACGAGGACGCGGCCGCGGCGGCGAAAGGCTCGACCGCGCTGCGCACCAAGTCGAAGGATGATGGCGACAAGACGGATAAAAAGGCCACCAAGGGTGGCGCCGACGATCGTCCCGGAATTTTTGGCCGGATCGGTCGGTTCATTCGTGAGATCGTCGCTGAGCTCCGCAAGGTCATCTGGCCGACGCGTAAGGAGCTTTTGACCTATGCGGCGGTCGTCGTCATTTTCGTCGCGATCATACTGACCGTCGTCGGGCTGCTTGATCTCGGGTTTGCCAGGCTCGTGCTGCTGGTCTTCGGCGGCGGTCAGAGTTAGTAGGAGAAGAGAACTAGCGTGCCTGAGTACGACGAGACTGCCCGTACCCCCGACGACGTGACCGACGCAGAGGCGACGGAGATCGACGCGTCGGCCGAGGCGGCCAGCGTACCGACGACCGCCGTGGCCACCGTCGATGTCGACGCCACCGACGCCGACGAGGAGGAGGGCGACCCGGTCGAGCAGCTGCGCGCCGCGCTGCGCTTCGCGCCGGGCGACTGGTTCGTCGTGCACTCGTACGCGGGCTACGAGAACAAGGTCAAGACCAACCTCGAGACCCGGATCACCAGCCTTGACATGGAAGACTTCATCTACCAGGTCGAGGTGCCGACCCGGGAAGAGGTCGAGGTCAAGAACGGCAAGCGGCTCCAGGTCCAGAACAAGGTGTTCCCCGGTTACATCCTGGTTCGGATGGAGCTGACCCCCGAGTCGTACTCCTGCGTGCGTAACACCCCGGGAGTCACCGGCTTCGTCGGCGCCACCGACCGCGCCGACCGGCCCGCCCCGCTCTCCCTCGACGAGGTGCTGAAGTGGTTGGCGCCGGTCGCGACGGTGGAGAAGACCAAGGCGAAGCCCGAGGTCAAGGTCCTCGACTTTGAGGTGGGCGACTCGGTCACCGTCACCGACGGCGCCTTCGCGTCGCTCCCGGCCACGATCAGTGAGATCAACGCTGACCAGCAGAAGCTCAAGGTGCTCGTGTCGATCTTCGGCCGCGAGACCCCGGTCGAGCTGAACTTCAACCAGGTCACGAAGATCTGATCCGGCGAGGTCGCCCCGCGAGCGGGGCGGTCGCCGCGATCGGGACCCGCGCGATCCCCGGCCTATCGGCCGGGTGATCGTGGGCCCCCGAATGGCCGCGGGAGCCGGGTGGCGAGAGCCGGACGGAGCCGTCCGCGACGTAGCGGTACCCTAAAACGTCCGGCCCGGAACGCGTCGAACCGTGCGACGTGATCGGGCCGGCAGTATGTGCCAACAACCAGCCCAGGAAAGAATGCTGCCATGCCTCCGAAGAAGAAGCTCGTCAAGACCTTCACGCTTCAGTTGCCGGCTGGCCAGGCGACCCCGGCTCCGCCGGTCGGTCCCGCCCTCGGTCAGCACGGCGTCAACATCATGGAGTTCGTGAAGGCGTACAACGCCCAGACCGAGTCCCAGCGCGGCGATGTCGTACCGGCGCAGATCAGCGTGTACGAGGACCGCTCGTTCACCTTCGTGCTCAAGACGCCCCCGGCCGCCCGCCTGCTGATCAAGGCCGCCGGCGTGCCCAAGGGCTCCGGCGTCCCGCAGGCCACCAAGGTCGGCGCGATCACCAAGGCTCAGCTGCGTGAGATCGCTGAGAAGAAGATGGCCGACCTGAACGCCAACGACATCGAGATGGCCGAGCGGATCATCGCCGGCACTGCCCGTTCCATGGGCATCACGATCAAGGACTGACCCCGACACACCGTGGGAGGGCGCGGGCTGCGTCCGCCAGACACCACAGGAGACCGAACTCATGCAGCACAGCAAGAACTACCGCAAGGCAGCCGACCAGGTCGACCGGGCGAGGCTGTACACCCCGGCCGACGCGATCAAGCTGGCCAAGGAGACCACCGGCGTCAAGTTCGACCCCACGGTCGAGGTCGCGATGCGCCTCGGGGTCGACCCGCGCAAGGCGGACCAGATGGTGCGCGGCGTGGTCAACCTGCCGCACGGCACCGGCAAGACCGCTCGGGTCATCGTCTTCGCCGCCGGCCCGAAGGCCGCCGAGGCGGAGGCAGCGGGAGCCGACGTGGTGGGCAGTGACGACCTGGTCGCCCGGATTCAGGAGGGCTGGCTGGACTTCGACGCGGCCATCGCCACCCCGGACCAGATGGCCAAGATCGGTCGGATCGCGCGGATCCTGGGCCCGCGCGGCCTGATGCCGAACCCGAAGACCGGCACGGTCACGATGGACGTCACCAAGGCGGTGTCGGACATCAAGGGCGGCAAGATCACTTTCCGGGTGGACAAGCACTCGAACCTGCACCTGATCATCGGCAAGGCGTCCTTCACCGAGGAGCAGCTGGTCGACAACTACGCCGCCGTGCTCGACGAGGTGCTGCGCTCGAAGCCGTCCGCGGCCAAGGGCAAGTACCTCAAGAAGGTCGTCGTGACCACGACGATGGGGCCGGGCATCCAGATCGACCCTGGCATCACGCGGAACCTGACCGAGGCCGGCGACGCGGAGTAATCGCGCCCGGCCGCACGCGGCACCGTTCGACACGACGGGAACGACCCTGCAGGGTCGTTCCCGTCGTCGCGCTATGGCACGATCACCTCATGCGCCTCGACGGGGTGTCGTTCCGGTACGGCCGCCGCGCCAACTGGGTGCTCTCGGACGTCACCGTAGACATCGATGATGGCGAGATCGTGGTGGTTCGGGGGCGCAACGGTGCCGGCAAGTCCACCCTGCTGCAACTGCTAGTCGGCGTACTTCGGCCGACCCGTGGCCGGATCCTCGACCGGGTTGGCCGGGTGGGCTGGGTACCCGAGCGGTTCCCGGCTGATCAGCCGTTCACCGTCTCCCGCTACCTGGGTGCCATGGCGGCGCTCTCCCGGGCCGGTTCGCCGGAGCCGTGGATCGAGCGGCTGGGCCTGGCCCCGTTCCGCACGGTCAAGCTGGGCGAGCTGTCGAAGGGCACCGCCCAGAAGGTCGGCCTGGCGCAGGCCCTGATTCCCGACCCCGATCTGCTGGTGCTCGACGAGCCCTGGGAGGGGCTCGACTCGGCCGCCCGGGAGTTGGTACCCGAGATCGTCGCGGAGGTGGTGGCGGCCGGCGGTGCGGTCATCGTCAGCGACCATCGCGGCGAGACCGCGCGGCTGCCCGGTGCCACCGGGTGGACCGTCGAGGCCGGCCGGGTGACCGTCGACCGGGCGCCCGCGACGCGGCACGCGCCCCTCCCCGCGCAGGCGGCGCCGGCGGAGGACTCTGTGCCGGCGGGGCCGGCGGAGGCTTGTGTGCCGGCGGGGCCGGCGGAGGCTTCTGCGCCGGCGAGGCCGGCGAAAATCCCCGCCGTGGAGACCCCGGCGGCGCCCGAGGCGCGGCCCGCGGTGCGACCGGTGCCGGTCGGCGGCGCGGTGTCCGGGGCGCCGTGGCTCATCGAGGTGGCGGCCGACGACGGCCCGGCCGCGGTGGCCGCCCTGCGCGCCGCGGGGCATCAGATCATCCGGGTACACGCATGAGCCGGCAGAGCGTGGCGGGCACCGGCCGGACCATCGATCCCGGCGCGGCGGCGTTGGCGTCCATGCGGGTCGGTGCGTACCTGCGCGCCGGGCGGTGCATCCCCCCGCTGCTGGCCGCGCTCGTGCTGCTCGGCATCTTGTACGGCGGCGGAAAGGCCGTGGCCGCCGAGGCGTACGGCGTGTCCGCGCTGCTGATGTTCCCCGTACTCGCCTGGCAGGCCAAGCTCCTGCTCGACGCGGAGCCCGACGTCCAGCGCAGGCTGGCCCTGGTCGCGATGCGTTCCCGCCGGCACGAGGCGGCCGCCGGCCTGCTCGCGGCCGGTGCGGTCGCGGTGCCGGTGGTGGTGCTCGCGATCGGGGTTCCGTGGCTGGTCGGCGGCGTCGAGCACACCGATGCCGTCACCGGGCTGCTGCTGGGCCTGTGGGCGCACGCGATAGTCGTGCCGTCCGCCATCGCGCTGGGAGCCCTGAGCAGCCGGGTGATCGCCGGTACGCCGGGCCGGGCGACCGCCATCCTGATCGGTGGCGCGGTCCTGGCGCTCATCCTGGGGATGCGCGGGTCCCCGGTACCGTGGCTGGCCCCGCCCCTGCTCGGCACGGCTCGGGCGCTCTCGGGCGGGATCGAGGCCGGCGCCCTGGGCGGCCTGACCTGCTGGGCGCTGATCTGGTCGGCGGCCGTGCTGACCGGCTACGGCTGGCTGCGGCGCACCCGGAGCTGAGGCGCCCGGGCGGTTTTGGCGGCGCCCACCGCCTCCGGTACTCTTACCAGCGAAGTACCACCCAGAGACCGCTGGTTATCGTGCCGCAAGGCGCGAACGAAGGCCCCGCATCGAGCGGGCGGCCCGCGCAGGGACGGACATCGGGACTCGAGCCGGTTCGGCTTGGATCTTGGGGTCCGGAGCATCGGAAGTCGGGCCGTCCTGATCCTGCCCGCCCCGTGCGCACCTGCGCCCGGGGCGTTTTCTCGTTGTTGGGCCATCGAGGCACCAGCCCACACAGGGAAGTCTCGTAACACGAGCGCTCCCGCGAGGATCACAGGAAGGAGGGACATGGCAGACAAGATCCGGGCCGAAAAGGCCGGCGCGGTCGCCGAGCTGAGCGAGAGCTTCCGCAGCTCCAGCGCGACCGTTCTCACCGAGTACCGGGGCCTGACGGTCGCTCAGCTCACCGAGCTGCGGCGCTCGCTGGGTGCCCAGACGAAGTACGAGGTGGCAAAGAACACGCTCGCGAAGCGGGCGGCGACCGACGCCGGAATCACCGGACTGGAGAGCCTGTTCGCCGGTCCTACCGCGCTCGCCTTCGTCTCCGGCGACCCCGTCGAGGCGGCGAAGGGCCTGCGCGACTTCGCGAAGACCCACCCGCTGCTGATCATCAAGGGCGGCGTCTTCGAGGGCAAGGCGATCAGCGCGGCCGAGGTCGGGAAGATCGCCGACCTCGAGTCCCGCGAGGTCATTCTGGCCAAGCTGGCCGGTGCGATGAAGGCCAACCTGAGCAAGGCCGCCGGCCTGTTCCAGGCGCCGCTCGCGAAGGCAGCCCGCACCGTGGCCGCCCTGCAGGACAAGATCGAGAAGGAAGGCGGCTCGGCCAGTGCCGAGCCCGCCGCAACCGCCGAGGCGTCGGCCACCACGGCGCCCGAGAGCGCCTGACCACCACCACGTACGAAAGGAAGCCGACCCACCATGGCGAAGCTCAGCAACACCGAACTGCTCGACGCGTTCAAGGAGATGACGCTGATCGAGCTGTCTGACTTCCTGAAGCAGTTCGAGGAGACCTTCGACGTCACCGCGGCCGCCCCGGTCGCGATCGCCGCCGCGGCCCCGGGCGGCGGCGCCGCTGCCGCTCCGGCCGAGGAGGAGAAGGACGAGTTCGACGTCATCCTCGAGGCGGACGGCGGCAAGAAGATCCAGGTCATCAAGGTCGTGCGTGAGCTGACCGGCCTGGGCCTCAAGGAGGCCAAGGACCTGGTCGAGGCCGCGCCGAAGCCGGTGCTGGAGAAGGCCAACAAGGAGAACGCCGACAAGGCCAAGGCCAAGCTCGAGGCCGAGGGCGCCAAGGTCACCCTCAAGTGACCTGACGCTTCGCGTCGGTCGGCGGCCGGTTCCCGGATATCCGGGGACCGGCCGCCGCCGTTGGCGGGCACGCCCGCCAACGGCACCGCACCACGTCCATGGGCCCCGACCGCGCCGGCCACACCTGGCTCGCCGGTCGGATCCGCGGGTCGGGCTCGCCGGTCGGGCGACGGTGACGCGGCCGTGCCGCATAGTGCCGCGTCGCCTGAGTCGATCCGGCCGCGCCGGCCGCTCGTGGCGCCGTCGCCTCGATCGGGAGAATGCCGGCAAGGTCGGTTTCGTGCCGCCGTGATGACCGCGCCCGACGACGCATCCATGATGACGATCGTCACACTGGGCCGCCCGGCCGGCGGCGCGCCGTAGCCCCCGTCGGGCGTGCCTCGTCCCATCGACGCCCACCCGCCCGGCCGTCCCGACCTCAAACGCCCACCGCCGGCCGCCCCGGACGGGGTCGGCGCAGCGGCGCCGGGTACGTCGCTGATCCCGCCCATCTGCTCCGATAGGCTCGCTGAGCAGCGTCGTTGCGGCTTGTCGGGCCGCCTGGCCGGGATCGCCCGGCTCACCGCGTTGCCGGGCCGCTCATGGGACACTGTTCCGGCCGGACGGTATCGCTGGCGTTATCTCACCGATACTGCGGGGAAGTATCCGGACGTACCTTTGTCCGAATATGCCGTATGCGTACATGCAAGTTGCGCGTCACCCGTGTCCGACCCGAGGCTCAACTCTTGACGGGGCCGGCATGCGACAGGCACGCTGATTGCGCAACGCCTTCCGCGGATGCGCCAGACCGTCGTAGGGAGTTCCGAGCAAGGGTCTCTGAGGCCCGTGCAGGCCCCGGGTTCAGCCCCCGGCATGGCCCGCTCGGAGAACTTCTCGATGGGGGGCTCGACAGCGGTTAGCCTTTCGGCTACACTGCTAGTTTGCGCTGCCTTCCGACATAGACCCCGCATAGATTGTCCGTTTTGGGTGATTTAACAGGGGCCAATCGGGGTGCACGCGCAACGGCCGTTTTGCAGCACCACCGGTCCTCGGAAGGACGCATCTTGGCAGCTTCCCGCCCTGCGAAGACCAGTCGTACGTCGTCGAGCGCCTTCGCTCCCCGCCGAATCTCATTCGGCAGGATCACCGAACACCTCGAAGTCCCCAACCTCCTTGCCATTCAAACCGAGTCCTTTGACTGGTTGGTTGGCAACGAGGCGTGGGCAACGCGTTCGGCTGATGATCCGCACGCTCGTTCGGGTCTTGCAGAAATCCTCGACGAAATCAGTCCCATTGAGGACTTCTCTGGCACTATGTCGCTGTCGTTCTCCGCGCCGCGCTTCGACGAGGTCAAGGCCTCGATCGAGGAGTGCAAGGAGAAGGACCTGACCTACTGCGCACCACTGTTCGTGACCGCGGAGTTCACCAACCACAGCACTGGCGAGATCAAGAGCCAGACCGTGTTCATGGGTGACTTCCCGATGATGACGCCGAAGGGCACCTTCATCATCAACGGCACCGAGCGCGTCGTGGTCAGCCAGCTCGTCCGCTCGCCGGGCGTGTACTTCGACAAGCAGCCGGACAAGACCTCCGACCGGGACCTGTCCAGCGTCAAGGTCATCCCTAGCCGGGGTGCCTGGCTGGAGTTTGACATCGATAAGCGTGACACGGTCGGCGTTCGCATCGACCGCAAGCGCCGCCAGGCGGTCACCGTCCTGCTCAAGGCCATTGGTTGGTCGAACGAGCAGATCCGCGAGCGGTTCGGCTGGTCCGAACTGATGATGACCACCCTGGAGAAGGACCACATCGCCGGCCAGGACGAAGCCCTGCTCGACATCTACCGGAAGTTGCGGCCTGGTGAGCCGCCGACCCGGGAGAACGCGCAGACCCTGCTGGACAACCTCTTCTTCAACCCGAAGCGCTACGACGTGGCGAAGGTCGGGCGTTACAAGTTCAACAAGAAGCTCGAGGTCGACGTCCCGATTACCACGGGTGTGCTGACCATCGAGGACATCGTTTCGACCGTCGAGTACCTCTGCCGGCTGCACACCGGCGAGGACGGGTACGAGCCGGACGACATCGACCACTTCGGCAACCGGCGCCTGCGCACCGTGGGCGAGCTGATCCAGAACCAGGTTCGGGTCGGTCTGTCCCGGATGGAGCGGGTCGTCCGCGAGCGGATGACCACCCAGGACGTCGAGGCGATCACGCCGCAGACCTTGATCAACATTCGCCCCGTGGTGGCGGCGATCAAGGAGTTCTTCGGCACCTCCCAGCTGTCCCAGTTCATGGATCAGACCAACCCGCTGGCTGGCCTGACCCACCGGCGCCGCCTGTCGGCGCTGGGGCCGGGCGGTCTGTCCCGTGAGCGGGCCGGCTTCGAGGTCCGTGACGTGCACCCGTCGCACTACGGACGGATGTGCCCGATCGAGACGCCGGAAGGCCCGAACATCGGTCTGATCGGCGCGCTGTCCACCTTCGCCCGGGTCAACCCGTTCGGCTTCATCGAGACGCCGTACCGGAAGGTCCTCGACGGTCGGGTCACCGACCAGATCGACTACCTGACCGCGGACGAGGAGGACCGGCACGTCATCGCGCAGGCCAACGAGCCGCTCAAGGCGGACGGTGCGTTCGCGGGCGAGCGGGTGCTGGTCCGGCGTAAGGGCGGCGAGTTTGAGGCCGTGCCCCCCGAGGCCGTGGACTACATGGACGTCTCGCCGCGGCAGATGGTCTCGGTCGCGACGGCCATGATCCCGTTCCTGGAGCACGACGACGCCAACCGTGCCCTGATGGGCGCGAACATGCAGCGCCAGGCGGTCCCGCTGATCAAGGCGGAGTCCCCGCTGGTCGGCACGGGCATGGAGTACCGGGCCGCGGTCGACGCCGGAGACGTGGTGGTCGCCGAGGTCGGTGGCGTGGTCGAGGACCTGTGCGCCGACTACGTGACGGTGCACCAGGACGACGGTCACCGCCGCACGTACCTGCTGCACAAGTTCCGTCGCTCCAACGCCGGCTCCTGCGTCAACCAGAAGCCGGTGGTCTTCGAGGGTGACCGGGTCGAGGCCGGCCAGGTCATCGCCGACGGGCCGTGCACCGACGAGGGCGAGATGGCGCTCGGGCGCAACCTGCTCGTGGCGTTCATGCCCTGGGAGGGTCACAACTACGAGGACGCGATCATCCTGTCCCAGAAGTTGGTCCAGCAGGACGTCCTGACCTCGATCCACATCGAGGAGCACGAGGTCGACGCCCGCGACACCAAGCTGGGGCCGGAGGAGATCACCCGCGACATCCCGAACGTCAGCGAGGAGATGCTGGCGGACCTGGACGAGCGCGGGATCATCCGGATCGGCGCCGAGGTGACCCCCGGTGACATCCTGGTCGGCAAGGTCACGCCCAAGGGCGAGACCGAGCTGACCCCGGAGGAGCGGCTGCTTCGCGCGATCTTCGGCGAGAAGGCCCGCGAGGTCCGGGACACCAGCCTGAAGGTGCCGCACGGTGAGAGCGGCACGGTCATCGGTGTCCGTACCTTCTCCCGGGAGGACGGCGACGAACTGTCGCCCGGTGTCAACGAGTTGGTCCGGGTCTACGTGGCCCAGAAGCGGAAGATCCAGGACGGCGACAAGCTCGCCGGCCGACACGGCAACAAGGGTGTCATTTCCAAGATCCTTCCGGTCGAGGACATGCCGTTCCTGGAGGACGGCACGCCGGTCGACATCGTGCTCAACCCGCTGGGTGTGCCGAGCCGGATGAATGTCGGCCAGGTCCTGGAGACCCACCTCGGGTGGGTGGCCAAGACCGGCTGGAAGATCGAGGGCGACGACACCACCTGGAAGAGGGCGCTGCAGTCGATCAACGCGCACGAGTCGGAGCCGGACACCAACGTGGCGACCCCGGTCTTCGACGGCGCGAAGGAAGAGGAGATCGCTGGCCTGCTCGACTCCACCCTGGCCAACCGGGACGGCGTCCAGCTGGTCGGTGCCAGTGGTAAGGCGCAGCTGTTCGACGGCCGGTCCGGCGAACCGCTGCCCGATCGGATCGCGGTCGGCTACATCTACATCCTGAAGCTGAACCACCTGGTCGACGACAAGATCCACGCGCGTTCGACCGGCCCGTACTCGATGATCACGCAGCAGCCGCTGGGTGGTAAGGCGCAGTTCGGTGGGCAGCGTTTCGGTGAGATGGAGTGCTGGGCGATGCAGGCGTACGGTGCCGCCTACGCCCTGCAGGAGCTGCTCACGATCAAGTCGGACGACGTGCTCGGCCGCGTGAAGGTCTACGAGGCGATCGTCAAGGGTGAGAACATCCCCGAGCCCGGCATCCCCGAGTCGTTCAAGGTTCTGCTCAAGGAGCTGCAGTCGCTGTGCCTCAACGTTGAGGTGTTGTCCAGCGACGGCGTGGCTCTGGAGATGCGGGAGACCGACGACGAGGTGTTCCGGGCGGCCGAGGAGCTGGGTATCGACCTGTCGCGGCGTCCGAACGAGGGCGTCAGCAGCGTCGAGGAGATCTGAAGTTAGGGTCCGGCCGGCGTGCCGGCCGGACCTTACCTGGCGACCACAAACCCGAGCATCGCGTAGCGACCGAGAAAGCCAATCGCGAGGCGATCAAGAAATACGAGGGACCAAGTGCTCGACGTCAACTTCTTCGACGAGTTGCGTATCGGCCTGGCGACCGCGGACGACATCCGTCAGTGGTCGCACGGTGAAGTCAAGAAGCCCGAGACGATCAACTACCGCACCCTCAAGCCCGAAAAGGACGGACTCTTCTGCGAGAAGATCTTCGGCCCGACCCGGGACTGGGAGTGCTACTGCGGTAAATACAAGCGGGTCCGGTTCAAGGGCATCATCTGTGAGCGCTGCGGCGTCGAGGTGACCCGGGCCAAGGTGCGGCGTGAGCGGATGGGGCACATCGAGCTCGCGGCGCCGGTGACCCACATCTGGTACTTCAAGGGCGTCCCGAGCCGGCTCGGCTACCTGCTCGACCTGGCACCCAAGGACCTCGAGAAGATCATTTACTTCGCCTCGTACGTCATCACCGGCGTGGACACCGAGGCGCGACACCGCGACATGTCGACGGTCGAGAGCGAAATCGGCGCGGAGAAGCGGCACGCCGAGAACGCCCGCGACTCGGAGATCGAGAAGCGCGCCGCCAAGCTGGAGCAGGACCTGGCCGAGCTGGAGGCGGAGGGCGCCAAGGCCGACGTGCGGCGCAAGGTCAAGGAGGCTGGCGAGCGCGAGATGCGCCAGATCCGGGACCGGGCACAGCGCGAGGTCGACCGGCTCGACGAGGTGATGGACACCTTCCGCAAGCTCGACACCAAGCAGCTGGTCACCGACGAGCTGCTCTACCGCGAGCTGCGCGACCGGTTCGGCGAGTACTTCTCGGGCGCCATGGGCGCCGAGGCCATCAAGGCGCTGATCCAGAACATGGATCTCGACGCCGAGGCCGAGGACCTGCGCGAGACGATCCGCTCCGGCAAGGGCCAGCGGAAGATCCGCGCGCTCAAGCGGCTGAAGGTCGTGGCGGCGTTCCTGAACACCACCAACTCGCCGATGGGCATGGTGCTGGACTGCGTGCCGGTGATCCCGCCGGACCTGCGCCCGATGGTGCAGCTGGACGGTGGCCGGTTCGCGACCTCCGACCTGAACGACCTGTACCGCCGGGTGATCAACCGGAACAACCGGCTCAAGCGCCTGATCGACCTGGGCGCGCCCGAGATCATCGTGAACAACGAGAAGCGGATGCTGCAGGAGGCCGTCGACGCGCTGTTCGACAACGGCCGCCGTGGCCGTCCGGTCACCGGCCCGGGTAACCGGCCGCTGAAGTCGCTGTCCGACATGCTCAAGGGCAAGCAGGGCCGATTCCGGCAGAACCTGCTGGGCAAGCGCGTCGACTACTCCGGCCGTTCGGTCATCGTGGTCGGCCCGCAGCTCAAGCTGCACCAGTGCGGCCTGCCCAAGTACATGGCGCTGGAGCTGTTCAAGCCGTTCGTGATGAAGCGGCTGGTCGACCTGAACCACGCGCAGAACATCAAGTCCGCCAAGCGGATGGTGGAGCGCCAGCGTCCGGTGGTGTGGGACGTCCTGGAAGAGGTCATCGGGGAGCACCCGGTGCTGCTCAACCGGGCGCCTACCCTGCACCGTCTGGGCATTCAGGCCTTCGAGCCGCAGCTGGTCGAGGGCAAGGCCATCCAGATCCACCCGCTGGTCTGCACGGCGTTCAACGCCGACTTCGACGGTGACCAGATGGCCGTGCACGTGCCGCTGGCCGCCGAGGCGCAGGCCGAGGCCCGGATCCTGATGCTCTCGTCGAACAACATCCTCAAGCCGGCCGACGGCAAGCCGGTCACCATGCCCACCCAGGACATGGTCATCGGCCTGTACCACCTCACCCACACGCAGGACAACCTGTCGGGTGCGGGCCGGACGTTCAGCTCGGACGCGGAGGCCCGGATGGCCTTCGACAACGGCGAGCTGCACCTCCAGGCTCCGATCCGGATCCGGCTGAACGGCGTGATCGGCGTGGACAACGGCGCCGGTGCGCAGCCGTGGGACGCGCCGGAGGGCTGGGAGGTGGGTCAGCCGCTGATCATGGACACGACCCTGGGTCGGGTGCTGTTCAACGAGACCCTGCCGCCGGGGTACCGGTTCGTGAACTACGAGATCCGCAAGGGTCAGCTCTCGGCGATCGTCAACGACCTGGCCGAGCGCTTCCCGAAGGTCGCCCTGGCGGCCACCCTGGACGCGCTCAAGGAGGCCGGCTTCCACTGGGCCACCTGGTCGGGCGTGACCATCGGCATCGAGGACGTGGTCCAGCCCCCGCGCAAGCGGGAGATCCTTGAGGGATACGAGCGCGAGGCCGAGCGGATCGACAAGCAGTACCAGCGTGGTCTGATGACCGCGGAGGAGCGTCGCGGCGAGCTGATCGACATCTGGACCAAGGCGACCAACGAGGTCGCCAAGGAGATGGAGACGGCGCTGCCGCGCGAGAACCCGCTGTGGAAGATGATCAACTCGGGTGCTCGCGGTAACCTGCTGCAGCTGCGGCAGATCTCGGCGATCCGTGGCCTGGTGGCCAACCCCAAGGGTGAGATCATCCCGCGTCCGATCAAGTCGTCCTTCCGTGAGGGACTGTCCGTGCTGGAGTACTTCATCTCCACGCACGGTGCCCGCAAGGGTCTGGCCGACACGGCCCTGCGTACCGCCGACTCCGGGTACCTGACCCGGCGTCTGGTGGACGTCTCGCAGGACGTGATCATCCGCGAGGAGGACTGCGGCACCGACCGGGCCATCCCGATGCAGGTCGGCGAGCGGGCCTCCGATGGTCGGCTGGTCGTTCACCAGCACGCGGAGACCGGGGCGCACGCCCGTACGCTGGCCGACGACATCAAGGACGCGTCCGGCAACGTCGTGGCGCACCGTGGTGACGACCTCAACTCGATCCTGGTGGACCGGTTGGTGGCCGCGGGCGTGGAGAACGTCCGGGTGCGCAGCGTGCTCACCTGCGAGTCGAAGCTGGGCGTCTGCGGGGCCTGCTACGGGCGTTCGCTGCCGACCGGCAAGACCGTGGACGTCGGCGAGGCGGTCGGCATCATTGCCGCCCAGTCGATCGGTGAGCCGGGTACCCAGCTGACCATGCGTACCTTCCACACCGGTGGCGTCGCGGGTGAGGACATCACCCAGGGTCTGCCGCGTGTTCAGGAGATCTTCGAGGCGCGCGTGCCCAAGGGCAAGGCGCCGATCGCGGAGATCGCCGGACGCATCCGGATCGAGGAGGGTGACCGGTCGCGGAAGATCATCATCGTGCCGGACGACGGCAGCGACGAGATCGTCCACGACAAGATCTCCAAGCGGGTCAAGCTGCGGGTCAGCGACGGTGGGCACGTCGAGGTCGGTGAGAAGATCACCGAGGGCACCATCGACCCGCACGAGCTCCTGCGGGTGCTCGGGCCGCGCGCCGTCCAGGTCCACCTGACCCAGGAGGTCCAGGAGGTCTACCGGTCGCAGGGTGTGCTCATCCACGACAAGCACATCGAGATCATCATCCGGCAGATGCTCAAGCGGGTGACGATCATCGACTCCGGCGCGACCGAGTTCCTGCCGGGCGTGCTGGTCGACCGGGCGCACTTCGAGGCGGAGAACCGGCGGATCGTCGCCGAGGGCGGCGAGCCGTCCGCGGGACGTCCGGTGCTCATGGGCATCACCAAGGCGTCGCTGGCCACCGAGTCGTGGCTGTCGGCGGCGTCCTTCCAGGAGACGACCCGGGTGCTCACCGACGCCGCGATCCACGCCCGCAGCGACTCGCTGATCGGGCTGAAGGAGAACGTGATCATCGGAAAGCTCATCCCGGCCGGTACGGGCATCAGCAAGTACCGCAACATCCGGGTCGAGCCGACCGAGGAGGCCAAGGCCAAGGTGTACTCGATGACCGGGTACGCCGAGACCGACTACGGCTTCGGGCCGGCCAGCGGACACGCCGTACCGCTGGACGACTTCGATCTCGGATCGTTCCGCTGACGGTCGACTGGTCTGGGTCGTCGCGCGGCGTCTGACGCGCCGAGCCAGACCGGTCAGGGAGCCGTCACCGGCGTGAGATCGGGGCCTCAGGTGAACGCCTGGGGCCCCGATCTGTTTCCATAGGGTGGTGAGCGCAGTCCCGGGAGCGAGCGTGGCAGCCATTGACCCCGCGAACGTGAGGCACCCGCTCGACCCTGATCCCGTCCCCTCCACGAAGGCGGCGGCCGTCCTGGCGCTGGGCGTCGTCGCCGCGATCACCGGATTCTTCGTCGGCGGGCTAATCCCGGCCGCGCTCGCCCTGCTGATGGCCAGGGACGCCCGGCGGGAGATGTCGGCGGCCGGCGGATTCCTGACCGGCGGCCGCCGGATCCGCACCGGGGTGGCGCTGGCCTGGGTCGGCATCGTGCTGGCCGCGTGCGCGCTGGTAGCCGCCGCCATCGTCGGCCTGCTGCACTCCGCCGGCGGTCCCGGTACGAACTTCGCCCCCGATGTGAACTGAAAGGCTGGCCGTGACGGAGCCGCCCCAGCCACCTCCCTGGACCCCGCCGGAACCGCCCGCCCCGCCGGGGGAGTACCCGGTAGCGCCGGTGTACCCGGGCACCCCGGGCCACCCCGGTGCGCCGTACCCGGCGCCGCTGCCTCCCGCGATGCAGGCGCCGCAGTACCCGGCGCCGGGGCCGGGGCAGCCCTACCCGCCGTCCGGGCCGCCGGTGGCGTACCCGCCCCCCGGGCCGATGAGCCGGCCGGTGGCGTACCCGGGCCACCCGGGCGGCGTTCCGGCCTACCCGACCCACCCAGGCGGCGCGCCGGTCTATCCAGGCGGGGCAGCCGCGTACCCTGGCGGCCCGCCGTGGCCACCGCCGATCCCGCCCCCGCCCGGACCGGTGGGGACCCTGGGCCGGCCGGCGCGCATCGATCCGGTACCCGGCACCGACTTCGGGATCGCGTACCTGGCGGTGAACCCGACCTTCCTGGGCCTGGCAACCGGGAGCATAGTGGCCGGTATCGGCGCGGCCCTGGTCGCGTTCGTGGTGATCTGCCTCGGCATCGCCGGTGCGGGCCCGGGCTGGGGCGCGCTGGTATCGGGCGCGTTCGCGATCCTCTCCGCGCTGCTCGGCGGGGCGGCGATCGCGGCGGGCCTGATCGCGCTGGGCCAGATCAGGGCGGCGGCCGGACGGCTGCGAGGTCGCGGTCCGGCGATCTCCGGCATCTGGTGCGGGGGCGGGGGCCTCGTGCTCGCCGCGTTCGGATTCCTGCTGGCGCTGATCCTGAGTTGAGCCTCCCGGACGCACTGAGAGCGGCATCACCCCACCAGACCCGGGGCCGGCGGCCGGTCCGCGGCGGTCCGTCCCGATCGGGGAGTAGTATTAATGCTCGGAGTGGCTTCCGTGGGACCCATTTTGACCTGGGCGCCAACGGTCGGTACTCTTTCCCCTCGTGGCCCGGGGCATGCCCCGGGCTCATCGTGCGTGCGCTAAGGCGCGGCACGAGAATTTAACCCGGCGGCTTGCATGAGATTCGCCGGGCCCGTGTGCCGGACGACACGCCCGACCGCGGGGGCCGGATAGGCGCGCAGGAGCCGATGAGGCGCTTGCCGCAGGTCCGGTCGCACGGCAGGTGTAGGACGTTCGATAGCAAGACGGCGGCCGCGAGACGGCGGTCGAAGGGAGATTCGAGACCCGGATGCCCACCATCCAGCAGCTGGTCCGCAAGGGCCGCCAGGCGAAGACGAGCAAGACGAAGACGCCGGCGCTCAAGGGAAGCCCGCAGCGGCGCGGCGTGTGCACGCGTGTGTACACCACCACGCCCAAGAAGCCGAACTCGGCGCTGCGCAAGGTCGCCCGCGTGCGGTTGACCAGCCAGATCGAGGTCACCGCATACATCCCGGGCGTCGGGCACAACCTGCAGGAGCACTCGATCGTGCTGGTCCGTGGTGGCCGGGTTAAGGACCTCCCCGGCGTCCGGTACAAGATCGTTCGTGGCTCGCTGGACACCCAGGGCGTCCGTAACCGGAAGCAGGCGCGCAGCCGGTACGGCGCGAAGAAGGAGAAGAGCTGACATGCCGCGTAAGGGCCCCGCGCCGCGCCGACCGCTGGTCGCCGACCCGGTTTTCAACTCGCCGCTGGTCACCCAGCTGATCAACAAGATCCTGATGCGCGGCAAGCGCCAGCTCGCCGAGCGGATCGTGTACGGCGCCCTGGAGGGGTGCCGGGAGAAGACCGGCACCGACCCCGTGGTGACACTGAAGCGCGCCATGGACAACGTGAAGCCGACCCTGGAGGTGCGCAGCCGCCGGGTTGGTGGCGCGACGTACCAGGTGCCGGTTGAGGTCCGGCCGACCCGGGCCACCACCCTGGGCCTGCGCTGGCTGGTGACGTACTCCAAGGCCCGGCGCGAAAAGACCATGATCGAGCGGTTGATGAACGAGCTGCTTGACGCGAGCAACGGCCTCGGTGCCGCCGTGAAGCGGCGCGAGGACACCCACAAGATGGCTGAGTCCAACCGGGCCTTCGCGCATTACCGGTGGTAATGCGAAACGACGAGAAGACGAAGTAGGGATCACAGTGGCTGCCGCCGACAACGCGCTCGCCAACCTCCGCAACATTGGCATCATGGCGCACATCGACGCCGGTAAGACGACTACCACCGAGCGGATCCTGTTCTACACCGGTATCACGTACAAGATCGGTGAGGTTCATGAGGGCGCGGCCGTCATGGACTGGATGGAGCAGGAGCAGGAGCGCGGTATCACCATCACTTCCGCCGCAACCAAGTGCGAGTGGAAGGGCCACACGATCCAGATCATCGATACCCCCGGCCACGTCGACTTCACGGTTGAGGTTGAGCGGTCGCTGCGGGTTCTGGATGGTGCCGTGGCTGTGTACGACGGTGTCGCCGGCGTCGAGCCGCAGACCGAGCAGGTCTGGCGTCAGGCCGAGAAGTACCACGTGCCGCGGATGTGCTTCGTCAACAAGCTCGACCGCACCGGTGCGGACTTCTTCCGCTGTGTCGACATGATGGTCACCCGGCTGCAGGCCAACCCGTTGGTGCTGCAGATCCCGATCGGTAACGAGGCCGACTTCACCGGCGTCGTCGACCTGCTGGGCATGCGCGCGCTCACCTGGCGTGGCGAGACCCAGAAGGGCGAGGACTACGCCATCGAGGAGATCCCGGCCGACCTGGTCGACCAGGCCAACGAGTACCGCGAGAAGCTGCTCGAGACGCTGTCCGAGACGGACGACGCGATCCTGGAGAAGTTCCTCGATGGCGGCGAGTTCGGCGTCGACGAGCTGAAGGTGGCGATCCGCGCGGCCACCATCGCCGGGAAGATCAACCCCGTGCTGTGTGGCTCGGCGTTCAAGAACAAGGGCGTGCAGCCCATGCTCGACGCCGTGGTGGACTTCCTGCCCTCGCCGCTGGACATCCCGGCGATCGTGGGCACGGCCACCGACGGCGAGACGCCGATCCGGCGCAAGCCCAGCGTGGAGGAGCCGTTCTCGGGCCTGGCTTTCAAGATCCAGACCGACCCGCACCTCGGCAAGCTGACCTACGTGCGGGTGTACTCGGGCCGGATCGAGGCCGGTGCGCAGACGATCAACTCCACCAAGGATCGCAAGGAGCGGATCGGCAAGATCTACCAGATGCACGCGAACAAGCGGGAAGACCGCCCGTTCGCGCAGGCCGGTGACATCATCGCGGTGCAGGGTCTCAAGCAGACCACCACCGGTGACACGCTGTCCGACCCGGCGCACCCGGTGATCCTGGAGTCGATGACGTTCCCCGAGCCGGTCATCTCGGTGGCCATCGAGCCGAAGTCAAAGGCCGACCAGGAGAAGCTCGGTACCGCCATCCAGAAGCTGGCCGAGGAGGACCCGACCTTCCGCGTCCGCAACGACGAGGAGACCGGCCAGACCGTGATCAGCGGTATGGGCGAACTCCACCTGGAGATCCTCGTCGACCGGATGAAGCGCGAGTTCCGGGTCGAGGCCAACATCGGCAAGCCGCAGGTGGCCTACCGCGAGACGATCCGCCGCAAGGTGGAGAAGGTCGAGCACACGCACAAGAAGCAGACCGGTGGGTCGGGCCAGTACGCCAGTGTCCTCGTGAACCTGGAGCCGTTGCCGTTGTCCTCGGACGGACCGACGTACGAGTTCGTCAACGCGGTCACCGGTGGGCGTGTGCCGAAGGAGTTCATTCCCTCGGTGGACGCCGGAGCCCAGGACGCGATGCAGTACGGCATCCTCGCCGGGTACCCGCTGGTGGGGCTGAAGCTGACGCTGACGGACGGGAAGTACCACGAGGTCGACTCGTCCGAAATGGCGTTCAAGATCGCCGGTTCGATGGTACTGAAGGAGGCGGCTCGGAAGGCCGATCCGGTACTTCTTGAGCCGATGATGGCCGTCGAGGTCGTCACCCCGGAGGAGAACATGGGTGACGTCATCGGCGATCTCAACTCCCGCCGCGGCATCATCCAGGCGATGGAGGAGCGCGGCGGTGCCCGCGTCGTCCGCG
This sequence comes from Rugosimonospora acidiphila, assembly GCF_039543385.1. Classification (NCBI taxonomy): domain Bacteria; kingdom Bacillati; phylum Actinomycetota; class Actinomycetes; order Micromonosporales; family Micromonosporaceae; genus Rugosimonospora; species Rugosimonospora acidiphila. Next base: position 455,970 of record NZ_BAABJQ010000001.1, read on the forward strand.
CCCTGGTGCCGTTGTCGGAGATGTTCGGCTACGTCGGCGACCTGCGGTCGAAGACCCAGGGCCGGGCGAGCTACTCGATGCAGTTCGACTCCTACGCCGAGGTTCCTCAGAACGTGGCGAAGGAGATCATCGCCAAGGCCACCGGGGAGTAATCCCCGGCTGGCCCCGGCGGGGGCGAGCTGAATCATCCGGTCCGGCCACTGCGGCCAGACCCAGGGAAACGACGTACGAACCAAGAAGTCCACAGGAGGACAGCAGTGGCGAAGGCGAAGTTCGAGCGGACTAAGCCGCACGTCAACATCGGCACCATCGGTCACATTGACCACGGGAAGACGACGCTGACCGCGGCCATCACGAAGGTCCTGCACGACAAGATGCCGGATCTCAACCCGTACACGCCGTTCGACGAGATCGACAAGGCGCCGGAAGAGAAGGCCCGCGGCATCACCATCTCGATCGCACACGTCGAGTACCAGACCGAGGCGCGGCACTACGCCCACGTCGACTGCCCTGGTCACGCCGACTACATCAAGAACATGATCACCGGTGCCGCCCAGATGGACGGCGCGATCCTGGTCGTGGCCGCCACCGACGGCCCGATGCCGCAGACCCGCGAGCACGTGCTGCTGGCCCGTCAGGTCGGCGTTCCCTACATCGTCGTGGCGCTCAACAAGAGCGACATGGTCGACGATGAGGAGCTGCTCGAGCTGGTCGAGCTCGAGGTGCGCGAGCTGCTCTCGAGCCAGGAGTACCCGGGCGACGACCTGCCGGTCATCCGCGTCTCGGCGCTCAAGGCGCTCGAGGGCGACCCGGAGTGGGCGGACAAGCTCATGGAGCTGATGAACGCGGTTGACACCGCGATTCCGCAGCCCGAGCGGGAGACCGAGAAGCCGTTCCTCATGCCCATCGAGGACGTCTTCACGATCACCGGTCGCGGTACGGTCGTCACCGGCCGTTGCGAGCGTGGCATCCTCAAGCCGAACGAGGAGGTCGAGATCGTCGGCATCAAGCCGAAGTCGATGCGGACCGTCGTCACCGGTATCGAGATGTTCCGCAAGCTGCTCGACGAGGCTCGTGCCGGTGAGAACGTCGGCCTCCTGCTGCGCGGTATCAAGCGCGAGGACGTCGAGCGCGGCATGGTCGTGGTGAAGCCGGGCACGAACACCCCGCACACCGAGTTCGAGGGGACCGTCTACATCCTCTCGAAGGAGGAGGGTGGCCGGCACACCCCGTTCTTCCAGAACTACCGTCCGCAGTTCTACTTCCGGACCACGGACGTCACCGGCGTCGTCACGCTGCCCGAGGGCACCGAGATGGTCATGCCCGGTGACAACACTTCGATGACGGTTCAGCTCATCCAGCCGATCGCGATGGAGGAAGGCCTCAAGTTCGCGATCCGGGAGGGTGGCCGTACCGTCGGCGCCGGTCGGGTCACCAAGATCCTTAAGTGACCTGAGCTACCCGGATTTTGTGGCCGTACGGCAGTACGGCATACTGAACAGGTTGTGCTCAGCGCGGGGTGGCCGATCTCGGTCGGCCACCCCCGTGTGGCGCCCGGTCGCTCGGGCGCTTCGCGATCACCGCAGTCGGTTCGCCGGCCCGTAGGGGCTTGTGGGCCACGGACGAAACGCCGCTCGTAGGCGATCCAGTCAGGATCTCCGACGCCGCCAGACAGCTCCGGATCACGGGGCGGAGCCTGGCTCCTAAAGGCGACACGCCCGACCGCGGGGGTCGGTACAAAGCGGGACGGGATTCGACCGGGGCCGAAGACGGGCGCCGGCGGGCGCAGGCCCGCACAACAGCGGCATCGAGAGAAGGAACAGAAGCCACTATGGCGGGACAGAAGATCCGCATCCGGCTCAAGGCCTATGACCATGAGGTCGTCGACTCCTCGGCCAGGAAGATCGTGGAGACGGTGACTCGTACCGGGGCGCAGGTCGCAGGCCCGGTGCCGCTGCCCACGGAGATCAATCGCTTCTGCGTGATTCGCTCGCCCCACAAGTACAAGGACTCGCGCGAGCACTTCGAGATGCGTACGCACAAGCGTCTGATCGACATCATCGACCCGACGCCGAAGACGGTCGACTCGCTGATGCGCCTCGACCTCCCGGCGGGCGTCGACATCGAGATCAAGCTGTAGTAGGGACTCGACTAATGGACAGGCAAGTCAAGGGGATCCTGGGCGCCAAGCTCGGCATGACCCAGGTCTGGGACAACAACCGCGTCGTCCCGGTGACCGTGGTGCAGGCCGGCCCGTGCGTCGTGACCCAGGTCCGCACCCCCGACAAGGACGGCTACTCGGCGGTCCAGCTCGCGTACGGCGCGATCGACCCGCGCAAGGTGACCAAGCCCAAGGCCGGGCACTACGCCAAGGCGAACGTGGCGCCGCGCCGACACATCGTCGAGCTGCGCACCAACGACGCGGGCGAGTACGAGCTGGGCGCTGAGGTCACCGTCGAGGCGTTTGAGGTCGGTCAGCCGATCGACGTGACCGGACGGACCAAGGGCAAGGGCTTCGCCGGTGTGATGAAGCGGCACGGCTTCCACGGCCTGCGCGCCAGCCACGGTGTCGAGCGCAAGCACCGCTCGCCCGGCTCGATTGGCGCCTGCGCCACTCCCGGCCGGGTATTCAAGGGCGTCCGGATGGCCGGCCGCATGGGTGGCGTGCGCTACACCGTGCAGAACCTGACCATCCAGGCGGTCGACCCGGAGAACAACCTGATCCTGGTCAAGGGCGCCGTACCGGGCCCGAAGGGCGCGCTCGTGCTCGTGCGCAGCGCCGCCAAGAAGGGTGGTGCGACGAAGTGACCACGGTAGACGTCATCAACGGCGAGGGCACCAAGACCCGTTCGGTCGAGCTCCCCGCGGACATTTTCGACGCGCAGGCCAACATCCCGCTCATGCACCAGGTGGTGGTGGCCCAGCTGGCCGCCGCCCGGCAGGGCACGCACAAGGCCAAGAGCCGCGGCGAGGTGTCCGGTGGCGGCAGGAAGCCGTACAAGCAGAAGGGCACCGGCCGGGCCCGGCAGGGTTCGACCCGCGCGCCGCAGTTCACCGGCGGTGGTGTGGTGCACGGCCCGGTGCCGCGCGACTACAGCCAGCGGACCCCGAAGAAGATGAAGGCCGCCGCCCTGCGTGGCGCCCTGTCTGACCGGGCCCGCGGCGGCCACCTGCATCTGGTCGAGTCCTTCGTGGACACCGAGCGGCCCTCGACCAAGACCGCGCTCGGCGTGCTGAGCAAGGTCACCGAGTCCAAGCGCGTGTTGGTCGTACTGACCGCCGAGGACGAGAACAACTGGCTTTCGCTGCGCAACGTGCCGACCGTGCACCTGATCGAGGCCGGCCAGCTCAACACGTACGACGTCCTGGTCGCCGATGACGTGGTCTTCACCGCCGCGGCGCTGGACGAGTTCCTCGGCCTGCCGCTGACGGTCAGCGCGACCGCCGCTTCCGGCGAGGCCCAGGACGCAGCCAGCGAGGAGGACGGGCAGTGACCACGATCGCCGACCCGCGCGACGTCATTTTCGCGCCGGTGGTCTCGGAGAAGAGCTACAGCGAGCTCAACAAGAACTGGTACACGTTCCTCGTGCACCCGGACGCGAACAAGACCGAGATCAAGATCGCTATTCAGCAGATCTTCAACGTCCGCGTCGAGACGGTGAACACGCTGAACCGCCAGGGCAAGCGCAAGCGCACGCGTACCGGCGTTGGAAAGCGCAAGGACACGAAGCGCGCGATCGTGAAGCTCGTCGACGGTGACCGCATTGAGGCCTTCGGCGGCCCGGTGAGCTAGGGGTTTATCGATAATGGCTATCCGTAAGTACAAGCCGACCACGCCCGGTCGCCGTGGCGCGAGTGTCGCCGACTTCGCCGAGGTCACCCGGTCGACGCCGGAGAAGTCGCTGCTCGCCCCGCTGCACAGCAAGGGCGGGCGCAACGCCCACGGCCGGATCACGACCCGCCACCAGGGCGGCGGCCACAAGCGCCAGTACCGTCTGATCGACTTCAAGCGGGTCGACAAGGACGGCGTACCGGCCAAGGTCGCTCACATCGAGTACGACCCGAACCGCACCGCGCGCATCGCGCTGCTGCACTACGCCGACGGCGAGAAGCGCTACATCATCGCGCCGAAGGACCTCAAGCAGGGCGACCGCGTCGAGTCCGGCGTTCGCGCGGACATCAAGCCGGGCAACAACCTGCCGCTGCGCAACATCCCGGTCGGCACCACGGTGCACGCCGTGGAGCTGCGCCCGGGCGGCGGGGCCAAGCTGGCCCGCTCGGCCGGCGTCGGCATCCAGCTGCTCGGCCGCGAGGCTGACTACGCCACGCTGCGCATGCCGTCCGGCGAGATCCGGCGGGTGTCGGTGTCCTGCCGGGCCACGGTTGGCGAGATCGGCAACGCCGACCAGTCAAACATCAACTGGGGCAAGGCCGGCCGGATGCGGTGGAAGGGCAAGCGCCCGACCGTCCGTGGTGTCGCGATGAACCCGATCGACCACCCGCACGGTGGTGGTGAGGGTAAGACCTCCGGTGGCCGCCACCCGGTCAACCCGAACGGTAAGCCCGAGGGCCGCACCCGTCGCAAGGGCAAGCCGAGCGACCGGCTGATCGTCCGCCGCCGCTACGCCAACCGCAAGCGCGGCTGAGGAAGGTTCTGAGTAGATATGCCTCGCAGCCTGAAGAAGGGCCCGTTCGTCGACGACCACCTCATGAAGAAGGTGGAAGCGCAGAACGACAGGAACTCCAAGAACGTCATCAAGACCTGGTCGCGGCGGTCGACGATCACCCCGGAGATGCTCGGGCACACGATCGCCGTACACGACGGGCGCAAGCACGTGCCGGTGTACGTGAGCGAGTCGATGGTCGGCCACAAGCTCGGCGAGTTCGCTCTGACCCGCACGTTCAAGGGTCACGAGAAGGACGACCGCAAGAGCCGGCGCCGGTAAGCGGATCAGCGGATAGTTAGGTAAGGACACCCGATGCCAACGAAGAGCGAAGTCGCGCTGCCCGGCGCTCGTGCGGTTGCCAGGCACGTGCGCATCTCCGCGACTAAGGCGCGCCGCGTGGTCGACCTCGTCCGCGGCATGCCCGCGAAGGACGCGCTGACCGTGCTGCAGTTCGCGCCGCAGGCCGCCAGCGAGCCCGTGTACAAGGTGCTGGCCTCGGCCATTGCTAACGCGGAGAACAACGAGCGGCTCGACCCGGACTCGCTGCTGGTCAGCGAGGCCTACGTCGACGAGGGCCCCACGCTCAAGCGGTTCCGGCCGCGGGCGCAGGGCCGCGCGTACCGGATCCGCAAGCGCACCTGCCACATCACCATCGCGGTGGAGTCGGTTCAGGCAGCGCCGATCCGGCCCGTGAAGCAGGCGAGCGCCCCGGCCGCGGCCCCCGTGGCCGAGGACGCCGAGGCGAGCACCACGGCCCCCGCGAAGAAGGCGGCCAAGAAGGCTCCGGCAAAGAAGGCCGCCGCCACGAACACCCCAGCGGCGGCTGCCGAGGAGGAGACCGAGTAATGGGTCAGAAGGTTCACCCGCACGGGTTCCGGCTCGGCATTTCGACGGACTGGAAGAGCCGCTGGTACGCCGACAAGCTCTACAAGGACTACATCGCCGAGGACGTGAAGATCCGGCGGATGATGTCCCGGGGCCTGGAGCGGGCCGGCATCTCCAAGGTGGACATCGAGCGCACCCGGGACCGGGTCCGCATCGACATCCACACGGCCCGTCCGGGCATCGTCATCGGCCGTAAGGGCGCCGAGGCGGACCGGATCCGGGGCGAGCTGGAGAAGCTGACCGGCAAGCAGGTCCAGCTGAACATCCTCGAGGTGAAGAGCCCCGAGTCGGATGCCCAGCTGGTCGCGCAGGGCATCGCCGAGCAGCTGTCCAGCCGGGTCAGCTTCCGGCGGGCGATGCGCAAGGCCATGCAGTCGGCGATGAAGAACCCGGTCGTCAAGGGCATCCGGGTGCAGTGCGCCGGTCGCCTGGGCGGCGCGGAGATGTCGCGTAGCGAGTTCTACCGCGAGGGTCGGGTGCCGCTGCACACGCTGCGGGCCAACATCGAGTACGGCTTCTTCGAGGCGCGTACCACCTTCGGCCGGATCGGCGTGAAGGTCTGGATCTACAAGGGCGACGCCGTACCGGGTCGTGAGGCCCCGGCCGAGACCGGCCCGTCGCGCCCGCGCCGTGAGCGTGGCGACCGGCCGGAGCGTCCGCGCCGGCTGCGTTCGGGATCGTCGGGCACCACGGCCGGCGGTACCGAGGCGGGTCGCGCGGCGGCCGAGCCGACCACCACGGGTGGCCCGGTCGCGGTGAGTACCGAAGCTGGCGAGGCCGCGGCCGCGCCGGTAGAGCAGCAGGAGGGCTGAAAGATGCTGATGCCGCGTAAGCCCCCGAAGGGCTTCCGCAAGCCGCACCACCCGGACCGGCACGGTGCGGCGAAGGGCGGTACTCGGGTGGCGTTCGGCGAGTTTGGCATCCAGGCGCTTGAGCCGGCGTACGTGACGAACCGCCAGATCGAGGCCGCTCGTATCGCTATGAACCGGCACATCCGTCGTGGTGGCAAGGTCTGGATCACCATCTTCCCGGACCAGGCGATCACCAAGAAGCCGGCCGAAACCCGGATGGGTTCCGGTAAGGGTTCGCCGGAGTGGTGGGTCGCGAACGTCAAGCCGGGTCGGATCCTGTTTGAGATGTCCTTCCCGAACGAGTCGATCGCGCGTGAGGCACTGCGTCGCGCCATTCACAAGCTTCCGATGAAGTGCCGCATCGTTACACGCGAAGGGGCTGAAGGCTGATGGCAGCGGGCACCACCGCCGTCGAGCTGCGTGAGCTATCCGAGGACGACCTCGTCACGCGGCTGCGAGAGGCCAAGGCTGAGCTGTTCAACCTGCGCGTGCAGGGTGCCACCGGGCAGCTGGACAACAACCGGCGGCTGCAGGTCGTCCGCCGGGAGATTGCCCGGATCTACACGATCATGCGGGAGCGCGAGCTGGGTCTTTCGGCCGCACCGACTGAGGTAGTTGAGGCATGAGCAACGAGACGCAAGAGGGCACTGTCGCGGCGGCCGAGGAGACTGCGGCGCGTAACCGCCGCAAGGTCCGCGAGGGCTACGTGGTCAGCGACAAGATGGACAAGACGGTTGTCGTCGAGGTCGAGGACCGGGTCAAGCACGCGCTGTACGGCAAGGTTCTTCGCCGTACCAGCAAGCTGAAGGCGCACGACGAGCAGAACGCGTGCGGCATCGGCGACCGGGTCCTGTTGATGGAGACGCGTCCGCTGTCCGCGACCAAGCGGTGGCGGATCGTGGAGATCCTCGAGAAGGCCAAGTGACCGAGCGAGCTCACCAGAGCGAGCGGATTCACCAGTAGGCAACGTTCCGCCAAGCTCCGCCGTCGCCGGCGGCGGAGAACTGGCAGACATAGGAGAATGACGTGATCCAGCAGGAGACGCGGCTACGCGTCGCCGACAACACCGGAGCCCGGGAGATTCTGTGCATCCGGGTGCTCGGCGGCTCCGGTCGGCGCTACGCCAGTATCGGCGATGTCATCGTGGCCACCGTCAAGGACGCCATCCCTGGTGCGGGTGTGAAGAAGGGCGACGTCGTCAAGGCGGTCGTCGTGCGCACCGCCAAGGAGAGGCGCCGTCCGGACGGCTCGTACATCCGCTTCGACGAGAACGCCGCCGTCATCATCAGGGACGGTGGCGACCCGCGGGGTACCCGCATCTTCGGCCCGGTGGGTCGTGAGCTGCGGGACAAGCGGTTCATGAAGATCATCTCGCTCGCACCGGAGGTGTTGTAGCCGTGAAGGTCAAGAAGGGCGACACGGTTATCGTCATCGCCGGCCGGGACAAGGGCGTGAAGGGTCGCGTCATCGCGGCCTACCCGCGCCTGGACAAGGTCCTCGTCGAGGGCGTGAACCGGGTCAAGAAGCACACCCGTATTCAGACCACTCAGCGTGGCGCCAAGACCGGAGGCATCGTCACCCAGGAGGCACCGATCCACGTCTCCAACGTGATGGTCGTCGATTCGGATGGTGCGCCGACCCGTATCGGCTACCGCATCGACGAAAACGGCTCGAAGATCCGCGTTGCGCGCCGTTCCGGTAAGGACCTGTGATGACTGACGTTCAGACTCGAAGCGACGCTACCGCCGCGCCCATGCCGCGCCTGAAGGCGCGGTACCGCTCCGAGGTAGCGGCCAAGATGCGCGAGCAGTACGGCTACGGCAACCCGATGCAGGTGCCCGGGCTGGTGAAGATCGTCGTCAACATGGGTGTGGGCGAGGCTGCCCGCGACGCCAAGTTGATCGACGGTGCCGTCCGCGACCTGGCCGCTATCACCGGCCAGAAGCCGCAGGTACGCCGGGCCACCAAGTCGATCGCGCAGTTCAAGCTGCGTGAGGGCATGCCGATCGGCGCCAAGGTGACCCTGCGCGGCGACCGGATGTGGGAGTTCCTGGACCGCCTGCTGTCCATCGCCCTGCCGCGTATCCGTGACTTCCGGGGCCTGGACGGCCGCAAGCTGGACGGCCACGGCAACTACACGTTCGGTCTGACCGAGCAGTCGGTGTTCCACGAGATCGACCAGGACCGGATCGATCGCACCAGGGGCATGGACATCACCGTGGTGACCACCGCGCGCACGGACGCGGAGGGGCGGCAGCTGCTCAAGCTGCTCGGCTTCCCGTTCCGTGAGGACCAGAGCAAGGAGAGCTGACATGGCCAAGAAGGCGCTGATCAACAAGGCTGCCGCGAAGCCGAAGTTCTCGGTGCGCGCGTACACCCGCTGCCAGCGGTGCGGACGGCCCAAGGCGGTCTACCGCAAGTTCGGTCTGTGCCGCGTGTGCATCCGGGAGATGGCCCATCGTGGCGAACTCCCCGGCGTATCGAAGGCTTCCTGGTAGATGACTCTTCGCCGCAGGCCCGGCCAAGGGAACCACGGCGAGAAAGGTAAGACCTGACCATGACGATGACCGATCCGATCGCGGACATGCTGACCCGGGTGCGTAACGCCAACCAGGCGTACCACGACCGGGTGACCATGCCGTATTCGAAGATCAAGGCGAACATCGCCGAGGTGCTCAAGGCCGAGGGCTACATCTCCACCTGGTCGGTGGAGGAGCCGCCGGAGGGCGTGGTTGGCAAGATGCTGACCGTCGAACTCAAGTTCGGTCCCAACCGCGAGCGCAGCCTCGCCGGCATCCGGCGGGTCTCAAAGCCCGGCCTGCGGGTGTACGCGAAGGCGCCGGAGCTGCCGCGGGTGCTCGGCGGCCTGGGTGTCGCGATCATCTCGACGTCCCAGGGGCTGCTGACCGATCGGCAGGCCCGCAAGCGAAACGTGGGCGGGGAAGTCCTCGCCTGGGTCTGGTAGCGGGAGGCTGCACATCATGTCGCGCATTGGACGTAAGCCGATCACGGTGCCCGCCGGGGTCGATGTGACCATTACCGGGCAGACCGTCGTGGTCAAGGGCCCGAAGGGGCAGCTGTCGCACACGTTGGCGGATCCGATCACGGCCGAGCAGGTCGACAACGGCATCCTGAACGTGGTGCGCCCCAACGACGAGCGCCGGTCCAAGGAACTGCACGGCCTCTCCCGCACCCTGGTCAACAACATGATCGTGGGTGTCACCGCCGGCTACCGCAAGACCCTGGAAATCTCCGGCACCGGTTACCGCGTGCAGGCCAAGGGGCAGGACCTCGAGTTCGCTCTGGGCTTCTCGCACCCGGTCACGGTGACCGCACCCGAGGGCATCAAGTTCTCGGTGGAGCGCCCGACCGTGTTCAGCGTCGAGGGCATCGACAAGCAGCAGGTCGGTGAGGTCGCCGCGAACATCCGGAAGATCCGGCCGCCGGAGCCCTACAAGGGCAAGGGCGTGAAGTACCAGGGCGAGGTCATCCGCCGCAAGGCTGGAAAGGCCGGTAAGAAGTGAGCCCGGTGGACATGGCTGAAAGGTTGGCGGGGCAGTGACGGCTACGTTGTTAAAGAGGCGCAACAGCGGCGGAGCCGCCAGCGCACGCCGGGTCGGCAAGGCACGCCGGCACTTCCGGGTCCGCAAGAACGTTCGCGGTACCGCCGAGCGCCCGCGCCTGGTGGTCACCCGCTCGCTGCGGCACATCGTCGCCCAGGTGGTGGACGACATCACCGGGCGCACGCTGGCCTCGGCCTCGACCATGGACGCCTCGATCCGCGGCACCGAGGGTGCGAAGAGCGACCAGTCCCGTAAGGTCGGCGCCCTGCTGGCCGAGCGGGCCAAGGCCGCCGGGGTAAACCAGGTCGTCTTCGACCGTGGCGGCAACAAGTACGTAGGCAGGATCGCCGCCCTGGCCGACGCCGCCCGCGAAAACGGACTCGAGTTCTAGGCCCGAGCCGGCTGAAAGGAGAACGCTTCATGCCAGGTCAACAGCGCAGGGGCGGCGGGTCCGGCAACGCCGAGGGCGGTAACCGTCGGGACAATCGCCGTGAGGGCGGCCGGGGCAACGCGCCGGTCGAGAAGACCCCGCACCTTGAGCGGGTAGTCACCATCAACCGGGTCGCCAAGGTCGTCAAGGGCGGCCGGCGGTTCAGCTTCACCGCGCTCGTCGTGGTGGGCGACGGAGACGGCACGGTCGGCGTCGGGTACGGGAAGGCCAAGGAGGTGCCGGCCGCCATCGCCAAGGGTGTCGAGGAGGCCAAGAAGCACTTCTTCAAGGTGCCCCGGATCGGCTCCTCGATCCCGCACCCGGTGCAGGGCGAGGACGCCGCGGGCGTGGTGCTGCTGAAGCCGGCCAGTGCCGGTACCGGCGTCATCGCGGGCGGTCCGGTGCGTGCCGTGCTGGAGTGCGCGGGCATCCACGACGTGCTGTCCAAGAGCCTCGGTTCGTCGAACCCGATCAACATCGTTCACGCAACGGTGAACGCCCTGCGGATGCTGGAGTCGCCGGAGGCGGTCGCCAGCCGACGCAACCTGCCGGTCGAGGACGTCGCGCCCGCCGCGATGCTCGCCGCTCGCGCCGGAGTGGGGGCGTGATGGCACGTTTGAAGGTGACCCAGGTCCGGTCCGAGATCGGGTCGAAGCGTAATCAGCGCGAGACGCTGCGCACGCTCGGTCTGAAGCGGATCAACGACGTGGTGGTCAAGGAGGACCGCCCCGAGATCCGGGGCATGATCTTCACCGTGAACCACCTCGTGAAGATCGAGGAGGTCGAGTAATGACGATCAAGGTCCACCACCTGCGTCCGGCTCCGGGCGCGAAGACCGCCAAGACCCGCGTCGGTCGCGGTGAGGGTTCGAAGGGTAAGACCGCCGGCCGCGGTACCAAGGGCACCAAGGCCCGGTACCAGGTTCCGGCGACCTTCGAGGGTGGGCAGATGCCCATCCACATGCGACTGCCGAAGCTCAAGGGCTTCAAGAACAAGTTCAAGGTGACGTTCCAGGTCGTCAACCTGGACCGGCTCGCCGAACTGTTCCCCAAGGGCGGCCAGGTCGGCATCACCGAGCTCGTCGAGGCGGGTGCGGTGCGCAAGGGCCAGCCGGTAAAGATTCTCGGTACCGGTGAGCTGGGCGGAGTGACCCTCCAGGTGTCGGCGAACGCGTTCAGCGCGTCGGCGAAGGAGAAGATCGAGGCCGGCGGCGGAACGACCACGGAAATCTGATAGGCAGGGTTGTGGAACCGGTCGTCGGGTCCGCCCGTTCTACGGGCGGACCGCTGCGGCGGCCGGGCCGCGACGTTTCGAGTCGTGGCGTCCGCGTGGTTGCGCGTGCGACCGGCGGGCGCCATGATCTCCAATTGGTGGCTGACGATGTGTCATCCACCCCTCACCGAAGTCGGGGCGGACTGTTAGAGTCCGTTCCCAGCTAGGCTTTTGTTCTACACCCTGGCCACAGATCCCGCACCGCGGGCCGCTCCGCGCAGGAGGAAGAAGTTGCTCTCCGCCTTTCTCAGTGCGTTTCGAACGCCTGACCTGCGTAAAAAGCTGCTCTTCACGCTAGCGATGATCGCCATCTACCGGCTCGGCGCCACCCTGCCGAGCCCTGGTGTGTCGTACGGCAACGTGCAGCAGTGCGTCAAAATCGTGCAGAACGGCAGCAATGGGGTCTTCAGCCTACTGAACCTCTTCTCCGGCGGCGCGCTCCTGCAGCTGTCGGTTTTCGCGCTGGGCATCATGCCCTACATCACGGCGAGCATCATCCTGCAGCTGCTCACCGTCGTGATCCCGCGGTTGGAGCAGCTCCGCAAGGAGGGCCAGGCCGGCCAGGCCAAGATCACGCAGTACACCCGGTACCTGAGCCTGGGTCTCGCGGTCCTGCAGGCCTCCGCGTTCGTCGCGCTGGCCCGATCCGGGCAGCTGTTCAACAACCAGTGCGACCAGTTCCCGGTGATTCCGCAGACCAAGATTCCGATGTGGCTCACGGTCAGCGTCATCGTCGTGACGATGACCGCCGGCACGGGCGTGATCATGTGGCTCGGTGAGATGGTCACCGACAAGGGGATCGGCAACGGCATGTCCGTGCTGATCTTCACCTCGATCGCGGCCCGGCTGCCCAGCGAGGGCTGGTCCATCAAGACCAGCCGCGGCTGGGGCGTGTTCGCCCTGATCATGGCGATCGGGGTCATCGTGATCACCGCCGTGGTCTTCATGGAACAGGCGCAACGCCGCGTGCCCGTGCAGTACGCGAAACGGATGGTCGGGCGAAGGATGTACGGAGGGACCTCCACCTACATCCCGCTGAAGGTCAACCAGGCCGGTGTCATCCCTGTGATCTTCGCCTCCTCGCTGCTCTACCTGCCCCAGTTGTTGTTGCAGCTGATGGACGCGAACCATCCGAACGCGCTGTACAAGTTCATCAACAACCACCTGATCAAGCAGAACGACTGGGTGAACATCACCATCTACTTCCTGCTGATCCTCTTCTTCACGTACTTCTACGTCTCGATCACGTTCAACCCGACCGAGGTCGCGGACAACATGAAGAAGTACGGCGGTTTCGTCCCCGGCATCCGGCCCGGCAAGCCGACGTCCGAGTACCTGGACTTCATCCTGAGCCGGATCACCGCACCGGGTGCGCTCTACCTGGCGATCATCGCCGTGCTGCCGAACCTGTTCATCGGCCTGGTCGGCAACAATAAACAGAACTTCCCCTTCGGGGGTACGGCTGTCTTGATCATCGTCGGCGTCGGCCTGGAGACGGTGAAACAGATCGAGAGCCAGCTCATGCAGCGCAACTACGAAGGGTTCCTGAGGTAGTGAGCGGGCAAACCCGATGGCCGCGTCGCGCCGCGAGAGTACTCGCGGCGCCGCGCGCCTTCTTGAGCAGATTCGGGCCGGGCCAGATGATCGGGAGCCGGGCAGGTCGGGGAGGTGTGGCCGCGTGAGGCTGGTGCTCGTGGGTCCGCCCGGGGCGGGCAAGGGAACTCAGGCCGAGTTCATCGCCGCTCACCTCTCCGTGCCGAAGATCTCGACCGGGGACATTTTCCGCGCGAACGTCGGGCAGGGCACGCCGCTGGGCGTCGAGGCCAAGCGCTACATGGACGCCGGGCAGCTCGTGCCGGACGAGGTCACGATCAACATGGTGCGTGAGCGGCTCGCCGAGCCGGACGCGACCGACGGCTTCCTCCTGGACGGCTTCCCGCGCACCCTTCCGCAGGCGGCGGCGCTGGACAAGCTGCTGGCCGACCTCGGTACCCAGCTCGACCTGGTGCTCGAGCTGGTCGTCGACGACGACGAGGTGATCCGGCGGCTGTCCGGGCGGCGGCAGTGCCGCGGCTGCGGCAAGATCTGGCACGTCGAGTTCGACGCTCCGAGCCAGGAGGCGGCCTGTGACCGCTGCGGCGGGGAGCTGTACCAGCGCGATGACGACAAGCCGGACGTGATCGCCGAGCGGCTCAAGGTCTACTCACGGGACACCGCCCCGCTGGTGGACTACTACGGCGCGCAGAACAAGTTGGTCGGCATCGACGCGACCGGGCCGGTCGAGGACGTCACCGTGCGGGCGATCGACGCACTCCGCTCATATGGCGGTTGAGAAGGGCTTTTGTTCTGCCCGCCGGCCGTGTCGCGTCAAGCGGGCCGGGTAGGAAAGAGTCGAGCCCGTCGGCGGCACCGAGCAAGGGTGCCGCGGTCAGCGGGCTGAGCTGAGGATACGAATGCGAGCCGCAACGCTGAACATCCAGTACAAAACGCCTGAACAGCTGCTGAAGATGAGGGCCGCGGGGCTGGTGGTAGCTGACACCCTGGCCAAGCTCCGGGAGGCGGTGGCGCCCGGGGTGAGCACCGCCGAACTAGATGCGCTGGCCGAGGGGAACATCCGGGCGGCCGGGGCAGTGCCCTCGTTCAAGGGTTATTACGGCTATCCGGCGACGATCTGCTCGTCCGTCAATGAGCAGATCGTGCACGCCATCCCCTCGCCGAAGCAGGTGCTGGCCGACGGTGACCTGATCTCCATCGACTGCGGAGCGATCCTGGACGGCTGGCACGGCGACGCCGCCATCACGGTCGCCGTCGGTGAGGTCAAGCCGAATCTGGCCCGGGCGATCGAGGTGGCGCAGGACTCCATGTGGGCCGGGATCGCCGCTGCCGCCCGTGGAGTGCGGTCCGGGCGTGGCCGGCTCACCGACGTCTCCGCAGCGGTCGAGGCGTCGGTACGCGGGGCCGGTGGCCGGTACGGCATCGTGCGCGGGTACGGCGGCCACGGCATCGGCACCGAAATGCACCAGGATCCGCACGTGCTCAACTACGGGCGGGCGGGCAAGGGCCCTCGGCTGGTGGCGGGCCTGGCGCTGGCCATCGAGCCGATGATCACGCTGGGATCGGCGGACACCGTCGAGCAGTCCGATGGCTGGACGGTGGTCAGCCGGGACGGCTCCGCCGCCGTACACGTCGAGCACTCGATCGGGCTGTACGAGGACGGGGCCTGGGTGTTCACCGCGCACGACGGTGGCCGCGAGCGCCTCGGCGAGCTGCTGACCTCGCACGCCGAGCCCGCCTGAGGATCGCCGTGCCCGCCTGAGAATCGCCGACCCCGGCCGAGGGCCGGGTGGCCTGCTTGACGGTCGCCGTGCCCGGCTGAGGGCCGGTGAGGCCGCCTCAAGGATGGGTGGGGCGCCCGTCGCCGGTCGTTCGGTCGCAGGTCGTTCGGTCGTCGGTCGTTCGGTCGTCGAGTAAGGGAAGCGACACTGGCCGCTGTTGTCATAACGTGCCACGCTTTTCGCATGGGGGAACGACGTGACGACCTGCGGGCGGCTGACTCGGACCGGCAATTCGTGGCTGATCGGCTCCAGGCCGCGCTCAACGAGGGCCGCCTGAACCTGTCGGAGTACGACGAGCGGCTGCAGCAGGCGTACGCGGCGAAGACCTACGGCGAGCTGGACGGGATCCTCGACGATCTACCGCCGACAACCAGCCCGCAAGACGCCAGGGTCGCATCGGCGACATTCGGGACGGGCGCCCCATCGGGGACACCGAGCGCACCGGACGCCGCCGGCGGGCAGCCTCGCCGGGGCGTACCGCCGTGGATGCTGGCGCTGTGGGGCGGCTGGCTCACGGCGACCGTGATCTGCACGGTGATCTACGTGGCCAGCGACTTCGGCGGGTACCCGTGGCCGATCTGGGTGGCCGGGCCCTGGGGCGCCATCCTGCTCATCCGGACGCTCAAGGCGTACGCCAGCGGCGACCCCCACCGGTACCTGGCCGAGCACCACCAGGACCAGCGGCACCGTCAGCGTCTCGATCGGGAGCGGTACGACCGTGGCGGGTTCGATCGTGGCAGGTACGACCGCGGTCGGTTTGATCATGGTAGATTTGATCATGGCCGGTTTGACCGGGGGCCGCGTGACCAGGGCTTTCTCGACCGGGAAGAGTCCGACCGCCGGGCGCGCTACCAGGGCCGCCAGTACCGCTGGCGGTAGTCGCTCGAAGGTCTGGTGTCAATCGACGCGCCGGGAAACGGGAGCGCGTTTGCCGTCGGCGTGTCGGTACGCGTAGACTACTTTTTCGGCGCACAGCGTCCACACTGTCATGCCTGCCCTGCGCTTCGGCGGCATGATGGTTCCGCGGCTGGCGTGAATGTCCTGGCACCCGCCACTGGCATTTGCGATGGATTCTGTGAGCCTGTCATCTAACTGGACGTCAGGTAGCGGAGGACATGCCGAAAAAAGACGGGGCCATCGAGATCGAGGGCCGAGTTATCGAGCCACTTCCGAACGCCATGTTCAGGGTCGAGCTCGCCAACGGACACAAGGTCTTGGCACACATCAGCGGCAAGATGCGGCAGCACTATATCCGTATTCTGCCGGAAGACCGGGTCGTGGTGGAACTCTCGCCATACGACCTCACCCGTGGCCGCATCGTCTACCGATACAAGTGACGTCCGGTTGACCAGTGAAGGGTAACCAGTGAAGGTCAAGCCGAGCGTTAAGCGGATCTGCAACAACTGCCGGGTGATCCGCCGGCACGGCCGGGTCATGATCATCTGCAAGACCGACCCGCGTCACAAGCAGCGCCAGGGCTGAACGTCCGGGCGCTGCCCCCGCATGACAAGACAGGTTCGTCCCAGCCGCGGTTCGTCGATGTGATCGACACTTTGATGGACTCGGCTGACCCTCGGTTGGAGGCCGAGGCCCCACCCGGGCAGGTGGGGACGGGACGGGCACAGACCTCCGCGAATACGAGGAGCACGCCCATCCATGGCACGTCTAGTCGGTGTTGATCTTCCGCGCGAGAAGCGGATGGAGATCGCACTCACCTACATCTTCGGGATCGGTCGCACCCGCGCCGCCGAGACGCTCTCTGCTACCAATGTCGACCCCGGGAAGCGGGTCAAGGACCTGACCGACGACGAGTTGGTCCAGCTCCGCGACTACATCGAAGCCAACTTCCGGATCGAGGGTGACCTTCGCCGGGAGATCCAGGCGGACATCCGGCGCAAGGTCGAGATCGGCTGCTACCAGGGCATCCGCCACCGCCGTGGCCTCCCGGTGCGCGGCCAGCGGACCCGCACGAACGCGCGTACGCGCAAGGGCCCGAAGAAGGTCGTGGCGAACAAGAAGAAGCCCGGTAAGAAGTAACAATCAGGAGCGCTCGGTTCGCCAGCGACTCCGGGAGACACCTGGCCATGAGCGGCGCCAACCAGCGCGGTGCCGTCTCGAGCCGGTCGGGGTGGTCCCTCGCGAGGTCGTGTTCAAGCGGACCGATTCAGGAGGATTAAGAAGCTTATGCCGCCGAAGGCACGCACCGGCGCCGCCGCTAAGAAGGTACGGCGCAAGGAACGCAAGAACGTTGCGCACGGACAGGCGCACATCAAGAGCACCTTCAACAACACGATCGTGTCGATCACCGACCCGACCGGGGCCGTCATCTCCTGGGCGTCTGCCGGCCAGGTCGGCTTCAAGGGTTCCCGCAAGTCGACTCCGTTCGCCGCGCAGCTGGCCGCCGAGGCCGCCGCACGCCGGGCGATGGAGCACGGCATGCGCAAGGTCGATGTGTTCGTGAAGGGTCCGGGCTCCGGCCGGGAGACCGCCATCCGCTCACTGCAGGCCGTCGGGCTTGAGGTTGGCACCATCGCCGACGTCACGCCGCAGCCGCACAACGGGTGCCGTCCGCCGAAGCGTCGCCGGGTCTGAGAAGGAATAGATAGAGATGGCTCGATACACTGGTGCCGACTGCCGCCGTTGCCGTCGGGAAAAGATGAAGCTGTTCCTCAAGGGCAGCAAGTGCGATGGGCCGAAGTGCCCGTTCGAGTCGCGTCCCTTCCCGCCCGGCCAGCACGGCCGTGGGCGCCCGAAGGAGACCGAGTACCTGCTCCAGCTTCGTGAGAAGCAGAAGGCCCGCCGGGTGTACGGCGTGCTGGAGCGGCAGTTCCAGGCGGTGTACGACGAGGCGGTCCGCAAGCCGGGCAAGACCGGTGAGGTGATGCTCCAGATCCTGGAGTCCCGCCTGGACAACGTCGTCTACCGCGCCGGCTACGCCAAGTCCCGTGACATGGCCCGTCAGCTGGTCAAGCACGGCCACTTCGTGGTCAACGGCAAGAAGGTCGACATCCCGTCGTACCGGGTTCGCGAGCACGACATCATCGAGGTCCGGGAGTCGTCCCGCCAGCTGACCCCGTTCGTCATCGCCGTCGCCGAGTCCGGTTCGCGGACGGTGCCGGCGTGGCTGGAGGCGATCCCCAGCCAGCTGAAGATCCTCGTGCACACTCTCCCGGCCCGGCAGGTCATCGACACCCAGGTCCAGGAGCAGCTCATCGTCGAGTACTACTCGAAGTAAGAGCTTCATGGCGGCCGCCCGACCTGGGCGGCCGCCACCCAAACGTTGGCGTCAAATAGCGGGCGCCCGACGTATCGGAGGAAAAGCAAGTGCTCATCACGCAGCGGCCGTCTCTCAACGAGGAGCCGATCAGCGAGACCCGGTCCCGGTTCACCATCGAACCGCTGGAGCCGGGCTTCGGGTACACCCTGGGTAACTCCCTGCGGCGCACCCTGCTGTCGTCCATCCCGGGTGCGGCGGTCACCAGTATCAAGGTTGACGGCGTCCTGCACGAGTTCACCACGATCCCCGGTGTCAAGGAGGACGTGGTCGAGCTGGTCATGAACGTCAAGGAGCTGTGCGTCAGCTCCGAGCACGACGAGCCGGTCTCGATGTACCTGCGCAAGCAGGGTCCCGGCGACGTCACCGCTGGAGACATCCAGCCCCCGGCCGGGGTCTCGGTGCACAACGCCGACCTGAAGCTGGCCACGCTGAACGGCAAGGGCCGGCTGGACATGGAGCTGACCGTCGAGCGCGGTCGCGGCTACGTCACCGCCTCGCAGAACAAGCAGGCCGGCGCGGAGATCGGCCGGATCCCGGTGGACTCGATCTACTCGCCGGTCATGAAGGTCACGTACCGCGTCGAGGCGACCCGCGTCGAGCAGCGGACCGACTTCGACAAGCTGATCATCGACGTCGAGACGAAGGCCTCGATCACTCCGCGTACCGCGCTGGCCTCGGCCGGCTCGACCCTGGTCGAGCTGTTCGGTCTGGCCCGCGAGCTGGACGAGACGGCCGACCACATCGACATCGGCCCGTCGCCGCAGGACGCGCAGATGGCCGCCGACCTGGCGCTGCCGATCGAGGAGCTGGACCTGACCGTCCGCTCGTACAACTGCCTCAAGCGCGAGGGCATCAACACCGTCGGGGAGCTGATCGGCCGCACCGAGGCGGATCTGCTCGACATCAGGAACTTCGGCCAGAAGTCCATCGACGAGGTCAAGATGAAGCTCGCCGGCATGGGCCTGGGGCTGAAGGATTCGGCGCCGACCTTCGACCCGACGCACGTCGTGGACACCTTCTCCGACGTGGACTACGACACCGACGACTACCGCGAGACCGAGCAGCTCTGACCCGCTGCCCCTGGAGAAGGAGCACCAATGCCCACGCCCACGAAGGGTCCCCGCCTCGGCGGCAGCCCCGCGCACGAACGGCTGATGCTGGCGAACCTCGCCACGTCACTGTTCAAGCACGGCAAGATCACCACCACCGAGACGAAGGCCAAGCGGCTGCGTCCGCTGGCCGAGCAGCTGATCACCAAGGCCAAGCGCGGCGATCTGCACGCTCGGCGGCACGTGCTCACTGTGGTCCGGGACAAGGACGTGGTGTACGCGCTGTTCGACCAGATCGCGCCCAGGTTCGCCAACCGCCAGGGCGGTTACACGCGGATCGTGAAGACCGGGCCGCGCAAGGGTGACGCCGCGCCGATGGCGATCATCGAGCTGGTCGAGGAGCTGTCCGTCGCGCCGACGAAGGCCGCGCCCGGCCGGGTCGCCGCCCGCAAGACGGCTCGCGCCGACGCTGTCGCCGCACTGGCCGGCGAGGAGGAGACTGCCGCCCCCGCCGCCGCACCGGCCGAGGACGAGCCGGTGGCGAACGAGCCGCTGGCTTCGGCCGACTCGGCGGACGACGTCGAGCCCGAGGACAGCAAGTCCTGAGCGAAGAACGGATCGAGCCCGGCGTTCCCGATGGGGACGCCGGGCTCGTTGTCGTTGGGCCAGTTCTCTCCGAGGCGGCGAGTTCTAGCCCTGCGGGCGAGGCGGCGCCGACCCGGGTCCGACTGGACGTGGGCTACGACGGTACGGACTTCTCCGGCTGGGCCGCCCAACCCGGGCGGCGGACAGTGGCCGGCGTACTCGCCGGTGCGCTGTCGCGGATCTTCGGTGAGATCGCGGGCCTGACCGTGGCCGGGCGCACCGATGCCGGCGTACACGCCACCGGGCAGGTGTGCCACGTGGACATACCGGCGGTGACCTGGGCGGAACGGGGCGGCACCCTGGTACGGCGGCTGGCCGGCCTGCTGCCCCCGGACGTACGGGTACGGGCCGCTACCGCCGTACCGGCGAGCTTCGACGCCCGGTTCTCGGCACTGTCGCGCCGGTACGAGTACCGGGTGACCGACTCGCCGTGGGGCGCCGACCCGCTCCGGGCGCGGTACCTGCTGGCCTGGCCGCGGCCGCTGCACCTGACGGCGTTGAACGACGGGTCGGCCGGGCTGCTCGGCGAGCACGATTTCGCCGCGTACTGCCGCCGCAAGGAGAACGCCACCACCATCCGTGCGATCAGTCGGCTGGACTGGCGGCGGGAGCCGGACGGTGTGCTGGTGGCGACGGTCCAGGCCGACGCGTTCTGCCAGGCGATGGTGCGCAGCCTGGTCGGTGCGCTGCTCACGGTCGGGGACGGCCGGCGCCCGGTATCGTGGCCGGCCGGGCTGCTGACCCGTGACCTCAGGGCGAGCGAGGTGACGGTGGCCCCGCCGCACGGGCTCACCCTGGTGGCCGTCGACTACCCGGTCACCGAGCCGGACTTCGCGGCGCGGGCGGAGGTCACCCGCAGCCGGCGCTCACTTCTTTGACGCGGAGCTGGGGCTGCTCGACGGGCGGGGCGTAATCCGGTTCGCGATGACCGTCCCCTTGAGGTCGACCTCGACCAGGTCGTTAATGATCTTCGAGGCGGTGTCGTCGCTGGAGTCGATGTCCTTGCCGTCCGCGCGGGCGACCACGCAGTAGACCAGGAAGTGACCCTCGGAGTCCCAGCCGATCTGGGTGGGGGCGGTGCCGATGACGTCGGTCGCGCCGCCGGCGGCCAGCCCGGGGAAGCGGCCCTTGTGGCTGCTCACGCTCGTGTCGATCGCGTTGTCGACGGCCTCGGCCCCGGCCGTGTTCTTCAGGTTGAAGATGCCGGTAGTGATCACGTACGACTGGTCGGGCGAGACCAGCGTGGCACGGACCACCTGGCTGCATCCATCCTGGGCCATCAGCGTGGCCAGGTCGCCCACCGCCGCGGTCGCGCAGGCCGTCGATTCCGTCTTCATCACCTTGTACCCGGGGTCGGCCGGATCCGGGGTGACCATGCCGGCCGGGAAGACCTCGGTCGGGGTCAGCTGGCTGGGGTCCACCTGCTGGCTGGAGATGTCGTGCTTGCGCTGCTCATCCGAGCCGTGCGCGCTCGCCGAGCCGGAGCCGTGGTCGTGGACCATGAACAGGGTGCTGGCCACCCCGACGGCGACCAGCGCGGCGACGATCACGCCGCCGAGGACGGACATCCAGAGCCGGTTGGGCAGCCGAGCATCGCCGCCGGCCCGGCCGCGCCGGCTGCCGTACGACGAGGCCGCGCCCCGGCGCCCCGGTGCGGTGCGGGCGCGCTGGTCGGGCACCTGGGGCGAGCCCACGCTCGCCCGCCCGCGGCCGGAGTTCGGGTGGCCATAGGTGCCATCGCCCGGGTTGTACGGTCCGGCCGGCCCCGATTGGGGCTGGCCCGACCAGCCGTTGTCCGGCTGGGGGCGGCCCGGAGTCGGCCAGCTCGGCTCGGCCTCCGGCATGCCGCGGGACGGCCACGAGGGGCGGTACGGCGGCGGGGGCGGCACGCTGTCCGGGGCGCCGGATCGGCTGCCGGAGCCGTACACGCCGGGGGACTGGCGGGGAGGCTGGCCGGGGACCGGAGGCTGCCCGCTGGGCGGCACGGCTGCCCGGCCGCCGGACGAGTACACGCCGCGCCCGCCGGAGGCGTACGTGCCGGGGGCCGAGCCCCGGCCGGGCGGGTACGAGCCGGGGTTCGACCGCTCGTCGTACCCCCGGGGTGGCTGCCCACCGCCGGCGCTGTCCCGGCCGTTGGCCTGCCCGGGGACCCGGCGTCGGCTCTGGTCGGACGGGTCCGGCTCGGCTGGCTGGCGCCATCCGTCCGGCGATTCGCCGTACCCGTAAGTCATGACGGATAGGCTACCCAAGGCCGGGCGCTCGCGGGCAACTGATAGGGCCGGTCCACAATCCTCAAATGACCGGTGACCACTATTTCAGCGCCGAGCCGGCCGCGGCTCCGGCCGCCCGTACCGTGACCTTCGAGGCGGGCGGGCGGGAATTCACGCTGACCGCCTCGACCGGGGTGTTCTCGGCGCAGCGGCTCGACCCGGGTACCGCCGTGCTGCTGCGCAAGGCTCCGCTGCCCGGCCCGCGCGGCGGGGCGTACCTGGACCTCGGCTGCGGGTACGGGGCGATCACCGCTGTACTCGCGGCGAGCTCCCCGGCGGCGCGGGTCTACGCCGTGGACGTGAACTCCCGGGCCCTGGAACTGGTCGCCGAGAACGCCGCGGCGCTCGACCTGGCCGACCGGATCATCCCGGCCACCCCGGCTCAGGTGCCCGACGAGGTGGTATTCGACGAGATCTGGAGCAATCCACCGATCCGCATCGGCAAGGCCGAACTGCACGAACTCCTGCTGCGCTGGCTGCCACGGCTGGCCCCGCACGGCACGGCCTGGCTGGTGGTCAGCCGCAACCTCGGCGGGGACTCGCTGCAGGACTGGCTGTCCGGGCAGGGGTACCGGGTGGAGCGGTGCGCGTCACAGAAAGGGTACCGAGTGTTGTCGGTGCATCACTCAGAGTAAACCAGGTGACGAGAGTCGCATCGATGACCACAATCCGGTAACCATGGGGTACGTCGACGTCGCCGGGGTGGGTCACATCCTGCCCGACGGCCGCACGCTGTTCGCCGACGTGTCCTTCCGGGTCGCGGACGGCGCGAAGATAGCGCTGGTCGGCCCGAACGGGACCGGCAAGACGACGCTGCTGCGGATGGTCGCCGGCGACCTGCCGGTGCGGACCGGCGCCATCGCGCGCGCCGGCGGCCTGGGCGTGATGCGCCAGTTCATCGGGATGATCGACGACGACCGTACCCTCGGCGACCTCGCCCTGTCGCTGGCCGCGCCGCTGGTCCGGCAGGCCGGCGAGCGGGTGGCCGCCGCCGAGCGCGCGATGAGAAGCGCACCGGCGGACGAGAAGGCGCAGCTGCGCTATGCCGAGGCGCTGACCGGGTGGGGCGAGGCCGGCGGGTACGACGCCGAGGTGCTGTTCGACACCGCTGCGGTCGCCGCCCTGGGCCTGTCCTGGGACGCGGTGCGGGACCGCCGGGTCGGTACCTGCTCGGGCGGGCAGCAGAAGCGGTTCGCGCTGGAACTGCTGCTGCGCGGCGGCGACGAGGTGCTACTGCTCGACGAGCCGGACAACTTCCTGGACGTGCCGGCCAAGCGCTGGTTGGAGAGCCGGCTCGCCGAGTCCTCGAAGTCGGTGCTGTACGTGTCGCACGACCGTGAGCTGCTGGCCCGCACCGCCGACCGGGTGGTGGCCGTCGAGGGTGGCTCGGCCTGGGTGCACCCCGGTGGGTTCGAGTCCTGGCACTCGGCGCGGTCCGACCGGCACGAGCGGCTGGAGCGCGACCGCAGGCGCTGGGACGAGGAGCGCGAGAAGCTGCGCGCGCAGATGCTGATGTACAAGCAGAAGGCGTCGTACAACTCGAAGATGGCCTCGCGGTACCAGTCGGCGCAGACCAAGCTGAGCAAGTTCGAGGAGGCCGGGCCGCCCACGCTGCCGCCGCGCGAGCAGGACATCCGGATGCGGCTGTCCGGCGGGCGCACCGGCAAGCGGGCGATCATCTGCGAGGGCCTGGAGCTGGAGGGGCTGACCTACCCGTTCGACCTGGAGGTCTGGTACGGCGACCGGGTGGCGGTGCTGGGCGGCAACGGTACCGGCAAGTCGCACTTTCTGCGGCTGCTCGCCGTCGGCGGTACCGAGCCGGAGGCTCCCGCTCTGTCCACGGTGGAGCCGGTGGCGGCCTCGGGCTCGGCCCGGCTCGGCGCGCGGGTCGTGGCCGGCCACTTCTCCCAGGTTCACGACCGGCCCGACCTGATGGGGCGGACCCTGGTGGACATTCTGTGGCGGGGCGGCGAGCGCCGCGCCGGGATGGACCGGCACGCGGCCATGAAGGTGCTGGGCCGGTACGAGCTGGCCGGCCAGGGCGACCAGGTGTTCGACACGCTCTCCGGCGGCCAGCAGGCCCGGTTCCTGGTGTTGCTGCTGGAATGCGACGGGGCGACCCTGCTGCTGCTGGACGAGCCGACCGACAACCTCGACCTGGCCTCCGCCGAGGCGCTGGAGGACGGGCTGCGGGGGTTCGAGGGCACCGTGGTCGCGGTCACCCATGACCGCTGGTTCGCCCGCTCCTTCGACAGGTTCCTGGTGTTCCAGGGCGACGGCGAAGTGGTGGAGGCACCCGAACCGACCTGGGACATCGGCTGAACCACCGTTGCGCAGAACGGTCACCGCGCATAACGTCAAAAGACACACAACTTTCCACGGGAGCCCGGAGCACTGGGCTGAGAGTGGGGCTGAGGCGCCCCTGACCGTCGAACCTGATCCGGGTAATGCCGGCGCAGGGAGGAGCGGCGGTGAGCTCATGCACGAGCCGGTTGCGTCTGGTCCCGGATGCGCGTCGGGATCGAGATCCGGCACCGAAGGGCCGCGCATCGGCCGCGGTGAGCACAGTGCCCATGCAAGTGCCAATCGCACTTGATAACTGCAACTGCGTAAATCTCTCGCGATCCGGGGCGCCTCGCCCCGGATCGCGGCGTTTCGAGGGTGGGCAACGCGGCCCGCTGAAATCGTCTGGGCTTCAGTGGAGGGGGACATGAAGGTCTATGTGACGGGCCCGCGCACCGACATCCGGGTGCCGTTCCGTGAAGTGACGCTAGCGGGCGACGGCTCGGCGGTCAGGCTCTACGACACATCCGGACCGGCCCCGGACGGGCCGGCCGTCGGGTTGCCGCCGCTGCGGGCGCCGTGGGTGGCCGAACGGGTCGCCGGCGGCACGCAGCTGCGCTTCGCCCGTGCGGGCATGGCCACCCCGGAGATGGAGTTCGTGGCGCTGCGTGAGGGCGTGCCGGTCTCCACGGTGGTCGACGAGATCGCGGCCGGCCGAGCCGTGCTGCCGGCCAACGCGAACCACCCGGAGTCGGAGCCGATGATCATCGGCAAACGCTTCCTGGTCAAGGTGAACGCGAACATCGGTTCCGGGTCGGGAACGTCCAGCGTCGATGAGGAGGTGGAGAAGCTGCGCTGGGCCACACGCTGGGGCGCGGACACCGTGATGGACCTGACCACGGGCGAGCGCATCCACGAGACCCGCGAGGCGATCGTGCGCAACGCGCCGGTACCGATCGGCACGGTACCGATCTATGAGGCGCTGGAGCGGGTCGACGGCGACCCGACCCGGCTGTCCTGGGAGCTGTTCCGGGACACCGTCATCGAGCAAGCCGAGCAGGGCGTCGACTACATGACGGTGCACGCCGGCCTGCTGATGCGGCACATCCCGCTGGCGGTCGGGCGGATCGCCGGAATCGTCTCGCGTGGCGGCTCCATGATGGCCGCCTGGTGCCTGGCGCACCATCAGGAGAACTTCCTGTACACCCGGTTCGAGGACCTATGCAGGATCCTCGCGCAGTACGACATCACCCTCTCCCTCGGCGCCGGGCTGCGGCCGGGGTCCATCGCCGACGCCAACGACCCGGCCCAGCTCGCCGAGCTGCGGACCCTCGGCGAGCTGGCCTGGGTGGCGCGGCGCCGCGACGTGCAGGCGATGATCGAGGGCCCCGGCCACGTACCGATGCACAAGATCAAGGAGAACGTCGACCTGCAGCAGGAGTGGTGCCGGGAGGCACCCTTCTACACCCTCGGCCCGCTGACCACCGACATCGCGCCGGGCTACGACCACATCACCTCGGCCATCGGCGCCGCGATGGGAGCGATGTACGGCACCGCGATGCTCTGCTACATCACGCCCAAGGGCGCCCTCGGGCTGCCGAACCGCGAGGACGTCAAGGCCGGGGTCATCGCGTACAAGATCGCTGCTCACGCGGCCGACCTGGCCAAGGGTCATCCGGGCGCCCGGGCCTGGGACGACGCCGTGTCCAAGGCGCGCTTCGAGTTCCGCTGGGAGGACCAGTTCGACCTGGCGATCGACTCGGAGGCCGCGCGCACGTGCCACGACGAGGCGCTGCCCGTCCCGCAGGCGAAGGTCGCGCACTTCTGCTCGATGTGCGGGCCGCGGTTCTGCTCCCCGAAGATCGGTCAGGAACTGCAGCGGTACGCGGCGGAGCACGGCGTCAGTATTGACGCCGCGGTCGCCGCCGGCATGAGCGAGAAGTCGGCCGAGTTCGTGGCGTCCGGCGGCGCCGTGTACCTCCCCGTGACGAGCGGGTCAGGCTGATGGGCGCCCGGTCTCGTCGTCGCCCTCCCGGGCATGCCGGGCGGCCCGGTTGCCGCCGAGCCGCACGGACGGGGATTTCACACCGAGCCCCTTGACCCAGTCCATGTACTCGTCGTCGGGCTCGGGCGCCGGAGGCTTGACCTCGGTCGGCTTGCGGCGGGAGCCCCAACGCCCACGCTTGGTGGGTTCCTCGGTACCGGCGGGGTCGGCTGGGTCGATCGATTCGGTTGGCTCCGCCGGCTCCGTCGGCGCGGACTGGCCGGGCCCGGCGGCGGGCAACCCGGTCGTGGCGGGCCTGGTCGTGGCTGGTCCGGTCGCGGCACCAGTCGCGGCGGGCTCGGCCGTGGTGGCCTTCTTGGATGCCCTTCTGCCCCTCGCCGGCCGGCCCGCCGTCGCCGTCGTCTCGTTGGCGGGTTGCTCGGCACCGGGCTTCTCGCTGCCGGTCTTCTCGCTACCAGAATTCTCGGCACCGGGTCGGTCGGTGGCGGCCGGGCTTTCCGCGGCGGGTCTCCCGGCCTTGGCGGGGCGGGTGGTGGTCTCGCTCGTGGCCCCATCCCAGGAGCTCAGCGCGGCGGCGGGGGCGACCGGTGTCGCGGTCTCGGTCGCTTGCCGGGGTCCGGTCGCCTCGGCCGGCGGCGCCGGCTGCTCAGGCTCGGCGGCCTTCCTGCGCCTCGCCGCCTTCCTGGGCGGTGCCGCGTCTTCCTGCCTGGGTGGTGCCGCGTCTTCGGCCGGCGCCGCCCCGCTGCGATCGGACGCGGGCGCGGCCCGCGGCGTGCTCGCGGAGGGCACGCCCGGGGTGGGCGGCATGCTCGCGAGCTGTGCCGTGGTCGGGGCCTGCGGCGTGGTTGGAGCCGATGGCGTAGTCAGCGCCGACGGTGAAGTCGGGGCCGATGGCGTGGTCGGAGCCTGTGGTCTGGTCGGGGTTTGTGGTCTGGTCGGGGTTTGTGCCGCGGCCGGGTTCTCCGGTGCGGTCGCGGCGGGCGGCGAGGCCGGGGTCGGGTCCGCGGCCGGGGGTTCGGCGGGAAGCCGCGTGTCGTCCGCCGGCCGCCTGGACCTCTTCAGGCCCCAGCGCAGGCCGCCACGGCGGCGCTCGGGCGCGGCTGCCAGCGGCTCACCGGCGGCCGCGGTGCCGTAGTCGTCGGCGCCCTTGGCGGCCGGTGCCTCGGCGGCGACCGCCGCCCCGGTGGTGGGCGCCGCGACGGCCTCGCCCGCCGGCGGGGCTTCGGTGGCCTGGCTGTTGCCGGTGGCCTGGCTGTTGCCGGTGGTCGGGCCGTTGCCGGCGAGCGTGCGGGGGTCGGCGGCCCTGCGACGGTCGGCCGGCGTGCGGGGGTCGTCCGGCGTCACGGCCGAGGTCAGGGGCGCGGCGCTCGGCCGTGAGGTCTCGACGGCCGGTGCCCTCCGCGCGCGCGGGATGCGTGGGGCAGCACCCTCCTGACCAGCACCGTCCTGACCAGCACCGTGCTTACCGGCGCCGTGCTTATCACCGTGCTGTTTACCACCGCCCTGCTTACCACCGCCCTGCTTACCACCGCCATCCGAACCGGCGCCGCTGTCGCGCTCATGGTCGCTCCGGTCGCCGGTGCTTCCGCCAACGGCACCGCCGACCGGCGGTCGCTCGGCGGGCACCCACCGGCCCCCGGCGGCGTGCTCGGCCGTACCGGCCTCGTCACCGGTCGTGGACCACAGATCCGGGGCGGGTGACGGGTCGGGTACGGGTGTGGCGGCCGCGGCCGGCGCGGGAGGGCCATCGGGCCGCGTCGCCGGCACGTCCCGCCTGCCCCGACGGAAGGCGCGAGCGGCCCGCAGCAGGCCCGCGCGGCCGGTCGCCGATGCGAAATCGGGGGTGCCGGTGGGGTCGGTCGCCGACGAGCCCGGGTCGGATTCGGTCCGGACGGTGGAGGCGCCAGCCGCGGGAGCCTCGGCGGCAGGACCCTTGGCGGCAGGAACCTCGGACGCGGAAGCCTTGGCGGCGGAATTCACCGCACCGAGATCCTCGGCGGAAGGCTCTGAGCTGTCGGTCGGTGCGCTCGGATTCGGGGTGCCGGAGGTCCCTGTGTCGGAGGTTTCTGTGCCGGAGGTCCCTATGGCGGAGGCTTCTGTGGCGGAGGTCTCTGTGCCGGAGGCTTCTGTGGCGGAGTTTTCGGCGGGCGGCGACGCGGCATGGGCTCCGGCCGGAGCGAGTATTCCGCTGGTCGGGCGGCGAACCAGCGCCACCGGTACCGAGACCGCCGCGCTGGCCCCGATCGCGATCAGTGCCGACCAGTACGCCGTCGACTGACCGGCCGGGCCGGCAAGCAGGTACGCCAGCCCCACCAGTAGCGGACCGGTCGCGCCCGAGGCGGAGACCGTGACGGGCTGACCCCCGGCGAGCCGGGCCACCGTGGCGACCACGAGCGCGACGAGCACCGGTGCGCCGATCAGTACCGCGGGTGTCCAGGCCCCGCCCGCCGGCAGTTGGGCCAGCCGGGCGGTGGCCCACGTCGACCCGTGTCCGAGGGTCCACACCGCCGAGATCATTGAGGCCAGCCAGACCCACGCCATGCAGCTGGTCACGTTGCCGCGTACCGCCGGAAAGGTGAGCACGGCGAGCGCGGCGAACAGCCCGATCAGCAGTCCGGCCCCGGCGGTCAGCCCGATAGTCAGCCGCGGATCCCCGGTCTCGGTGAGCGTGACGCCACCGGCCTGGCGCGCGGTGAGGGGCACGACGATGGCCGCACCGATCGCGCCGGCCACCACCGTCGCCACCCGCCGGACAACGTCCTGGCGCTGGCGTTGCCGGACCGCTCGCCAGTCACCCGCGAGGGCCGCGACGACGACCGCGCTCGACGCTATGAATGCGATCCAGGTCAGCTGGGTGTGCCAGGGCGCCGGGCCGATCGCGCGCTGATCCCAGCGCAGGATGCCCAATCCGTCGCCGATGCCCAACTGCCCGGCGCCGGCGAGGACACCGGCGCCGAACGCGACTGCCAGTGGCCCCGTCCAGGTCCGTACGGCCATGCCGGCCAGCGTACGAAATGGGCGGCGACCGACGCGACCCGCCACCGGCGTATCTCGATCCGCCAGCCGGTGCCGAGTCGTCGGCGCGGTCGTGGGGTTTACGCCGCCGCGGGCTCGAGCAGCAGCTCGTGCAGCTCGGCGCTGGACCGGGCGACCTCCTCGACGTGCGCGCCCATGCCGAGCGAGCGCGGCCGAGGGATGTCCACGTCGACGATCTTCCGGACCTGACCGGGGCGCGAGCTGAGCACCAGCACCCGGTCGGCGAGCAGGACCGCCTCGTCGATGGAGTGGGTGACGAACACGATGGTCGTACCCATCTCCATGTGGACCCGCTGCAGCTCGACCGAGAGCTCCTCGCGGGTCAGCGCGTCCAGCGCGGAGAACGGCTCGTCCATGAGCAGCACCCGGGGGCTTTGAATCAGTGCGCGGCACAACGCGACGCGCTGCTGCATGCCGCCGGACAGTTCGTGTGGCAGCCGCTTCTCGAACCCGGTGAGCCCCACGAGCTTCAACAGCCGTTCGGCGTTCTCGCGGTGCTCGGAGCGGTCCCAGCCGAACATCTCGGCCGGAAGCATGACGTTGCGCAGCACGCTGCGCCACGGCAGCAACGCGGGGCGCTGGAACATCAGGGCGACGTCGCGCCGAGGTCCGGCAACCGGGCTGCCGTCGACCGTCACCTCACCGGAAGTGGGCTTTACCAGGCCGGCGATCAGGCGCAGCAGGGTCGACTTCCCGCATCCGGATCGGCCTACGACCGCCAGGAATTCGCCTTCGCCCACGCTCACGTCGACGTGGCGTAGGGCTTCGACCGAACCGGACCGGCCGACGAATGTTTGTGATACGTCGGTCAAGTTGATCATGATGTCAGCTCCATGGGATGCGAGGGCTGGTGCATCCGGCGGTCAGGGTATCCGATCGTCAACCCGACACACCACCCGCACACATCCTCATCGGGCATGCCGCCTTTGGCCAGTGATTGGACGCGTTTACGCAGGTATCGCGCCGCGCTCGGTCGGGGGCCGTGAACGCTCGCGGATGCGTGCGACGGATGAGGGCGCGGGGAGGCAAGCCTCACCCACGCCCTCGCCGGTAACCGCTCGGCCGCGGTTGGGCCAATGTTCAGCTGGCGGTCAGGTGCCAACGGCCGTCGTCGGTGACGGTCACGTTTGCCAGCGCCTGCGGGCTCAGCCCGGAGTGCGAGTCGGGGGTGAAGCGCAGCGGGCCGGCGAAGCCTTCCATCTGCGTGTTCTCGAAGGCGTCCCGGAGTTGGTCGCGCTGGGTGCTGTGGGCCGTACCGATGGCGTTCGCGACCAGTTGGATCGCGTCGGCGGCGTACAGGGAGTAGGCCGAGAACGCACCGTACTTCGAGGTGTACGCGTCGAACCACTCCTTGGCCGCGGTCTCGGCGGGAGAGGTGGCGATGACGTCGTCGATGACCATGTCCTGCGGCGCGACCATGGACACGCCGGACATCTGGTTACGGGTCTGGTCCGAGTTGAAGAACAGGTCACCCGCGCCGATCGCGTCGAAGTACATCGCCCCCGAGAACCTCTCCTCGCGCGCCACCGCGACCGCCGCCGTGGCCTGGTCCGGCAGCAGCGCGATGACCAGGGCGTCGGGGGACTCGTCGACCGCCTCCTGCACCGCCTGGCGCAGCCGGCTGTCGCTGGCCCCGGCCGCGACCTGCTCCTTGGCGGTCTCGGTGGCGTTGCTCTTGGTCGCCTGCGACTCGAGGTCTGACGCCAGGGTGTTGCCGTAGGCGTCGTCGGTGGTGAGCACCGCGTAGTCGTGGGCCGGGGTGCTCGGGTCGCTCTGCAGCTGGCCGGCGAGCATGACGGCGTCGTCCTCGGCGTTGGGGTTGATCTTGAACAGGTACCCGCCGCTGCCCGCGCCGGCAGCCGCCGCGGCGGTGAGGCTCGTCAGGTCGGCCGCCGCGAGGGAGATGGTGGGCACCTTCTTGTCCTGCAGGGTCTGTGCCACCGCCGCCAGGCACGCGCTGCACGAGCCCGTGACGACCGCCGCGAGGTTCGGGTCGGCGGTCAGCGAGGCGATGTCGGTCACCGCGGTCTGCGGCTGGGTGTGGTTGTCCTTGATGACGAGCTGCAGTGGGTGTCCGTCGGCCCCGCCGTTGGCGTTGATCTGGCTGACCTCCAGCTCCAACGCGTCTTGATAGACCTTGCCGACGGCCGCGTTGGCGCCGCTGAGCTCCAGGTCGGCGCCGATGATGACCGGGCTGTCGTCGGCTTGGCTGCCAATCACACCGCAGGCGGTCAGGCCGAGCGACAGCATCGCGGCCGTCGCCAGTACGGAGACGCGGTTGCTCTTCAACTCGTCGATCCTCCCGTTACCTAGCCGCGAGAACGATTGCCTGGTACGCGGCGAGCGGCCCCTCCGGGCGGCTCCAGTCTGCGGCTTCAGTCTATTGTGGACGCTTGTCGGCCGTGTACCCGGCGTGCCGACTCCCCGGTTGAATGGCGATCCAACCTTGCCGGTCCGGATACCCCGGGTCAAGCCGTTGATCGTGCCACTCGGCGGCCATCGTAGGCGATCACCTAACGCATTCGACCGTGCACGGAAAGACATAGGGTGCTGGCGATATATTCGCGCGTCCAGCCCCAGCCGAAAGGCCGCCTAAAGCGGGATCCGCGCTGGTCATCGCTGTAGGGCGGGGCTCGGTGTAGAAGCGAAGTCGGAACGTCAGGTATTGTGCGCCGGATTCATACCGCGCTGAGCCTTCCGCCGGGAGTAGCTGACGTGATGAAATCGCGGCCGAGCCGCCAGTCCCAGCCGACGCTCGGCGGGGGTCGGTTACCCAAACGGCGTGCGGTTCGAGAGCTTTAGCGGAGGCGGCAGCGTGGGCGCGAGTGGCGCGTATGAGGTCGCAAAGCGAGGGGTGTGCCGGTGAGCACAGCACGTGGACACGGACGGCACGACGGTCGCGAGCGAAGGGCATTGACGTGAGCACCCGGACGAGCAATTCCAGGCCGGCGCGCACCCAGGCGCCCGGCGTCCGGCCGAGGCGGCGGCGTGGTCTGCGGGACGTCCGGATCCGCTCCAAACTGGCGCTCATTCTGGTGGTCCCGGTCATCGCCATCGTCGGTCTGGCGGTGGCTAGGCTGGTCGACAGTGGACAGCAGGCCATCTCGGCCGAGCTGGTCTCCTCGCTGACCAACCTGTCCAACGACGTCGCGGAGACCACGCAGCAACTAGAAAATGAGCGGATGCTCGGCGCGGAATTCGCCGGCCCGGATACCGGCCCGGGAAGCAGTGACTACCCGAAGCTGTACGCGGCCCAGTTGACGGCCACCGACGCCGCCATCGCCGACTACCGGGCGCGTCGCGGCAAGCTCTCCGGAGCGCCAGCCTCGATCAATGACCAGCTGAACAAGATTGACGCCCAGTTGGCGACGCTGCCCGCGCTGCGCCAGCAGGTCAAGCAGCGGCAGAACGTCACGCCGGGCCTGGTGGTGCTGCGCTACGGCGACATCATCAATGACCTGGTCGCGTATCACGGCCTGCTCAGCCAGGTCAGCACCAACCCGGACCTGACCGATGGCCTGCGCGCGATGGCCGCGTTCGCCCAGGCGAAGGACGACGCCTCACAGGAAGAGGCGATCGGCTACGCGACGCTGGTTCCGCAGCAGGTGGTGCGCGACGAGCAGTACAACTCCGTCGTCGCGACGCTGACCGGGCAGCAGTCCGAACTGGCCGCCTTCGAGCTGTCCGCGACACCGGAGCAGGAGGCGCTGGTCAGCAGCGCGATCACCGGTGACGCTGTCGCGCTGGCCGACCAGGCCGCCGGCGAGCTGACCGCGGCGCTGGGTTCGAGGCCGACCACCGAGGAGGCGCTGAACTTCGCCGAGGCGGTGGGCGCCAAGGTCGACCTGATGCGCTGGGCTGAGACCCAGATGGACGCCGACCTGATCGGCAACGCCAACACCGAGCGAACCTCGGTGATCCGGGACGTGGTCATCGAGTCGGTGCTGGTGCTCATCACGCTGGCCGTGGCCATCCTGATCGCCTTCCTGCTCGCCAGCTCCATGGCCCGCGCGCTGTCGCGGCTGCGGGAGGGCGCGCTGGGCGTGGCCGACCGGGACCTGCCCGAGGCGGTGGCCCGGCTGCGCGACGTGCGCGACATCGGTGAGAACAGCCCGGACGAGATCGCCCGGCAGGTGCGTGACCCGATCCAGATCGACAGCCGGGACGAGATCGGCCAGGTGGCGCAGGCGTTCAACGTCGTACACCGCGAGGCGGTCCGGGTCGCGGCCGAACAGGCCGCACTGCGTACCAGCGTTTCGGCGATGTTCCTCAACCTGGCCCGGCGCTCGCAGGCGCTGGTCGACCGCATGATCGGTGAACTGGACGCCATCGAGCGCGGCGAGGAGGACCCCAAGCGCCTCGCCCAGCTGTTCCAGCTCGACCACCTGGCCACCCGGATGCGCCGTAACGACGAGAACCTGCTGGTGCTCGCCGGCGCCGACTCCTCGGCCCCGCGTCGGGAGGACGCACTGCTGGCCGACGTGGTCCGGGCCGCCCAGTCCGAGGTGGAGCTCTACAACCGCATCGAGTTCGGCACCATCGACCCGGACGTGTCGATCGCCGCCCGTGCCGTCAACGACGTGGCGCGGCTGCTCGCCGAGCTGTTCGACAACGCGACCAGGTTCTCGCCGCCCACCTCCAGTGTGGTGGTGGACGCGCGGCGGATCGGCGACTACGTGCTGGTCCAGGTGGAGGACCGCGGCCTCGGCATGTCGCCGGAGCAGATGGGCTCGTTGAACGCGCGGCTCGCCGAACCGCCGTCGGTCGACGTCGCGGCGTTCCGGATGATGGGTCTCGCGGTGGTCGGCCGCTTGGCCGACCGGTACGAGATCAAGGTTGAACTGCGCCCCAACCCGGAGGGCGGCATCATCACCGGCGTCACCCTCCCCAGCGCCATCCTGATCCTGCCTCGCCTGCGGGGTCGCGAGCCCGTAGTCACCAGGCCG
Organism: Rugosimonospora acidiphila; assembly: GCF_039543385.1. Classification (NCBI taxonomy): domain Bacteria; kingdom Bacillati; phylum Actinomycetota; class Actinomycetes; order Micromonosporales; family Micromonosporaceae; genus Rugosimonospora; species Rugosimonospora acidiphila. Next base: position 490,484 of record NZ_BAABJQ010000001.1, read on the forward strand.
CGTTCGCCCTTGGCGGTTGAGCGGGGCCCGGGCGCGCCGACGACGAACCCGTCCGGTGGCTGGCCCATGCCACAACTGCCCGGCCTGGCCGGATCCGGCGCACCGGCGCTGACCGGCGGCGGAGTCGGCACCGCCACCCTGAGCGGCTGGGCCGAACTGTCCGAGGCGCGGCAGGATTGGACGCCGGTCAACCAGCCGGCCGCCCCGCCGGTCACCGCTCCGCCGGTCACCGCCCCGACGGTCGCGACCCCGGCGGTCGTCTCACCGTCGGTGCCGACGACCGTCAACGGCAACGCGCCGACCACCGACACGTTCGAGGCCACCGCCGGTACGCAGCCGAAGCCGCCCGCCGACGAGACCGCCGAGCTGCCGATCTTCCGGGCCATGGAGGCGGTCTGGTTCCGCAGCCACGGGCACTCCGCGACCGGGAACTGGCCGGCGGTCGGACCACAGGGCGAGCCCGTCCAGAACGGCGGGGCCGCGCTGGCCAACAGCGGTGGGTACGCCGGGGTCCAGCAGCCCATGTCGCCGCCGATGTCGCCGCCGCCGATGTCGGTTCCGTCCATGTCGCCCCCGCCGCCCATGTCGCCCCCTGCGCCGTCGGTGTCGACGCCTCCGCCGCCCATGACGCCGAGTGCGCCCGTGGTGCCGCCGGCCTACGTGCCGCCGGAGCCTCCACCGGAGCAGTCGCAGTCGCCGCAGTCGCCGAGCGGGCGGCAGTACCAGCCGCCGGCGGAGGAGAGCTGGCGCACCGCGGCCGACGACGGCTGGCGTGCGGCGGCCGCGGCGGCCGAGCCCGCCGCGGGCGGAACGACCCGTTCGGGCCTGCCCAAGCGGACCCCGGCGGCTCAGCTCGTGCCGGGTGGCGTCGACCCGCGTGCCAACGCGGCGAAGACCCGGCGTACTCCGGATGAGGTTCGTGGCCTGTTGTCGGCCTACCACAGGGGCGTGCAACGTGGCCGCTCCGGTAGTGACGGCGGTTCGGCCAACGCTCACCGGCCCACCGATGAGGAGAGACAGTGATGACCAGGCCGGGCGCCATGCAGGACATGAGTTGGTTGATGACCAACTTCGCCGATCACGTGGCGGGAATCGCCCACGTGGTGGCGGTGTCCGCCGACGGTATTCTGCTGGCCTCCTCGCGCGGCCTGCCGGAGGACCGGGCCGATCAGCTCGCCGCGATCGCGGCCGGGGTGGTCAGCCTGACCCACGGCACGGCCCGCTACTTCAACGGCGGTTCGGTGCTGCAGACCATCGTCGAGATGGACGGTGGGTACCTCTTCTTGATGTCGATCAGCGACGGTTCGTGCCTGGCGGTCCTCGCCGGGCGTCAATGCGACGTGGGGCAGGTCGGCTATGAGATGGCTCTACTGGTGGAACGGGTCGGCCAGGCACTGGTGCCCGCCCCACGACAAAGCATTCAGGCCAGCTGAGGTTCCAATCACCGTTGACGCCCCTTGCCGGGGCGCTAAAGGAAGGGGGTGAGGGAGGCCATGGAGAGATCCAACGAGGACCCGCGCGGGGCGTTGGTCCGGCCGTACGCGGTCACCCGTGGTCGTACCGAACCCCAGCGCGACATCGCCATCGAGGCGATTTTGTTGACCACGCAGCGCGGTCAGCAAGAAGCCCGGTTCGCCGGGCGTGACAAACAAGCAATCGCCTCCCTGTGTGACGGGCGTGCGCAGTCGCTGGCGGAGATCGCCGCGTACACGCGGCTTCCGCTCGGCGTCTCCCGGGTGCTCGTCGCCGACATGGTCGCCGACGGCCTGCTCGCCCTGCATGAGGTGGCGCAGGCACATGACGACGACCGTATGCAGCTGCTGGAAAGGGTGTTGAGTGGACTTCGGAGGCTCTGACCCCGCGCGCCGGGCGCAGTCCGCGATCCGATCGGCGAAGATCGTGATCGCGGGGGGGTTCGGCGTTGGCAAGACCACGCTCGTCGGATCGGTCTCGGAGATCACGCCGCTGACCACCGAGGCGGTGATGACCACGGCCGGTGTCGGCATCGACGATCCGTCGAAGGTGCCGGGCAAGGGAACCACCACCGTCGCCATGGACTTCGGCCGTATCACCATGGCCGAGGACCTGATCCTGTACCTGTTCGGTACGCCCGGGCAGACCCGGTTCTGGTTCATGTGGGACGAGATCATCCGGGGCGCGTTGGGGGCCGCGGTACTCGTCGACACGCGGCGGATCACCGACAGCTTCGCGCCGATCGACTTCTTCGAGAGCCGTCGGTTGCCGTACCTGGTGGCGGTGAACTGCTTCGACGGGGCGCCGCGGTACGCCGCGGACGAGGTGCGCGAGGCCCTGGCGATCGGGCCGGACGTGCCGCTGGTGCTCTGCGACGCCCGTCAGCGTGAATCGGTGAAGTCGATCCTGATCACGGTGGTCGAGCACGCGATCGCCTCGCTTCGCGTGGAGTTGGCACGGGCGGGCCGCTAGGGCCCGTCCTGCCGGCCGGCGGCGACCCCAACCGCCGCTCCGGCCGGTCCTCGAACGCCTGGATACGAACCGGTATCCAGGCGTTTCGTGATCTCCAGGGACCCCGACCGCGCGGGGCGGCCCTCAGTCGACGCGGAGCCGGTACCCGCGTTTGATCACCGTCTGTACGAACGTCGAGCCACCGAGTGCGGCACGCAGCCGGGCCACCGCCATCTCGACGGCATGCTCGTCCGCTCCTCTCGGCAGCGAGGTGAGCAGCGCGGCCCGGGACAGCACCCGGCCCGGCGTGGCGGCGAGCGCGCGCAGCACCGCCATCGGGGCGGGAGCCAACGGTCGCAGGGCTCCGTCGACCATCGCGGCGTGCCCGCGCAGGACCAACTCCCGCCCGGCCACCCGGATCGTCGGGGCCCGCCCGGGCAGTTCCCGGACGAGCGCGCCGACCAGCCCGGTCAGCCGGGCCCGTCCCGGCGTCACGACCGGTACGCCGCGACGGGTCAGCGGTACCGCGTCGACCGGCCCGAGGCAGGCGGCCACCACGTCGGTGGCCAGCGCGGCGAGGAGCGCGTCGGTGTCCGTACCGGCCAGTCGTAGCAGCGCGCCCACGGCCGGTGCGGAGGTGAACGCGATCGCGTCCACGAGCCGGCTCAGGCCGAGGTCGACCAGGCGGCGCAGCGGGGTCGGGTCGGCCGGCGGAACCCAGCGGTGCAGCGGAACCTCGATGACCTCCGCACCCGCCTCGATCAGAGCCGCGCACAGCTCCGGCAGGGGTTCGCCGTGCAGCTGTACGGCGACCCGGGCGCCCGCGACGCCGCGCCGTGGCAGCCCCATCAGCGGGTCGTCGCCGCGCCGTGGCGGCCGCATCAGCGGGTCGTGGCCGCGTCGAGGCAGCCCGGCCAGCGGGTCGTCGTCCCACCCGTCGCCCGGGGCCCGGCCGACCGCCGGCTCCGGGCCGTCGGCGACCAGGCACGCGGGGCCGAGGGCGGCCCGCAGCCCCTCGCCCAGCCCCCAGCCCTCGGCGGCCCGCAACCACCCACGCAGCCCGAGCCCGGTACGGACGATCACGACATCGGGCGGCCTCTTCACCAGGGACATCGTGGTGGCGCGCAGTTCCTGGTCCTCGGCCAGCGGCACGATGCGCAGGGCGGGCGCCAGCACCACCCGGGCACCGTGGCGCTCCAGCATCGCGGCCAGCCCGTCGCGACAGCGGTCGGCCGCGACGGCGACGGTGAACCCGGACAGCGGCTCGGGCGTGCTCGTTCCCCGGCCCTCCGGCGCCGTGACGCGGGGCGCTGCCGTGACGCGGGGCGCTGCCGTGACGCCCTCCGGCGCTGCCATGGCGCCCTCCAGCGCTGCCGTGGCGCCCGCTGGCGGTGGCGCTGGCGTGGCGTGGGCCGGCGCCGGTGCGCCAGGTGTGGCGGCGTCCCGGGGGCCGGTTGCCTGGTCGTCCGGGGGCGTCGCCGGTTCCATGGGTGTCACGGTGCCGTCCGGCCGTTTCGGCGACGCTTCTCGATTGTTTCCGACCTGCTAAGACCGGTTCACCCCATTGGCCGGGGTGGCGCATCGGGTTGGCCGGGGTGGCCCATCGGCGGACCGGCGGCGCGTCGAGACCAGCCGGGGCTCGGCCTGCTCAGGCGCGATCGAGGCGGACCGTCATCACCGGGGTGGATGCGACGGCGAAGGGTGGGAGGGCGCAGGGTGGGAGGAGCTGCGGCGCGCCGGGGCGGTCGTCCATGGGGCCCGACCGGCGCCATCCTTGGCGTCGATCCGCTCCCAGGCCACGCCTGCGCATTCGGTCGGTCCCCCCGCCGGGGCGCGCCGCAACTCCTCCGGTACGGCGGCCGGTTCGACGTCGGAACCGGTGCCGCACCTCAGCCGAGTGGCCAACTCGGCGATCACCCCCGGGTCCGTCCCAAGCCCCAGGGGTGGCTGTGCGGGGGCCCCTGCGAAGGGTTGGGGCCCCCGGGTCGGTGGCGTGGTCGATGGGTTCGACCGTCGCGTTGTGGCCGTGCCCGCGCGGCGGCGACGCGGCGTACCGCGCGGTGCGGTACGGGGGTCGGATCGCGGCGGGCATGAGGTAAGAGTGCCGGCGCTCGATTTCCTCGCGGCTTCTCCGGTGTTTCCGGACCGCTAAGTCCCGGTGACGCGGCCGCTCGGCGGGGGCAAATGGGATCAAAAAGGGAGGCCCGGCCGGGGTCCGGCCGCGGCGCGAGCGAGCGTCCAATCGCCTTTTCGGGGCGCTGAGCAGGGGCGATCCCCGAGTTTGACCCTGTTGCCGGGCACCGGGTATCGTTGCCTGCTGTTGTGCGATTGTTCAGGCGTTTCCGCGTGCGGGCACGCTCTATCCTTGCGCTTTACACTCGCGCGATCGCACAAACACCGAAACGTCGGCCGAGAGATCGGCTGGTCGAACCTGTGGCGCATACCGCCGCCGGGGCGGGCCGGCCATATGAGGACAGGTAGACCTGTGGGTACGTACAGCCCCAAGCCGGGTGAGATCGAGCGTCGCTGGCACGTGATCGATGCCTCCGATGTCGTGCTGGGCCGCCTGGCGACCCACGCCGCGACACTGCTGCGCGGAAAGCACAAGCCGACCTTCGCGCCGCACGTGGACACTGGCGACTTCGTCATCGTGATCAACGCCGGCAGGGTCGCGCTGACCGGTAACAAGCGCCAGACCAAGGTTGCCTACCGGCACTCCGGTTACCCGGGCGGTCTCAAGGCCGTCGGCTACGAGGAGCTGCTGACCAAGCGCCCAGAGCGGGCCATCGAGCTGGCCGTCAAGGGCATGCTGCCGCACAACCGGCTGGGTCGGCAGCTGATCAAGAAGCTGAAGGTGTACGCCGGTGCCGAGCACCCGCACGCCGCCCAGCAGCCGCAGCCATTCGAGATCAAGCAGGTCGCCCAGTGAGCGAGCAGGCCGTGGGTGCCGACGAGGAAAGCGTGATGACCGACACCAACAGCTCCGTCGAGGCCGTGCCGGCCGCGACCGCCACCGCGACCAAGGCGCAGCCGACCGACGGCGTGCGCCGGGAACGCCCGATCCAGACCGTGGGTCGCCGCAAGGAGGCGATCGTCCGGGTTCGGATCGTCCCCGGTACCGGTGAGTTCACCCTCAACCGCAGGGCCATCGAGAACTACTTCCCGAGCAAGGTTCACCAGCAGCTGGTCCGTGAGCCGCTGGCGATCACCGAGCGGCTCGAGAGCCTGGACGTCTTCGCCAACCTGCGGGGCGGCGGGATCACCGGCCAGGCCGGTGCACTCCGGCTGGCCATCGCCCGGGCCCTGTGCGACCTGGACCCCGATCTGCGTCCGGCGCTGAAGAAGGCCGGGTTCCTGACGCGTGACGCCCGCGTTACCGAAAGTAAGAAGTATGGTCTGAAGAAGGCGCGTAAGGCCCCGCAGTACTCCAAGCGCTGACCTCTTTGTTTGCCCGAACTCCGGCCGGGCACGCTGCCTCTCATGGGAGGCAGCGTGCCCGGTTCTTTCTTTTCAGGAGGTAACCCAGATGGGTCGGCTTTTTGGTACCGACGGCGTACGTGGCCGGGCGAACGCGGATCTCACGCCCGAGCTAGCGCTGTCCCTCGCCGTCTCGGCGGCGCACACCCTTGCCGAACGAGATCGCAGCCACCCGCCCGTGGCGATGGTCGGTCGCGACCCCCGGGCCAGCGGGGAGATGCTGGAGGCCGCCGTGGTGGCCGGGCTGGCCAGCGCGGGTGCGACCGTGATCCGGCTCGGGGTGCTGCCCACGCCGGGCGTGGCGTACCTGGTCAGCGACGCGCGCGCGGACCTGGGCGTGATGATTTCGGCCTCGCACAACCCGATGCCGGACAACGGGATCAAGCTGTTCGCCGCGGGCGGGCACAAGCTGCCCGACGACATCGAGGACGCGATCGAGGCCGGGCTGGGTGCGCCCTTCGACCGGCCGACCGGCGCGCGGGTGGGTCGGGTGCACGATCTGATCGATGGCGTTGAGCACTACGTGAACCACCTGGTCGACAGCGTGCCGCACCGGCTCGACGGCTTGACCGTGGTGGTGGACTGCGCCAACGGGGCGGCGTCGGACGTGGCGCCGGCCGCGTACGAGCGGGCCGGTGCCCGGGTGATCGCGATCCACGCGGAGCCCGATGGGCTCAACATCAACGACGGCTGCGGTTCCACGCACCTGTCGGCGGTCCGGGCGGCGGTCCTGGAACACGGCGCCGACCTGGGCATCGCGCACGACGGTGACGCGGACCGGTGCCTCGCGGTCACGTCGACCGGCGAGGAGATCGACGGCGATCAGATCATGGCGATCCTGGCACTGGCCATGCAGGAGGCCGGCACGCTCACCAACGACACGCTGGTGGCGACCGTGATGAGCAACCTGGGCCTGCGGCTGGCGATGTCCGCGGCCGGGGTGCGGCTGGTCGAGACCAAGGTCGGCGACCGGTACGTGCTGGAGGCGCTGCGCAGCGGCCGGTTCACGCTGGGCGGCGAGCAGAGCGGGCACGTGGTCATGCCGGACCACGCCACGACCGGTGACGGCATCCTCACCGGCCTGCACCTGATGGCGCGGGTGGCGTCGACCGGAAAGACGCTGGCCGAGCTGGCGGCGGTGGTGACCAAGCTGCCGCAGGTGCTGATCAACGTGCCGGTCGCCGACCGGTCGTCCGCCGCCTCGGCGCCGGACGTCGAGGCGGCGGTGGCCACCGCTACTTCGGAATTGGGCGAGGAGGGACGGGTACTGCTCCGCCCCTCGGGTACCGAACAGTTGGTACGCGTGATGGTCGAGGCTCCGACCGAGGACGTGGCGGGTGCGGTCGCCGAGCGCATCGCGACCGTGGTGCGGGCCGCCAGCCCCGCCTGAGCAGACCCTGCGCTCCGGGGCGGTTCCGCCGCCCCGGAGCCGCCGCGCCGCGTCGCCCTACTACGGGGCAATTTGTCGCTATAACGCGCCATCTGAACGCATTGACGCGCAAAGCCTCTGAGCGAATGTCGGGTCTTTGCGCACAGCAGCTGCGCGAAACTCTGGTAGGGTCAAATGAGTGTGCGGCATCGTGGGATATACGGGCGCCCGCGCGGCGCTAGGCATCGTCCTTGACGGTCTTCGTCGCCTGGAGTATCGCGGGTACGACTCCGCGGGCGTGGCGGTCGTCGCCGAAGGTGGGCTGCTGGTCTGCAAGCGCGCCGGCAAGCTCGCCAACCTGGAGAAGGCGCTGTCCGAGCGCGACGACTGGCAGCCCCCGGCCCAGTCGGGCGACGGGGCCGGCCAGGGTGGCGGGGCGGCGCCGTCGCCGACCGGGATCTCCGGCGGCACCACCGCCATCGGCCACACCCGCTGGGCCACCCACGGTGGCCCGACCGACCGGAACGCCCACCCCCACCTGTCCAGCGACTGCCGGGTGGGCGTGATCCACAACGGCATCATCGAGAACTTCGCCCAGCTCCGCGACGAGTTGGAGGGGTGCGACGTCGAGTTCGCCAGCGACACCGACACCGAGTGCGTCGCGCACCTGCTGTGCCGGGAGCTGGAGCAGTCCGGCGTCGAGGACCTGGCCGAGGCGATGCGGCGGGTCTGCCGGCGGCTGGAGGGCGCGTTCACCCTCCTCGCGGTCGACGCCAACGCCCCCGACACCGTGGTCGGTGCCCGGCGCAGCTCGCCCCTGGTGGTCGGCCGCGGCGACGGCGAAAACTACCTGGCCAGTGACGTCTCCGCGTTCATCGAGCACACCCGGGACGCGATCGAGCTGGGGCAGGACCAGGTAGTGGTGATCACCCCGGACGAGGTGGTCATCACCGACTTCGCCGGCAACGTGACGGCCGGTAAGGATTTCCACATCGACTGGGACGCCTCGGCCGCCGAAAAGGGCGGGTACGACTACTTCATGCTCAAGGAGATCGCCGAGCAGCCGCAGGCGGTCGCCGAGACGCTGATCGGCCGGCTCACCGAGGCCGGCGAGATCGCCCTGGACGAGGTCCGCATCACCGACCAGGATCTCCGCGACATCGACAAGATCTTCATCGTCGCCTGCGGCACGGCGTACCACGCCGGCATGGTCGCCAAGTACGCCATCGAGCACTGGACCCGGATCCCGTGCGAGGTGGAGCTGGCCAGCGAGTTCCGGTACCGGGACCCGGTGCTCGACCGCTCCACGCTGCTGGTGGCCATCTCCCAGTCCGGCGAGACCATGGACACCCTGATGGCGCTGCGCCACGCGAAGGAGCAGAAGGCGCGGGTACTGGCCATCTGCAACACCAACGGCTCCACCATTCCGCGTGAGTCGGACGGCGTGCTGTACACCCACGCCGGGCCGGAGATCGCGGTCGCCTCGACCAAGGCGTTCCTCACCCAGCTGGTCGCCTGCTACCTGGTGGGACTGCACCTGGCACAGGTGCGGGGGATCAAGTACGCCGACGAGGTCGGTGCGGTGGTGGCGCAGCTGCAGGCGATGCCCTCCAAGGTCGAGGAGGTGCTCACCACCATGGAGCCGGTGCGGGAACTGGCCCGGGAACTCGCCAACTCGCGCAGCGTGCTGTTCATCGGACGGCACGTCGGGTACCCGGTGGCGCTGGAGGGTGCGCTCAAGCTCAAGGAGCTGGCGTACATGCACGCCGAGGGCTTCGCGGCCGGCGAGCTCAAGCACGGGCCGATCGCGCTGATCGACGAGGGCACCCCGGTCGTGTGCGTGGTTCCGTCGCCGGCCGGCCGGGGAGTGCTGCACGACAAGATCGTGTCGAACATCCAGGAGATCCGGGCGCGCGGAGCGCGCACGATCGTGATCGCCGAGGAGGGTGACGACGCGGTCCTGCCGTACGCGGACGACCTGGTCCGGGTGCCGCGCACGCCCACCCTGCTCGCGCCGCTGGTGACGACCGTGCCGCTGCAGGTACTGGCCTGCGAGATCGCGGCGTCGCGGGGACACGACGTGGACCAGCCGCGCAACCTCGCCAAGTCGGTGACCGTGGAGTGACCCGGAGGCCACTCCTCGCGCCACGCTGATCCGCCCCGACGGTTGCCGGGTGCGGATCCGGACGGGTTTCGTAGGGTGGACGGGTGATCGTGGCTGTCGGCATCGACGTCGTGCTGGTCGACCGGTTCGCCCGCGCGCTGGGGCGCACCCCGCTGCTGGCCGACCGGCTGTTCACCGAGTCGGAAAGGTCTACCCGGTCCGGCAACCAGCGCTCGGCGGAGTCCCTGGCCGCCCGGTTCGCCGCCAAGGAGGCGGTGGCCAAGGCGCTGGGCGCGCCCGCCGGGCTGCACTGGCACGACTGCGAGGTGGTCGCCGACCCGGACGGCCGGCCCTGGCTGACGGTCTCGGGAACGGTGGCGGCGGCCGCGGCGGAGAAGAACATCGGCAGGTGGCACCTGTCGCTGTCGCACGACGGCGGCATAGCCTCGGCCATGGTCGTCGCGGAGACGGGCGATCAGGACGCGGCCGGGCAGAGCCGGTGAGCGGCCATCGGAAGGGTCGACCACGCGGCGCGGTCTCGTCGCGCAGACGGAAGGGGCGGCGCCGGTGAGTAGCGGAGCCTGGCGGGTAACCGACGTGCGGGCAGCCGAAGAGGCGTTGATGGCCACCGTGCCGGCCGGCACGCTGATGCAGCGCGCCGCGGCCGGCCTCGCCCGGCGCTGCGCCCAACTGCTGGCCGACCGGTTCGGCGGGGTCTACGGGCGGCGGGTGCTGCTGCTGATCGGTGCGGGTAGCAACGGCGGGGACGCGCTCTTCGCGGGCGCGCGGCTGGCCGCCCGTGGCGTGGTGGTGCGGGCGCTGCTGCTGGACCCTGGCCGGGCGCACGCGGAGGGGCTCGCCGCGCTGCGGGCCGCCGGCGCTATCACCGTGGACTCCGCGCCGGCCGCCGTGGACCTGGTGATGGACGGCGTCGTCGGCATCGGCGGCCGGGGAGGCCTGCGCCCGGCCGCGGCCTCGGTGGTCTCGGCCGCGGCGACCGCCAACGCCTCCGACGGCGGGCGCCCGATCATGGTCGCCGTGGACGTGCCGTCCGGCGTCGATCCGGACACCGGTGAGGTACCTGGCGAGGCGGTCACCGCCGACGTCACGGTCACCTTCGGCTGCCTCAAGCCGGGACTCGTGGTGGGGGCCGGTGCGGTCCGGGCCGGCCTGGTCGACCTGGTCGACATCGGGCTGTCGCTGCCGGAGCCGCCGGTACTGCGGATCGCCGCGCAGGCGGACGTCCGGGGCTGGTGGCCGGTCGCCGGGCGGGATTCGGACAAGTACCGCCGTGGTGTGGTCGGGGTGGCCACCGGCTCGTCGACGTACCCGGGCGCCGCCGTGCTGTCGGTGGCCGGGGCGAGCGCGGGACCGGCCGGGATGGTCCGGTACGCGGGCTCGGCCGCCGACTACATCCGGCAGCGCCACCCGTCGGCCGTGGTGACCGGGAGCGTGACCGGCGCCGGGCGGGTGCAGGCGTGGGTGTGCGGGTCGGGGCTGGGTACCGACGAGCGGGCGATCGGCGAGCTGAGGGCGGTGCTGGCGGCCCCGGTACCGGTGTGCCTGGACGCGGACGCGTTGGGGCTGGTCATGCACGGGCCGGTACGGGAGCGCCTGGCGCAGCGGTCCGCGCCGACGGTGGTGACCCCGCACGATCGCGAATTCGCCCGGCTCGCCGGCGCGCCGCCGGGCGCCGACCGGGTCGCCTCGGCGCTCGGGCTGGCCGCGCAGCTGAACGTGACGGTGCTGCTCAAGGGCGACCGCACGGTGGTGGCGTCGCCGGACGGGGAGGTCTGGGTGAACCCGACGGGCACCGCGGCCCTGGCCAGCGGGGGTACCGGTGACGTGCTGGCCGGGCTGCTCGGTTCGCTGCTGGCCGGCGGCCTGAGTGCGGTGCGGGCGGCGGTGGCCGCGGCGTACGCGCACGGTATGGCCGGTCGGGCCGCAGCCGAGGACGGCCCGGTGACCTCGGCGGACGTGGCGGCCGCGCTGCGTTCGAGCGTCGGTGTCCTGCTCGCCTGATCGCGATGTCGATGGTGCGTCGAGGCCGCCTTGGTGGGGCGGTGGGGCCGGCGTCGGTGGGTACCGGCTCCCTAGGTGACCGGCCGGTAGGGTAGGGGACATGTGGCAGGCCGAGATTCGTGTCGACCTGGGGGCGATCCGGCACAACGTCACCCGGCTGCGGTCTGGCACCAGCGCCGAGGTGATGGCGGTGGTGAAGGCCGACGGGTACGGGCACGGCATGGTGCCGGTCGCCCGAGCCGCGCTCGAGGCGGGCGCCACCTGGCTCGGGGCCGCCACCGTGGAGGAGGCGCTGGCGCTGCGCGCGGCCGGGATCGAGGCGCCGGTGCTGGCCTGGCTGATCGCGCCGGGGACGCCGCTGGGCGACGCGGTGCGGGCCGGCGTGACCCTCTCGGTAGGCAGCCAGGAGGCGCTGGCCGAGGCGCTGGCCGCGGCGCGGACCGTGGGTCGGCCGGTCCGGGTACACCTGAAGGTCGACACCGGGCTGAACCGCGGCGGGGCCAAGCCGGCCGACTGGACGGCGCTGGTCGAGGCCGCGGCGCGGGCGCAGGAGGACGGCCGGCTGGAGGTGGACGGGGTGTGGAGCCACCTCGCCTGCGCGGACCTGGTGGATCACCCGAGCATCGACGCGCAACTGGCCGAATACCATGACGCGCTGGCCGTGGCGGCCCGTGCCGGGATCACGCCGCGGTACCGGCACCTGGCGAACTCCGCGGCGACGCTGACCCGACCGGACTGCCACTTCGATCTGGTGCGCGCGGGAATCGCCGTGTACGGGCTGTCTCCGGTACCCGGTGAGACGTTCGGGCTGCGCCCGGCCATGACGGTACGAGCACGCGTCATCGTGGCCAAACGGGTACCGGGCGGCGAAGGCGTCTCGTACGGCCACACGTACACCACGAAGGCGCAGACCACCCTGGCCGTCGTGCCCCTCGGGTACGGCGACGGGGTGCCCCGGCACGCGTCGAATTCGGGGCCGGTGCTGCTCGGCGGCCGCCGCCGTACCGTCGCCGGCCGGGTGTGTATGGACCAGATAGTGCTTGACTGCGGCGACGATCCGGTGCGGGCCGGCGACGTCGCGGTCCTGTTCGGGCCCGGTGATCAGGGCGAACCGACCGCCGACGACTGGGCGGACGCGGTCGGCACCATCAACTACGAGATCGTCACCCGGATGGGCGGAGTTCGCATACCGCGGGTGTACGACGGCGAGGGTGCGGAATGAGTGAGCTGGTTTCGGTGCCGTCCAGGCGCGGCCGGGTGGCGCGCCGGGCGGGCCTGCTGGGCGCGGTGGTTGGTGTGGCCGCCGCCGGGGTAGCAGCAGGTGTGGCAGCCGAACGACTTCTATTGCGCCGCCGAAGCGCGGTGGCCGCCGATCCCCTGGCGGACGAGCGCTTCGGGCACCTCCCGTACGACGAGGTCACGGTCGTCACCACGGCGGACGGGCTGGACCTGTACGTGGAGATCGTGGAGCCCGACGACGGCATCGACCTGGACTTCGGGCTGACCAGCCCGCCGGAGCCGACGCTCATCTTCGTCCACGGCTTCTGCCTGGACATGGGTACCTTCCACTTCCAGCGCACCGCGCTGACCCACCGTGGCGCGTACCGCATGGTGTTCTACGACCAGCCGGGGCACGGCCAGTCGAGCAAGCTGCGCCAGGGCGAGTACACATTGGACGCTCTCGGCGAGGCGCTCAAGCGGGTCATCGACGAGACCGTCGGCGACGGGCCGATCGTCCTGATCGGACATTCCATGGGCGGCATGACCATCATGGCCCTCGCCGAGCTGTACCCGCAGCTGTTCACCGACCAGATTCGCGGCGTCGTGTTCATCTCCACCTCGGCCGGCAAGCTGGACGAGGTCACCTTCGGCATGCCGGACTTCATGGCCAGGTTCAGCCGGCCGCTGGTACCCGTGATCACCGGTGCCGGCCGGCTGACCGGCGGGATGATCGACGCTCTGCGCCGCGCCTCGACCGACCTCGCGCAGGCGCTGACCAGGCGCTACGGGTTCGGTACCGAAAAGCCGAGTCCGGCGTTGGTGAAGTATGTGGAGCAGATGAACGCGCACACCGGGACCGAGGTGGTGGCCCGCTACCTGCGCGCGATCTACACCCACGCGCGGTACCCGGCACTGGAGGCGCTCAAGCAGACCAGGGTGCTGGTCGTCTCCGGAGACCAGGACAAACTGACCCCACCGGACCACTCGGCGGAGATCTGCCGGATACTGCCCGACGCGGAGTTCGTCCCGGTTCCCGGTGCCGGGCACCTGGCGCTGCTGGAGCGACCGAACGTGGTGAACGCCGCGCTGACGGAGTTCCTGGAGCAGGTCGACTGAGATGCTGACCGAGTGGGCCGCGCTGAGGCGCGAGGTCACCTACCACCCGTCGGCGGCGATCCGGTTCGGCCCGGGTGGTGCGCCGCTGGCCGCGCTGCGCGAGGATCCGGATTTCGCCGCCCGCTACCTGGCCGGAGTATCGCTGTGAAAACGTTGACCCTGGAGGACACCCAGGCGCTCGGCCGGCAGCTGGCCGGCGTGCTGCGCCCCGGCGACCTGGTGATCCTCAGCGGGCCGCTCGGCGCCGGCAAGACCGCACTCGCACAGGGGATCGGCGCCGGGCTGGGGGTCGACGGCGAGGTGACCTCGCCGACCTTCGTCATCGCCCGGATCCACCACGGCGGGCGGGTGCCGCTGGTGCACGCGGACGCGTACCGGCTGGGCGCCGTGAACGACCCGCTGGGCGAGGTGGACGCGCTGGACCTGGACGCCTCGCTTGAGGATTCGGTCACCCTGGTGGAATGGGGCGAGGGGATGGCCGAACAGCTCTCCGACGAGTACCTGGAAATCCGCATCGACCGGCACGACGACGAGTCGCGGGAGATCTCGCTGATTCCGCACGCGGGTGACTGGTCGACCCGGCTGGCCTCTCTTTTAAAGTGAATACCGTGTTGCATCGGTTGACGGCGGGTGGCGACTGTGTCGTGTGCTCTTCTCATGTCGCGCCCCTCTGCCTGGGCGTCCCTTCTGGTCGGGTGACGGCGTGCTGATTGTCGTGGTCGACTCGGCGACCCCCGCCATCACCGCCGCCCTCGCCACGGTGGGCGACACCGGCGTCGAGATCCTGGCGGAATCGGTCACCGTGGACTCCCGAGCGCACGGCGAACTCCTGGCCCCCGCGATCACGGCGGTGCTGGCCGAGGGCGGGGCCGCGCCCCGCGACCTCGACGCGGTTGTCGCCGGGGTCGGGCCGGGGCCGTTCACCGGCCTGCGGGTCGGGCTGGTGACCGCCGCGGCGCTCGCCGACTCGCTGAACATTCCCGCGTACGGGGTGTGCACGCTCGACGCGCTCGGCTGGGCGGTCGGCTCGGGACGGGTACTGGTGGCCACCGACGCGCGGCGCAAGGAGATCTACTGGGCGGTGTACCAGGACGGGGTCCGCCTGACCGGGCCATCCGTCAACAAGCCGGCCGAGCTGTCGGCCTCGGAGGACAACGGGTTGCTGCCGGTCGGCGACCCGGCGTCGCCCGATGCCGCCCCGGTTCTCGGCGACGGCCTGGTGCCGGATGGCATCAACGCGGCGGTCGGGGACGGGGCGCTGCGCTACGCGGACGTGCTCGGGCTGTCGGTGCTGGCCGAACCGCGCTACCCACCGGCAGCGGGCCTCGCGGCGCTGGCCGCCGAGCGGGTACGGACCAGGATGCCGAGTGAGCCGCTGACCCCGCTCTACCTGCGTCGCCCCGACGCGGTGCTGCCCGGCGCGCGCAAGTCGGCCCTGCCGTGAGCTCTGCGATCCGGCTCGAGCCGCTACGGTGGTGGCACATCGAGTCACTGTTGCCGATCGAGGTCGACCTGTTCGGTGCCGAGCAGTGGTCCGCCGCGATGTTCTGGAACGAACTGGCCAACGGCAACTTCTACCTCGTCGCCCTGGAGGGTGAGGAGATCGTGGGCTACGCCGGCCTGTCGGTCAACGGCCGGGAGGCCTGGGTGCAGAACATCGCGGTGCGGCGCGAGCGCCAACGGCACGGCGTCGGCCGCGAACTGCTGGAGGCGCTGCTGGCCGAGTCGCGCCGGCAAGGGGCGAGCGCCGTCCTGCTGGAGGTCGCGGTGAACAACGCGCCCGCGCAGCGGCTCTATGAGGATTACGGTTTCGAGCAGGTCGGTGTCCGGCGGGGGTATTACCAGCCGAGCAACACCGACGCGCTGGTGATGAGGCGAGATGACTGAGCAACGCGCCGGGCGCGACGAGCCCCTGGTACTGGGCATCGAGACGTCCTGCGACGAGACCGGCGTGGGGATCGTGCGCGGGCACACCCTGCTCGCCGACGCCGTGGCGTCCAGTGTGGACGAACACGCCCGCTTCGGCGGCGTGGTACCGGAGGTGGCCAGCCGGGCGCATCTGGAGGCGATCGTACCCACGATCCACCGCGCCCTGGCCGACGCCGGCGTCACACTGTCCGATGTGGACGCGATAGCGGTGACCGCGGGCCCCGGCCTGGCCGGTGCGCTCCTGGTCGGCGTCGCCGCGGCCAAGGGGTACGCGTTGGCCGCCGAGAAGCCCATCTACGGCGTCAACCACCTGGCAGCGCACGTCGCCGTGGACACCCTCGAACACGGCGCGCTGCCGGAACCCGCCATCGCGCTGCTGGTCTCCGGCGGCCACTCCTCGCTGCTGCTGGTCGAGGATCTGGCCCGTGGGGTGACGCCGCTCGGATCGACCATCGACGACGCCGCGGGAGAGGCGTTCGACAAGGTCGCCCGGCTGCTCGGGCTGCCCTTCCCCGGCGGTCCGCCGATCGACCGGGCCGCCCGGTCCGGCGACCCCTCCGCGATCCCGTTCCCGCGGGGGCTCTCCGCGGCCCGCGACCTGGCCGCCCACCGGTACGACTTCTCCTTCTCCGGCCTCAAGACCGCAGTCGCCAGGTGGGTCGAGGCGCGCCAGCGCGCCGGCGAACCGGTGCCGGTCGAGGACGTGGCGGCCAGCTTCCAGGAGGCCGTGTGCGACGTGCTGACCGCGAAGGCGGTCGACGCCTGCCGGGCACAGGGCGTCAACACCCTCGTGATCGGTGGCGGGGTGGCCGCCAACTCCAGGATCCGGTCGCTGGCCGAGGAGCGCTGCGCCAGGCACGGCATCACCGTCCGGGTGCCGCGCCCGAAGCTGTGTACCGACAACGGGGCGATGGTCGCCGCGCTGGGTTCCCATCTGGTCGGAGCCGGGGTGACCCCGAGCCGGCTGGACCTTCCCGCTGACTCGTCCATGCCGCTGACCACCGTCAACGTGTAAGGTGCCGCGCTGTGATCGTACGGATGTGGGAGCTGAAGGCATACCCGGAAGGCCTCGCCGACCTGCTGTCATGGCTCTGCGAGGCGGCGCTGCCCACCATCGAGATGAATCCGTTGCACGTGTCGAGCGAAGTGTTCAGCTCGACCGACAACCGGGTAGTCGTGATCAGCAAGTGGCGCAGCAGCCCGCAGTCCCTGCCCGACCCGCCCAAACACCTGGTCGCCAGGTCGCCGCACTCCTGGGACTTCACCCCAGTCGACCGGTGACGCGACCGCGCGCCTGAGTCGTTGATCCGCTCACCGGCGTCGCGACGCCGGCGACCCATCCACAGATTGCGATCGGGGGTCGTGGCGAACGGCGCTGTGGCGGTAACCTCCCCGTAGCCGCTCGATCGCTCACCGGTGCGGCTTGAGGCGCGGGTCGCCAACCTGGGGAGGACAGCGGTGGCGCGGCTTGAGGACGACAGGACGACCGCATACGGGCCGGTGGAAGTCGACCTGACCGGCCTGACCGACTTCGCGCGGGCGCTGCACGACGAGCAGAGCCAACGCTACGCGCCGGTGGCCTCCTCGGCGATCGACGTATTCCAATCGGGTCAGGCGACGGTCCTGGCCGATCCGGCCTTCGCCGAGTTGGGGCTGGCGCGCTCGGCGCATCAGCTGAGCCTCGACCAGGCGGTGCAGTTGCTCAACGCGTACTCGGTGGCGCTGGTCGCACTCGCCGACACGGCAGGTGAGATCGCGACCCGGTACGCCGGCTCCGACGCGTTCGCGGAGGCGAAGGTCACCGATGTGGGCGGACAGCTGTCCGGAGCGTCCCCGGTTCCCCCGCCTGCTGACGGCCTGCGGAGACCGGTCTGATGGCCGCTGGATCGGCGGGATTGACACAGTGGTCCCAGTTCGACGTGCCCGGCATGTGGTCGCTGCTCCAGAACGTGTCCACGGTCGACGCGTTCCGGCAGGCGGGCGCGTGGCAGAACACGTACGAGGCGGCACAGGCGCTGGCGGGGCGTCTGCGCTGGTACCGCGACGGGCTGGCCAGCAAGTGGTCGCCGGAGGGAAGCGACGCGGCCGCGGCGTACCTGGGCCGGCTGGACGAGTTGATCGGCTCGGCGCAGCAGTTGGCGGACGCGTCGGTCGCGAACCGGCAGGCCCTCGTCACGCTGGCAAACGCGGTGGACGACGCCCAGCCGAAGATGCAAAAGGTGTACGAGCAGTCGCAGGCGCTGCGCCAGGTGGGAGCGGCACAGCCGAGAGCCGGTGCGACGGTGGTCTTGCGGCAACAACAGCTGCATCAGCAAGCTACGCAGATCATGGAGTCGCTGGGCAGCGCCGCGATGGACTCATGGCGCCACTTCGCAACAGTAGACGACTACCAACCCCCACAGTCCGCGCGCGGAGGAGACGTACCAATCGCGGGCGCTCCAACTGTCCAGCAAGAGGAATTCGTGTCTACGGCGAATTACAAGGAAGCTTCTATGGGGGGCGGCGGGGTAGCCTCTACGACGAACAACAGAGCTCCTACCTACGCACGCAGAATTGAAGCGTCTACCGAAATGTCCGCGCAGACGATGGCGCGCGCTCGGGGCGAAGGCATCACCCTTAGCCGGTCACCCAGTTCGTACACATCAGCCTTGGCGGATCGTACGGCCGAAGACCGAGTGGCGTCAGCTGGAGCCGGTGCCAGGGTTACGGAACAAGTGAACGCCGGTGTTATTGCTGTTCCGGTTCCCGAGTCCATCGACCTGCCTCGCGTAGGCCCGTCCGCGCTGAAGAATTTCTCACTCGAAAATCATGTGGAAACGCGTTCACTCGGGCTGCGTGCGGGTGGAGTCATCGGTGGGGAGCGTTCGGTAGAAGCACGTCAGGCGACTGCCGGGCTTGATGAGTCCGTTAATGCGGTAGGCGGGACGATCGGAACCAATGGTGCCGAAGTTGGCATGATGAAGCCTGGAAATATTGCTGATCGGCGAGAGTCGTTGAAGCGTCGGCGAGAATACGATGATCAAGATCCTTGGTATGTAGCAGAGGGAGTGTTGCCGGTTCTTCGTCCGTTACCCGAGCCGACTCATTTCGATCCAGGGCCCGGTGTTCTCGGAATTGACCGCTGATGTTGCGGCGGGGCGTAGCAGGAGTTTCGGGGCTGTTCCTCGCTTTGACTGCGACCCTGATGTTCGCCGCGCCGGCTAGGGCGGACTCCGTGCGAGACCAACAATGGTTTCTTTCGTCCCTTCATGTGTTGGACGCGAATCGCGTTAGCAAGGGTGAGGGCATTACCGTCGCTTTAATCGATACCGGGGTAAGTGCGTCACATCCTGATCTAGTCGGCAACGTGTTACCGGGGGCCGTCACGTACGTTGGTACAGGGCGTTCGGGCGATGCTTGGCATGATCCGAACGGGCACGGCACCGGTATGGCGGGAAACATCGCTGCTCACGGCCACGGACTTGATGCTGGCGCGCTAGGCATCGCGTCAGCGGCAAAGATTCTTCCGATTGCCGATGCTGGGGATGGTGGGCGAACGAATGACGCTGCTATGACTGCCAGCATTAAGTACGCAATCGAACGTCGTGTGCAAGTTATTTGCCTCGCTGAAGGCGGCGGCGGAGGGACGCCGGATCTAGCAACGGCAGTACGAGCGGCGGAAGATGCGAACATCGTCGTTGTCGCGGCCGTGGGGAACCGCAGCCAGGGCTCGTTGGTCGTAGACGCGCCGGCGGATCTGCCTGGCGTTCTCTCGGTCGGATCAGTTGATCAGAACGGGAACCATGCTGCCGATTCCGTAACAGGATCTGCCGTTGTGTTGTCAGCGCCGGGGGTCGACATCGTTCACCCGGCACCGGGCGGCGGGTACAGCGCGGGTACGGGTACCAGCGATGCGACCTCGATTACTGCTGGTGCGGTAGCTCTCGTACGGGCGAAGTACCCGAACCTGTCTGCGGCCGAAGTGATCCATCGGCTCACCGCCACCGCCACCGACAAGGGGCCGCCCGGTCGTGACGACGAGTACGGGTACGGAGTCATCAACATCGTTGCTGCCCTCACCGTCAACGTGCCCCCCTTGTCCGCCAGCGCCAGCCCGGCCCCTTCTGCCAGCGATCAAAAACCCGGCAGCGGCTCCCCCCGGGCGCAGCAACAGGGCACGAAGACTTCACTCCTGGCGATCGTGATTCCGGTCGGCGCCGTGCTCGTGGTGCTGCTCGGCTTCCTCGGCTGGCGGGCGGCTCGTCGCCGTACACCCTGATCAAGCCCGCCAGAAATCGGTAGCGGTCAACAGATTCGGACGGTAATCTCGCCCGCGCTATGCGTTCCTTACCCGTGGCGGATCCGGGCGTACCCGATCATCGCTCGGCGAGCCGGTACCTCTACTGGCTCGCCCGACAGCAGGTGTCCGCCGTCGCCCTCGGGATGGCGTACGGCGTCGTGTGGATGGTGGCTCAGGCGCTGATGCCAGCCACGATCGGGCGTGCCATCGATACCGGCATCGCCACCGGGAGCCTTCACAACCTGGGCACCTGGTCCGGCATTCTGCTCGCTCTCGGCATAGTCCAGGCCGTGGCCGGAGTGCTGAGGCACCGGATGGCGGTCTTCAACTGGCTGGCGGCCGCGTACCAGACGATCCAGGTGACCGTGCGGCAATCGAACCGGCTCGGCTCCAGCCTGCCCACCCGGCTCGCCACCGGCGAAGTGATCAGCATCGGCACCTCCGACATCAATCACCTCGGCAACGCCATGGACATCACCGCTCGGGCGGCCGGTTCCGTCGTCGCGATCGTCGCGGTGACCGTGATCCTGCTCGTCGCGTCCGTGCCTCTCGGCCTGGTCGTGGTGCTCGGCGTACCCATACTCATGGCCGTGGTGGGTCTGCTCATCCGGCCCCTGCACAAGCACCAGCAGACGTACCGCGATCAGCAGGCCAGTCTTGCCACCCGTGCCGCCGACATCGTCACCGGTCTTCGGGTACTTCGCGGCATCGGCGGCGAGGCGACCTTCGCGGGGCGGTACGCGGAGCAGTCCCAGTCGCTGCGCGTCGCCGGCGTGCGCGTGGCCCGGGTCGAGTCGTACCTGGAGGCCGCGCAGGTGCTGCTGCCCGGAGTCTTTGTGGCGTTGGTGACCTGGCTGGGTGCCCGGTTCGCGCTGGCCGGTCAGGTCACGCCGGGCCAACTGGTTGCCTTCTACGGCTACGCGGCCTTCCTGACCTCCCCGCTGCGCACGCTCACCGAGGCCGTCGACAAGTTCACCCGTGCCCACGTCTCCGCGCGTCGCGTGTGCCGGCTGCTCGCGCTGGCGCCGGAGCTGTCCGACCCGGTGGTTTCGCTCGACGGGTCGGCGCCGCCGGCGCGGGTCGGGAACGGCGAGTTGGCCGATCCGGAGTCCGGCCTGGTCGTGCGGCCCGGGCGGCTGACCGCCATCGCCGCCGCCACGCCGGAGGATGCCGTGGAACTCGCCGATCGGCTCGGGCGGTACCGGGACGGCGCGGTCACCCTGGCCGGCGTGCCGCTCAGCATGCTTCCGATGGCCGAGGTCCGGTCCACGATTCTGGTCGCCGACAACGACGCGCGCCTGTTCTCCGGTCGACTGCGCTCGGAACTCGATCCGCACGGTACGCATTCCGATGAGCGCATCCTCTGGGCACTCGATGTCGCCAGCGGAACCGACATCGTGGACGCCCTGCCGCAGCGGCTGGACGCCGAGGTGGCCGAGCGTGGCCGGGAGTTCTCGGGTGGGCAGCAGCAGCGGCTCCGGCTGGCTCGGGCGCTGCTGGCCGATCCGCCGATTCTGATTCTGGTCGAGCCGACCAGCGCCATCGACGCGCATACCGAGGCGCGCATCGCCGCCCGGATCGGTGCGGCGCGGCGGGGCCGGACGACGCTGGTGGTGTCGACCAGCCCGCTGGTCCTCGACCGGGCAGACCACGTGGTCTACCTGGAGGACGGCAAGGTGATCGCCGAGGGCACCCACCGCGAGTTGCTCGCGGACGAGCCACGGTACGCGGCGACGGTCACGCGCGGGGAGGCCGCATGAGCGGACCGTGGACGGTGACGGTGGTGGTGACGGCGGCGGCGGTGGTGGTGACGGCGGCGGCGGTGGTGGTGACGGTGGTGGTGACGGCGGCGGCGGCGATCGGGGCGACCGAGGAAGGGGCCGGGCCATGAAGCAGATCCTGCCAGTCGCCGACGCCGCGCAGGTTCGGCGGTACGCGCGTGGTCTGCTGCGCCGCCACCCTGGGCCGCTGATCACCACCCTGTCGCTGCACGCGCTCGCGGCGGTCGCCGGACTCGCCACCCCGAGGCTGCTCGGCGACCTGGTCGAACGGATCAAGGAGGGCACCACCAGGGTCAGCGTGGACGAGATCGCGCTGGCGATAGCGGTGTTCGTGGTCGCGCAGTCCGTGCTCGTGCGGTTCGCCGCGTATGCGTCGGCGCGGCTGGGCGAGCGGGTACTGGCGGAGTTGCGGGAGGACTTCGTCCGGCGGGTACTGGCGGTGCCGGTGTCCACGGTGGAGCGTGCCGGCAGCGGTGACCTGCTGACCCGTACCAGCCGGGACGTGGACGCGCTGTCGCATAGTGTCCGGTTCGCGGTGCCGGAGACCCTGACCGCCATTGTCACGGTTTTTTTCACGATCGGCGCGCTGGTGCTGGTCGGCCCGATTCTGGCGTTGCCCTGCCTGATCGCGGTGCCGATCCTGACCGTCGGTGCCCGCTGGTACCTGCGCCGTGCTCCGGCCGGGTACCTGCGCGAGAACGCCGCCTTCTCCGACATCACCGACGGCCTGGCCGAGACCGTGGACGGGGCCCGTACCGTCGAGGCGCTGCGCCTGGCCGAGCGGCGGGTGCGGCGGACCGACGAGGACATCGCCAACTCGTACCGCGCGGAGCGGTACACGCTGGGGCTGCGTACCGTCTGGTATCCGTTGACCGAACTGGCGTACATCATTCCCGTCGTCGCCACGGTGCTGATCGGCGGTTGGTTCACGATCGAGGGCTGGGTGACGCTGGGCCAGGTGACCGCGGCGACGCTCTATGTTCAGCAGCTCATCGACCCACTGGATCGGCTGCTGTCCTGGCTGGACGAGTTGCAGGTCGGTGGCGCCTCGCTCGCCCGCCTGCTGGGCGTCGCCGAGGTGCCGGACGATCGGCGGGCCAGCGGCGTCGAGCCCGACGGCGGGGAGATCGAGGCGCGCGAGGTGCGGTACTCCTATGTGGATGGCCGCGAGGTGCTGCGGGGCGTGGATCTGACGCTTGTCCGGGGCGAGCGGGTCGCGGTCGTCGGGCCGAGCGGCGCGGGCAAGTCGACGCTCGCACGCCTGCTGGCAGGCATCAACGCGCCGGACAGCGGTGCGGTGACCGCCGGCGGCGCGCCGCTGGTCGAGCTGCCGCTGGATGCGCTTCGCGGCCAGGTCGCGCTGGTGACCCAGGAACATCATGTCTTTCTGGGTACCCTCCGGGACAACGTCGCGCTGGCCCGGCCGGACGCGACCGATGAACAGATCCGCCGGGCGTTGTCGGCGGTGGACTGGCCGGCGGAATTGGGCCTGGACACCGAACTGGGCACCGGCAATCACCAGCTGTCTCCGGCGCAGGCGCAACAGGTGGCGTTGGCCCGGCTGGTCCTGGCCGATCCGCACACCCTCGTGCTGGACGAGGCGACGTCGTTGCTCGATCCGCGGGCGGCCCGGCATCTGGAGCGTAGCCTCGCCGCGGTGCTCCACGGCCGCACCGTCGTGGCGGTCGCGCACCGGCTGTTCTCGGCGCACGACGCGGACCGGGTGGCGGTGGTCGAGGACGGCCGCATCACGGAGCTGGGCAGCCACCACGACCTGGTCGCCGAGGACGGTGCGTACGCGGCGCTGTGGCGGTCCTGGCAGAGCTGACCAAGACGCATCCGGCGAGGCGCGTCCGGGCAGGCGCGTCCGGGCAGGCGCGGACAGCCATGAGGGGCGGCCAGCCGATCGGGTCCGGGACCAGGCGGCGATCAGGCGGCGATCGGGCCGACCGTGGCCCCGGTGACCCGGACCAGATCCTCCGGTGCCAACTCCAGCTGCAGGCCGCGCCGGCCGGCGGAGACGTACACCGTCGGCCAGCGCAGCGCCGACTCGTCCACCACCACGGGCAGCCTCGACCGCTGACCGAACGGGGAGATGCCGCCCGTCACGTACCCGGTGGCCCGCTCGGCCGCCGCCGGCTCGGCCATGGCGGCCCGCTTGCCGCCGCTCGCCGCCGCGAGTGCCTTGAGGTCGAGGCTGCCGGAGACCGGTACCACGCCCACCGTGAGGCGGCCGTCCACAGTGGCCACCAGGGTCTTGAACACCCGGCCGGGATCGACGCCCAGGGCGGCCGCCGCGGCCTCACCGTATGACTGCGGCTGCTGGGCCGCCTCGTACGAGTGGATGGTGAAGTCGATTTTCTGCCTGGTCAGCAGTGCCGTCGCCGGTGTTCCCTGTCCCGCCACGGTGCCAAGGGTAGGCCAGGATCGGGGGCTAGGCGGCCGGCACCGGGGTGGCGAACAGCACCGTGGGCGCGTCGTCCACCCGGGTGAGCACGATGGTGGCCTCCTCGGGACCGGCGAGGCGCAGGCTGCGGCGAAGCTCGTCCGGCTCCAGCGCGGAGCCACGCTTTTTGACGGTGAGCCGGCCGACGCCGCGCTCGCGCAGCACCGACCTGAGCCGCTTCACCGACAGCGGCATGGCCTCGGTGACCTCGAAGCACCGTGCGAACCCGGTGGGTGTGGCCGAATCCGCGTAGACGTAAGCGATCCGGGGGTCGGCCAGCGTACCGTCCACAATGGATGCGAACTCGGCCACCAGATGTGATCGGACCACCGCTGGATCGGGATCGTAGAGGTAGCGCCGGACCGGCCCGACCGGCGCGGTCGCGTCCCCGGAGCCGGTGATCGCCGGCGAGTCTGACCACCGCCGGGAGGCGGACGGCGGATCGGGCCGGGAGGCGGACGGCGGATCGGATCGCAGCAGCGTCGCCCGGCGCGGCGCCCCCGCCAGCGGGCCGCACCAGAACGCCGCCTCCACCAGGTCGCCGTCCACCGATACCCACTCCGCCTCGGCGCCGGCCGGTATCAGCCCGTGGTCGATGCCGGGGGCCAGCTTGAGCACGGTGCGCGGTACCCGGTGCGGCACCGCGGCCACGAAGTCCCAGGAGGGGGAGAACGCGCGGGGATCGAACACCCGTGAGCCACCCCGCCGGCGCGCGGGATCGCAGAACACCCCATCCACTTCGGACAGGTCCACCGTCCCGGCGTCGGCGCAGGACACCGTGACCAGGCCGGCCAGCCCCAGCGCGCGTACGTTGGCCGAGGCGACGGCGGCCGTCAGCGGATCGGCGTCCACGGCGTGTACCCGGATCCCCGCCCGGGCCGCCGCCAGGGCGTCGGCGCCGACGCCGCAGCCGAGATCGGCGAGCCGGGTCACGCCGCCCTCGGCCAGCCGGCCCGCCCGGCGCCGCGAGACCACCGACCGGGTGGCCTGCTCCAGTCCGGGCCGAGTGAAGAACATCACGTTGGCGTCCGCCCCGAACTTCGTCCGGGCCTGCCGGCGCAGCACGGCCTGGGTGAGGGCGGCCGCGGCCAGATCGGGGTCCAGGCCGCGGGCGCGCAGCGCGGAGGCGGCGGTCAGCGGTGGCGCGTCGGCCAGGTCGGCCGCGGCCGCCAGCGCGGTCGCTCCGTCCGGGGTACCCAGTCGGGCCAGCAGTTCCGGGGTCACACCGCCGATTCTGCCGGTTCCCCGGTGCCGGTGCCGACGTCGAGGGGGTCGGCCAGCAGCCGCTGGAAGGCCAGTTCGGCGGCGCCGATGAGCGGGGCGTCGTCGCCGAGTTCGGGGGTACGCAGCCGGACGTGCTCCCGGCAGGCGGGCAGCCCGTTGCGGTTGAGCCGGCTCCGTACCTGGGCCGCGCCGGCCAGGTACAGGTCGCGCAGCGTACCGCCGAAGATCACGGTCTCCGGGTTGAAGATGTTGACCAGGTTCGCCACGCCGAAGCCGAGCCAGTCGCCCACCTCGCGGACCGCCGCCTGGGCCAGCGCGTCGCCCCGGTCGGCCGCGTCGACGACGGCCAGGATGCCCTCCCGGCCGACTCCCTCGCGGGCCGCCGCGGCCAGCAGGGCGTGCTCGCCGACCTCGGTCATCCAGCAGCCGCGCGCCCCGCAGATGCACGGCTTCCCGTCCGGGTTGACCACCATGTGGCCGACCTCGCCGCCGTACCCGCCGTGCCCGGCCATCGGCCGACCACCGGTGATGATGCCGCCGCCGATGCCGACGTCCCCGCTCAGGTAGATGATGTTTTCCGAATCACTACCCGCGCCCCGGGTGTGCTCGGCCAGCGCGCCCAGGTCGGCGTCGTTGCCCACGTAGGTGGGTGCGTCCATCGGCAGGACCTCGCGTAGGGCCGCCCCGAGGGGCTCGTTCACCCAGCCGATCATCGGCCCCAGCCGGACCAGGCCGTCCTCCCGCCGGACAATACCCGCCACGGCAACCCCGATCCCGACACACGTGGACTTCTCGGGCACGTCCTGGTGCATCTCGTTGACGAACTCGGCCAGCCGGCCGACCACGTCGGCGGCGACGAACTCGCCCCGGCCGCGCTGGCGCTCGCGCCGGTCGAGCACCTCGCCGCCGAGGCCGACCCGGGCCGCCACCAGCCGGTCCACGCCGATCAGCAGCGCGTACACGAATACGCGCTCGGATTCCGCGCGGACCACCAGGGACGGCCGGCCGGCCCGGCCGGTCTCCTTGGGCAACTCCTCGCGGACCAGACCGGCCGCGGCCAGATCGGCGGTCAGCGCTCCGATGGTGGAGCGGTTGAGCCCCAGGGCGGTGGTGAGTTCGGCTCGGGAGACCGCACCATGCACGTGGACCAGGCGCAGCAGAGCACCGAGGTTCTGCCGGCGGATTTCTTCCTGGCTTGGGCCAGCGCGCATGGTGGGTTCGTCTCCGAATGTTCGACTTGAGCGGCGCTCAGCGTAGACCGCTCGCCGCGGCGCGGCGCCGCGACAGTGCGTCGACACCCGCGGCGAGCAGTAGCACGACGCCGGTGACGATCCACTTTGTACCCGCGTTGTAGCCCATGAGCCCCATGCCATTATCGATCACGGCCACCACGGCGCCGCCGAGCACGGCGTCGATCACCCGGCCCTTGCCACCGAAGAGGCTCGTGCCGCCGATTACCGCCGCCCCCACTGCGTACAGCAGGATGTTGCTGCCGCCGGTGTTGGGGTCGACCGAGTTGGCACGGCTTACAGCCACGATGCCGCCGAAGGCCGCCATGCCCGAGCAGATGACGAAGGCCGAGATGCGGATGCGATCCACGTTGATGCCGGCCCGGCGAGCGGCCTCTTTGCTGCCGCCGACGGCGTAGATGTGCCGGCCGAAGGTGGTGCGGCCGAGCAGGAAGGTCCACACCAGCAGCAGGACCACGATGAGCGGTACGACGTTCGGTACGCCCTTGAGCGAGTGGAACGCCGGGTTGATGGCCCGCTCCTGGTTGAGGAAGTAGACAGCGACGGCACCGATCACGGCCAGCGCACCGACCTTGATCGAGATCAGCGCCAGCGGATCGGCGCCCAGCCCGCGCTTGGTCCGGGTGCGTACCCGGTTCAGCTGCACCGCGGCGTACCCGAGGATGCCGACGACCAGCAACGTCCAGCCGAGCCACGGCGGCAGGTTGTCCCGTTCGATCCCGACCGTGAACGGGTCGGTGATGGAGATGTTCTTACCGCCGCTCAGCAGCAACAGCACGAGACCCTGGAAGGCCAGGAACGCGGCCAACGTCACCACGAACGACGGGACGCCGAGCTTCGCCACCAGGATGCCGAGCAGGAAACCGATCGCCACGCCGATCACGATCGCCGCGGGGATGGCCAGGTACCAGGCCCAGTGTTCATTGGTGAGCAGGATGGCCATGATGGCGCCGCACACGCCGCTGGCGAAGCCGGCGGACAGGTCGATCTCACCGAGCAGCAGCACGAAGACCAGACCCATCGCGATGAGTGTGACCTGGGCGCCCTGGGTGAAGAGGTTGGCGAAGTTGACCTCGGAGAAGAACACCGGGCGCATGATGCCGAAGACGATGCACAGCACGATGAGGCCGAGGAGGGCGGGCAGCGAACCCATGTCGCCGCCGCGGATGCGACCGAAGTAGTCGCGGGCGTGCTCGCCGAGGGTACGGCTGGCCGAGCCGGGTACCTCCGTGCGGCCGGGAGGGGTCTGGAGGGCGGTCATTGCTGTGCTCCGTTCGTGTCGCCGAGGTCGACTCCGCCGCCGTCGTGCGAACCGTTGCCGTTTCCGTTGCCGTTGCCGTTGCCCGCCGCGGCGGCCGTAGCCGGAGGTAGCCCCAGGTCGCCGCTGCGGCCCGCGGTGATGAGCTCGACCACCTGGGAGTAGGTCACGTCGCTGGCCTTGACCTGTGCCGCCATCCGCCCGAGGTACAGGCAGGCGATCTGGTCGGCCACCGCGAAGACGTCATTCATGTTGTGTGAGATGAGGACGACCGCGAGGCCGTTGTCCGCGAGCTGGCGGACCAGTTCGAGTACCTGCGCGGTCTGCGCGACGCCCAGCGCGGCGGTGGGCTCGTCGAGGATGACCACCTTGCTGTTCCACAGCACGGCCTTGGCGATCGCCACGGTCTGACGCTGGCCACCCGACAGGCTGGACACCTGCTGCCGGACCGACTTCACCGTGCGGACCGACAGCCGGTCCAGGGTCTGGCCGGCCAGCTTCTCCATGGTGGGCTCGTCCAGCACGATGCCCCTGGTGCGCTCGCGGCCGAGGAACATGTTCTGCACGATGTCGAGGTTCTCGCACAGCGCGAGGTCCTGGTACACGATCTCGACGCCCAGCGCGGAGGCGTCACGGGGGCTGTGCACGGTGACCGGCTTGCCGTCGAAGTAGTACTCGCCGGAGTCGATCGGGTAGATGCCGCCGGCGCATTTGACGAGGGTGGATTTGCCCGCGCCGTTGTCGCCGACGAGAGCGGTGACCTCACCCGCGTTGGCGGTGAAGTCGACGTGCCGGAGCACCTGTACGGGACCGAAACTCTTGTCGATCCCGCGCAGCTCCAGAGTGGGAGTGGCGGTCACGGGAAACTGCTCCTGTCAGAAGGTGGTCGTCGTTCGCAGACCGGGGCGGTGACCAGCGGAGTCCCGGCGCCGCGCGGAGGCGCGGCGCCGGGACGCATGCCGGTCGCGAGGGACTGGGCCTGGCCTTTTAGCTGATGCCGGCCGCGGCGCACTTGGCGGCGTAGTCGCCGGTGCACAGCTGGTCCTTGGTCACGAAGCCGTCGGCCACCACGTCCTTGACGTTGTCCTTGTAGATCGCCACCGGCGTCTCCAGCTTGGACGGGACGTCCTTGTTGAGCTTCGGGTCGTGCACGGTCTGAGTCACCGAGGGCTTCTCGCCCTTGGCCAGCGCGATGGCCAGTTCCGAGGCGTCCTTGGCTTCGAGCTGGACGGCCTTGTAGACGGTCATGCACTGGTCGCCGTCGAGGATGTGCTGCAGGCCCTGCACGGTCGCGTCCTGGCCGGTGACCGGCATCTGCAGGTGGTCCTTCTTCAGCACGGCGATGACCGAGTTGGCCATGCCGTCGTTGGCCACCAGGACGCCGCCCATCTTCGGGGTGCTCGTCAGCATCTGCTCGAAGTCGGTGCCCGCGGTGGTGTTGTCCCAGGCCGGTACGGAGGTGTTCGGGCCCTTGGCGTAGGTGCCGTCCGCGTACAGCGGGTCGAGGACCGAGTTGTAGCCCTGGGCGAACAGGGTCGCGTTGTTGTCGTCCGGCGAGCCGTTCAGCTCGGCGACGATGGTGCCCTTCGGCGCCTGCTTGTCGGCCAGGCACTTCTGCAGGCCCTGGCCCTGCAGCTTGCCGACCTGAACGTTGTCGAACGAGACGTAGTACTGCGCGCCGCCGCCGATGGTGAGTCGGTCGTAGTCGATGACCGGGATGCCGGCCGCCTGGGCCTTCTTGATGACGGCGGTGCCGCTGCCCGCGTCCAGGTCGGTGATGACCAGAACGTTGACCCCACTCGTGATCATCTGGTCGGCGATGGTCTGGAACGCGTTCGGGTCACCCTGCGCGTTCTGGATGTTCGACTTGACGTGGGCGTCGTCGAACGCCTTCTTCAGCAGCGGCCGGTCGTCGGCTTCCCAACGGGCCGAGGACTTGGTGTCGGGCAGGATGACACCGACGTACGGGCCCTTCTTCGCCGAGCCCGAACCGGAGTCGTCGGACTTGCCACAGGCGGACAAGCTGCCAGCAACCACCAGCCCGGCGGCGGCGAGGGCGAGGATCCCCTTGCGCATTGCATGGGTCCTTTCGGGGTATGCGCCGCACGGGGCGGCGGGGAGGGGTCATTCGTTTGCACGTATCGATGCACTTCGGCCCGAATTCCGGCTTCTTGGCTGGTGTCGCCCCCTCCGGCCGGCCCTCGAACCGATTGTTGTGCCCGGCAACGTATTCCTCTCGACGCGCCCCGCACAAGATGACGGCGGGGTTAAGTTTGTTGTCGGCAGTAACAATTCGGCAACGTGAGTGACCTTGCCGCTTTGACCAGGCTTCCCGCGTCGCCACGGCCACCGCCCCGCTCTCCCGTCCGCCCGGTTACGCCCGAGCCGAGCGGCGTTCGACGCGGTCTGCGACCGGATGCCGGGTCCCGCCAGGGCAAACCGGGCCAAATTTGTTGCCGTGGATGACAATTCGGCGTCGTGAGTGGACTTGCCGCGTTGACCAGGCGATCTGGCTTGGGTTTCCGGACCGGGACCAAGCTGGGCGGCGTTCTGCGCGGCCGGCGGACTGGGCGCCGCGCCCCTGCCGGGGGCAAGCGGGGGTTGGGTTTGTTGTTGTCAGTGACAATTCGACAACGTGAATAACTTTGTGCGTTGGCCAGGCCACGCGGCGTCGCATGCCCACCGCGCCGCTCTCGCGGCCGCCCGGTTTGAGTCCGGACCGGGCTGCCGGACGGGGCTGCCGGACGGGGCTGCCGACCCGGCGGTTCCTTCGCGGCCTGCGACCGGACACCGGGCCTTGCCACGAGCAAGCGGCTCGCACCTTCGCCGCGCGAGAGCCGCTCGCGGCCCAGCGCCACGCGGTCGTCGCGGAGGCGCGACGCGGAGGCGCGACGCGGAGGCGCGCCGCGAAGGCGCCACGCGGAGGCGCCACGCGGTCGCCGCGGGGGCGCTACGTGGTTCGCCGCGGGCGCGGGGGATGCCCGCCCCGGGTGTTCGTGCCAACCGCCGGCGGGCGCGTTACCGGCCGACGCGCCAGCCCCGTGACGGTCGGCCGGAGGTGGTCACGCGGCGTGCTCCGGCCTGCTCCGGGAGATCGTGCGCGGTACCGGGCGCGAGAGTTGGCACTCTCCTTGACGGAGTGCTAGATCCCGGCATAACCTGCGATTAGCACTCTCACGCTGAGGGTGCCAATCGGCTGGCCGTTGGCCGGCCGGTGCAAGCCCGGCGGAACCGGCACCCGCGACGACGGAGCCGCTGGAAAACGCCGTCTTGCTGGCCCAGCCCAGTGCTGGACCACGGGTGGCATGTGGCAGACGAAGATCAAGTACCCCAGGAGGGTATGCCCGTGACTACCGCGACCAAGGTTGCGATCAAGCCGCTCGAGGACCGCATCGTGGTCCAGGCGAACGAGGCTGAGACGACCACGGCGTCGGGCTTGGTAATCCCCGACACCGCCAAGGAGAAGCCGCAGGAGGGCACTGTCCTCGCTGTGGGCCCGGGCCGCTTCGACGACAAGGGCAACCGGATTCCGATCGACGTTCAGGTCGGCGACACGGTGCTCTACTCGAAGTACGGCGGCACCGAGGTCAAGTACGCCGGCGAGGAGTACCTGGTGCTCTCCGCTCGCGACGTCCTCGCTGTTATCGAGAAGTGAGCTGGGCGGGTCGTCGCCGGGGTGCACGTTGCGCCGGCCGCCGACCCGAGCGTTAACGGTCAAGATCGTCGTTCGTCGGCGGTCCCAGCCGAGATGATCACAAGTGCCGTCCCGGCGCCCGGCGAGCCGGGCGGTGGCCTGAGGGCCTGACGGCGCGGCTTTTGCGACCGGCGCGTCCGGCCCGCCACGAAATGGCGGGTCTGGCGGCCGGTCCACGAATGTGCCGTCCTGACGCCCGGACCACCGGGCGTCAGGACGGCACTTCCTTGTGAAGGGATAGATATGGCGAAGATCCTGAGCTTCTCGGACGACGCCCGACACCTGCTCGAGCACGGCGTGAACGCGCTGGCTGACACGGTCAAGGTCACCCTTGGTCCGAGGGGCCGCAACGTCGTTCTGGACAAGAAGTTCGGCGCCCCCGTAATTACCAATGACGGTGTGACGATCGCCAAGGAGATCGAGCTCACCAACCCGTACGAGAACCTTGGCGCCCAGCTGGTCAAGGAGGTGGCGACCAAGACCAACGACGTCGCCGGCGACGGGACCACCACGGCGACCGTGCTCGCCCAGGCGATGGTCCGGGAGGGCCTGCGCAACGTGACCGCCGGGGCCAACCCGAGCGGTCTCAAGCGGGGCATCGACACCGCCGTCAAGGTGGTCAACGACGCGCTGCTGGACAAGGCCACCGAGGTGTCCGGCCACGAGGAGATCGCGCACGTCGCGACGATCTCGGCGCAGGACGCGACGATCGGTAACCTGATCGCCGAGGCGATGGAGAAGGTCGGCCGGCAGGGCGTGATCACCGTCGAGGACGGTTCGACCATGACCACCGAGCTCGAGGTCACCGAGGGCATGCAGTTCGACAAGGGCTACGTGTCGCCGCACTTCGTGACCGACGCCGAGGCCGGCGAGGCGGTGCTCGAGGACGCCTACATCCTGGTCACCAGCCAGAAGATCAGCGCGGTGGAGGAGATGCTGCCGCTGCTGGAGAAGGTCCTGCAGGCCAGCAAGCCGCTGCTGATCATCGCCGAGGACGTGGAGGGCCAGGCCCTCGCCACCCTCGTGGTCAACGCCATCCGCAAGACGCTGCGGGTGATCGCGGTGAAGGCCCCGGCCTTCGGCGACCGGCGCAAGGCGATGCTGCAGGACATCGCGATCCTGACCGGCGGCGAGGTGATCTCGCCCGATCTCGGGTACAAGCTGGAGACCGCCGGGCTGGAGCAGCTGGGCCAGGCCCGCCGGATCGTGGT
The DNA here is from genome assembly GCF_039543385.1 of Rugosimonospora acidiphila. Lineage (NCBI taxonomy): Bacteria > Bacillati > Actinomycetota > Actinomycetes > Micromonosporales > Micromonosporaceae > Rugosimonospora > Rugosimonospora acidiphila. The sequence goes on from NZ_BAABJQ010000001.1 coordinate 523,289, forward strand.
CACCAACGAGACCACCACGATCGTCGACGGCGCGGCCAAGGACGAGGACGTCGCCGAGCGGGTCTCCCAGATCCGCAAGGAGATCGAGGCCTCCGACTCCGACTGGGACACGGAGAAGCTCAACGAGCGGCTCGCGAAGCTGTCCGGCGGGGTAGCGGTGATCAAGGTGGGTGCCGCCACCGAGGTCGAGCTGAAGGAGAAGAAGCACCGCATCGAGGACGCCATCTCGGCGACCAAGGCTGCCGTCGAGGAGGGCATCGTGCCCGGTGGCGGCGCCGCGCTGGTGCAGGTCTCCTCGGCGCTCGACGGTCTGTCGCTGACCGGTGACGAGCGCACCGGCGCCACGATCGTGGCCAAGGCGCTGGTCGAGCCGCTGCGGTGGATCGCCCAGAACGCCGGACACGACGGGTACGTCGTGGTGGACAAGGTGCGCGCCAGCGCCTGGGGCGAAGGCCTCAACGCCGCCTCCGGCGAGTACGTCAACCTGGCCAAGGCGGGCATCCTCGACCCGGTCAAGGTGACCCGGAACGCGCTGGCCAACGCCGCGTCCATCGCCGGGCTGCTGCTGACCACCGAGAGCCTGGTCGTGGACAAGCCCAAGGAGCCGGAGGCCGCCCCGGCCGGGGACGGCCACGGTCACGGCCACTCGCACGGCCCCGGTTTCTGAACCGGCGTCCTGAGACGCGGATCACCGCACAATCGGGACGCAACCGGAGGAACGCCTCGAAGGGACGGTACGCGCCGCGTACCGTCCCTTCGAAGTTTCTTATCGAACCCTTACCGATCTACCGGTTGGGGCCGGTCGCGCGGAAGATTCACAGGTGAACAACGCACGGATACCCCGCCGGTTCGGGGCAGTCGCGGGGCTCGCCGCGGCGGCCGTCGCCCTGGGCGTGGCGGAGCTCGTAGCGATCTTCAGTGGACCGCAGTCCGCGCCGCTCGTGGTCGTCGGCGACGTGGTGGTCGACTCGGTACCCAAGTCGGTCAAGAACTTCGCCGTCTCGACGTTCGGTACGCACGACAAGACCGCGCTGCTGATCGGCACCACCATCCTGCTGGCCGCGTTCGCCGCCCTCATCGGCGCGCTGGCGACCCGGGATCAGCGGCTCGGCCTGGGCGGCATCGGGGTGTTCGGGATCATCGGCATCGTGGCGGCGGCCACCCGACCCAACGCCGGCCCGGGCTCCCTGTTCCCGTCGCTGCTGGGCGCGGTGGCCGGCGGCGCCGCCATGGTGCTCCTGCTGCGACGCCACGAGGCCGCCTCCGACGGCGGCGATCGGCGCCGGTTCCTCATGGAGTCCGGCGGCGTGCTGGCCGGCGCGGCCGTGGTCGGCCTGGTCGGCCGGCACATCACCGACCGGCAGAACGTGTCCGCCGCCCGGTCCGCGCTCACCTTGCCCACCCCGGCCAGCCCGGCCCCGCCGGTACCTGCCGGAGCCAGCCTCAACGTGCCGGGCAGCACCGGCTTCGTCACGCCGAACAACGACTTCTACCGCATCGACACCTCGCTGTCGGTGCCCCAGGTCGACCCGGCCACCTGGACGCTGCGCATCCACGGCCGGGTGCGCAACCCGATGACGCTCACCTTCAACCAGCTGCTGGCCCGGCCGACCATCGAGCGGTACATCACGCTGTCCTGCGTGTCCAACGAGGTGGGCGGCAACCTCATCAGCACCTCCCGGTTCCTCGGCGTGCGGCTGAAGGACCTGCTCGAGGAGGCCGGCCCGATGGACGGCGCCGACCAGGTGGTGGGCCGCGCGGTGGACGGGTTCACCACCGGCTCGCCCACCGAGGTGCTGATGGACGGCCGGGACGCCATGCTCGCCTTCGGCATGAACGGAAAGCCGCTGCCCATCGAGCACGGGTTCCCCGTTCGGATGGTGGTACCCGGCCTGTACGGCTACGTCTCGGCCACCAAATGGCTGGCCGAACTCGAGCTGACCAGCTTCTCCGACTTCTCCGCCTACTGGGTGCCGCGAGGCTGGTCGCAGCAGGCGCCGATCAAGACCGAGTCGCGCATCGACACGCCCCGGGACGGCTCGTCGCCCCGGCGCGGGCAGGTCACCGTGGCCGGGGTCGCGTGGGCCCAGCACCGGGGGATCTCCAAGGTGGAGGTGCGGGTCGACCAGGGCCCCTGGCAGCAGGCCACGCTGGCCGCCGTACCGTCCGTGGACACCTGGCGGCTGTGGTCCTGGACCTGGCCCGCCACGTCCGGAGACCACCAGCTCCAGGTGCGGGCGACCGACAACGCCGGCGCCACCCAGACGGCCGACGAGGCGCCGCCCGATCCGGACGGCGCCACCGGCTGGCACACCATCAACGTGTCTGTGAACTGACCCCTACTCCTCGGCTACAGGCGGCGCGTACCGGCGGCGCTGGCGGGCGCCTCGGCCGATCCCGCCCCAGCCGATCCCATCTCAGACGATCCCGCCTCAGCCGATCCGTACCGGCTCCAGGCGGGCCTCCAGCCGGGACACGTCGACCCGGTGCCGGTACCGGTCGGCGGTGTCCTCCCAGCCCACGGCCAGCAGCCGGAGCCGCTCCGCTTCGGTGAAGCCGCCCCAGACCCCGTACGGCTCGTGGGTGCCCAGCGCGTGGGCGGCGCACTCGGCCCGTACCGGGCAGCCCTGGCACAGCGCCTTGGCGGTGCGTTCACGCCGGCTGCGCGAGGAACCGCGCTCCCCGTCCGGATGGAAGAACTGCGTGCTGTCCCGGCCGCGGCACACCCCTTGTGCCTGCCACTCCCAGATGTCGGCAATAGGCCCGGGGAGCCTGCGTACGTCCGCCATCGCTGCTTCCTCCTGTACGTATTGCCGTTCCAGTTGAAAGAACGCCGATCGCGTGGTACCCGGCGTGTCCGAGTCCTAAGCATCCGGCGAACCGGGCGATATCAAGCTAGGTTGGGGCACTTCGCTGAAATGCCGTAACGAGCAGACACTTTCGTGGTCCCCTTCAAAGGAGAGGAGGACCAGAGTGGGTACGGTCCTGGTGTGTGTGCGGTCGTCCGTGGCGGCCCAGGCGATTGCGGTCTACGCCGACCGCGTCGGAGTGGCTTCGGCCCTGCGGACCGCGGTGACCGCGGTCGAGGTGATGGCTCGGCTCGCCGAGCGGCCCGCCGACACGATCCTTGTCGATACCGCGCTGACCCGACCCGATCCGGTCGGCTTCGTGCGCCGCGCGCTGGGCTACGCGCCCGGCGCCACGCTGGTGCTGTTCGGGCCTGAGGACAGCCAGGTGGCGGCCGCGGCGGTGGCGGCCGGGGCGCGCGGGGTGATTCGCAGCGGCGACCAGGACCTGGTTACCGCGGTCACCAAGACCCTGCTGCTGCTGTGCCTGCCCGGCCGCGCCCGCAGCGACTCCGGTACCGGCACCCCGGCGGCGCCCGGCAGCGGCGGCTCCGGGGGCGGCGGCGAGGACGGTGGCTGGCCGGAGACGGCGCCGGTGGTCGCCCCGCCGGCGGGTGCCGAGTCGGCGGCCGCCCGGGAGGCCAGGGAGGCGCTGGTCCCGAGCCAGCGCGAGGAGGAGAGCGCCCGCCCCCGTCGACCCGCCCTCACCGAGCGGGAGTTGCAGGTGCTGCGCGGGATGGCGGACGGGAAGAGCAACGCCGAGATTGGGCGGGACCTGTTTGTGTCCGAGGACACGGTCAAGACCCATGCCCGGCGGCTGTTCCGCAAGCTCAACGCCCGGGACCGGGCACACGCCGTGGCGGCGGGATTCCGCACCGGTCTGGTCTCCTGACCAGTGCGGAATCCCGCCGCGAGCGGTGGCCCGCCCTCGGTGCCGGTCGGGTGGTCGTCCCTGGGGCGGTGCCGGCTACTCGTCGCCCTCGCTCAGGGTGTCGTGCACGCCGTCGGCGTAGCCCCGGGCGTATTCCCAGGTCACGTAGTGATCGGGATCCGGGTCATAGGCCGGCTCGTGCACCCGTGGTCGGCCCGAGTCCAGCAGGTGGCGGAGGTTTCCGCGCAGCAGGTCCCAGTCGAAGTAGTGCGGCTCGTGACAGTCCTCGCATTCGATCACCAGACCGCGCACACCGACCGGGGTCAACAACGCCTGATAGATCTCCAGATCGGCGAGATCCTCCAGGACGTCCTCCCGCTCGGTCGCGGTCAGCGCGTCCCCACTCTCCTCGGGCTCGCCGTCGTCCAGATCGGCCAGCTCGTTCGTGGGGTCGGCGGGGTCGCCGGCGAAGGGATCGATCGGCTCGTCGTGCACGCCTCCACGTTATCCCCGAACGCGGCGGGGCGCCGGCCCGCAACCCCGCTGGGGCGGCCCGCCGTCGTGGCCGGCGCCGACGTGCTGGTGGGTACGATGTCAAGACGCAGCCGAGGGGACTACAAAGTGAATCTTCAACCCGCCGATGATCTCGCCGCGAACGCCATTCCACTGGGACTGACGTTCGATGACGTGCTCCTGCTTCCGGTTGAGTCCGACGTCCGGCCGGGCGACGCGACCACGCGCACCCGGTTGACCCGGGGCGTTGAGCTGGCCGTTCCCCTGGTGTCCAGCGCGATGGACACCGTGACCGAGGCCCGGATGGCGATCGCCATGGCCCGTAACGGCGGGATCGGCGTGCTGCACCGCAACCTGTCGGTGGAGGACCAGGCTCAGCAGGTCGACCTGGTCAAGCGCTCCGAGGCGGGCATGATCACGAATCCGGTCACCTGCTCGCCCGACGACACGGTCCGCGACGTCGACGCGCTGTGTGGCCGGTTCCGGATCTCCGGGGTGCCGGTCACCGGGCCGGACGGGGCCCTCGTCGGCATCGTGACCAACCGCGACATGCGCTTCGTCGCCGACAAGTCCGCGCTGGTGCGCGACGTCATGACCAAGATGCCGCTGGTCACCGCCCCGGTCGGGGTGAGCAAGGCGGACGCGCTGGGGCTGCTGCGCCAGCACAAGATCGAGAAGCTTCCGCTGGTAGACGAGTCGGGCCGGCTGCGCGGTCTGATCACCGTCAAGGACTTCGCGAAGAGTGAGCAGTTCCCGGACGCCACCAAGGACGAGGCCGGCCGGCTGCGGGTGGCCGCCGCCATCGGCGTGGGCGAGGATGCCTACAAGCGGGCCGGTGTGCTCATCGACGCCGGGGTGGACGTGGTGGTTGTCGACGTCGCGCACGGCCACAGCCGGGCGCTGCTGGAGATGATCGCCCGCCTGAAGCGGGAGACCAAGGTCGAAATCGTCGGTGGCAACACCGCCACCTACGAGGGCGCGAAGGCCATCGCCGAGGCGGGCGCGGACGCGGTCAAGGTCGGCGTCGGACCCGGCTCCATCTGCACCACCCGGGTCGTCGCCGGGGTAGGTGTTCCCCAGATCACCGCGATCATGGACGCGGCCCGCGCCTGCCGGCCGCTGGGCGTACCCGTGATCGGCGACGGCGGCATGCAGTACTCGGGCGACATCGCCAAGGCGATCGTGGCCGGTGCCGACACCGTGATGCTGGGCAGCCTGCTGGCCGGCTGCGAGGAGAGCCCGGGCGAGCTGATCTTTATCAACGGCAAGCAGTACAAGTCCTACCGCGGGATGGGCTCGCTGGGCGCCATGCAGGCCCGGGGCGGGGCGAAGTCGTACTCGAAGGACCGGTACTTCCAGGACGACGTGCTCTCCGACGACAAGCTGATCCCGGAGGGCATCGAGGGCCAGGTGCCCTATCGTGGCCCGCTCTCCGCGGTGGCTCACCAACTCGTCGGCGGCCTGCGCCAGGCGATGTTCTACACCGGCGCGGCCAGCATCTCTTCGATGCACGAGCGCGGGCGTCTGATCCGGATCACCCCGGCGGGGCTCAAGGAGAGCCACCCGCACGACATCCAGATGACCGTCGAAGCGCCGAACTACCACTCCCGCTGAACACCCCCCGACCCCCGGAGCTGTCCCGTGCGTGACGTTGTTGAGATCGGGCTGGGCAAGACCGCCCAGCGCGGGTACCACCTGGATGACATCGCCGTCGTGCCCACCCGCCGCACCCGCGACGTGGACGACGTGTCCACCGCGTGGCAGCTCGACGCGTACCAGTTCAAGATCCCGTGCGTGGCGCACCCGTCGGACGCCACCATGAGCCCGGCGAGCGCGGCCGCCCTCGGCAAACTGGGCGGCCTGGGCGTGCTCAACGTCGAGGGGCTGTGGACCCGGTACGAGGACCCCGCCAAGATCCTCAAGGAGCTGTCCACGCTCGACGAGGAGGCCCCGGCGACCCGGCGCCTGCAGGAGGTGTACGCCGAGCCGATCCGCCCGGAGCTGATCGCCGACCGGGTACGCGCGATCCGGGAGGCGGGCGTCACCGTCGCCGTCCGGGTCTCCCCGCAGCACACCCTGGCGCTGGCGCCGGTGATTCTGGACGCGGGCGTGGACATCCTGGTGATCCAGGGCACCCTGGTCTCGGCCGAGCACGTGTCAGTGGTGGACGAGCCGCTGAACCTCAAGGAGTTCATCGCCGACCTGGACCTGCCGGTCATCGTCGGCGGCTGCACCAACTACCAGACCGCGCTGCACCTGATGCGCACCGGCGCGGCCGGGGTCATCGTGGGCATCGGCGCGGACGAGTGGTCGACGACCGACACCGTGCTGGGCATCCGGGTGCCGATGGCGACCGCCATCGCGGACGCGGCCGCGGCTCGGCGCGACTACCTGGACGAGACCGGCGGCCGGTACGTGCACCTGATCGCCGACGGTGACCTGCAGACCTCCGGCGACATCGCGAAGGCGCTGGGCTGCGGCGCGGACGCGGTGATGCTGGGCGAGCCGCTGTCGGTCTGCACCGAGGCGCCCGCGGGCGGCGCGTGGTGGCACTCGGCGGCGAGCCACCCGAGCCTGCCGCGCGGCGCGTTCGGCCCGTCCGGATCGTCGCAGGCCTCGATGGAGCGCCTGCTGTTCGGTCCCTCGGACGACCCGGACGGCGGCCTGAACCTGTTCGGCGGCCTGCGCCGCGCGATGGCCAAGTGTGGCTACCGCGACCTCAAGGAGTTCCAGAAGGTCGGTCTGGTCATCGACCGCTGAACCTTCCCGGTGGCCCATCGGGCGCCGGCCGACATCGGGTGTCGGGGGAGCGCGCGGCTGCGCTCTCCCGAACGCGCGGCGGCCCCGGGAACCGGCGTTGACTGGGCTCCCGCGGGGGCTTACGTTACCGGCAGGTAACAAGGAGGTCGCAATGGCCGACTACGACGTCGTGGTGATCGGGTCCGGGTTCGGCGGCAGCGTGGCCGCGCTGCGCCTGGCCGAGAAGGGATACCGGGTCGCCGTGCTGGAGGCGGGCCGGCGCTTCGTCGACGACGAGTTCCCGGAGACCTCCTGGGACGCCAAGCGGTTCCTCTGGGCGCCCGCGCTGCGCTGCTTCGGCATCCAGCGGATGAGCCTGCTGCGCAACGTACTGGTGCTCTCCGGTGCCGGGGTCGGCGGCGGCTCGCTGGTCTACGCGAACACCCTGTACCGGCCGCTCGCGCCGTTCTACGCCGATCCACAGTGGAGCGCCATCACCGACTGGTCCGACGAGCTGGCACCCTGGTACGACCAGGCGGAGCGGATGCTCGGGGTGAACACCTACGCCCGGGACACCTCGGCCGATCAGGCGATGCGACGGGTCGCCGAGCGGATGGGCGTCGGGGACACCTACCACCCGACCCCGGTCGGCGTCTACTTTGGACAGTCCGGAGTGGACCCGTACTTCGGCGGGGCCGGCCCGACCCGCGACGGCTGCGTGCACTGCGGCGCGTGCATGACCGGCTGCCGGCACAACGCCAAGAACACGCTGGTGAAGAACTACCTCCACCTGGCGGAGCGGCTGGGCGTCGAGGTCCATCCGTTGACCACCGTCACCGACGTGCGCCCGGACGGCGCCGGGTACCGGATCGCCACGCGCCGCACCGGCGGCCGGAAGCGATCGACGATCAGCGCGGAGCAGGTGGTCTTCGCCGCCGGCGCGTTGGGCACCCAGCGGCTGCTGCACCGGATGAAGGTCACCGGCGCGCTGCCCGGGCTCTCCGCTCGGCTCGGCGCGCTGACCCGCACCAATTCGGAGTCCATCCTCGGCGCCTCGGCGCGCTCCACCGGCACCGACTACACCGACGGGGTGGCGATCACCAGCTCGTTCCACCCGGACGAGCACACGCATGTGGAGCCGGTCCGGTACGGGCGGGGCTCCGGCGCCATGGGCCTGTTGCAGACCGTACTGGTCGACGGGGACTCCTGGCGTCCGCTGCGCTGGTGGGCGAGCTTCCTGCGCCATCCCGGCACCAACCTGCGGATGATGTCCCCGCGCAGGTGGTCCGAGCGCACCGTGATCGCGCTGGTGATGCAGTCGCTGGACAACTCCCTCACCGTCCACTATGGACGAAATTGGTACGGCCGGCGCCGGCTGACCAGCGTCCAGGGGCACGGTGCCCCCAACCCCCGCTGGATCCCGGCCGGCAATGAGGCGGTCCGGCTGCTCGCCGACGAGATCGGTGGGGTGGCCGGGGGCTCCTGGCCGGACGTGTTCAACATGCCGGTCACCGCGCACATCCTGGGCGGGGCGGTCATCGGCTCGTCCGCCGACACCGGGGTCGTCGACCCGTACCACCGGGTCTTCGGCCACCCCGGCCTGCACGTGGTGGACGGCGCGGCGGTCTGCGCGAACCTCGGCGTCAACCCGTCGCTGACCATCACGGCCCAGGCCGAGCGGGCGATGTCGCTGTGGCCCAACCGGGGCGACGCCGACCCGCGCCCCGCGCCGGGCCAGGGGTACCGCCGGCTGGACCCGGTGCCGCCCGCGCACCCGGCCGTACCGGACGGCGCCCCGGCCGCCCTGCACCCGGCGCCGCCCGTGAGCCTGCCCACGCCCGTGAGCCTGCCCACGCCCACCGTCCGGGACTGACCGCTCGCTATCGCCGGCCGCGTACCCGCCTGATTCGGCGCGCGTAGAGCGCCCGCCCGACGGTGTGCCACAGCAGCCGGGCCGGCGTGGGCATCGCTCCGAGCACGTCGCCGCGTTCCACCGGGTCGGCCTCCTCCAGGATCGCTCCGAGGAAGCTGAGTAGCAGGCTCTTTGGCGTGGCGGCCAGGAAGTGATCGCCCATGGCGCCCCACTCCCGCCTGGTCAGGTGCCGCTCGGCGAGCGGAAGCAGGTGGGTCTCCTCGTCGTCGAGGTGCTCGATCAGCGCTTCCCGGTGCTCGCCCAGCGCCGCCACGAGGCGCTGCCGGGGGCTCCGGCCGGCCGACCCCTGCCACTCCGGCAGCGCGAGCATCACCCGGTCGAGGCTCTCGGCGACCCGTACGTGCTGCGCCTCCATCCGTACCACGACGTCGGATTCCAGGTCGGCGCGGGCGAGCAGGGGCGGCCAGATCAGCTCGTCCTCGCCGTGATGGTGATTGTGCAGTCCGAGCCGGTACCAGCGCAGGTGCGTGGCGAGGACGCCGGCGCGGACGGTGTCGCCGTCCGGTACCGCGCCGATGAGCGAGGCGAGCAGCAAAGATTCGCGCCGGAACGCGCGATGCACGATCACCATGTCGTGCGTGTCCGGTCGGTCGGTGGTCGGGTCGGCGGTCGGGTCGGCGGTAGGTGTGGTCACGACGGATCTCCTTTCCGGATCGGGCGTCAGCCGGCCGTGCGGGCGTCCCGCCACGCGGAACGGCCGGAGACGGAGCTGCTGGGCACGGAGCCGCCGGTGAAATGGGTGTCGAAGCGGTCCTGCAGTCCCAGCAGGGTCTGTGCCGGCTCGGTGCCCGCGCGCAGGCGGACCACGTGGCGGAAGTAGTCGAACCGTTCGACGCCGGGAGTGAGCACGATCAGCGCGTCGGCGGCCGAATCCCGGTGCGCCCCGAACGCGTGGGTCATGCCGGGCGGCGCGACCAGCAGGTCGCCCTCGTTCGCGGTGACCACCTCGTCGCCTAGCAGGACGTCGAGCCGGCCGTCGAGGATGAAGAACAGCTCCCAGGACGCGTTGTGCCGGTGGGGCACGGCGCCGTCGGCACCGCGGCCGAGGGTGATCCGGTGGCTGCTCAGCGCCCCCCGGGTGGCGCTGCTGTCGGCCAGCAGCGTGTGTCCGATGGATTCGAGGTGCTCGGCCTCGCCGGCGCGGACCAGGACCGGCCGGTACTGATCGTCGACGATCGCTGACATCGCGGAACTCCTTAGCGTTCGTGGGTTCGCGCTTCACTCTCGGCGCCGGCCGTCAATCGGTCCAACGGATAGATCCGTTGATCATCAGTGATAGACTCGATTCATGGAGCTCCGCCAGCTCGCGCACTTCGTCGCGGTCGCCGAGGAGCGGCACTTCACCCGCGCCGCGGCCCGCGTGCACGTGGTGCAGTCCAGCCTGAGCTCCTCGATCGGCGCGCTGGAGCGGGAGCTGGGGGAGGCGCTGTTCGTCCGGGACAACCGCCGCGTGGCGCTGACCCAGGCCGGCCGGGCGCTGCTGCCCGCCGCCCGGCGAGCGCTGGCGGCGGCCGAGGATGGCCGCGACGCCGTCGCCGGGGTGCGTGGCGTGCTGCGCGGCGAGCTACTCGTGGGCGCCATCCAGACCTTCGGCGTCGTGGACCTCGCGGCGTTGCTGGGCCGGTTCCGCCGGGCCCATCCCGGTGTCACCATCCGGCTGCGCCACGCCGCGGCCCCCGCCCTCGCGCGGGCGGTCGTCGATGCGGAGCTGGACGTCGCCTTCGTGGACGGCCCGATCGATCGGTCGAGCCTCACCCGGATCGACCTGGGCAACGACGACCTGGTGCTCGCGGTGCCCGGCGACGATCCGCTCGCCGGCCGCGCCACCGTGCGGCTGGACGACCCGGCGCTGCGCGAGCGCGTCTTTGTCGAGTACCGCGAGGACTCCGCGCTGCGCGCCCAGATCGACGCGGCCTGCGCGGCGGCCGGCCTCGCCCGGCGGATCGGCGCCGAGGTGCAGAACATGCAGTACCTGGTGGAGTTCGTCGAGCAGGGGCTCGGCGTGGCGGTACTCCCGCCGGCGGCCGTGCGCGCCGTCCCTCGGGTACGGGCGGTCCCGATCGCCCCGCCGCTGCGCCGGGATCTCTGCGCGGTGGTCGCCGTGGGACGCCCACCCAGCGGCGCCACCGCCGCGCTGCTCGAACTGCTGGCGGCCGGGCCGCCTACCCGCTGAGCAGATCGACCAGCGTCGCGGCGTTGCGCTGCGCGTAGTCGGAGTAGCAGTTGTTCATGAGCACGTGGGTCTGTGTCGCCTGCTCGGCGAGCTTCGAAAGCCTCGGCGCCCACGACCGCAGTTCCTCGTCGGAGTAGTCGTAGCCGAACTTTTCGTAGATGTCCCGGCTGGTCCAGTTGTCGCTGTGCCCGTGGAAGCGGACCACCGCCAGGTCGCTGGTGGCCGACAGCACCGGCGGTATGGACGACTTGTGCCCCTGCGGCATGTCCACCGCGACGAACGGAAGCTCGTGCCTGCGCAGAAAGTCCAGCGTCTCCTGCTGGTTGTCGCCGTGGAACCAGCTCTCGTGGCGCAGTTCGATGGCCACCCGCAGCGGGCTGCATCGCCGGGCCACCTCCACCAGGTAGTCCTTGTGCGAGCGGCGAATGGTGAACCAGGGCGGGAACTGGAACAACAGGACACCGAGCTTGCCGGCCTCGGCCAGCGGATCGAGCGCGCTCAGGAACCGGGTCCACACGTCCTCGTACGCCTGTGGGGACAGATCGTCCGGGTAGATGTTTTTCTTGTCGGTCTCCGGGCGCAGGTCCTTGTAGAGCTTGTTCGGCTGGGTGGGGTGGCCGGTGAGCAGGCTGAACGCCTTGACGTTGAACAGGAAGTTCGCCGGGGTCCGGGCCGCCCACAGGCCGACCGTGTTCTCGGCCGGTGGGGAGTAGTAGGTCGAGTCGACCTCCACGAGCGGGAACTGCTTCGCGTAGTGCGCCAGCCGCTTCTCGGGGGTGTCGGCGGTCTGCGGGTACCAACCGGAGGCGAGCAGCGTCTTGTCCGTCCAGGAGGCGGTACCGACCAGAATCTTGCCCACGATCCCAGTTCACCACCGATGGGAGGCCGTCACCACTCGGTGAGCCGGATCACGTCGAGACCTCCGGCACGGCCGGGGCGCCGCGCCGACCCGACGGTCGCCGGAGGGGCCCCGGTAGGCTTTGCGGCATGTCCAAGCCCCGTCCGGTGCTGGTCGTCGACTTCGGCGCCCAGTACGCGCAGCTGATCGCCCGCCGGGTCCGCGAGGCGCACGTCTACTCGGAGATCGTGCCGCACTCGATGCCCGTTGCCGACCTGCTGGCCAAGGATCCGGCCGCGATCATCCTGTCCGGCGGGCCGTCCAGCGTGTACGAGCCCGGCGCCCCCCAGATCGACGGCGCGCTGTTCGAGGCCGGCGTACCCGTCTTCGGCATCTGCTACGGCTTCCAGGCGATGGCCCGGGTCCTCGGCGGCACCGTGGCGCACACCGGGCAGCGCGAGTTCGGCGGCACCAAACTGGCCGTGCTGGGTGCCGGCCGGCTGTTCTCCGGGCTGGAGCCGACCCAGGACGTCTGGATGAGCCACGGCGACAGCGTCACCGAGGCCCCGGCCGGCTTCGAGGTCACCGCGCAGAGCGCGGGCGCCCCGGTCGCGGCCTTCGAGGACCTCGCCGGCCGGCGCGCCGGGGTGCAGTTCCACCCCGAGGTCGCGCACACCCCGGATGGGCAGCGGGTGCTGGAGCACTTCCTGTACGACATCGCCGGCCTCGAGCCCACCTGGACCAACGAGGGGATCATCGCCGAGCAGGTGGCCTCGATCCGCGCCCAGGTCGGCGACAAGCAGGTGATCTGCGGGCTGTCCGGCGGGGTGGACTCCGCGGTCGCCGCCGCGCTCGTGCACCGGGCGGTCGGCGACCAGCTGACCTGCGTGTTCGTTGATCACGGTCTGCTGCGGGCCGGCGAGGCCGAGCAGGTGGAGACGGACTACGTAGAGGCCACCGGGATCAAGCTCAAGGTGGTGAACGCGGCCGACCGGTTCCTCGCGGCGCTGGCCGGAGTCACCGACCCGGAGCAGAAGCGCAAGATCATTGGCCGGGAGTTCATCCGGGTCTTCGAGCAGGCCGCCCGCGAGGTCGCCGAGCAGGGCGACGTGGAGTTCCTGGTCCAGGGCACCCTCTACCCGGACGTGGTGGAGTCCGGCGGTGGCACCGGTACCGCCAACATCAAGTCCCACCACAACGTCGGCGGGCTGCCGGAGGACCTGAAGTTCGCGCTGGTGGAGCCGCTGCGCACGCTGTTCAAGGACGAGGTACGGGCGATCGGCGCCGAGTTGGGCCTGCCGGAGGCGATGGTCTGGCGGCACCCGTTCCCCGGCCCCGGCCTGGCCATCCGGATCATCGGAGAGGTGACCGGGGACCGGTTGGCGATACTGCGCGCCGCCGACCGGATCGCCCGCGAGGAGCTGACCGCCGCCGGCCTGGACCGGGACGTGTGGCAGTTCCCGGTGGTGCTGCTGGCCGACGTGCGGTCGGTCGGGGTCCAGGGCGACGGGCGCACGTACGGTCACCCCGTGGTGCTGCGCCCGGTCAGCAGCGAGGACGCGATGACCGCCGACTGGTCGAGGCTGCCGTACCCGGTGCTTGCCCACATCTCGACCCGGATCACGAACGAGGTGGCCGAGGTCAACCGGGTGGTCCTGGACGTCACCAGCAAGCCCCCGGGCACGATCGAGTGGGAGTGAACGCCGCCCCGGGCGACCGGGCGCGACGCGGCCGACCGCTGCTGGGCCCGGTTCTGGTGACCCCCAAACCGCGACTTTCCAGGACATCCCACGATGCGGAGGGCAACTGTCAGGAACCCGACAGTTAACAATTAGGTGACAGAAAACCCGGGCACAATGGCCACCTGTGACCCCCGCGCTTGAGCCTCTGAGGCGGATCGCCGCCTACGCGATATGTCGAAATTCGTCGGATGAAGTCCTGTTGGTTCGGGCGTCCCCCCGCTCCGGTACCCCCGGCGCGTGGTCGCTCCCGGGCGGGGCCGTCGATCATGGCGAGAACCCCAACGACACCGTGGTCCGCGAGACCGCCGCGGAGACCGGGCTGTCGGTCGCCGTGGCCGAACTCGTCGATGTGCACGCCGACATGCGCTCCCTGCCGAACCGGGGCGTCACCATCCACACCGACCGGTTGATCTACCGCGTCACCGTGCGCGGCGGGGGCCTGATCGACCGGGTCGGGCAGCCCACCGACCTGGCCCGCTGGGTGAACCTCGCCGAGGCCGCCACCCTGCCCCTGCGCCCGTTCACGGCCGCCGCGCTGGGACTGCCGACGGCCTCGGTCGACCTGCGGCCGGACGAGCCACCGGAGTTCCCGTCGTTCTACGCGTACCCCGGCCCGGACGGGCTGCACCGCGCGCAGCGCTTCGCCGCGTACGCGGTGGCCAGCGACACCGACGGCCGGATCCTGCTGACCCGGATCGCCGAGGGGTACCCGGGCGCCGGGCGCTGGCACCTGCCCGGCGGCGGCACGGACTACGGCGAGCAGCCGGGGAACGCGCTGATCCGCGAACTCGCCGAGGAGACCGGCCAGCAGGGCCGGCTGGTCGAACTGCTGGGTGTGGCCAGCCACCGGGACGCCGCGTCGCTGGGCCCCGAGGGGTACCCGATCGACTGGCACGGGGTCCGGGCGTTCTACCGGGTGGAGGTCGACCCGGCCGGGGTGCCGAAGGTGCACGACATCGGCGGCTCCACCTGCGAGGCCCGCTGGTTCGACCGGTCCGAGCTGACCGAGCTGGAGCTGACCGAGGTGACCACCGAGGCGCTGGCTGCCGCCCGAGCCGGAGTATGAGCCGGTTCGGCCGGAGGAGTCCGATAATCTTCCGATCATGAAACAGCGGCGCCGGATCGCGGCGCACGGGCTGGCGCGCGACCCCGACGGGCGGATCCTGCTGGTACGAGGGGGGCCGCGGCGCGACGGTGGGCCTGAACGCGACGGTGGGCCGGAACGCGACGGTGGGCCGGAACAGTGGCGCCTTCCGGGCGGCCCGGTGGAGCACGGCGAGTCGCCCGCCGGCGCGGTGGTCCGCCGATATTACGAAGCGACCGGCGCCGATGTATTCGTGATTACGCTGCGTGACGTTACGGCCGATTTCGCGCCTCATCCGGAGGCCGGGATCGTGACGCACACCGATCGAGTGATCTACGACGTCGCCGTGATCGGGGGCACCCTCCGTAACCGGGTGGATGACCCGGGGCCGGCCGAGTGGGTGGCCCCGGACCGCCTCGGTGGGCTGCCGCTCAGGCCGTACACGGCCAGGGCCCTCGGCCTTCCGGTAACCGAGAGTGGCCATCCGCCGGAGGCCGAGCCCGACCTCGATCCGGCTCGCCGGACCGTTCAGCGGTTCGCGGCGTACGGCCTGGTGACCGACCCGGCCGGCCGGTTGCTGCTGTGCCGGATCGCCCCCGGGTACCCCGGCGCCGGCACCTGGCACCTCCCCGGCGGGGGTACCGACTTCGGTGAGCAGGCAACCTCTGGCCTGCGGCGCGAGCTGGAAGAGGAGGCCGGCCAGGCCGGCCGGGTGACCGCCCTGCTGGACGCGTCCCACTTCCACAACCCGGCCGCCATGGGGCCGGAGGGCCATCCTATGAACTGGCACACGGTACGCATCCTGTTCCGGGTCGAGGTGGACGCGCCGACCACACCGAGAGTGACCGAGGCCGCCGGCGGATCGACCGAGGCGTCGGCCTGGTTCGACCCGGCGGACCTGCACGGGATCCGGCTCAACCAGTTTGCCCGTTCATCGATCGCAAGTCACCTTGGGTGATCGGCTTATCATGGCGGTGAGCCCCGCTGCTCGACTCGGAGTCGGGTAAGAACTCGAGTACTACCCGTCGCCAACGACGCCCGTTCTGTGCGATGGTGTAGGCCGCAAAGGCGGGGCCATTTCATCTTCAATCTGGAGGAGACCGTGCCGAGAACCCCTTGGGGTCGGCGCCGCACCATCGACAGTCCCCGTCCGGCGGGGCGCCGTTGGGCAGGACGGCTGCGCCGCAGCGGGTCGTTCGCCCGCCAGGTGCTCACCGTGCGGGTGCGCCGCCGGAATCGGGGCCTCGGAACCTCCGGTACCGCGCTGGCGGCCGGGTTGGTGACCCTGCCCGGTGGGCCGGAGGCCGCCGCGCCGTTCACCGGAGACCCGGTCCGGCCGTCCGGAGGCCCGCTCACGCGCATCGTCCCGCCGGTCATACCGGCGAACCGTCCATCGCCGGAGTCGCTGGCGCCGGCCGCCCCGGACCCGGTGGGCTTCACCAGCGGGCACGTGCTCGGCGAGGATCTCCCGGGCGCGGACGCGGCGACCCCGCGGTCGAGCGCCCCCATCCCGCTGCTGCCCGGCGCGCCGACGCTGGCCCGGCGGCTCCGGTTCGCGGCGGTCAACGCCTGCACCCTGAGCAGTCTCGTGCTGGGCATGTCGGCGATCCTGCTGAGCATGCACTCCGGCGTCCGCTGGGCGGCGCTCTGCCTGGTCGGCTGCGTCGTCTTCGACGGGATGGACGGTGCGCTGGCCCGCCGGCTCGGCGTGGCCAGCCCGTTCGGCGCGCAGATGGACTCGCTCGCCGACATGTGCTCGTTCGGTATCGCGGCCCCGGTGGTGGTGTACTCCTCCGTGCAGCCGACGGCCCACGCCGGGCTGGTGGCCGGCGCCTGCGTGATGGTCGCCGCGTGTTCCGCGATCCGGCTGGCCCGGTTCAACGTCTCGCCCAAGGATGGGCGGTTCTTCTGCGGGGTACCCACCACGATGGCCGCGGCCGTCCTCGGCCTGGCGATCCTGATCGGGCTGCGCCCGTCGGGCACGCTGGCGGTGGCCGCGATCGCGGTGCTGGCGCTGGCGATGGTGTCGGGCTTCCCCTACGCGAAGCTGAACCGGATAGTGCGCCTCCCGCTGTGGCTCTGGCTGGCCCCGGTGGTCGGCGCGTTCCTCGATTACCGGATCACCTTCGCCGCGCTGGTCGCGCTCTACCTGGCCAGCGGGCCGCTGGTCTGGCTCCGCCAGCGCACCGGCGCCCCCGCACGCTGAGCGCGCGCCCCGAAAGCGCCACTCACGCCCGAGTCCTGAACGAGCTGTTCCCACCGGCTCAGGCCCTCCGGCTTAGACCCACCGGCCCGGTCCCGCGCCGGGCCGGTGCGGTCCTCAACCTCAGCGGGCGATGACGGTGGCGCTCAACCCCAGCGGGCGATGACGGTGCCGCTCAGCGCCAGCGGGCGATGACGGTGGCGCCGCCGGCGACCTTGTCGCCCTGCGCCACGGCCGGCTCGACCGCGTCCACCGGCAGATAGACGTCCGTCCGCGAGCCGAACCGGATCAGGCCCAAGCGCTCGCCGCGGGCCAGCAGCGAGCCGACCGGAGCCCGCTGCACGATGCGCCGCGCGATCAGGCCGGTCCGCTGGGCCACCACGACCTTGCCGTGCTCGGTCTCCAGCACCGTGTACGCCGCGACGTTGTGCTCGGCCGCCGGCTTCATCGCGGGCGCGAACCCACCGTCCTCGACGAAGTAGTCGACCACCCGGCCGGCCACCGGCGCGCGGTTCACATGCACGTCGAGCACCGACAGGAACACCGCGACGCGCAGATAGTCGGCCGGCTGGCCGAACCGCGGATCGGTCACCCGCTCCACCGACAGGACGGTGCCGTCGCTGGCCGCGACCACGGCCGCGCCGTCCGCCGGCGGCTGCCGGTTGGGATCGCGGAAGAACGCCGCCACCGGAACGGCGGCCAGCGCGGGTACGAGCCAGAGCCGCGAACCGCGCCGGCCGAACCGGAGCGCGGCCGCCAGCCCCAGCGCGATGCCGGCCGCGGCCACGCCGTTTGAGTCGATGTTCATGGATCGGGTCAGCGGCACGCTGGATGGCCGGTACGCCGGGGCCAGCCGGGCGGCGATGGCCGGCGAGGCAGGTGTGAACCGCAGCCGGTGAACCCGTACCGGAGGCAGGTTGCGCACCACCAGATCGCTGCCGACCCCGGTGAAGTCGGCCTGTCGGCCCAGTTCCTCGGCCGCGTCGTCCAGCCCGGCCAGCGCCGCGACCGACAGTACCCCGCCCTCGGCGAGGTGCTTGCCGACCTCGTCCAGGTACCCGCGGGCCGCCTCGGCGCCGCCGCTGAGCACCTCGGCCACGACCGCCACGTCCACCGGATCGATCTCGGTCAGCGAGTCGACCACCCGTACCCGCCGATCGGCCGACGTCGCGGACGCCAGGTGGGCGCGCAGCCCATCCGCGGCGCCGGCCAGCGGGACCAGGATCAGCGTGTCCGTGGGCAGCAGCGCATCCAGCGCGGCGGCCAGCACCGCGGAGTCGGCGGTAACCGCGAGCAGGAGGCAACTCTTGGGGCCGGGGTGCCGGGCGATCTCCGCGGTCAGCGCCCTGGCCGCTCTCGGCCCGAGCCGGACCTCGCCGAGCAGCGGGATCGGGCGGCGGGGTGGTTGGGACATGGGGCCCAGCATAGGCGGGCATATCTGATCTCGACGGCTCACCCGGTGGGCCAATCCTCACGATCCTGGTCGCGCGCCGCGGTGTCCCGGCCGCGCAGCGCACCGAGCAGGCTCACCCCTCCCAGCACGATCAGCGCCACCGCGACCGCCCAGGCCAGCGTGCCCACACCGATGTCGATCGAACGGCCGAGCAGCCACCACAGCGCCACCAGAATGAAGATCACCCCGAACAGCAGGGACAGCACGTCGGTACGGTGCCGCTTCATCGGTGCACCTCCATTTCGCCGGCGTTGAGACGCAGGTTGAGTACGAGCTTGCCGCCGCCGGGCCCGTCGCCGCCGTTGTCGCTAACCGCGTGCTGCGGGGAGCCGAGCCCGCTCCAGTGTTCGCCGAACACCTGCGCGTCCCCCGCGTGGACGGTGGCGTGCACCTCGGTGTCCACGTCCGGCGGTAGCAGGATGGTCAGGTTACCGGCGTTCGCCGTGACCTGGACCTGCTTCGTGCTGCCGGTGAAGTCCACATTGGTCAGATCGAGCGTCGCGTCGCCGAGGTTCGACCGGTACGTGTCCTGGACCGTTCCCACCGTCATCGGGGTCCAGGTCGTGTCGCTGCCGTCGACGTTGAGGTTCCCGAGGTCCGCGCGTTCGACGGCCGAGCCGATGGCCAGCACCATCGCTGCGACAATGCCCAGCGGGATGAGCCAGCGTGCCCGGCCGAACCAGGCGCCCACCAGCAGGCCGAGGCCGATCGTGGCCACGATCGCCGCCGCGTAGGCGGTGAAGGGGACGTCGAACCGGGTGTCCACGAGGGCCAACAGGCCGAGCACCAGCAGCGTCACCGAGAACGTGACCCGGCCGAGCCGCGAGGGTGTCCGGCGCCGCGGCGGCCGCGGAGGCGGCGGTGGTACGGGCGGCGGCGACAGGTACGGCGGCGACATGGGCGGCGGCGGAAGCTGCGTGGACGGGGAGGTCGTCGACAGCCCGGGGTACGCGTATCGGCCCTGAGGCTCGTACGGGCCGTGCGGCGCGAACGGAGGCCGGTATCCGGGTGCCGTAGGCGCCGGGGCTCCCATCGGCATGGTCTGGGTCACGGACGGGTCGGCGGGAGCATCCGTGGCCGGCACCGGCCCGGCTCCGGGGGTGGTCCACGGTGCCCGGGCGGTGGGGTCGGTCCACGCCGTCGAGGCGGCCCTCCATGGCGGTACGTCCGAGGGCGCCGACCCGCCCGGGTACCCCGGCGAGGTCCCGTCGGCGGGCGGCGGGGCGCCGTTCCACCGCTGTCCGCCCCGGTTCAGCAGGATGATCGCGCCGATGATCAGCGCCAGCAACACGACGGCCGAGCGCAGGCCGTGGTAGACCACCGAGCCGAGGGCGAACGCGGCGATCACGCCGCAGATGATCACCACTATCGGCGAGGTGCTCGACCGGCCCCGGCCGAGCAGGGCCTCGACCGGTGAGCCGGTGTCACCCTCGGCCGGGATCAGCAGCCAGCCCAGCAGGTACGCGAGCACGCCGACCCCGCCGGCCAGGGTCAGTACGGCGAACAGCACCCGCCACAGCACCGGATCGGTGTTGGTGGCGCGGCCGATGGCGGCGCACACGCCGGCGATCATGCGCCCCTGGGCGGGGCGGACGAGCCCGAACCGGTTGGCCGCCCAGCCGGCGGTGCCGGGCGGAGGGGGCGGAAAGCCTCCGGGCGGCGGGAACCCGGGCGGCGGAAAGCCTCCGGGCGGCGGGAACCCGGGCGGTGGGAACTCACCGGTTGGGTAATCACCGGGCGGCGGGAATCCGCCGGGCGGCGGGAAGTCTCCCGTCGGGGGGACGGCCCCGGCCGGCCCGGCGGCCGGCACGTCGTCCTCGATCGGCGCATCGTCCTCGATCGGCGCATCGTCCGTGAGCGGCAGGTCGTCCTTGAGCGGCAGGTCGTCCTTGAGTGGCAGGTCGTCCTTGAGCGGCACATCGCCGTCGGAGGGCACGTTGTCCTCGACCGGCGCGGGGCCGTCGGAGAGTACGTCCTCCTTCAGCGGCGCGGCGCCGCTGACCGGCGCGTCGTGGTCGGAGGGCGCGTCGGAGCCCAGGAACGCGGCGGAGTCCACGAGGGGACCGGGGCCCACCGGAACCGTCGGGTCCAGGTCGATGGCCGGCTCCGCGACGGTGGGCTCCCAAACGGTGGGCTCCCAAATCGTGGGCTCCGAGGCGCTCAACTCCGGCTCGGCGGGCTCCGGCTCGGCGGGCCGCTCGTCCGCGGGCTCCGGCTCGGCGGGTTGCGGGTCCGCGGGCTCCGCCTCGGCGGGCTGCGGGTCCGCGGGCTCCGGAAGGTCGGTGGTAGGCCCCGGAACGGCGGGGTGCGCGGGCGACACGGCGTCGTCCCAGACGGGCGCGGCCTCGTCCCAGACGGGCGCGGCGGCGTCCGAGTCGTCGGCCGTCGGCAGTTCCATGGTCGATTCGTCGCCGGTCGGCACCTCGGCCGGAGCGGCGGGCGGGTGGTCCCGGGCCGGCTCGTCCGGGGGAGCCTGATTCGTCATGTCTCGATCCTCACCCCGCGCCGGCTGGTACACCTCCGGCGTAGACCCTGAGCCGACCCTGAAAACGCGGTAGGGGACCTCCCCGTGGCCAGCGCACCCATCCTCGTGTGACGATCGAAGCAGTCAATCGAGGGGAACGCAGTTGGTCACCGTCCGTCGCCTGTACCGTGACCCCGGTCACCGGGTGGTCGCGGGCGTGGCGTCCGGCATCGCGACCCATCTTGGGCTGCCCACCCTCGCCGTGCGCATCGCGTTCATCGCGCTGCTGCCGATCAACGGGCTCGGCGCCCTGCTGTACGCGGCGTTCTGGGCGGTCCTGCCGGCGGCGCCCGGCCCGCTCGGCGACCGCCCGGCCGGGCGCGACCGGCGGCTGGTGCTGCCGTTCCTGGCCCTGGGTGTGGGCATCGTGCTGGTGTCCCAGCTGTCCGGTTTCTTCGGCGGGGCCAACGGCCTGCTCGGCTGGCTGATAGCGATGATCGCGGTTGGTGCCGGGCTGATCTGGCACCTGGCCGAGCCAGGTCGGCGCCGGCAGTGGCGGGAGGCGGTGCCGCAGGCGCCGTGGCTGGGCGTGATGGTCGAGGAGGGGGACCGGCGCAGCTACCTCGTCCGGCTCATCGGCGGCGGCCTGCTCATCGTCACCGGGATCTTCGGCACCCTGTACGTGTTCCGGGTCTTCTCCTCGTCCGGGCTCGGGTCGATCCTCGATGGCCTGATCTTCACGGTCATCGCCCTGGCCGGGGTGGCCCTGGTCGTCGCGCCGCTGCTGTGGCGCACGTTCTCGCAGCTGCGCGCGGAGCGCGAGGGGCGCATCCGCGAGCAGGAGCGCGCCGAGCTGGCCGCCATGGTGCACGACCAGGTGCTGCACACGCTGGCCCTGATCCAGCGCAACTCCGGCGACGGCAAGACGGTGCTGCGGCTGGCCCGCGGCCAGGAACGCAGCCTGCGCAATTGGCTCTACAAGCCGGCGGCGGCGCCCTGCGAGGTGATGTCCGCCGCGCTGGAGGAGGCCGTCGCGGAGGTCGAGGACACCTACGCGATAGCGGTGGAGTCGGTGGTGGTCGGCGACTACGCCGTGGACGACCGGGTCGGTGCCCTGGTGGCGGCGGCCCGGGAGGCGATGGTCAACGCGGGCAAGCACGCCAAGGTGCAGACCATTTCGTTGTACGCCGAGGTGGAGCAGGAGTCGATAGCGGTCTTCGTACGGGACCGCGGGGTGGGCTTCGATCCGTCCACGGTGGAGGATGACCGGCACGGGGTGCGTGGATCGATCGTCGGCCGGATGGAGCGGCATGGCGGCCGGGCGGAAATCCGCAGCCAGCCGGGCGAGGGTACCGAGGTCAGGCTATTCATGCCGATCTCAGATCGGAAGGATAGGGATGGACACAGCAAGGGATGAGCGCCTGCGGGTCTTCCTCGTGGACGACCACGCGATGTTCCGGGCCGGGGTACGGGCCGAGCTGGGCGCGTACGTCGACGTGATCGGCGAGGCGAGCACGGTGAGCCAGGCGGTCAGCGCGATCGGCGCGTCCAACCCGGATGTGGTGCTGCTCGACGTGCACATGCCCGACGGCGGAGGCCGGGCGGTGCTGGACCTGGTTCGGCGCACCCACCCGCAGATCAAATTCCTCGCGCTGTCGGTCTCCGACGCCGCCGAGGACGTGATCGGGCTGATCCGGGCCGGCGCCCGAGGCTACGTCACCAAGACCATCTCGCCGGAGGATCTGGCCTCGGCGATCCGGCGGGTCGCCGACGGCGACGCGGTGTTCAGTCCCCGGCTCGCCGGCTTCGTGCTGGACGCGTTCGCCGCGCGGCCGGACGCCCCGGTCGCCGATCCCGAGTTGGACCAGCTGACCAACCGGGAGCGGGAGGTCCTGCGGCTGCTGGCACGCGGGTACGCGTACAAGGAGATCGCCAAGGAGCTCTACATCTCCATCAAGACGGTGGAGACGCACGTGTCCAATGTGCTGCGCAAGCTGCAGATGTCCAACCGGTATGAGCTGTCCCGGTGGGCGGCCGACCGGCGCCTGGTGTAGCCACCGCGTCGAAATGTGGCTATCCGCGTCGAGGCTTAGCTACTAGGTCGAGGTATGGCTACTGCGTCGACAGGACCGTGAACGCCTCGGCCAGGCGGCCGTCGGGCAGGCCGGCCGCCGCCGCGTTGGCGGCCAGCATCGCGCGCACCCGGCTCTCGACGTCCTCGTGCGAGGTCTGGGTGACGTGGGCGAGCAGGGCGGCGATCTTCTGCGGGTACGTGGCGGTCACGTCCACGAACAGGTCGGGACTCGGTCCGCCCTGGTACCACACCTCGCGCACCACCCAGGGCTGCAGCCCCTCGTCGTCCAGCAGCTCGGGGAAGGCGAACGGGTTGCGGGAGTCCGGATAGATGGCGCAGGTGGTGGCCTCGCCCACCGCCAGGTGATCCGGATGGCTCGGCCCCGCGATCCGGTCCCACCGCCGCAGCGGGGAGTTGGTCAGGATCCGGTCGGGCCGGACGGCGCGGATCACTCGGGTGATGTCGCGGCGCAGCGCGATCGTGGGCTCCAGCCTGCCGTCCGAGTACCCATCGAGGAACTCCACCTGCTCGACCCCCACGGCCTTGGCAGCGGCCAGTTGCTCCGCCTCCCGCAGCAGCGGCATCTGGTCGCGCGGGGTCTCGTCGAAGCCGCCGGCGTCGCCCCGGGTGACGAGCAGGTACACGACTTCCAGCCCCTGCTCGACCCAGCGGGCCACCGTGCCGGCCGCACCGAAGTCGGCGTCGTCGGGGTGGGCGGAGACCACCAGGACCCGCTGGGCGTCGGAGATGGGTTTGACCGATGGCGGGAAGCTCACGAACCCGAACGTTACCGTCGGCCCTACAGCGGTCCCCGCCCGGCCCGCAAGATCAGCAGGGCGAGCTGCGTCCCGTCGGCGCCGAGGGCGTCCCGGAACCGGTCGAGGATCTCCCGCTCGCGGGACAGGACCAGTCGGGTGCCGCCGGAGGCGATCCGGGTCCGGCCCACCTCCTGGGAGATCGCCGCCCGCTCCTGCCACAGGGCGATCAGGGCCGAATCAATCTCGTCGATGCGATGACGCAGGTCCGCGATGTGATTCTCCGGTGCGGCCTCCGGGCCGCCCTCGGTGGATTCAGACATCGCGCCGTCCAGAGTAGTCGCGCTCATGGTTGCTCCTCATTCTCCTCTGTGCCGGCCTGCCGCGCCCGGAACGCCGAAACGCCCCGGACTCGAGAGCCCGGGGCGTTTCGCAGGTCATGTGATCAGGCGCGACCTACGGCTGCCGGACTCCCGGTGCCGTAGTAAAAAAATCGCGCGTCTTGATGCACGATCCCGAGTATGCCATCTCCCGGCCGGGAAGAGTCAAGTCCGCGAAGATCGGCGCAGCCAGAGCAGTCCCAGAATCGGCAGGACAAGCGGGACGTACCCGTATCCCTGGCCGTAACCCGACCAGACGGTCGCATCCGGGAAGGCGGCGTGGTCGACCACGCTGGCGGTACCCACCGCGAGCACCCCGACCAGCTCGATTGAGCAGCAGAGCACCGCGAAACGGCGCTCGGAGCGGGCCAGCGCCACGGTCGCCAGGATGTACACCACGCCGGCGAGTGCGGACAGCACGTACGCCAGCGGTGCCTCGTGGAACTTGGTGGCGATCTGTACCCCCGCCCGGGCGGTCGCCGCCAGCGCGAACAGCCCGTACACGGCGACCAGCACCCGCCCCGGGCCGGCGTACGTGGGCCTGGGGCCGCCGGGCCCGCCGGTTTCTCGGGCGGGCCGGTCCAACGGGCCGGGATCGGACTTCAACTCAGCCAACGCCGGTCCAGATCTGGTTGAGCCGGACGATCAGGACAGCCACCACCAGGCCGCCGACGGTGGCGATGAGCGAGCCCCAGCGGGTCGGCTCCATCTTGGCCAGCACCCCGGCGACGGGCAGGATCACAAAGATCGCGACCAGGTACCCGATGAAGGTGGCCAGCTCGTGCGGTCGCTGGCCCTGCACCAGGTGGACCACCGAGATCACGATCTGCGTGATGACCAGGGCCTGCGCGACCCCCATGGCGACCAGTTCGCCGATGCCGATGGGGCGTTTGCGCAAGGTGGTCACCAGGCACCACGCGGCGGCGAGCAGCGAGGTGATGATGACCGCCGTACCAACGCCGTGCGGTGTCATGGGGGGAACCCTAGTCCGGCCGCGTCCCGAGATCCGGGCCGGCCCGGGCAGCCGCGTTCTGTCGGGGGTGCGGCATAGACTCGGTTGCGCGATGCATGCTCTCTTCGACGCCCCCGCCAACCCGCCGTCGCCCGCCGAGCACCAGGGGCACCGCGGAGGAGCCAGCGGCTTCCAGCCCCGTGGCTCTCAGTCCAGCGACTCCCATTCCGGCGCCCCCGGCTCCGGCAGACGACTCGGGAACGATCCCGACAAGCTTCTCGAAGGGCTCAACGGGCCCCAGCGGGAGGCCGTCGTCCACGCCGGTTCGCCGCTGCTCATCGTGGCCGGTGCCGGCTCCGGCAAGACCCGGGTGCTGACCCACCGCATCGCATACCTGCTGGCCGCCAGGGAGGTGCATCCGGGCGAGATCATCGCCATCACCTTCACCAACAAGGCGGCCGGCGAGATGAAGGAACGGGTCGCCGCGCTGGTCGGCGGGCGGGCCCGGATGATGTGGGTGTCGACGTTCCACTCCGCGTGCGTGCGCATCCTGCGCGCGGAGCACGAGCACGTCAACCTCAAGTCGACCTTCTCGATCTACGACGCGGATGACTCCCGGCGACTCATGCAGCTGGTCGCCCGCGAGTTGGACCTCGACCCCAAGCGCTATCCGGCCCGATCGCTGGCCACCCAGGTGTCCAACCTGAAGAACGAGCTGATCGACCCCGAGACCAACGCGGCCCGGGCCAGTGGGCCGGCCGAGCGCACGCTGGCCGAGGCGTACACGCTCTACCAGCGCCGGCTGGCGGAGGCGCACGCGCTGGACTTCGATGATCTGATCATGACGACCGTCCACCTGCTCCAGGCGTTCCCCGCAGTGGCCGAGAAGTACCGTCGCCGGTTCCGCCACGTGCTGGTCGACGAGTACCAGGACACCAACCACGCGCAGTACATGCTCGTGAAGGAGCTGGTCGGCGACACCGGGGAGCTGTGCGTCGTCGGCGACGCGGACCAGTCGATCTACGCCTTCCGCGGCGCCACCATCCGCAACATCCTGGAATTCGAGCGGGACTACCCGGACGCCCGCACGATCCTGCTGGAGCAGAATTACCGCTCCACCCAGACCATCCTGTCGGCCGCCAACTCGGTTATTGACCGCAACACCGAGCGCAAGCCGAAGCGGCTGTGGAGCGAGCAGGGCGCCGGCGAGCAGATCGTCGGGTACGTCGCCGACACCGAGCACGCCGAGGCCGACTGGGTCGGCCGGGAGATCGACCGGCTGTGCGACGAGGGCCTGGCCCGCCCGAGCGACGTGGCGGTGTTCTACCGCACGAACGCGCAGTCCCGGGTCTTCGAGGAGGTTTTCATCCGGGTCGGCCTGCCCTACAAGGTGGTCGGCGGGGTCCGGTTCTACGAGCGCAAGGAGGTCCGGGACGCCCTGGCCTACCTGCGGGCGATCGCCAACCCGGACGACACGGTGAGCCTGCGGCGCATCCTGAACACGCCGCGCCGGGGGATCGGGGATCGGGCCGAGGCGTGCGTGGAGGCGCTGGCCGCGCGGGACCGGATCGGGTTCGGAGCGGCGCTGCGCAAGGCGGTCGAGGCGCCGGGCATCTCCACCCGGGCGGTGAACGGGATCAACGACTTCCTCGCCCTGATGGACGGGCTGCGCGAGCTGTCCGCGACCGCGTCCGCCGAGGAGGTGCTCGAGGCGCTGCTGCAGCGCTCGGGTTACCTCAGCGAGCTGGAGGACAGCCTCGACCCGCAGGACGCCGGGCGCGTGGAAAACCTGCAGGAACTGGTGAGCGTGGCCCGGGAGTACACGGAGCGGGCCGAGGCTACGGCCGCCGCGCTCGCCACGCCCGAGGAGGCCGCCGAGGCCGGAACTCCGGCCGCCGAGCCGATCGCCGCGTCCGGGACTCCGGCCGCCGAGCCGATCGCCGCGTCCGGGACCCCGGCCGCCGAAGCCCCGGCCACCGGCGTGCCCACCCTCGCGGGCTTCCTCGAGCAGGTCTCCCTGGTCGCCGACGCCGACGAGATCCCGTCCGAGGACCCCGACCACCAGGGCGTGGTGACGCTCATGACCCTGCACACCGCGAAGGGACTGGAGTTCCCGGTGGTGTTCCTCACCGGTCTGGAGGACGGGGTCTTCCCGCACCTGCGGTCGCTGGGCAACAACCGTGAACTGGAGGAGGAGCGCCGGCTCGCCTACGTCGGGATCACCCGGGCCAGGCACCGGCTGTACCTGTCGCGGGCAGTGACCCGCTCCGCGTGGGGCCAGCCGCAGTACAACCCGGCGTCCCGGTTCCTGGAGGAGCTGCCGGAGGACGCGATGCGCTGGGAGCGCACCGAGGCCTCCTACACGTCCTGGTCCGGCAGCGGTGGCGGGGTCGGCGGGCGGGCCGGGTTCACCGGTAACCGCGACCGGTTCGCCGGTAACACGCCCAAGGCCGCCCGGCTGGCGGAGCGGCTGGGCATCCCGTCGGCGGCGGGCCTGTCCACGGCGAGCGAGCTGGCAAAGTCCGACGTGCCCAGCGTGGCACCGGGCGACCGGGTCAACCATCAGCGCTGGGGGCTGGGTCGGGTGGTGGCGGTCGAGGGTGCCGGCGCGCGGGCCCAGGCTCAGATCGACTTCGGCGACCAGACAATGTGGATCGTGCTGCGACACGCGCCGATCGAGAAGATCTGACCGATCGGAACCGCCCGCACCTTGAGGTGCGGGCGGATCGACGGTGGACGAGCTTGAGACCGTCGGCCGGGGTTGGATCGTCGCCTGGGCCTGGGCCTGGGCCGCCGGTCGGGCGCGAGCCGGAGCCGGCTCGGGCGGCCGAACCCGTCGGCCGCGCCGGGCTCAGCCGTCGATGGCCTCGTTGTGCTGCGGGATGTCGACGCCCTGCGCGGTAAGGAACGAGATAGCGTCGATCATCTTGCCGTTCTGACGGATCTCGAAGTGCAGGTGGGGGTCGAACGAGTACCCCGTGTTGCCGGTCAGGCCGAGTTGGTCGCCCGCGTGCACGGTCTGACCCTCGCGCACCATCAGCTGCGAGGCGTGCGCGTAGAGGATCGTGGTGCCGTTGCCCGCGTCCACCTCGACGCAGTAGCCGAAGCCGCCGCACCAGCGGGCCAGCTTCACCGTGCCGTCGTGCGCCGCGTAGAAGGAGGTGCCCTCCGCCGCCGTCAGGTCAACACCCGACTTGGCGCTCGTCGACGGCGCGACGGTGTAGTTCTTGATCGGGAGCATCCACAGGTTCGGGATCGACTCGTCTACGGAGGCCAGAGCGCCCGAGCGGTCGGCCGACCTGTTCACCCGGTCGGCGTTGGTCTGGCGGCTCGCCGCGTTGATCCCGACCGAGGAGCTGGAGATGTTCGTCGCGTTCAGTGCCGCCGGGTCGGCCTTGACGTCCGGCATGGACGAGGCCGTGGCGAGCGCGACCATTCCGGCACCCACGAGCGCCGTCGTCGCCACCGCCGCGTATCGCGCCCGGGGTGGAGTCGGTGCTCGACGGTGGCCACGATAGCGACCGCGATCTTCCCGAGAAGACACGCACACCCTCCGAATCAGTGTCATTACACGGCTCGGATCTCCGGTCGAGGCCGATCGGTGATCGCGCTCCGCGTCGTCATCCAGATGTCGCTCGGACGACAACAGGGGTCACCGTAGCGAATTTGTTACCAGCCACACAAGCCACTCGCGCAACTTGGCCCTAGTGCCGGACGCCAAGTCGTATGGATGTGCGGAATTCGTTACCTTCGCCTGTGACGTTCGTTATCCCGGAAACACAATAAGTGTTCAGTAGCACACTTACGGTAAAGTAATTCGGGTGCCGATAGTGCACCTGTCTGTCCCGGGTTAGGGTTCGTTCAGGTCGCTCCGGCGGACTGTGGTGGCGCTGCCCCGGCAACGGTGGCTCGAGCCGGCCCCTGGCCGGTCCGGGCGGCCGGCAGGGTTCCGGTCGGCTGATGGGAAGGGTGGGTGCCGCGATGAGTTCTCGGATCCGGGTGGTGGTCGCCAAGCCCGGGCTGGACGGCCACGACCGGGGGGCGAAGGTCGTCGCGCGGGCGCTGCGCGACGCCGGCATGGAGGTCATCTACACGGGCCTGCACCAGACTCCGGAGCAGATAGTGGAGACGGCGATCCAGGAGGACGCGGACGCGGTTGGCCTGTCCATCCTGTCCGGGGCGCACATGACCCTGTTCAAGCGGGTCTTCGAGCTGCTCGCCGAGCGGGACGCCGCCGACATCGTCGTGTTCGGCGGAGGCATCATCCCCGACGCGGACATCCCGGAGTTGGAGCGCATGGGCGTGGCCAAGATCTTCACACCGGGCGCGACCACGCAGTCCATTGTGGACTGGGTGCGGGAGCACGTGGCGACGCCGGTCTCCTGACGCGACCGCCGGGCGGGCGGGCGCCGGACGCGAAGTGCGACTTTCGCCGTGCGATATTTCCAGAAATGGAAAAGGGAGCGGCCGGACGCACCCCTCACACGTCCGGCCGCTCTATGCACGACGCCCCGCCGCCACCCCTCGACCGACAGGGCATCGGCCGTTTTTGGTGTCGACCCCGTTCCCGGCGTCGACATTCTTCTCAACGAGGCCCCGTTGGGCGGGTTACGCGGGCGGTGCGAATTATTTGTGCCCTAGGGCACACGGCGTACCCGTCCCGCTTGATGCGCGTAAGCGGCGGTTAGGCTTCGGGCCGTAGGCCCGGCTTAGTGGAAGACGGGCGCGATCGGAACGGGACGCGCAACGTGGACCTGTACGAATACCAGGGGCGCGAGCTGTTCGCCCGGCATGCACTGCCGGTGCTGGACGGCGGCGTCGCCACCACCCCTGAGGAAGCCCGCGCCATCGCCGACCGGCTGGGCGGGCGAGTGGTCGTCAAGGCCCAGGTCAAGGTCGGCGGCCGGGGCAAGGCGGGCGGTGTCAAGCTCGCCGAGGGCGTAGACGAGGCCGAGGCCCGAGCCCGGGACATCCTCGGCATGGACATCAAGGGCCACACCGTTCACAAGGTGATGGTCACCAATACCGCCGACATCGTCGAGGAGTACTACTTCTCTTACCTGTTGGACCGGGCGAACCGCACCTTCCTCTGTATCGCCAGCGTCGCCGGCGGCATGGAAATCGAGCAGGTGGCGCACGAGGCTCCGGAAAAGGTCGTCCAGCAGCCGATCGACGCGAACGTCGGCGTGGATGAGGCGACCGCGCGTGACATCGTGACGCGGGCCGGATTCCCGGCCGATGTCGCCGACCAGATCGTCGAGATCGCACAGAAGCTGTGGCAGACCTTCGTTTCCGAGGACGCCACGCTGGTCGAGGTGAACCCGCTCGCCAAGGTCGCGGACGGCCGGGTGCTGCTGCTCGACGCAAAGATCACTTTCGATGGCAACGCTGGTTTCCGTCACCCGGACCACGACGCGCTGGAGGACGCCTCCTCGGTGGACCCGCTGGAGCAGCGGGCCAAGGAGCGCGACCTCAACTACGTCAAGCTGGACGGCGAGGTCGGCATCATCGGTAACGGCGCGGGTCTGGTCATGTCCACGCTGGACGTGGTGGCCTACGCGGGCGAGGCGCACGGCAAGGTACGGCCGGCGAACTTCCTCGACATCGGCGGTGGCGCGAGCGCCGAGGTGATGGCCAACGGCCTGGAGATCGTCCTGTCGGACCCCGCGGTGCGCAGCGTCTTCGTCAACGTCTTCGGCGGCATCACCGCCTGCGACGCGGTCGCCAACGGCATCCTTCAGGCGCTGAAGCTGCTCGGCGAGCGCGGTGAGACCGTCACCAAGCCGCTGGTCGTCCGCCTGGACGGCAACAACGCCGAGGAGGGCCGGCGGATCCTGGACAGCGCGGGTAATCCGCTGGTGGAACGGGTAGACACGATGGACGGCGCCGCCCAGCGCGCCGCCGAACTCGCCGCGGCAGGAGCATGACATGGCGATCTGGCTGACCAAGGATTCGAAGGTCATCGTTCAGGGGGTGACGGGGTCCGAGGGCTCCAAGCACACCCGCCGCATGCTGCGGGCCGGGACGAACGTCGTCGGCGGCACCAACCCGCGCAAGGCCGGCACCACCGTCGACTTCGACGGCATTCAGGTGCCGGTGTTCGCCGGGGTGGCCGAGGCGATGAAGGAGACCGGCGCCGACGTTTCGGTGATCTTCGTACCGCCGGCGGGTGCCAAGGCCGCGATGATCGAGGCCATCGACGCGCAGATCCCGCTCGCTGTCGTGATCACCGAGGGCATCCCGGTGCACGACGCGACGGCCGCGTGGGCGTACAACGTCGCGAACGGCAACAAGACCCGGATCATCGGGCCGAACTGCCCGGGCGTCGCCTCGCCGGGTGCGTCGAACGCGGGCATCATCCCGGCCGACATCACCGGCCCGGGCCGCATCGGCCTGGTGAGCAAGTCCGGCACGCTGACCTACCAGATGATGTACGAGCTGCGGGACATCGGCTTCTCCACCTGCGTGGGCATCGGCGGCGACCCGGTCATCGGCACCACCCACATCGACGCGCTCGCGGCGTTCCAGGACGACCCGGAGACCGCGGCGATTGTGATGATCGGTGAGATCGGTGGCGACGCCGAGGAGCGGGCCGCGGAGTTCATCAAGGCCAACGTCACCAAGCCGGTGGTCGGCTACATCGCCGGCTTCACCGCGCCCCCCGGGAAGACGATGGGGCACGCCGGCGCGATCATCTCCGGCTCCTCCGGTACCGCCGACGCCAAGAAGGTGGCGCTGGAGGCGGCCGGCGTGAAGGTCGGCAAGACGCCGAGCGAGACCGCCAGGCTCATGCGCGAGGTCATTCAGTCCCTCTGACCTCGTCGTCAGCGGGCGATCCGCCCGGTGGGACCGCAATCCTCCGGGCGGCTCGGGCCGCGGGCTCTCCAAGGCAAAAGCAACGTGTGACGGCCGGTCGCGTGACCGGCCGTCTCACGTTTGAGAGAGTCAGGGGCGATGGCAGGCACCCCCACCACGGACGGACCCGACGATCGCCCCACGGCGCCGGGGCCGGCCGCTCGTCCGGACACCGAGCGGACCCGGCGCGGTACCGCGCCCGATTCCGCCTCCGGCGAGGCGGCCGGCTCGAACCCCGACGGCGCGTCCCGCGCCGCCTCCGGCACGGCAACCCGCTCGACGCCCGGCGCGACCACCCGCTCCACCACGGGCGGGGCTAACCGCTCCAGCGCAGCCGGGACCACCCGCTCCGCCTCCGGCGAGACCCGCGCCGGCGCGGGTGCGGCGGCCGGAACCGCCCCCGGCGGCGCGCGTCGGCCCACGGTGCCACGGCAGCGCCGGCCGGCCCGCCGTCGCCGGGCACCGGTGCTGGTGGCGGCCGCGGTCACCACGGTCTGGGCGGCTGCGGTCTCCTATCTGGCCGTGATCGCGGTGGTCGCGCTGGTCGTACTGGTCAGCGGCGGCGCCGCCGCGGCGGTGGTGTTCCGGTTCGGTACCGGTGGCTGGCTGCTCGCGCACGGGGTACCGCTGGACACCGAGGCCGGGCGCCTCGGCCTGGTACCGCTGGCCGTCTCGGTGCTGGCCGCCTGGCGCCTGGTCCGGGCCGGCGTGCACACCACCCGGGCCATCGGTGCCCGCAGGCGCGGCCCAGTCCGGCACGGCCTCGTGGCCGCCGCCTGCGTCGGGATCGTGTACGGGCTGCTCGGCGCCGTGGCGGCCGCCGCGGCGCACGACGGCGGACTGGCCGTCTCCCCGCTGCGGGCCGGACTGACCTTCGCCGGGTTCGGCGCGATCGCGGCGGCGATCGGTGCCGTCGGCGAGAGCGGACTGGCGGCCGGATGGTGGAGCGGTCTGCCGTCGCCGGTCCGGGACGCGGTGCGCACCGGTGCCGTCGCGGCCCTGTTGGTGCTCGGGGCCGGCGCGGCCGTCGCGGGCGTCGCGATCGCGGTAGCCGGTGGCGAGGCGAGCGACATGTTCGCGGCGTACCACACCGGGGTCGGCGGCCAGGTCGGCCTGACCCTGCTCTGCCTGGTCTTCGCCCCCAACCTCGCGATCTGGTCGTCCGCCTACCTGATCGGCCCGGGCTTCATGGTCGGCGCGGGCGCGGTGGTCAGCGCCGCCAGGGTGAGCCTGGGCGCCCTGCCGGCCGTCCCGGTGCTCGCCGGGCTGCCCAGCACCGCCGTGTCGGGACTCGCCGCGCCGCTGCTGGGGGTGCCGATGGCGGGCGGGATGGCGGCCGGTTGGCTGCTGGCCCGGCGCATCCGCCGGTCGGCGGAGCGGGGTGCGCCCGCGCCGTCGTGGGCCTCGCTGCTGGGCGCGGCCGCCGGGGCCGGGCCGGCCGCCGGCGTGCTGCTCGGTCTGGCCGCCTGGGCGTCGGGCGGCTCGCTGGGCTCCGGCCGGCTCGCGGTCACCGGCCCGGACGGGTGGTGGGTCGGACTGGTGGGTGCCCTGGTCGTGGCCATCGGAGCGGTGATCGCGGCCGCCGCGACCAGGGTATTGGCCGGTGGACGCCGGTGGAGCCGGCCCAGGTAGAGTTCGCCCGGTGACAGGGCATGTGCTGACCGCCGACGCGCTTTCTTCCGCGGAGGTGGCGGAGTGACCGCCGACGCACTTCTTCCCGCCGAGGCGGCGGAGTGACCGCACGGCTCGTCGTGCTGGTCTCGGGATCCGGTACCAACCTGCAGGCGCTGCTGGACGCGGCTGCCGATCCCGGATACGGAGCCGCGATCGTCGCTGTCGGGGCGGATCGGGACAACATCGAGGGGCTGGTACGGGCCGCTAAGCGGGACGTGCCGACCTTCGTGCACCGGGTCGCGGACTACCCGACCCGTGAGGAGTGGGATCGGGCGGTGGCCGCCTCGGTCGCCCGGTACGAGCCCGACCTGGTCATCTCGGCCGGCTTCCTCAAGCTGGTCGGGCCGGCCTTCCTCGCCGAGTTCGCCGGCCGGTACGTGAACACGCACAACGCCCTGCTGCCCGGGTTTCCGGGCATCCACGGCCCCCGCGACGCGCTCGCCTACGGCGTCAAGATCGCCGGCGCGACGCTGTTCTTCGTCGACGCGGGCGTGGACACCGGACCGATCATCGCGCAGGTGGCGGTGCCGGTACAGGACGACGACACCGAGGACAGCCTTACCGAGCGGATCAAGGTCGCCGAGCGGCGCCAGCTCGTTGACGTGGTAGGACGACTGGTCCGGGAGGGCTGGACCGTCACAGGGAGAAGGGTCACCATTCCATGACCGAGCTACGCCCGATCCGGCGCGCGCTGATCAGCGTCTGGGACAAGTCCGGGCTGGACGAGTTGGCCCGGGCGCTCCACGAGGCTGGGGTGCAGATCGTGTCGACCGGCACGACGGCCGCCCGGATCGCCTCGCTGGGGCTGCCGGTCACCAAGGTGGAGGATCTGACCGGGTTCCCGGAGATGCTCGACGGCCGGGTCAAGACCCTGCACCCGAAGGTGCACGCCGGCCTGCTGGCCGACCTCCGCCTCGACGCGCACGCCCAGGCGCTGAGCCAGCAGGGCATCGAGCCGTTCGATCTGCTGGTCTCCAACCTGTACCCGTTCACCGAGACGGTCGCGTCGGGCGCCGACTTCGACGCCTGCGTCGAGAAGATCGACATCGGCGGGCCGGCGATGGTACGGGCGGCCGCCAAGAACCACCCCACCGTCGCGGTGGTCACCTCAACCGACGCGTACCCGTTGGTGGTCAAGGCACTCGCGGACGGTGGCACCACGCTGGCGCAGCGCCGGGCGCTGGCGGCCCGGGCGTTCGCCGACATCGCCGAGTACGACGTGGCGATCGCCAACTGGCTCTCCGTGCAGGAGACCGGTGAGGACGCCGGCTGGTGGCCGGACGCGGCCGGGATCGCGCTGCGCAAGGGCAACGTGCTGCGCTACGGCGAGAACCCGCACCAGGCGGCGGCCCTCTACCTCGACCCGTCCCGCCCGGCGGGCCTGGCGCAGGCGCGGCAGCTGCACGGCAAGGAGATGTCCTACAACAACTACGTCGACGCGGATGCCGCGTGGCGTTCGGCGCACGATTTCACCGAGCCGTGCGTGGCCATCATCAAGCACGCCAACCCGTGCGGCATCGCGATCGGCGCGGACGTGGCGGAGGCGCACCGCAAGGCGCACGCGTGCGATCCGGTGTCCGCCTTCGGCGGGGTCATCGCGGTCAACCAGGCAGTCACCGTCGAGCTGGCCAAGCAGATCGCCGAGATCTTCACCGAGGTGGTCGTCGCACCGTCCTATGAGGACGGAGCGGTGGACATCCTGGCCGCGAAGAAGAACGTACGGATCCTCGTCGCTCCACAGTGGACTCCCGAACCGGTGGAGTGGCGGCTGATCTCCGGCGGCGTGCTGACCCAGACCGCCGACCGGATCGACGCCCCCGGCGACGCGCCGTCGACCTGGCGCCTGGCGGCCGGTACGGCGGCGTCCGCGGAGACCCTGCGGGACCTGGAGTTCGCCTGGCGGGCGATCCGGTCGGTGAAGTCGAACGCGATCCTGCTCGCCGCCCAGGGCGCCTCGGTGGGCGTCGGCATGGGCCAGGTCAACCGGGTGGACGCGGCCCGGCTGGCGGTCTCGCGCGCCGGGGACCGGGCCGCCGGCTCGGTGGCCGCGTCGGACGCGTTCTTCCCGTTCCCGGACGGGCTGCAGGTGCTGCTCGAGGCCGGGGTCACGGCGGTGGTGCAGCCGGGCGGCTCGGTACGCGACGACGAGGTCATCGCGGCGGCGCAGGCGGCCGGCGTGACGCTCTACCTCACCGGCACCCGCCACTTCTACCACTGAGCATCCTGGGCCGGGCCGCCACCGCGTGCGGCCCGGCACCGGTTCAGATCAGCCCGCCCGCGACCTGTGCCGCGTAGTGGCAGTCGCTGTAGCGTCCGGCGCCCAGCGGTACCCGCGGCGGGGGCGTCGAGCGGCACACCTCGGTGGCGTGCGGGCAGCGCGGGTGGAACGCGCAGCCCCGGGGGATGCGCATGGGGCTGGGCGGTGCACCCTCGATGGCCGGCAGCGGCCCGCGCCGGGCGGCCAGCCGGGGCACCGACCCGAGCAGACCCCTCGTGTACGGATGCCCGGGCGCCTCGTAGAGCTGGTACACGTCGGCCTGCTCGACGGTACGGCCGGCGTACATGATGACGATCCGGTCGGCCACGCCGGCCACCACGCCGAGGTCGTGGGTTATCAGGATCATCGCCATGCCGAGGCTCCGGCGCAGGTCCCCGAGCAGGTCCATGATCTGCGCCCGTACCGTCACGTCCAGCGCCGTGGTCGGCTCGTCGGCGATGAGCACCTTCGGGTTCTGCGCCAGGGCTAGGGCGATCATGACGCGCTGGCGCATGCCGCCGGACAGTTGGTGCGGGTAGTCCCGCAGCCGCCGGCGGGCGTCCGGGATCCGTACCAGATCCATCAGCTCCGCCGTCCGGGCGCGGGCGGCGGACCGGGACATGCCGGATCCGTGGCGCAGCGCCTCGGAGAGCTGGAAGCCCACCGAGAACACCGGGTCGAGCGCGGACAGCGCGTCCTGGAAGATCATGCCTATTTCCCGGCCGCGCACCCGCCGTCGCTGCGGCTCGGACATGCGCAGCAGGTCCCGCCCCTGGTAGAGGATCTCGCCGCCGGTGACGCGGGCCGGCGGGGTGTGCAGCACCCCCATGATGGCCTGCGCGGTCACCGACTTGCCGGAGCCGGACTCGCCGAGTACGGCCAGCACCTCGCCGGGCTCCAGCCGCAGGCCGACGCGGTCGACCGCCCTGGCGACCCCGTCCCGGGTGTGGAACTCGACGGAGAGGTCGCGCACCTCAAGGATGGGCGTCACCGCAGCCTCGGATCGAACGCCTCGCGCAGCGCCTCGCCGAGCATGCTGAACGCCACCACGGTCAGCGCCAGGAAGCCGGACGGGAACAGCAGCGGCCAGGGCGCCTGGTAGAAGCGGCCCTGTGCGGTGGAGATGTCGTCACCCCAGGAGATGATCGGCGGCCGGAGGCCGACGCCCAGGAAGGACAGCGTGGCCTCGGTCGCGATGAACACGCCCAGCGCGATGGTGAGCACCACTATGAACGGCGCGATGGTGTTGGGCAGGATGTGCCGCAGCATGATCCGCCAGTGGCCGGCGCCGAGCATCCGGGCCGACTGCACGTAGTCCTGCCGCTTCGCGGCGATGACGCAGGAGCGGACCACCCGTGCACCGGTGGTCCAGCCGAGCGAGCCGAGCACCACCACGATGGGCCACACGCCG
Organism: Rugosimonospora acidiphila; assembly: GCF_039543385.1. Classification (NCBI taxonomy): domain Bacteria; kingdom Bacillati; phylum Actinomycetota; class Actinomycetes; order Micromonosporales; family Micromonosporaceae; genus Rugosimonospora; species Rugosimonospora acidiphila. The sequence continues at coordinate 560,506 of NZ_BAABJQ010000001.1, forward strand.
AGCTCGCGGGCGCCGAACGAGCGGCTGAGCACGATCGCCGCCAGCAGCAGCGGGATGCCCAGCACGATGTCGACGATCCGGGTCAGCAGGGCGTCGATCCAGCCGCCGAAGTACCCCGCCGCCATCCCGACGGTCAGCGCCAGCACCCCGGTGACCAGGGTGGACAGCACACCGACCAGGATCGACGCGCGGGCGCCGTAGATCGTGCGGGCGTAGACGTCGCAGCCCTGCAGGTCGGTGCCGAACCAGTGCCGCGCGCTGGGCGGGTTCTGCGAGCGGGACAGCTGGCAGGCCGTGGGGCTGAGCGAGGTGAAGATCCGCGGTGCGGCCGCCATCAGCAGGAACAGCACCACGAGCGTGCCGGCGACCCAGAAGATCGGGCTGTGCCGCAGGTCGCGCCAGGCGTTCCCGACCAGCCCACGGGGCCTCCCGCCATCCCCGCCGCGGTGCCCCGCCACATCATGGTCGTCGGGTGCCCAGCCGGGGCCCGTGCCGCCGGACGCCGGCGTGCCGGTGAAGCCCGACGTGCCGTCCACGGTCGCCCTGCCAGGCTCACGCATCGCGGATCCTCGGGTCCAGCGCCGCGTAGAGCAGGTCGACGATCAGGTTGCAGACCAGGTAGACCACCACCAGGATGCTGACGATGCCGGCCACCGTCGGGCCGTCCTGCAGGTGGATGCCCTGGTACAGCTGGTAACCGACGCCCGGGATGTTGAAGATGCGCTCGGTCACCACCGAGCCCGCCATCAGCTCGCCGATCGTCACGCCCAGGAACGTGACCACCGGGATCAGCGAGTTGCGCAGGACGTGCACGCCGATCACCCGGCGCCGGGGCAGGCCGATGGCGGTCACGGTCCGCACGTAGTCCGCGCGGAGGCTCTCCACGACCGCCGTCCGGGTGAGCCGCGCGGCGGTGGCCAGCGCGACCGAGCCCAGGATGACCGCGGGCAGGAGGTACGCGGTCAGCCCGGCGTCGGGGCCGACGGTCACCGGCAGCACCCGCCACTTCACGCCGAACAGGTACTGGAGGTTGAAGCCCAGCACGAAGGCCGGGATTCCGATGATCACCAACGTGAGGATCAGGGTGGCGTGGTCGAAGACGCCGCCCCGGCGCACCCCCGACACCAGGCCGGCACCGATCCCGAACACGACGATGACCAGCAGCGCCAGGGCGGACAGCCGCAGCGTGTAGGGCCACGCCTGGGCCAGCAACCCGGCGACGGGCCGCCCGCTGAGCTGCGTACCGAGGTCACCGTGCAGCAGCTCACGCAGGTACCGCAGGTACTGCACGATGAACGGATCGTCCAGGTGGTAGCGCGCGGTCAGTGCCGCGCGCAGCTGCGGGCTGACCGGCCGGTCGCCGACCAGCGCCTGGACCGGGTCGTTGGCGGCCGCGAACATCAGGGCGTACACGATGAACGTGGTGGCGACGAACACCAAGATCATCTGTAGCACGCGACGCACTATGAAACGGAACATCGATGTCTCCGAGCGCTCAGGTCACTTGCGCTGGAGCGTCATCACGTCGACATTGGCGTACAGGTCCATGTCGACGTTCTTCATCGACGTCGAGTAGCCGTAGATGTTCTGCTTGAACCACATGGGGATGCTCGGCATGTCCTGGGCGAGGAGATCCTCCGCGTGCTGGTACTCCTTGATCGCGGTGGCCTCGTCCGGCGCGCGGTCGGCCTGATCCATCGTCTGATCGAACGCCGAGCTGCTGTACTGCGAGTCGTTCGAGGCCGCGCCGGTCCGGTAGATCGGGGTCAGGTAGTCCTCGATCGACGGGTAGTCGAACGCCCACGCACCACGCAGCGGGCCGTCCAGCGTGTGCGCACGGGCCTGCTGGCGCAGGTCAGTCAGCTGGAGCACCGGCGCACCGGTGCACTGCACGCCGAGGTTCTGGTCCAGCTGGTTGCAGACCGCGTCGACCCATTCCTTGTGCCCGCCGTCCTCGTTGTAGAACAGCGAGATCCGGTGTGGCCCGTCCGCGTCGGTGTACATCTGCTTTGCCTTGGCCGGGTCGTACCGGCAGGCGTCGCCGCAGGTGTCGTCCCGCGCGCCCTCCACCACCGGTGAGACCCAGGACGTGGCGGGCGTGTACGACCCCTGGAAGATCGTGTCGATGATCTGTTGCCGGTCGATCGCCATCGAGATCGCCTTGCGTACGTTCACGTTCTGGTACGCCTTGTCGTAGGTGGGCACCGAGATGTAGCTGAAGACCGACGACGGGGTCTCCTTGAGCCGGTCGCCGAGGTCTTTGTGCGCGCTGGCCAGCTTGTCCGACGGGATCTGCGGCGAGACATCGAGGTCGCCGGCCTGCAGGTCGGAGTACATGGTGTCCAGGTCCTGGTAGATCTTGAAATCGATCTCGTCGACCTTCGGCCTGGTCAACGGATAGTTCGGGTACGCGGCCACGTCGATGCTCTGGTTGTGGTTCCAGGAGCCCTTGATCTCGAACGGGCCGTCGCCGACCGGGTTGTCCTCGAAGGCCTGGACGAGCGTCCCGTCGGCGGCGAACGCGGCGTCGGGCAGCGGGTAGAAGACGTTGTACCCGAGCACCTTCTCCCACTCCGGGAACGGCGCGGACAGCGTGATCTGGATGGTCAGGTCGTCGATCTTTTTCAACCCGGACAGCTGGCTGGCCTTCGGCTTGCCCCCGCCGCCGGTCAGCTGCATGGCGTCGTAGCCCTGGATCCGGTTGAAGAAGTCGGTGCCGATCTGGGCGTTCGGGCCGTACGCGCCGTAGTTCCAGGCCTTGATGTAGCTGTCGGCGGTGACCTTCTGTCCATTGTGGAACGTGAAGCCGTCCTTGAGGTGCACGGTCCACACCTTGTTGTCGGTGGTGGTAATCGACTTCGCGGCGGCCTGGTCGAGCACGGGCTTGCCGGTGTTGTCGAAGCGCACCAGCGGGGTGTACAACGCGCTGATCACCTGGAAGCCGTTGTTCTCGACGGTGTCGGTGGGGACCAGGTGCTCCGGCTCGGCGATGCCGATGGTGACCGCTATCCCGTTGCCGGAGTCAGCCGTCCGGGATGTGCCACCGGTGTCGCAGGCGGTGACGGCCAGGGTGACCGCGACCGGAAGGGTGATCCAGGCGGCCAGCCGGTGAACTCTCATGGAGTCTCCATCACGAATCAGTAACGGAAGATCAAATGCCACTTGCGAGGGTTGAGCCGTGCCTGATAAACATCTCTACTGGGTACGTAGCGGACATGTCGGTTTGATGCGGTGAGCGCCTGATTGACCGCCACCTATCTTGAAACGGCCGGGTTCGCCCGTCCGATCCGAGGCAACGGTGTTTTGGGCCGCTATGTATCGGCGCCGATCGCTGCTTAACCCATCGGGGCGGCTACCTTCCGTAAGGTCAGCCTCGCTCACTGCGAGTCCGGGGCGGTCGCGGTCTGAGGTGCGCATTGACTGTAAGCGTGTGCGGGGCGCGGTGGGGCGCGCCACACGTCCAGCCCCGGACGGGTCATTCGGCCAGCACCGAGTTATGGTGCGACTCATCTCAATCTTCTCAATGGGAGAGCGTGATCCATGGGCAAGAAGGTCACCGTCGTCGGAGCCGGGTTCTACGGCTCCACTACCGCGCAGCGCTTGGCCGAGTACGACGTCTTCGACACCGTCGTGCTGACCGACATCATCGAGGGCCGGCCGGCGGGCATCGCCCTGGACCTCAACCAGTCCCGCCCCATCGAGGGCTTTGAGACCAAGGTCGTCGGTGCCACCACGGGGCCCAACGGCGAGGGGTACGAGGCGATCGAGGGCTCGGACGTCGTCGTGGTCACCGCCGGTTTCCCCCGGAAGCCGGGCATGAGCCGGATGGACCTGCTCGAGGTCAACGCCAAGATCGTGCGTGCGGTCGCCGAGAACGTGGCCAAGTACGCGCCGAACGCGGTGGTCATCGTCGTGTCCAACCCGCTCGACGAGATGACCGCGCTCGCCCAGCTGGCCACCGGCTTCCCGCACAACCGGGTGCTGGGCCAGGCCGGCGTGCTGGACACCGCCCGGTTCACCCACTTCGTGGCCGAGGAGCTGGGCGTCCCGGTCAAGTCGGTCAAGACGCTGACGCTCGGCTCGCACGGCGACACCATGGTCCCGGTGCCCTCGCAGTGCACCGTGGACGGCAAGCCGCTGTCCTCCGTGATGCCGGCCGAGAAGATCGAGGAGCTGGTGGTCCGCACCCGCAACGGCGGGGCCGAGGTGAACAACCTGCTCAAGACCGGCTCGGCGTACTACGCGCCGTCGGCGGCGGCCGCGAAGATGGCGGTGGCCGTGGTGCAGGACTCCGGTGAGGTCTGGCCGGTGTGTGCCTGGGTGGACGGCGAGTACGGCATCTCCGGCGTGTACCTCGGCGTCCAGGCCGAGCTGGGCGCGACCGGCGTGCGCAAGATCGTCAAGACTCCGCTGACGGACGACGAGACCGCCGCCCTCAAGGAGGCCGCCGACGCCGTCCGCGGCAAGCAGGCGGACGTCGCCAATCTCTGAGTGAACCGCCACACGCCCCGGCGGGACACCGCCGGGGCGTGGTGCAGTACGCTCGTACTGTTTTCAGCGCCGGTTTCCGGAGGGAGTGCCGCGGTGGCGAAGATCAAGGTGACCAACCCCGTCGTCGAGCTCGACGGCGACGAGATGACTCGGATCATCTGGAAGCAGATCCGCGAACAGCTGATCCTGCCCTATCTGGATGTCGAACTGGAGTATTACGACCTCGGCATCGAGTACCGCGACCAGACCGACGACCAGGTCACCATCGATGCCGCCAACGCGATCAAGCGGCACGGGGTCGGCGTCAAGTGCGCCACCATCACGCCGGACGAGGCGCGGGTCGCCGAGTTCGGGCTGAAGAAGATGTGGCGCTCCCCGAACGGCACCATCCGCAACATCCTCGGCGGCGTGATCTTCCGCGAGCCGATCGTCATGTCCAACGTGCCCCGGCTCGTACCCGGCTGGACCAAGCCGATCATCATCGGCCGCCACGCGCACGGCGACCAGTACAAGGCCACCGACTTCGTGGTTCCCGGGCCGGGCACGGTGACGATCACCTACACGCCGCAGAACGGGAACGACCCGGTCGAGATGGAGGTCGCCAACTTCACCGGTGGCGGCGTCGTCATGGGCATGTACAACTACGACGACTCGATCCGGGACTTCGCCCGCGCGTCCTTCCGGTACGGCCTGGCCCGCAAGTACCCGGTCTACCTGTCGACGAAGAACACGATCCTCAAGGCGTACGACGGCCGGTTCAAGGACCTGTTCGCCGAGGTGTTCGAGGCCGAGTTCGCCGAGGAGTTCAAGGCGGCCGGCATCACCTACGAGCACCGGCTCATCGACGACATGGTGGCCGCGGCGCTGAAGTGGGAGGGCGGCTTCGTGTGGGCCGCCAAGAACTACGACGGTGACGTGCAGTCCGACACGATCGCGCAGGGCTTCGGCTCGCTGGGCCTGATGACCTCCGTGCTGATGACCCCGGACGGCAAGACGGTGGAGGCGGAGGCGGCGCACGGCACCGTCACCCGGCACTACCGGCAGTGGCAGAAGGGGCAGAAGACGTCGACCAACCCGATTGCGTCGATCTTCGCGTGGACCCGTGGGCTGGCTCACCGGGGCGCGCTGGACGGCACCCCGGCGGTCACCGACTTCGCCAACAAGCTCGAGCAGGTCTGCATCGACACCGTCCAGGGCGGCCAGATGACCAAGGACCTGGCGCTGCTGATCGCGCCGGACGCGCCCTGGCTGTCGTCGGACGAGTTCATGAACGCGCTGGACAGCAACCTGGCGCGCAAGCTCGCCGCCTGAGCCTGTTTCGCGAGCGGCCCGCCGGTTTCCGGCGGGCCGCTCGCGTTTGACGGCCCAGCGTTTGGCGGCCCAGCGCTTGACGGTCCGGGCGCCTTGCCGAATCGTGCATGACCCGCCGGTTCCGGCGGCCCGGGCCTGCGCTCCAGCACTCGGGGCCGTTGGGGCTGCCCGGCCGCGCCTCGGGAACGCCGTGCCTCGGGAACGCCGCGCGGGACTTGATCGATCTCCGCCGGCTGCCGAAACCTCGGGTCCGGCGCGGTCGTTGGACAGGGTGTCAGCGCGGTGCCAGCCGCGAAGATTGCCTGTCCGTCCCTTCCCAACGGGGGGCCCGGGACTCCGGGCCCCTCGTGCTCCATCCCTGGGCTGCGCCTCCCTGGGCCGCGCGCCTTCGCCCTCGCGCGTTGCCGGTCCGGCACTGTTTCAGCCCGGCCCGACGGGCTCGCGCAGCACCCAGCGCATGCCGTCCGCGGTGTCCCGGACCTCGACGCCGGCCGCCGTCAGTTGATCCCTGATCCGGTCGGAGGTGGCGAAATCGCGGCCGTCACGGGCCCGCCTTCGCACCTCCAGTAACGCCTCGACCAGCGGTGCGAGGCTCCGCGACCCGGCCGCGGCCAGTTCGCCGAGGCGCACCACCATCCGGCGCAGGACGCCGCGGGCATGATCGCCCTCGTCCGAGCTGAGCGTGTCCGCCGACCAGTCGACCAGCAACTGCTCCGCGTCCAGGAGCGTGGCCACGCACGCGTCGATGTTCAGGGCCGCGAGCGCCTCCGCGAACCGCGCGTCGAGCCGGTCCACGTCGGCGCGCAGCGAGCCGGTCGACGGGGCCGGCGGACCCACAGCTGGCGGGGCGGTCCGCCCAGCGGTGCCGCCGTCCGCCGCGGCCCCGCTCCCGGCGGCCGCGTCCTCGACACCGCTTCCCGCGTCTCCGGCTGCCGCCTCTCTGGCTGCCGCGTCTCTGGCTGCCGTGCCCGCCGCCACCGTGCCTCCGGCAGCCGTGCCCCCGGCCGCTGGCGCTTCCGACGCTCCCATGGGGTCCGCCCCGGCCACCGTCAGCTCGTCGAACTCCAGCACCGTGCCGCTGGGGTGCACCACGCTGCGCCCGGCGCGTCGAATGGTCATCGTCCCGTTGCCCACCACCGATGCGGTACGGGAGTCCAGGTCCAGCAGCACGGCGGTGTGTTCGTCGACCCCGAGGATGAAGGACTCCTCGGGCAGTTCCCGCTCCAGCGCGGCCAGCCGGCGCTCGCCGAGGTAGCAGAACCTCGTGTCGTGGTGGCCGCCCTCGGCGTTGTCGTAGTGCGGGATGATCACGGCGGGCAGCCCGGTCGCCTCGCGCACCAGGTCCAGGCCCGGCACCCAGGACGGGTCCACACCGGCCTTGTAGATCTCGTAGACCGGCACGGTGTGGGAGCCCAGGGTCAGCGCCGCCGCGCTGGCGAACACGACCACCCCGCCGCCGGCCAGCCTGCGGGCGAGCAGGTCGGGGATCGGCGAGTCGCGCCATTGGCGCAGCGCGTAGGTCGGGCTGCCCGGCCCGGCGAAGATCCAGGCCGCGTCGCCGAGGGCGGCCAGCGCACGCTCCCGCTCCAGCCCCGGTGGCGGTGGCGTGCGCCAGGACACCACGTCCACCTGCCGGCCGACGCTGGCGGCGAAGTACCCGACGGCCCGGGTGGAGATGTCGCTCGCGTTTTCCTGGAACCCGTATGGCGTGTCGAGCAGCGCGGTCGGTCCGCCGCCCAGCCGGTCGAAGATGGCCCGGTGCGGCTTGACCATGGTGGGCGCGGTCTCCCCGCTGCCCATGATGACCAGCAGCCGGACCATTACGGCAGGACCTGGGCGGCCAGCCCGAGCAGGTCCTCGGCCAGCTCGGTCGGGTGCTGGGCGTGCAGGTCGTGGTCGGCGGCCGGATATTCGCGGATACGCGCGTCGCGCAGCGCTCCGGCCGCCGCCTCCACCCGCGAGCGCCGTGCGGCCGCCTCCGTCGGATTGCCGGGCAGGGCCGGGATCAGCAACACCGGCACCGTGATGTCGGGGTAGTAGGGCTGCGGCGGGTCGTCCCACATGCTGCGCACGATGCTCATGTGCCGGGCGACGGACAGCCTGCGGCTCAGCGAGCCGTCCGGCCAGACCCGGAGGTTGGCCTCGGTCGCGGCCAGCGCCTCGGCCGACCAGTCGGGGTGCGAGTCGCGAAGGTATTCGCGGAGCCGGGAGGCGGGCAGCCCGTCGATCTCGGGTGGCCGCAGCGCCGACTCGCAGGCCTCCCACGACGGAAACTCCGCCGACGGGGCCAGCCAGCCGCCGTCGACCAGGGCGAGCGCCGCGGTCAGCTCCGGGTGCCGCGCGGCGAAGCTGACCACCACGTTGCCGCCCCAGGACTGGCCGGCCACCACGGCGCCTCGAATGCCCAGTGCGGCAAGGTCCTCGGCGGCCGTGGCCGTGTCGTAGCCGTCCGGCGGCGCGTCGCTCCCGCCGTGCGAACGTAGGTCGACCGCGGTCACCGGGTGGCCGGCCGCGGACAGGATCCGGGCCACCCCGTCCCACAGCCGTGCGTTGGAGGACAACCCGTGCACCAGCAGGAAGGGCCGTCGCTGGCCGGGCCACCGGCGCAGGTGCAGCCCGACGCCTGGTGCGACGGTGAATCGCTCATCGGTCGGCTCGACGTGCTCGGTGGGAATGCGCTCGTCGATCGGGGACATGGCACAACGGTAGCCGTCCCCACTGACAAAACCAGAGGTTCGCTCGACCCGGCGGCCCGGCCACCGGCCGCGACCGCCGGCCCGCCGCGACCGTGGACCCGCGACGATGGACCCACGACGATGGGCCCGCCGCGCCGGTCGCGACGGTTGAGGCTAGGGCAGCTCGCGCCGGGCCCGCCCGGCCCCGCCGGCCGGGCCCGGGGTCGCCGGGGTCGTCGCGCCGGCCGCCGCGTGGGTGGGCGGCGCGACCGGCGCCGTACGCGGACCGGACCCGTCGTTGCGCAGCGCCGCCCAGTGGTACCGGCTGGCCGGCGCCCCGTTGCCGTTGACCAGCGACCAGCGGGTCGGTTGCGCCTGGCGCCTCGCCGCACCGGGCGCACAGCCGCGAACCTCCGGGTGCCGGCTCATCATCCAGCGCAGCGACGAGATCCTGTCCGCGTACTCGTACCCGTAGTGCCCCCGCGGCCACCACCGCACCCGTACCAGCGGCTCGTCCACGTGCTCGATCGGTGCCCGGCGGGCCGCCCTCAGCAGCAGGTCCCAGTCCTCGTTGCGGCGCCCCGGTGCGTCCTCGGCGAACAGCCCGCAGCCGTCCGGCCCGACCAGCGACGGACGCCGGACGAGGAAGCTGGACGAGCGCAGCGCGTCGATCGCCGAGCCGAGCAGCCGTTCCAGCCCGATGTGGGTCGCCCCGACCAGCTGTGGGCTGCGGTGATGCTGGGATGTCAGCTCGACCGCGCAGCTGGCCAGGTCGGCTCGCGGCGCCGCGGCCATCGCCTCCACCTGCGCGGTCAGCTTGCCCGGGCGCCACTCGTCCTCGTCGTCGCAGAACGCGACCAGGTCGCTGTCCAGAGCGAGGATGCCGGTGTTCCGGGCCCCGGCCAGCCCGGCCCGCCGCTCGTTCCCGCGTACCGTCACCGGGCGGTCGCCGCCCCGGTCGAGCCGGGCGTCCGGCTCGACCTGGTCGTAGACCACGACGACGTGCAGCGCGCCGGGATAGCACTGCGCGTCGATCGCGTCGAGCGCGCGGCGCAGGAGGTCCGGGCGGTCCCTCGTGGGTACCACCACGCCGACCGAGGGCCACTTCATCTCATTGCCTCCCGTAGCCGTACATGGTGAGCAGGGGCGCGGTCAGCGCACCGACCAGCCGGCGCTGCCGGGGCGGTATGGACGCCCGCCACCCCTCGTCCCGCAGCAGTGGCAGTTCACCGGTGGCGAAGCGCATCGGGTTGCCACCGGCGCTGTGGCACGGCCCCAGCCGTACCGCGTCGTGATCCAGGAAGTCCAGCGGACCGGGATCGCCGAGCTCGGCGAACTCCGCGATCCGGCGCACCGTCGCGGCCGGGTCGGCGAGCAGTCGCTCGTACTGCACCCGGTGCACCGGCACGCCCCGCCGTCGCAGCAGGCCGAACGCGGCGTTGTGCGCGTTCCACAGCATCGCCGCCCGTCCCGGCTGGTACCGGTCGGGACGGGCGGGCGCCGATGCCGGCCGGTCCGGCGTCCGGGCCCAGGAGTACGCCACCCCGCGGCTGTCCCGGACCATGTGCACCACCCGTAGGTCGATCTGGTCCGACCAGCGCAGGCAGTAGGCCAGCGAGGCGTGCTTCGACGAGTCGACGACCGCCCCGGCCCCGCTGACCTGGGCCGCGCCCCGGTACAGCCGGGCGTAGTAGGTGGCGTACTCGGCGACCAGTTCGCCGTGCGGATCCGCGAGGCGGCGACCCGCCAGGCGGGGGATGTGCCGGCTGCGCTCGACGGCGTCGCGCAGCGCCATGACCCGTACCGGGTCGATGTTCTGCCACCCGCCGAAGGCCCGTTCGCCGACCCGGCTCCAGAACCGGCAGCCGGAGAACCGACGCCCGCATCCGCACCGCTCGTCGTCGCACAGGTCGCGCCGCCACAGGTGGACCACCTCGCCGAGCGCGCAGACGCCCGGTAGCTCGCCCAGCACCCGCTCCAGCAGAGTGGTGCCGCTGCGGCCGAGGCCGCCGATGAAGATGACGCGTACCACGCCGCCCCCTGTCTGGTTCTGTCCCTATAACGAGCGGGCTGGGCGGTTGGCGGCTGGTGGGCGGCAGTCGGATGTGTTACCGCAGACGTGGATGACCTTCGGTAGTGCCGTTGGTAGGATCTCCGGTATGACTGCGAAGGTGACTCTGTCCTTCTCGGACGACACGATCGCCGAGGCCCGCCAGTGGGCCCAGCGCGACGGCGTTTCCCTGTCCGCCTGGATAGATCGCGCCGCCCGCGAGCGCAGCCTCCGGGAGATTTTCAACGCCCACGCCGACGCGATCCGCAGGGCGGGCCTGGACGATGAAACCGCCGCGCTCGCCGACGAGCGGGAGATTGCGATGATCGACGCGGAGATCTATGGTGTGCCGGGTCGGCGGGCGCCGGCGAGCGACCCCGACCGATAGGAGCGGCGTGCAGCGCGGCGAGATCTGGCTCATCCAGGGGGCCCGCGAGCGACTCGGCCTGATCATCAGCTCCGATGTGTACAACGGCACGGACGTCCCCGTCGTCCTGGTCGCCGAGGTGGTGGAGAAGGACCGGCTGCGCGACTCGCCCCTCGCCGTCGAGTGCGGGCAGTACGTGGTCATGCCGGACCGGCTCTCGTCCCCGATGAAGCGCTGGTTCGTCGACCGGGTCGAGATCGCCGACACCGCGACCATGCGCCAGGTCTCCCGTGCCCTGCGCATCCTCCAGGACCTCTGACCGGCGCGACCCGCCCCCGGCCGCTATCGGATGCGCCCGCTAGGGGATGCACCCGCTAGGGACCGCGCCCGCTCGGGATACCGGGCCCGTCGGCCCACCGGCGGGCGCCCTAGCCGCGGCCCCGACCAGCCGCGGCCCCGTCTACGTGCGCCCCGACTAGGTGCGCGCCCCGACTAGGTACGCGGCCGGCGGCGCGGCTCGATCCAGCCCGCCTTGGCCAGGTGTGCCAGCAGGGTGTCCACCGCCGCCTCCACGGTCAACTCCGTGGTGTCCAGCACCAGATCGGCGTCTGTCGGCTCCTCGTACGGGTCGTCCACCCCGGTCATCCCGGTCAGCTTGCCGGCCCTGGCCTTGGCATACAGCCCCTTGCGGTCGCGCGTCTCGCACACCGACAGCGGGGTCGCGACGTGCACGAGCACGAACCCGGCCCCGGCGTCCTCGGCCATCTGCCGCGCCGTTGCCCGGGCCGCCGTGTACGGCGCGATCGGGCAGCACAGCGCCATGCCGCCGTGCCGGGCCACCTCGGCGGCCACCCAGCCGATGCGCCGGACGTTGAGGTCCCGGTCAGCCTTGGAGAAGGACAGCCCGGCGGACAGCTCCCGGCGGACCACGTCGCCGTCCAGCATCGTGACCGTGCGCTCGCCGGTCTCCAGCAGCGCGTCGGCCACCCCGCGGGCGATCGTCGACTTGCCCGAGCCGGACAGCCCGGTGAGGAACACGACCAGGCCGCGATGCCGGCGCGGCGGCCGGTCCCGGGTCAGCTCGCGGGCGACCGCGGGCGGGGTGTGCCACTCGGGCAGCGGGCTGCCCCGGTCGAGCAGATCGTCGATCTCCTCGCCGGACAGGGCGAGCCGCCGGAACCGCGGCGGGATGTCGTCCCGGCCGCGCCACTGGCCGTCCCGGCTGTCGTACGCCAGTTCGCGCGGGATGAGCACGCGCGGCCCGCCGCCGGACATCATGGTCTCGCCGGTGGACAGCAGGTGGGTCACGCCGTAGGCGGCGGCCACCCGGGCTCTCAGCAGCGCGTCACGGATCTCGTCGCCGTGCGAGGCGAGCGGCACGGCGACCAGGGTGGCCGGTGGCATCCGGTCGCGGGCGGCGAGCACGCTGCGCACCAGGGCCTCGGGCGGCAGGCCGTCCGGCGTCGCGGTGGCCACCGGGATGAGCACCAGCAGGTGGCCGGCGAGGGTGCGCGCGGCGTGCGCGATCTGCGCCAGCTGCGGCCGGTGCAGGGGCCGATCGGTGATGACCCCGAGCACCCGGCCCGGCGGCAGCAGCGCGCTGACCTCGTCGGGGGAGCGGCGCAGCCGGCGGAACGGGCCGTGCCCGCCGTCGCCGATCCGGCGCACCGAGCCGCCGACCCCGGACATCCCGTCGCGGGTCGGCCAGATGTCGGTGGCGTCGACCGCGGCGACCGGGGCGCCCTCGGGGTCGGTGAGCACCAGCACCCGCTGCAGGGGGTTTCCGGTGTCCATCGCCTGGACCAGCACGGTCGGTACTTCCAGGGTCACCGGGACCGGCCAGGGGGTGCCGTCGGGCATCCGTCCACGCCGGGCCATGCTCGACAGCTCGGCCCGGGTATGGAATCCCGTCAGCGGCGCATACCCGCCGGAGAGCAGCAGCTCAAGGTCTGCCAGCTCATAACTGCGTGGCGCATACGTCGGCGCGTCCCGCAGCACCTCATCCGGCAAGACCCACCCGCTCATGACCATCCCCTCAGCGACCCGACGAGACAGTCTTCCAAAACGACGGGCTGCGGTCGAGAGCACCACCCCTCGAAGGATTCCGCGTTCCTCAGTTCCGGGTGAGACGACCATCACGGTTCAAACCGGAAACCGGAGGGTACTAGGGGGCACTGGCGAGGAGGAGACGCTTATGACCAACCTGCGGGTTTACCCCGTTGACCACGGTGCGAACCAGCCGGCGCCGATCGAGCCGACCGAGCCCGAAACCCGCACTTTCGCCGACATCGAGAACGGGGAGCCCGAGGGGACGTTGGACGAGATCGCACTGGACGCGGCCATCCTCTGACCTCCCGGGGGCCTGTCGCCCCCGCGCTGAGCAGCGACGAACGCGCCGCCACCCCGGAACGGGATGGCGGCGCGGCGCGTTTACCGAAAATTCAGCCGGTGTTCCGCAGGCCGGCCGCGATGCCGTTGACCGTGGTCAGCAACGCCCGCTCCAGGGTCGGGTCGGCGGTCGCCGGTCGTACCGAGCCCGGTGCGCCCCGCCCGGCCCGGTACTGGGCGAGCAGCGCCACCTGAAGGTGGTGCAGGGGCTCGAGGTAGGTGTCGCGTACCGCCAGGGTCCGCTCGAGCACCGGCTGGCTCTGCATGAGCGACGGCTGGCCGGTGATCCGCAGCACCTCGTCGACCGTGAGCCGGTACTCCTCGCGGATCTTCTCGAAGATCGGTTGCAGTTCCTCGGGCACCAGCGTCTCGACGTACCGGGCGGCGATGTTCAGGTCGGTCTTGGTCAGCATCATCTCGACGTTGGACAGGAACGTCTGGAAGAACTGCCACCGGCCGAACATGTCGACCAGCACCGGCCCGAGCCCCGCCTCGCGGGCGGCGGCCAGCCCGGTGCCCACGCCGAACCAGCCCGGCACGATCTGCCGGGACTGGGTCCACCCGAACACCCAGGGGATCGCGCGCAGCCCGGCCAGGCCGGCACCCGAGTCCGGGCGCTTCGCGGGCCGCGAGCCGATGTTCAGCGCGCCGAGCAGCTCGGTCGGGGTGGCGGCCCAGAAGTACGCGGGCAGCTTCGGGTCCTCGACCAGCCCCCGGTACGCGGTGAACGCCGCGGCGGAGACCACGTCCATGGTCGAGTCCCAGGTCGCCAGGTCCTCGGCGGGCTGCCGCGGCGCGGTGTGCAGCAGGGTCGCCTGCAGCACCGCGGCGACGGTCAGCTCCAGGTTCTCCCTGGCCAGCGCGGGCAGCGTGTACTTGTCGGAGATGACCTCGCCCTGCTCGGTCACCTTGATGGCGCCGTCCAGCGTGCCGAACGGCTGGGCGAGGATCGCCTCGTGGGTCGGGCCGCCGCCCCGCCCGACGGTGCCGCCCCGGCCGTGGAACAGCCGCAGCCGCACGCCGTGCTTGGCGGCCACATCGCGCAGCGCCCGCTGGGCCCGGTGGATGGACCACTGCGAGGTGGTGATGCCGGCCTCCTTGTTGGAGTCGGAGTATCCGAGCATCACCTCCTGCAGGTCACCCCGGGCGCGTACCAGCTCCCGATAGGCCGGCAGGGACAGCAGCTCGTCCAGCAGGTCGCCGCCGGCGTCCAGCTCGGCGGGGGTCTCCAGCAGGGGTACGAAGCCGACCCGGGCCAGCCCGCTGTGCACGTCGACGAGCCCGGCCTCCCGGGCCAGCAGCACGGCGGCGAGCACGTCGTCGACCCCGAGCGTCATCGAGATGATGTAGGACTCGACGACCTCCGGGCCGAACCGCTCCTGCGCCTGGCGGATGGTGCGGAACACGTCGAACGTCTTGCGGGCGGCGTCGGTCAGCGGCGTGTCCACGCCCGACAGCGGGCGCTTGCCGCTCAGCTCGCGGGCGAGCAGCTCGGTGCGCTCCTGCCGGGACAGCGCGTGGTAGCTGCGTACCTCGCCGATCCGCTCGAACAGCTGGGCCAGCACCGCGTGGTGCGCCTCGGCGTGCTCGCGCACGTCCATGGTCGCCAGGTGCAGCCCGAACGCGGAGATGGTCCGGATCACCTCCGCCAGCCGCCCGGTAGCGGTCAGCTGCCCGGCGTTGCGGGCCAGCGAGGCGCGCATCAGCTCCAGGTCGGCGACCAGCTCGGTCGAGCCGAGGTAGTCCCGTCCGGGCACGTGCGGGGCCTGCGCGGCCAGCCGGGCCCGGGTGTTGGCCAGCTTCACCTTGATGCACCGGGCCTTGAGCCGGTAGGGCTCCTCGGCGTTGACTCGGCGGAACCGCTCGGCCAGTTCGGGCAGGTTCTCCAGGTCCGCGGCGAGGCTGGCGGACAGGTCCAGGGACACCCCGCGCAGCCGGCGGGACACCGACACCTCGTTGATCAAGCTGTCGATCACCGACTCGGCGGCCCGGATCCCGTGCTCGTGCTGGATGAGCAGGACGTCGCGGGTGACCGTGGGGGTCACGTAGGGGTTGCCGTCCCGGTCGCCGCCGATCCAGGTGCCGAAGGACAGCGGGCGGGCGGTCGGCGCGGTCTCGACGCCGAGGCCACGCAGGGTGTCGGTGAGGTCGGTGAGCACCTGGGGAGCCGCGTCGCCGTACAGGTCGGTCAGGTAGTAGACCGCGTTGCGGGCCTCGTCGGTCGGGTCGGGCCGGTTGAGCCGCAGCTCGTCGGTCTGCCAGAGCAGATCGATCAGCTCGGCCAGCCGCCGGTCCGCGGGGCGCACCCCGCCATCGGCGGCGGCGGTGCCATTGCCGGCGGCGGTGCCATTGCCGGCCACGGTCGCGGCGCCGAACAGGGCGGCGGCGGCCGCCTCGGAGTCCAGCTGGTCGGCCACCCCGCGCAGCTTGGACAGGATCGAGCGGCGGGCGGCCTCGGTCGGGTGCGCGGTGAAGACCGGGCGGATCGCGAGCCGCCGGGCGGCGGAGGCGATCTCGTCGGACGGGACCCCGCGCTCCGAGATCAACCGGGCCGCCTGGTCCAGCCAGCCGCCCCGGGCCGCCCGGATCTGGCGCAGCTCCCGTGCCCGGTGCACCTGCTCGGTGACGTTGGCCAGGTGGAAGTAGGTGGAGAAAGCCCGCGCCAGCTTGGTGCCGGTGCCAACGTCGACCGCGGCCAGGCGCGTGGCGGCCTCGGTGGCGTCGGCGCGGACGAGCGCCCGAACCTCTTCGACCAGGTCAAGCAGCGCTTGACCCTCCTGCCGGACGAGGGTGTGCCCGAGCAGCGTCGACAGGCGACGGATGTCTGCCCGTAGGGCGGCGGAAGGATCGGTGCGATCGGCCACGTTGGCTCCTTGAAGAGGGCATCGTCGGTGGGACCGCGTTGTCCGCAATGGCATGCTATCCGTTGCCGGAGCCTTCGGAGCGAGGCGCTCGTCACGCTGGTGCCCATCGCCGGGCGGGTTAGGGGGCGCCGCCCCCCGGGCCGGGGTACCCCATGATCACAGCTAGCTGCGGTCACTGGCCGATCGGGCCGTCGCCGCGAGTAGTCTTGAGTGGTCTACCCCCCGTCCAGCCTGGGCGAGGGGGCTTGTCGCGTGCCCGTTGACTACGGAAAGTGACATTGATGAAGCTTCACGGCCTCCTTGAATCCGCTCTCGCGGATCCCGCCCTGCGGACCGCTCGCGATCTCGCTCGGAACTCCGCCGGTCCGGACGCCGCCCACGCGGCCGCCGCCGACCAGCTGGACCTGACCGCGCCCGCCGCGCTGCGCCCGTTCGTGGTCGCCGCGCTGGCCGCGCAGTCGGGCGACGGCACCGGCGATACCCGCGCCGGCGGGGCGGGGCGGCCGGTGCTGGCGGTGACCGCGACCTCCCGGGAGGCCGATGATCTTGCCAACGCGCTGGACTGCCTGCTGCCCCCCGACCAGGTGGTGGTCTACCCGGCCTGGGAGACGCTGCCGCACGAGCGGCTCTCGCCGCGCTCGGACACCGTCGGGCGGCGGCTGGCGGCGTTGCGCCGGCTGGCCCACCCGGACGAGCGGGGCCCGGTACGCGTGGTGGTCGCGCCCGTCCGGTCCGTGCTCCAGCCGCAGTTGCGTGGCCTCGGCGACCTGGAGCCGGTCGAGCTGCGCACCGGCGGCAGTGCGGATCTTGAAGACGTGGTACGGCGGCTGAGCGACATCGCGTACGCCCGGGTCGACCTGGTCGAGAAGCGGGGCGAGTTCGCCGTACGCGGCGGGATCCTCGACGTGTTCCCGCCCACCGAAGAGCATCCGCTGCGGGTGGAGTTCTGGGGCGACGACATCGAGGAGATCCGCACCTTCGCCGTCGCCGACCAGCGCACCCTCGCGACCGCCGACCGGCTGTGGGCGCCACCGTGCCGGGAACTGCTGCTCACGCCGGAGGTCCGCGCGCGGGCCGCGCAGCTTTCGGAGCGGCACCCGGCGCTGGCCGAGATCCTGGACAAGCTGGCCGAGGGTATTCCGGTCGAGGGCATGGAGTCGTTGTCTCCGGTGCTGGTACCGGGCGACCTGCAACTGCTGCTGCACGAGATGCCGGTGCAGACCGTCGTGGTGCTCTGCGACCCGGAGCGCATCCGCACCCGGGCGCACGACCTGGTCCGCACCAGCGCCGAGTTCCTGGAGGCCAGCTGGGCTGCCGCCGCGGTCGGCGGGCAGGCTCCGATCGACCTGGGCGCGGCGGCGTTCCGCACCCTGGCCGAGGTCCGGGCCACCGCCGCCGAGCTGGGGCAGCCCTGGTGGTCGATCTCGCCGTTCGGGGTGGTGGAGGCGGCCGCGCCGGTCGAGGCGCAGCCGTGGGAGGAGCCGCTGCCCGAGACCACCGTGACACCCGACCTCGGCCGGGCGCTGGCCCTGTCCGCCCAGCCGGTGCCGCTCTACCACGGCGACACCGCGCGGGTGCTGGACGACCTCAAGCGCTGGTCCGGCGAGGGCTGGCGGGTGGCCATGGTGTTCGCCGGCACCGGCCCGGCCCAGCGCTCGGTCGAGGTGCTGCGCGATGCCGGCCTCGGGGTCACGCTGGCCGGCGACATCGCCGAGCCACCGGCGCCGGGCACCGTGATCGTCACCACCGGCGGCCTGGAGTTCGGCTTCGTCGACGAGGCGTCCCGGCTCGCGGTGGTCACCGGCACCGACATCTCGGGCGGGCGCGGCGCGTCCACCCGGGACATGCGCAAGATGCCCAGCCGCCGGCGCAACACCATCGACCCGCTGGAGCTGCGACCCGGCGACTACGTGGTGCACGAGCAGCACGGCATCGGCCGGTACCTGGAGATGGTGCAGCGCGCCGTGAACGGTGCGGAGCGGGAGTACCTGGTCATCGAGTACGCGGCCGCCAAGCGGGGCCAGCCCGGTGACCGGTTGTTCGTGCCGACCGACCAGCTCGACCAGCTCTCCCGGTACGTCGGCGGGGAGTCGCCGACCGTGCACAAGCTGGGCGGGTCGGACTGGGCCAAGTCCAAGGCGCGGGCCCGCAAGGCGGTGCGGGAGATAGCGGCCCAGCTGATCCAGCTCTACGCCGCCCGGCAGAACTCACGCGGGTACGCGTACGGTCCGGACACCCCCTGGCAGCGGGAGCTGGAGGACGCCTTCCCGTACACGGAGACGCCCGACCAGCTCTCCGCCATCGAGGAGGTCAAGACGGACATGGAGAAGCCGGTACCGATGGACCGGCTGATCTGTGGCGACGTCGGGTACGGGAAGACCGAGATCGCGGTACGGGCGGCGTTCAAGGCCGTGCAGGACGGCAAGCAGGTGGCGGTCCTGGTGCCGACGACCCTGCTGGTGCAGCAGCACTACAACACGTTCGCCGAGCGGATGAACCAGTTCCCGGTGACGATCCGCCAGCTGTCCCGGTTCCAGACACCGAAGGAGGCGGAGCAGACCCTGACCATGGCGGCCGAGGGCACCGCCGACATCGTCATCGGTACCCACCGGCTGCTGCAGAACAGCACCAGGTTCAAGCAGCTCGGCATGGTGGTGGTCGACGAGGAGCAGCGCTTCGGCGTGGAGCACAAGGAGTTCCTCAAGCAGCTGCGCACCGCCGTCGACGTGCTGACCATGAGTGCCACGCCGATCCCGCGAACCCTGGAGATGGCCATCACCGGCATCCGCGAGATGTCGACCATCGCCACCCCGCCGGAGGAGCGCCACCCGGTGCTCACCTTCGTCGGGGCGTACGACGACAGGCAGGTGGCCGCGGCCATCCATCGCGAGCTGCTGCGCGACGGCCAGGTGTTCTACCTGCACAACCGGGTCGAGTCCATCGAGAAGGCGGCTCGCCGGCTGCGCGACCTGGTCCCCGAGGCCCGGATCGCGGTGGCGCACGGCCAGATGGGCGAGGACGCCCTGGAAAAGGTGATGGTCGGCTTCTGGGAAAAGGAGTACGACGTCCTGGTCTGCACCACCATCGTGGAGTCCGGCATCGACATCCCGAACGCCAACACGCTCATCGTGGAGCGGGCCGACCTGCTCGGCCTGGCCCAGCTGCACCAGATCCGGGGCCGGGTCGGCCGCGGCCGGGAGCGGGCGTACGCCTACTTCCTGTACCCGGGCGAGAAGCCGCTCACCGAGCAGGCGCACGAGCGGCTGGCCACCATCGCCCAGCACACCGAGCTGGGCGCCGGCATGTACGTGGCCATGAAGGACCTGGAGATCCGGGGCGCCGGCAACCTGCTCGGCGGCGAGCAGTCCGGGCACATCGAGGGCGTCGGCTTCGACCTGTACGTGCGGATGGTCGGCGAGGCCGTGTCCCAGTTCAAGGGGGAGAAGCCGGACGAGGAGGAGGTCGATGTCAAGGTCGACCTTCCGGTCGACGCGCACCTGCCGCACGAGTACATCGGGGTGGAGCGGCTGCGCCTGGAGATGTATCGGAAGCTGGCCTCCGCCCGGTCGGAGGAGGCGCTGACCGAGGCGGTCACCGAGATGCAGGACCGGTACGGCACCCCGCCCGAGCAGGTGGCCAACCTGGTGGCGGTGGCCCGGTTCCGGTTGCTGGCCCGGGCGCACGGGTTGACGGATGTGTCCCTCCAGGGGCGGCACATCCGGTTCTCACCGATGCCGCTGCCCGACTCCAAGCAGCTGCGGCTGCGCCGGCTCTACCCGGAGGCGGTGTACAAGACGGCCACCGACCAGGTGTCGCTGCCCCGGCCGTCGACCCGCCGGGTGGGCGGCGAGCCGCTGCGGGACACCGGCCTGCTGGACTGGTGCGCCGAGCTGATCACGACGGTGCTGGGCACGCCGAAGCCGGTCGAGGCCCGGGCCTGATCCCCGACCGTGCGGCCCAAGTCCGGGCCGCGCGGCCGGGCCCGAACGCGTGGGCCCCGAGGGCCGGGCCGCCGGTGCCCCGGAAGGCCCGGCCGGGCCTGCGAAGATCACCCCGCGCGGCCCCGGTGGTCGGCCCGCTCACGGTCGGCGAGGTCAAAGTCGCTGGCCCCCGAGGCGGCGCGGGCCGGCCGGCGTGAGAGAGTGTGCCCCATGCCTCGCCGCCGCCTGTTCGCCGCAGCCGCCGCCGGTGCGCTGGCACTCGCCGCGCTGACCGGTTGTCGCTCGGACCCCACCGTCGCCGCTTACGTCGACGGGTCCAAGATCACCGAGACCCAGGTTGACCACATGGTCGACGACGCGCAGCGCGCCGTCGATCGGGACAACCAGGCCACCAAGGGGCAGCAGCAACCCGTTCAGGAGAGCGTGCCGTCGCGCACCCAGGTGGTCGGGGTGCTGGTCGCCGAGCGGCTCACCCAGCAGGTGCTGAGCCAGCGGGGCATCACGCCGCAGCCCGTCGACGAGTCCCAGGTCGCCCAGTTCTATCAGGTCCCGGCGACCTCGGCGTACGCCTCCGCGCTGGCCACCGTGCTGGCCGGCACCCAGGCGATCGGCCAGGCCGTCGGCGCCGGCTACCAGCCGACCGACTCCGACCTGCGCTCGGTGTACGACGCGGCGGTCACCGCGGGGATCCTGCCGGCGAACACGTTCGACCAGGCCAAGCCCCAGCTCCAGCAGGTGCAGGGGCTGCCGCAGGACCTCGCCGCGCGCAACGAGCTGGTCAAGGCGGAGGGCCCGGCGAAGGTCACGGTCAACCCGCGGTACCGCCCGCTGGCGTACCCGGTGGAGCGGCTGAGCACCCAGAGCGGCTCGTTCGACTCCGTGCTGCTGCCGCTGGGCCCGGGCGCCAGCCAGCCCGTGGTGGACACCAAGCCGACCGCCACGCCATCGGCCGACCAGCCGCCGCAGCAGTAGCGGCCCCATGCCCGGCCGGATCGTCCTGCTGGTGACCTCGCCGCGGCTGCCGGCCGGGTTGCTGACTGCCGCCGCGTGGGACGCGGTGCGTTCGGCCCCGGTGTTCACCGCGGTGGACGGCCCGCAGGCCGCCGCGCTGCGCGCCGTCGGGGTACCTGTGACGATCA
Source organism: Rugosimonospora acidiphila (assembly GCF_039543385.1). Classification (NCBI taxonomy): domain Bacteria; kingdom Bacillati; phylum Actinomycetota; class Actinomycetes; order Micromonosporales; family Micromonosporaceae; genus Rugosimonospora; species Rugosimonospora acidiphila. The sequence continues at coordinate 581,732 of NZ_BAABJQ010000001.1, forward strand.
CCGAAACCGGGGTGACGGACCTGCTGGCCGCGGGCGACGCGGTCTGGCTGGCCGCGCCGGGCGGCGACGAGGAGCTGGCTCGCGACCTCGGGCTGCGGCTGGCCCGCGAGCCCGGCCTCGCCGAGCTGGAGCTGATGTACGGGTCGTGGGACCCGCCCGGCGCCCGGCTGCTGGACGTGGTGACCGTGATGGACCGGCTGGCCTCGCCCGGCGGGGACCCGTGGAAGCTGGCTCAGACGCACCGCAGCCTGGCGAAGTTCATGCTCGAGGAGGCGTACGAGGCGTATGACGCCATCGAGGCCGACGACCTCGACGCGCTGCGCGAGGAGTTGGGCGACGTGCTGCTGCAGGTGGTGCTGCACGCCCGGCTCGCCGAGAACGTGCCCGACGGGCAGGGCTGGAGCGTCGATGACGTGGCCGGTGACCTGGTCGACAAGCTGATCCGGCGCAACCCGCACGTGTTCGGCGCGGAGCAGGTCGGCGACCTCGAAGAGATCACCGAGCAGTGGGAACGGATCAAGAAGGCCGAGAAGGCCCGCGCCTCGGTGCTGGACGGCATCGCCTGGTCCCAGCCGGCGCTGGCGCTGGCCGCGAAGGTCCTGTCGCGGGCGAACCGGGCCGGGCTCGCGGTCCCGCCAGACGGCGGGGATGGCGAGGAGTTGGGCGCCAAGCTGCTGCGCCTGGTGGCCGACAGCCCCGAGGACGCGGAGGCGGCGCTGCGCCGGACCGTGAGCGCCTACGCCGAGCGGGTCCGCGCGGCCGAACGCTCCGCCTGATCCACCGGCGTCGCGCATTCCTCCGGCACCATCGTCTGCGTCTGCGTCTGCGTCATCGTCCGTGTCTGCGGCACGGTGCGGCTCGGTGTCGCTCGCCAGTTCGACAATCCGGCGGCCAGACCGGCGGTGACCAGCAGGGTGCCGAGCAGTGCGGCGGGCGCCGGCGTCACCCGGTCGATCAGGGCGGTACCGGCCAGCGAGGCGACCGGCAGCAGCCCGGCGAACATGCCGGCCCGCTCCACGCCCAGCCGGCGTAGCCCGCCGTACCAGCACACGAACGCCACCACGGTGAGCACCACCCCGAGGTACGCCAGAGCTGCGGCCTCGGTCACCGTCGGTACCCGCAGCCCCCGCCAACCCCCGGTCACGGTGGCCGCGATGACCAACTCCGGGACGGCCAGGGAGCAGGCCCACGCGGACACCCGTACCGGACCCAGCCCGGTCAGCAGCGGCGCGGCGAGCAGGGAGAAGAACACCTCACCGGCGAGCGCGCCGAACGCCCACCACAGCCCGGCCGCGCTCGTGTGCCCGCCGCCCTGCACCAGGGCGATGCCGGCCACCACGATCGCGCAGCTGCCCACGATGCGCGTCGACGGCCGGCGCCCGGAGAACGCCGGGCCCAGGACCGACAGCACCAGCGGGGCGCCGCCCACCATGGTGCCGAGCACGGCCGGCTGGGCGTGCCGGAGCGTCTCGACCACACAGACGTTGAACGCGACCAGCCCGGTGGCCGCGAGTCCGGCGAGCCGTAGCAGGTCGGGGCCGTTCGGTCCGCGGCCGCCCGTTCGGGGTACCAGCGCCCACAGCAGCGCCGCGGCGATCAGGTACCGGGCCGCCTGGGCCGGTAGCGCCGGGTACCCGGTCAGCTGCCCGGTGACGGGGAAGGAACTGCCGAGAATGGTCATCGCTGTGGCGCACAGGGCGGCACCGGTCGATCGCATGCTGGCGACGGTACGGAGTGGAATGGTCTACTGAGAAGGACCAATGACGCGCCTAGATAGGGGACCACTTGTTCGCCCTCGACCGCCGGGCCGGGTCGCTCGGGGAGCAGCTCGCCGTGGCGCTGCGGGAGTCGATCGCCGACGGCCGGCTGGCCGCGGGCACCCGGCTGCCGGCGAGCCGCGATCTGGCCGGGGAACTCGGCGTGTCGCGCGGGGTGGTGGTCGGCGCCTACGAGCAGTTGCTGGCCGAGGGCCGGCTGACCGCCCGGCACGGCTCCGGCACGTTCGTCGGCAGTGGCAGTGGCAGTGGCAGTGGCAGTGCCGTGCCGCCCGAGGCGCCCGGACCGGTGCGGCCGGCCCCGGTCGTCGCGCTTCGGCCCGGCATCCCGGACCTCGCCCGGTTTCCCCGACAGGCCTGGCGCCGCGCGTACGAGGCGGCGCTGCGCACGGCCGCGGACAGCGACCTCGACTACGGCGACCCGGCCGGGGCTCCCCGCCTGCGCGCCGAGCTGGCCGGCTATCTACGGCGGGTACGAGCGGCCCGGGTGGAGGCGGAGGGACTGCTGGTCACCTCCGGCGCGGCCCAGGCCCTGGCGCTACTGGCGGCGGTACTCCGGGCCCGGGGGGCGGACCGGATCGGGGTGGAGGATCCGGGCAGCCCGGCCATCCGTGAGCACCTGATCGCGGCCGGCCTGCGCCCGGTACCGGTGCCGGTCGACGCGGACGGGCTGGACGTCGCCGCGCTGTCCCGGGGCCGGCTGCCCGCCGTGCTGGTCACGCCGGCGCATCAGTTCCCGACCGGGGTGGTGCTGTCGCCGGCGCGGCGTACCGCGCTCATCGCCTGGGCCGTCCGTACCGGCGGGTTGATCGTCGAGGACGACTACGACGCCGAATTCCGTTACGACCGCGATCCGGTCGGCTGCCTGCAGGGCATGGCGCCGCAGGCGGTGGCGCTGGTCGGCTCGGTGAGCAAGGCGCTGGCCCCGGCGCTGCGGTTGGGCTGGCTGGCCGGGCCGGCCGGGCTGATGGCGGAGCTGGCCGTGGCCAAATCGGCGGCGGACAACGGTGGACCCGTACTCGAGCAGCTCGCCCTCGCGCAGCTGCTCGCCTCCGGCGGGTACGACCGGCACCTGCGCACCGTTCGCCGCTTGTACCGGGGCCGCCGAGACGTGGCGGTCGCCGCGGTGGCCGAGCACCTGCCGGCGGCCACCGTCACCGGGGTCGCGGCGGGCATGCACCTGCTGGTCACCCTGCCGCCCGGGGTCGATGACGTCGCCCTGGCCGGGCGGGCCGGTGCGCGGGGCATCGGGGCGCTGGCCCTGTCCACCACGCGGGTCGGCGCGGCTGGGCCGCCCGGTCTGGTGATCGGGTACGGGGCCATGCCGCCCGACCGGTTGCGGGCAGCGGTCGCTGCGATCGGGCGGCTGCTCCGGTAGGTTGCTGGGGTGTCCGACGATTTTGTACCCATGGCCGAGCGGGTGGTCGAGGCCATCCTGGAGGCCAACCCCGACCTGGCGTCCGACGCCGGAGACCACCGGTTCGACGGCCGGCTGCCGGACCTGTCCACCGAGGCCGTCGCCCGGGACGTGGCGATGTTGCGCGATGCCTCCGCCGCTCTGTCCCAAGTGGACGATGACACGCTCGATCCGCAGGAGCGGGTGGACCACGAGATCCTGATGTCCTTCGTGGACCGGCTGCTGTTCGAGCGCACCGAGGTGCGCGAGTCCGAGTGGAACCCGTTGGCGCACAACCCCGGCGCCATGCTGCACGAGCTGATCTCCCGGCCGTACGCGCCGGTCGAGCAGCGCCTGGAGAGCCTGGCGCTACGGATGGCGGCCATCCCCGACGCGCTCGCCACGGCGCGGGACGTGCTGACCGACTGCCCGCGCGTCCACCTGGAGACGGCGGTCGGGCAGTTCGCCGGCACCGGGGCGCTGATCGCCGACGAGGTGCCCCGGCTGCTGGCCGAGACGCCGGCGCTGGCCGGTCGGGTGGAGCCGGCCGCCGCGCTGGCCAGCGCCGCGCTGGAGGAGTTCGGCGGCTGGCTGCGCGACCGGCTCGCCGACGGCGGGCCCGGCCGCGACCCCCGGCTGGGGCGACGGCTGTGGGAGGCCCGGCTGTGGCACACCCTGGACACCGAGTTGAGCGCGGCCGAGGTGCTGTCCCGGGCGCAGGCCACCATGGAGACGATGGGCGCGGCGCTGCGCGAGGCGGCGGCCGAACTGATCGGCGGCCCGGCCACCGATGAGACCGCGCGCGCGGCTCTCGACCGGCTCGCCGAACAGCGCCCGGACAACACGTCCATCGTGGATCTGGCCCGGCATAGCCTGGACGAGACGACGGAGTTCGTCCGCGCGCACGAACTGGTGTCGCTGGTGGACGATCCGTGCGTGATCCAGGAGATGCCCGAGTTCGCCCGGGGCATCGCGGTGGCCTACTGCGACCCGCCCGGCGCGCTGGAGACGGCCGACGTTCCCACGTTCTTCTGCATCTCGCCCACGCCCACCGACTGGTCGCCGGAGCGGATCACGTCGTTCTACCGGGAGTACAACGACCACATGGTCCGCAACCTCTCGGTACACGAGGCGATGCCGGGCCACTTCCTGCAGCTGGCGCACTCCCGGCGGTACCGCGGTTCCACCAGGGTGCGGTCGCTGCGCCGGTCCGGCCCGTTCGTGGAGGGTTGGGCGGTGTACACCGAGGAGCTGATGGCGCAGTACGGCTTCGGTGGCGCACCGCTGCGGCTCCAGCAGCTCAAGATGCAGCTGCGCAGCGCGCTCAACGCGATCCTCGACCAGCTGGTGCACTGCGATGGGCTCACCGAGGCCGACGCGATGGCGATGATGACGCAGCGCGCCTTCCAGGAGGAGGGTGAGGCGGCCGGCAAGTGGCGCCGGGCCCAACTCACCTCGACCCAGCTGTCGACCTACTTCGTCGGGTACACCGAGGTCGCGGCGATCGCCCGGGCCCGGCCGACCGGTACCTCGGTGCGGGACTGGCACGACCAGATGCTCGCCCACGGCTCGCCGGCACCGCGGCATCTGCGCACGCTGCTGGGTCTGTGACCCGGCCGGCCCGGTCGATCCCGGCGCGGTGAGTGCGGTCGCGCTGGGATCCGGCCGGGCCGGTCTCGATCAGGCCACGCCCCTGCTCTCGGGTTCCTTGCTCTTGGGGGCGTTGATCTCGTGGCCATTGATCTCATGGGCGTTTCTTCCGTGGCCGTTGCTCCGGTGGCCGGGCTCCTCGTCGGCGACGACGGAGTCGACGTCCTCCAGGACCAGCGCCTCCTCGGCCGCGCGGCGGGTCACCCGCGAGGCCAGCCAGCCGACGACCAGGCCGGTCACCGCGCCGGCGGCGATCCATTCCCACTGGATCGGCGCCCGGCGCCCGGCGAGCGCGTCCATCGCCGCGGCGGCTCGCCGCCGACTTTCGTTCATCGCCGACCCGATCCGGTCGCCCGCCGAACCCAGCCGTTCGCCCGCCGTACCGAGCCGGTCGCCGGCCTCGTCGGCCAGGTCGAGGCCGCGGTGGGCCAGGCCCACGCCGCGGTGGACCAGCGATTTCGCGCCGTGCCCGCCCGCCTCGACCGCGGCGACCAACTCGTGGAACGCCTCCGTGGTGACGCGTTCCGCTTCCCGGGTCCGTCCACCCCACTGGCTGCCCATCAAGGACACCTCCCGCGCATCGGCCTGTCGACAGCGTTGTTTTCGCGATGTCTGAGTGCCCCCGCGGCGGCTCCGGCAAACTGCACGGGTTTGTCGGCGCGGCCCGAGTGGGTACGGGCTCACTCATGGCCGTTGATACGCCCGTCCGCACCGGGCCGCCCGCCGCCGACCCCGACCGCAGGCTGATCTACACCGGCCTGGTGATCCTGCTGGCGCTGCTGCTCACGGCGGTCATGCTGGCCGTGGTGACCGTCGTGGTGCGCCACCGGGGCGGCCCGTCCGGAAGCGGCCACACGGTGTCCGCGCCGCTGGACGGCCGGCACGAGGCCCGACTCGACCTGGCATCGGGCGTGACGCTGGTGACGGTACGCGGCGGCGACCTCGGCGACCGGCTGTACCGGATCACCACCCCGGACGGCTCCGGCGCGGTACCGAGGACCACCGACCAGGACGGTTCGGTACTGGTGGGTCTGTCCGGCGCACCGGGAGGCGGTGGGCCGGCGGCCGTCACGGTGCTGCTCAGCTCCCGGGTCACCTGGCAGCTCCGGCTCGCCGGCGGCGCCGACCAGGCCCGCCTCGACCTGCGTGGCGCCCCGATCTCCGGGGTGGACCTCGCCAGCGGCGTGTCCAGCGTCGAGCTGTGGCTTCCCCGACCCAGCGGCACGGTCACGGTGCGGGAGGGTGGCGGGGCGAGCGAGTTCGCGGTACACGCCCCGGCCGGCGTTCCGGTCCAGGTGCGGGTGACCGGCGGTGCGGCTCGGGCCAGCATCGACGGGGTGGTGCACTCCGGCGTGTCCGGGAACACCGTGTACCCGGCGGACGGCTGGAACTCCGCAACCGACCGGTACGAGTTGGACGCGGTCGGCGGCCTGTCGCAGCTGAGCGTGGACCGCTCCTGAGCCGCCCGTTCGCGGGTGGCGGCGACCGAATGGCGGCCGTCTGCTTTGTGCTACTTCGTCTGCCTCGGGCGCTTGTCAATGGTCGCGGCGTCGCTCGGCAGCGCGAACGCGTCCGCGGCGACCGTGCTCTCGTACTGGCTGAGGGTGACGTCGATCGTGTTGCCGGCGACCGTGCCCTCGAAGCTGCCGAGCAGCCCGTCCGTGGTGATGCACGCGCTGAAGCTGGTCGACGGCGCGTTGCTCAGGTTGCTCACGTCCAGGCACGTCGCGTGCTCGCCGGACAGCGTCGTGTCGTGCTGGGTCACCATCGTGTCGTCGTCCAGCGCGACGGCGCCGAACAGGCTGATCACCATGGCCGGCGCGATCAGCCCCCGGCTGCCGATCTGCGACAGCAACGCGGTGGTGGGATCGCCCAGCGGCGACGGCGGCGGGGTCAGGGTGCAGGTGGTGGAGCGGGACTGGGTGCGGCAGTCGGCGGTCTCCTCGGGGGTGAGCACCAGCTTGCCGGCCGGGTAGGTGTACGCCGCCCGCACCGGATCCTGGGCCTGGGCGATCGTCGCGCTGGCGCCGCGGGGCAGCGAGTAGGTGGCCGTATAGGTCAGCGAACCGGCGCTGGACATCCGGCTGGCGAGATCATCTACCAGCTGTGCCCGACTGCTGAGTTGTTGCCCGTCGCCGACCGCGCCACAGGCGGTCATCGACATCCCGGTCGAGACGGCGACCAGCGTGCAGGCGACTGCGGCGAAGGTACGTCGAGCGCGGAGCGATTGCGGCGCGAGACGCATGGCCTAAGCCTCGCCGCTGATCTGGCCCAACGGCAACTCTATTGCTAATCCGGGCCGAATTATCCCTGATAATCCCACTCGCCGCCGGCCCGGGAGGCGGTGCTCTGGTGCGCGATCCTGCTCGATAGTCTCGGCAGAGCGGGCACACGTGCCCGCCCGACCTCGGCGCGCACCGTCGCGGGCCCTAGGTGATCGACAAGAGGAGAGCGAGGCCAGAGTGGCCACCATCGAGGCAATCGTCGCCCGGGAGATTCTCGACTCGCGGGGAAACCCGACCGTTGAGGTCGAGATCGGGCTCGACGACGGTACCATCGCCCGCGCCGCCGTCCCGTCCGGCGCCTCCACCGGCGCCTTCGAGGCGCTCGAACTGCGCGATGGGGACAAGGACCGGTACCTGGGCAAGGGTGTCCAGAAGGCGGTCGACAACATCGAGGAGAAGATCTTCCCCGAGCTGGTCGGCTACGACGTGACCGATCAGCGGGCGATCGACCAGAAGATGCTTGATGTGGACGGCACGCCCGACAAGTCCGAGCTGGGCGCCAACGCCATCCTCGGCGTCTCCCTGGCCGTGGCGAAGGCCGGCGCCAACTCGTCCAGCCTGAGCCTGTTCCGGTACCTGGGCGGCCCGAACGCCCACCTGCTGCCGGTACCGATGATGAACATCCTCAACGGCGGGGCGCACGCCGACTCGAACGTCGACATCCAGGAGTTCATGATCGCGCCGATCGGCGCGCCGGACTTCCGGGAGGCAGTGCGCAGCGGTGCCGAGGTGTACCACGCACTCAAGGGCGTACTGAAGAAGCAGGGCCTGTCCACCGGCCTGGGCGACGAGGGCGGCTTCGCGCCCAGCCTGCCGCACAACGCCGCCGCCCTGGACCTGATCGGCGAGGCGGTCGGCATCGCGGGGTACGAGCTGGGCAAGGACATCGTGCTCGCGCTCGACGTCGCGGCCACGGAATTCTTCTCCGACGGCGCCTACACCTTCGAGGGTTCGGCCAAGTCGGCCGACGAGATGATCAGCTACTACGCCAAGCTGGTCGAGTCCTACCCGATCGTGTCCATCGAGGACCCGCTGGCCGAGGAGGACTGGGCCGGCTGGGCCGCGATGACCGCGCAGCTCGGTGACCGGATCCAGATCGTCGGCGACGACCTCTTCGTGACCAACCCGACCCGCATCGCCCGCGGCATCGCCGAGCGCGCCGCCAACGCGGTGCTGGTGAAGGTGAACCAGATCGGTTCGCTGACCGAGACGCTCGACGCCGTCGAGCTGGCGCACCGGGCCGGATTCCGGACCATGATGAGCCACCGCTCCGGCGAGACCGAGGACACCACCATCGCCGACCTCGCGGTCGCGGTGGGCAGTGGCCAGATCAAGACCGGCGCGCCGGCCCGCTCCGAGCGGGTCGCCAAGTACAACCAGCTGCTGCGCATCGAGGAGGAGCTGGGCGACGCGGCGCGGTACGCCGGCGCCGGCGCGTTCCCGAGGTACCGTAACCAGTGATTCCGTGGCCGGCCGGTGATTCACCGGCCGGCACGGCGTTCATTGGCACTGATCGTGGCCGGCCGGCGCGAGCCGGCCGGCATCCCGGGCGGCATGGCCGATCGGGGTGCCGGCCAACCGGCACCGCGAGGACCGGGACGGTCTGATCCGTCGAGGCCGGCGGCGCTCGGCGGCGGATCCGAGCAGCGCCGCGAGCCGCTGAACGGCGGGCTTGGCGTTGAGATCGGGGGAGGCAGGCATGACGCAGCCGCGTCGCACTCCGGGTCGGGGCGGGCAGTCCCGACGCGGCGGGGCCGGCCGCGGTGCCGGCACCCCCCGATCCACCCGCGGGGCGGCGCCCCGCACGGGTGTCGGCCGTACCGCGTCGAACCGGGCCACGCCGCTGGGCTCCACCGACCGGGTGCGGGCCGTGCCGGCCAGATCGGCGGCGGCCGACCCCGGCCGCTCCGCCTCGCGGCCGGCCAGCGCGCGCCGGGCCGCCGCGGCCGGCGCCGCCTGGCGCACCCGGGCGCCGCAGCCACACCCGTTGACCGGCCGGGCCACCCTGCTGGTCCTGGTG